>JBBRRP010000132.1:0-16680 GCA_038246305.1 Polyangiales bacterium | reverse complement strand
GGTCGGAAGAACGATCACGTGACCAAGAATCCCCGCCACGAACCCGGTGAGGCGACTCATCCGGGTATCGACCGCGATCGCCACTAAGGTACGCGGTGGCTGTCACTTACGAACCGGTCATTGGGCTTGAGGTTCACGCTCAGCTACAGACCAAGAGTAAGCTTTTTTGCGGCTGCTCTACTGAGTTCGGAAAATCACCGAATGCCAACGTGTGCCCCGTGTGTTTGGGGCTCCCGGGCTCCTTACCCGTGCTGAACGAAACAGCGGTTGAGATGGCCGTGCGTGCCGGCTTAGCGCTGGATTGTTCGATTGCGAGCACCAGCATTTTTGCCCGTAAGAATTACTTCTATCCCGATTCGCCCAAGGGCTACCAAATCAGTCAGTACGAAGCACCGCTCTGCGCGCAGGGTCACCTCGACGTGCCGCTTGAGTCCGGTGTGAAGCGTATCGGTATCACCCGCATCCATATGGAAGAAGACGCCGGCAAGAATGTGCACGGCGTGGGCGCTGATTCGGCCGTTGATTTGAATCGTGCTGGGGTGCCTTTGATCGAGATCGTGAGCGAGCCCGATCTTCGTTCAAGCACCGAAGCGGCTCACTACTTGCGGACGCTGCGCGATATTTTGGTGGCAATCGGTGTCAATGATGGGAATTTGGAGGAGGGAAGCTTCCGCTGCGATGCGAACGTCTCCATTCGCCCAGTTGGGCAAGAGAAGTTTGGAACGCGTTGTGAGCTCAAGAATCTCAACAGCTTTCGATTCGTGCAGCGTGCGATTGATTCGGAAATCCAACGCCAGACGGCCGTGCTCGACGCGGGTGGGAGCATTACCCAAGAAACGCGCAGCTTCGACCCGGATACCAGTCTCACTAAGACGTTGAGATCCAAGGAAGACGCCCACGATTATCGCTACTTCCCGGAACCCGATCTCCCGCCACTCAGCATCTCAGCAGAGTTTATCGGACAACAACGGCCGCTCATTGGGTCCTTGCCGGCACGCGTCCGCGCGCGCTGGGTCGATGAGCTGGGGCTTACAGCGGCAACGGCGCAGACACTGAGTCAGCATCCGGGCTACGTGAAGTTCTTCGAAGCGGCGCTTCAGAGCTACCCAGACGCGGTGAAGCTGGCGAACTTCATGCAAACGGAGGTTCTTCGCAACGCCAAGGTTCACGGCCTGAATGCCGAATTCTCAGTGACGCCACTTCAAGTTGCCGAGCTCCTTTCCTTAGTGGATTCCAAGGCGATCAGTGGAAAGCAGGCGAAGGAAGTCTTTGCGGCGTTGGAGGGCAGCGCGCTCAGCCCTGCTGAAGTCGTCAAAAGCCAGGGCATCGCCGTCATTTCAAATGAAGATGAGTTGCGAGCGGTGTGTCTGGCAGTGATTGCGGCGTATCCGAAGCAAAAGGAACAGTTTTTGGGCGGGAAGCACGCGATTTTGGGCTTCTTCGTGGGCCAAGTGATGAAGGAAACGAAAGGGCGCGCGGAGCCTGAGCTGTTGAGCGCGCTGCTGGAGCGTTTGCTGAAGGCGGAGGCCACATGAGCGACGGCTTGCCCTTGAATGAGCCGAAGCCCAGCTGGCTCAAGGTGCGTGCGCCCGGCGGCGAGAATTACCGGCGCATCAAGCAGACGCTGCGGGAGCTCGATCTTTTCACAGTCTGCGAAGAAGCGCGTTGCCCGAATGTGGGCGAGTGTTGGAGTGAAGGCACAGCGACCGTGATGGTGCTCGGGCACATGTGCACGCGCGGTTGTCGATTCTGCGCGGTCACAACAGGCAACCCAAAGGGAGCGGTCGATCCACGTGAACCGGAGCACGTCGCACGTGCTTTGGCAAAGCTTGGCTTGAAGTACGTCGTACTCACGATGGTAGATCGCGACGATCTTCTGGATGGGGGAGCGGACCACGTGGCACAGACGGTTGTCGCATTGCGACGCTACCAGCCTGCGTTGTTGGTGGAAACGTTGGTGGGTGATTTCGGTGGCCGCAAGACGGATATCGCCACGGTGCTTGCTGCAGCACCCGATGTCTACGCTCACAACATCGAGGTAACACGTCGGTTAACGCCGCTCATCCGAGATCAGCGCTGTCGCTACGAGCTGTCTTTGGAAACGCTGCGCTTCGCAAAGGCGAGCGCGCCCGAACGCTACGTCAAGAGCTCGCTGATGGTGGGCATTGGCGAAACAGACGAAGAAGTCTTCGAAACCCTGGCCGATCTGCGCGCGCATCAGGTGGATATCGTCACCATCGGGCAGTATCTGCGTCCCACGCCCAAGCACGCCCCGGTGCAGCGCTACGTCCCTCCGGAGCTGTTCAAAGTGTTCGAGGATAGAGCCAAGGAGCTTGGCTTTGCCTTTGTGGCTGCGGGGCCACTGGTGCGTTCAAGCTATCGAGCGGCAGAGGGATTTGTGGGCGCCAATTTGTTGCCAGCGCCGCGCCCAGCTGTTGAGGAGCGGTCGTTGCATTCGCTGATTCATCATGGATCCGCCGCGGGCGAGGCCGTCGGGGGAGCGAACGAGCCCCTGCTGAGCCTGAGTCGCCGGCCTTAATGCGGCCGGGCCCGAGCCCGCGAATCCAACTGAGACCGGAGCTTGCCCGCGGCAGCTGGCCTTTGAGCCGCGAGCGCGATAGATAGGAGGGTAGTGAAACCATGTCAGAAGCCAATACTCCGCTGATCCAGCAGATCGTTGCCAAGCTTGGTCGGCCGCCTTCCTATGCTGAGCCCGGAGTTTCTGGGTCAATCCTTGGCGTCGCCGCACAGAGTTATGGGTCCAATTCGGTGATTGAAGACGTGACCCAACCCACGGGATTCGACCCGGAGGTGGCAGCGCTGTTCGAAGCGTTGGTCGAGAGCGCCTTCTTGGTGGCGCATGCGGACGGCCATTTCGATGAAACGGAACGCGAAGCCTTCGAGCATATTGTGCTGGCGGTCTGTCAAGGAAAAGTAGCAGAACGCCAGGTTCATGCCTTGCTTTTGGATTTGCAATCACAGCTCGAAGAAGATGGGCTGGAAAAACGGATAGTGATGGTCGCCCGCACCATCAAACGTCCGGAACACGCGCTTGAAGTTTTGCGAGTGGCCGCCTTGCTGGCTGAAGTCTCAGGTGGGGTGAGCGCGGTTGAACACCAGGTTCTTTCGGAGCTAGCCCGTGCGTGCCATTTGGATGAGTTCGCGTTGTCACGGGCGCTGACGGAGGCGACGATGTCGCTCAGTGCCGACGAGCTCGGGCGTTAGTGAGCTTGTCGCTCGGCCGTTGAACTCGGGTGCGAAAGCGTTGACGCACTCCGCGCATACGGCCATTTTTTGTCGCGAATGGTGCCCTATCCTGCGTCGAGCGGTGCCGGACAGAGAGGCTTACCAGCGCGACTCGCTTCGATTAGGCTAAGCCCGATTGTCATGCTGAAAATGAGTTTAAGCAAAGCTGAGAACCATGACCTCGACGTGGTTCAGGTGTTGCGTGAAGACGGCACTCTCGATCCCGAGCATGACCCAAAGCTGAGCGACGAAAATGTCGTGTACATCCATCGGCACATGGTTTCCACGCGCCTCTTGGATGAGCGCCTGGTTGCACTTCAACGCCAGGGGCGGATTGGATTTCACGTGGGGTCGGTGGGTGAAGAGGCCGCGATTCTCGGCTCAACCTTCGCCATGGGTGAACTCGATTGGCTCTTGCCCTGTTATCGGGAGTTTGGCGGAGCACTGATGCGCGGGCTCTCGCTCCAGCGTTTTCTCGACAACATGTTCGGCAATCGCAACGACACCGTGCATGGCCGACAAATGCCGGACCATTACACGTGCCGTGAGAAACGTTGGGGCTCCATCAGTTCTCCGGTGGGAACGCAGATCACCCAGGCGGTCGGGCTCGCATGGGCTGCAAAGCTCAGCAAAGAGCGCTCGTCGGTGTTGGTTTACTTTGGAGACGGCGCCACGAGTTCCTGCGAGTTTCACAGTGGGCTCAATTTCGCTGGAGTTTTCAAAACCCCAACCCTTTTCTTTTGCCGAAATAATGGCTGGGCCATCAGTGTGCCAGCTGATCGCCAAACGGCCTCGCGCACGTTTGCCGAGAAAGCGAGCGCGTATGGGATCCCAGGCGTTCGCGTGGATGGGAACGACGTGTTCGCGGTAGTGGCCGTGACGCAGAAAGCTCGTGAGCGGGCCTTGAATGGCGATGGAGCAACCTTGATCGAAGCGCTCACGTATCGGATGGGAGGCCACTCAACCAGCGATGATCCCAACCGCTATCGTCCCATGGCCGATTTGGAGCCGTGGCAGAAACGCGATCCCATCGAACGCTCACGCGAATACCTGGTGAAGAGGGGGCTTTGGGGGGACGCGGACGACGCGGCGCTGGTGCTTGAGGTCGAAACCCAATTTCGTGAAGCCGTGCGCATCGCTGAGGAGACGCCACCCCCCGATCTCGCTAGCATGTTCGACGACGTTTACGCTAAGCCGCCCTGGCACCTTGAGGAGCAGCGCGCCCAACTTTTGGGCGGCCCCCGAGCACCTTCCCAGCATTGAGCCGTGCTAGCCCCAGACGAGAGTAGAGCGACGCCACGATGCCTTTGATGAATATGGTTCAAGCGATCAACGATGCCTTACGCGTCGCCATGCGCAAGGACGAGCGTGTCGTGATTCTTGGCGAAGATGTGGGCAAAGTGGGCGGCGTGTTTCGGGTCACGGCAGGGCTCTTTGATGAGTTTGGCGAAGACCGTGTGATCGATACCCCTCTCAGTGAAGGCGGCATTATTGGCGCAGCAGTGGGCATGGCGCTGTATGGGATGGTGCCGATCCCGGAGATCCAATTTTCCGATTTCATTTGGCCTGCGTACGATCAAATCGTCAATGAGTTAGCCAAGTATCGCTACCGTTCTGGCGGCGAATACACCGCAGGCATGGTGATCCGAACACCTGTCGGCGGAGGGATCCGCGGGGGGCATTATCACTCCCAACACCCAGAAGCCCACTTCATTCACGTGCCGGGCATCAAGGTGGTGATCCCTTCGAACGCTTATGATGCCAAGGGTCTGCTCCTCGCGGCGATTGAAGATCCTGATCCTGTGCTATTCCTTGAGCCCAAGCGTGTGTATCGCGCGGCCAAGGGCGAGGTGCCTGAAGGCCATTACAAGGTGCCACTCGAATCTGCGGCGATTGCCCGCGATGGGGGCGATGTCACGGTTTTGGCCTATGGTGCCATGCTGTATGAGGCGCTGGATGCTGCCGCCAAGGCAGCTGAGCAGGGCGTTGAGTGCGAGGTGATCGACCTCCGCACGCTCTGGCCTGTCGATATTCAGACGATTCTCGCGAGCGTGAAGAAAACGGGTCGCTTGGTGGTGGTCCACGAAGCCGCCAAGACAGGCGGATTTGGTGGCGAGCTCGTCACTCTGGTCTGCGAGCGGGCGTTTTATCATCTGCAGGCCCCACCCATTCGGGTGACGGGCTTCGACACACCGTTTCCGTACACGCTCGAGATGGAGTATATGCCGCTCTCGCACCGGATCCTGCCGGCTGTTCTAGAGTCGGCGCGCGCCTGAGGAGAAATGAGAGAAGATGGCAAAGTTTGAGTTCAAGCTCCCCGATATCGGGGAGGGAGTTACCGAAGGCGAAATCGTTAACTGGCTGGTCAAGGTTGGAGACAGCCTGGCGTCCGATCAAGACATGGTCGAAGTGATGACCGACAAGGCGACGGTCACGATCGGCTCGCCTAAAGCGGGGACCGTAACTGAGCTCCGGGGCAAAGTCGGGGATGTGGTTCCCGTCGGAAACGTCATGATAGTTTTGGAGGTGAGCGAAGGTGCAGCTCCTTCCCTTCCAGCCGCATCGGCCACGCCAGCTCCGGCCACGGCATCGGCATCGGCAGCCTCGGCCACGGCCCCGGCCACGGCCCCGGCCACGGCCCCGGCCCCCACGGCCGTTCCTCAGGCGTCACCCGAGGATTCAGGAACCACGGCAGTCGGCGACATCCGCGAGCAATTGCCAGGAATGTCAGCACCAGCGGCTGGAGTGGTCGCAGCGAAACCTGCAGCCGGCAGCGCCTATTTTAACGACAAGCCGCTCGCAGCTCCGGCAACCCGCAAGTACGCGCGCGAAGTCGGCGTGGACATACGCCAGGTGTCGCCTTCAGGAGCTGCAGGGCGAATTACACGCGAGGATATTGAGCGTTTTGGTCAGGCAGCCCCAAGCGCGCCTGGCCCAGCCGTGGCGGCCGTGGCTCCTCCAGTTGTTGCCGGCCAACCTGTTCCACGCACTGTCGGAGATGAACGCGTACCAATCCGCGGTATGCGGAAGCGCATCTACGAGAACATGGCGCGCTCCAAACACACGGCTGCGCACTTCACTTACGTGGACGAGTGCGATGCAACGGAGCTCAAGGCTTTGCGTGAGCGCTCCAAGCGCTTTGCGGAGCGAGCGCAGGTCCGGCTCACCTTCTTGCCGTTTATCGTAAAAGCCGTGGTTGCGGCGCTGAAGCGCCATCCTGAGCTCAATTGTCTTGTGGACGATTCAGCCATGGAGATGGTGCTGAAGCGAACCTACGACATCGGAATCGCAACCTCCACTGATGCTGGGCTCATCGTGCCGGTCGTTCGTAACGCGGATCGGCTCAGCATTCTCGAGATTGCTAAAGAAATCGACCGCCTGGCCCTCAATGCCAAAGAGAGCAAGACGCTCAAGGAAGATCTCGGCGGCTCCAGCTTTACCATCACTTCCTTGGGCAAGTTGGGCGGCCTCTTCGCAACTCCAGTTATCAACTATCCCGAAGTTGCGATTCTGGGCATCCACGAGATGAAGCGGAAGCCCGTCGTGCGCGGCGAACAAATCGTGATTGGGGATGTAATGCTCTTGAGCCTCTCCTTTGATCATCGAATCGTGGATGGGCATATCGGCGCAGCCTTCGCTCAGACCATCATCGAGTATCTGCAGGAGCCGGACCGTTTGCTGGTCGAAATGGGATAGTGCCCCACGTTCTGAGCACACACGCCCACACGGGAATACAGTGCTCACCAATCCCCATAGGTGCTTCGGATAGGACGGATAGAACAGAGTAGGACGATAGCCAAACGCTGGAGGCCCGGCTGGGTGGCTCAATCGTTCGGTGAGGGGTTTGTTAAGGTGCTAGTGGTACGCGATTTTTCGGCGCCAGAGGGTCGCGACTCCGCTCCTTTGCATGTAGCCTTCATGTGAGGGCTGCCTTGAGTCAAGCGATCATGAAATGCACTTCCGCGTTGGCAAATTTGCCGACACCTTGGCGTGTTCCAGATCTGCGAATGAAAGCTCAGGCATGCCAATGGTAGCCACCAAGTTTCTGAGCGTTGGCACGCACGGTCGCCAGCGCATTGATCGCTATGAGTTGGTTGGCGAAATAGCTTCGGGCGGAATGGCGACCGTTTATCTCGCCCGGCTTACCGGCGTGGGGGGCTTTCAACGCTTCGTAGCCATCAAGCGCTTGCATCCTCACCTTGCGGCAGAAAATGAATTCGTTCAGATGTTCTTGGATGAGGCTCGCCTGGCGGCGGGGATCCATCACCCGAACGTTGTTCCGATCCTAGAAGTTGGGGCGAGCGACCTCGGGTACTACCTGGTGATGGAATACATCGAGGGGGATACGCTCGCTCGGTTGTTAGCACGCGCAGCTACCCATCAGGATCGCCTACCGGTTCCGATCGGCCTCAGAATCGTGATCGATATGCTGGCGGGTCTGCATGCGGCGCACGAGCTGCGAGATGAGAAGGGCCTGCCCACGCATCTTGTTCATCGCGATGTGTCACCGCAAAACGTTCTGGTTGGCAGCGATGGGATCGCCCGAATCACAGACTTTGGTGTGGCTCGTGCCGCGTCCCGCCTGAGCGAAACACGCGTCGGGCAGCTGAAGGGCAAGATTGCGTACATGGCCCCTGAGCAGGCGATGGGAGCAGAGGAGATCGACCGCCGCGCGGATGTATTTTCCTCAGGGGTTGTGATCTGGGAGGTTCTCTCAGCCAAACGTTTGTTCAAGGCAGAGAACGATGCCGCGACGCTGTCGCGATTGATTTCCGACACCATCCCTCCGCTCATGGAAATGTGCCCCGCAGCGGGTGAGCGGGTGAGCGCCGTTGTTGCAAAGGCGCTTGAGCGCGATCCAGACAAGCGATTTTCCAGTTGCGCGGAGTTCGCTTCGGCACTTGAGCTCGCAGCCGCATCCGGAACTGGCGTGGGTCGGGCGAGGGATCTAGCGGCCTACGTGAGCGATGTCATAGGCAACGAGATAGCTCAGCAGAGAGATGCTGTGCGCGCGTGGCTCGCGCGTGGAGAAGCTGGAGCGGATGCCGAGCGTTGGCCCGCGGCCGTGTCCGGCTCGCAATTCATTGGTCCGTCAGGCGTCGACGGCCAATCGAGCGTGACGACCAATACCGGAACAGCGCCGTCGCAGGTGACGATTGTCTCCCGAGGTTCCTCAGCGCCACTCTTGGTCGCCTTAGGCGCGATCATTGCTCTCCTGGGGATCATCGCAGCGCTGTTGTTTGCCAAGCGCAACGAGCCTCGTGGGGTGGAGCCCCGAGGCGAGGGCCAGGGCAGAGCTGTTCAGGATGCGCCTCCTGTCGTCGATGAGCGGGCCCGCGAGCTCCGTGTCCCACCGCCCCAGCCAACCGACGCACCTGCAGCGCCTGAGCTGAAGCCGGTTGTCCCCGCTGCTAAAGCTCCGACCCATCGAGTGCGCACGCCTGCAGCGCCTGGCAAAGCGAGAGCCGCTTCCAGTGGGACCACGCAGAATCCATTCCGCTGAGACGGTGGCGAGGCCGCGTCGCGGGAGCGCCAGAGGAGCTGCCCTTTTCGTTCGTTGGAAGATAGTAAGCATGCTCTCATCCTTGATCACTGCGTAGCTGTAATTTAGCAGCGACCCAACCTTCGGTCATGGCGTCTAGCCTTTCGAGACCACGGGCGAGCGTGATCCAACCTGGATCACGACCGTATTTGATGTGGCCGCCAAGAGCCGCAACTGCGAGGTACACCTCGCGCGAGGTTGGAGCTGCGCTGAGCTTAATGCGTCCGCGAGCGCGAAGTACGTCAATGTGATCGGGTGACAGCAGCTCTACGGCTCGTTCGTTGGGTCGACTTCTTGCTTCGCTGCGAATCAAAAGTAAGCGATACGCAATGGGCGCGAGTATCGCCAGCAGGTTAACCAGCGCTTCATAGTCTTGGAGCTGTCGCGACTCGAAGCTGCATCCCGTCTTGAGTGCCTTGAAGTACTCTTCGATTGTCCACCGTGCACGGTAGTGGTCGACGACGGCGAGTTGTTGCTCCGGTGTGTCGATTGGTTCGTTCGTGTACAGGAGCCATTCTACGCCAGCTTCGCCAAGCGGGGGTTCACGTTCCCAAACACGCACAACATTGATGGTTAGCGTGGGCTCCGCGTCGGTAACGTGGGCTCGACGCGTCTGCGGTCGCTTCAACGCGACTGTCTCGGCTGCCACAGACAGCTTTGCAGTTCGCGCTGAGCGAGGCGGATGGACCTTCGCTTCGTTCGCCTTTTGCTTTGGCTTGCGTCGCGTTAACGGTACCTCACGTTCAACACAGGGTGAGATGTATGCAAAAAGAGTCCGTAACTTCACCTTGCCCAACGAAGTCTGGAGCCATCGATTAAACTGGATTCGCGCTATAAAACGATGATTATCGCGGATGAGGGAATCGAACATTTGATAGTCATCAGCCTCACGATCCATCACGTGAATGGCTCTCTCACGCGCATCCAGTTGAGCCGATGTCAGCCTGATCTGCTCCTCCCATCGTTGATATTCGGTGCCGCTTGGCGACGGCCCACGCGCCCACGGCTTCAGCCCGACTACTCCCAGCGGTCGACGCGTTCCATCAGCCGCCACGGCAAGCGAGACGTGTGAAAGAAATATCTGACCATATGTGGTTTTCGCCCGCACGATACGACCGAGCCCTTTTCGCTCACCATCCCACCGATACGAAAACGCAGTCGTATCGTGGAGCACCAGAAAGTCACCAGCTTGCTCGCATCTCCGCTTCGTCGCTTCGATGTGCGGAGCCAAAATCCCCTCAGGCGTCACCCGATGGTTTGACAAGAATCGATACGTTCCCTCAAGACCTGCGCTGTCAAACGAGGCCGGCAAACTCCTACTTGGGTCCACCGCCAGGCCGCTGACCAACATCTTCAACCGCACGTTCAAGCGATCATCGGAAAAATTTGAATCAGCGACCTCATTCGCCAGGGTCTCAATATCAATCGGCTCTCTCATCTGATCCTCTGATCATGACCACACCGATCCGGCAAGCACCAAACGCCACCCCTTCGACATTATTTCAACACTGCAAATTTCGGGCAAGCCCGCGTTGGATCATGAGAGCATGCTTACTACCTGATGCCGCTGGATCACGGGTGGGTATCCCGTGGGCTCGCAGAAACGAACAAACTCACACGCGCGACTTCCGGTTGTTGTCGTCATGTCACACCGTTGTTTCAAGGGTTAACCCGAATTTGCGATATTGCACGGCTTAGTCGTTTTCAACTTGCATATTGTTTTTTTTTTGTGGCTATACGCTGACGCATGGAACGAGAGAGGCGGGGATATCAAAACAGGTTGTTGTTAGTGTGCGGCGCAGGGGTGTTGGGTGTTGCGGCGCTCGCTGTCGCGGTAGTAGCGTCTTTACAGACCTCTGAGCCGAAGCCGGGCGCTGTTTCCGCGCTCTCCAGCGCGTCGAGTTCCCCAGGCGCGCTCCGTTTCACACCAAGTCAACGCCCCGTGATGGCCACGCCCAGTTATTCCGAGGAGGCCTACCTGAAGGACCCCACTCGGTATTTGTCCAATGTGGTGCCAGGGCGCGCTTTTCAGGTGCTAGCGGCCGCTCCAGGCTTGGCGGGAATTCAGCCTGCATCGCCGCTCTCGCCAGTGGTGAAAGCGCTAGAGTCCGTGCAATTGGCCGTAAAGGTGCCGAACGGCGCTCCCGTAACGTTTACCAGCGTAGGCCTTGGAGCGTTCCCTAACGGGCAAGCCTCCGTAACAGTTGCAGCGGCAGCTGACGGAGTGGCCAGCACTCAATTCACCGTGACGCGGGGCACGTTGGGGCGGGCGATGGTGTTTGTGGCGAGCCCGCGTGCGAGTGGGCAGGTTCGGTTTGTTGTAGAGATTCACAAGGGCAAAGGGACATAATATGAACAAGCAAACATCGGGGAGTCTTGGGATGTTGGTGCGGCCAGCTGCGGCATGGTTGGCCCTTCTAGGAATGGTTGCAGCTCTCTTCAGCACGCAAGTGGCCAGAGCCGCCTGTCACAATCCGAATTCGGCCGAGGACGGGTCGAACAGCAAGGACTGCTCACTGATAGATAACTTGATGTTCGAGCACTACCACTTTGCAACGGACTATCAGACCCAGGTTCCTGAGCGCACGAGCGGTTGCACGAGCTGCGCTTCGGTTCCCCAAGGTCCGGACGGCGCCGAAAAGGGCACCGACTTGCCGGGGCTGGTGCTGAAACGCACGCACCGTCCGCGGGTGTTCTACCAACACGGCGCTTTCGGGCCCGGCATCTTTAGCAATTTCGACGCGCAGCTCACCGTCGAGAGCTCGCCTTCAGGTCAGGTTGTTCGGCTGTTTGAGCCGGAGAACGCAAGCCTGGATGGTACGGTCTTCGTCACCCAAAACCCGTTGAACGGCCAAAGCACTCCGGGCAAGCTCTGGCCCCAGGATGGCCAGAAGTACCGCTTCAAGTCCCTCTCCTTTTTGGGCGCTGAGGGAGAATCTACAGCTGATTTGGAGGAGGGTGGCGAAGCCATCGCGCTGCTTCCGAACGGCAGTAAGTGGTTTTTTGAGATCATTCGCACGCGTGCCAGCAATGACTATCAGCTCATGGGGCGGCTGGTTCGTGAAGAGGATCGCAGGGGCAACGCCATTGTTATCAGTTACAAGTTCGGGGTCTTCGCTACGGATCCGCAGCTCGGCAATGATCGGGATAAGCTTTGGCAGATCGATCGAGTCACGGACGCCTATGCTCGTTCGATGACATTCAGCTACGTTCTTCAGGGCGAGTGGGGCTCGTGGGTCGTTTCGCGCGTTGACTTGCCGAACGGCCAAGCGGTGCGTTACGAATACGGCGTACAGAATATCTTGCCTTTGGCGCGAGTGATCTATCCGGACGGCACGCTGTCCACCTTCGAGCACGGGGACGACGAAGGCTTGCAACAGCACGCGGTGCGCTACGATGACGCGGGCGCTGAGCCCACGCACCGCCGAAAGACGCTCTATTTCAGCCAGGATCAGTATATTGACGCTAGCGGCCAAATGGTTCCCCAGGTGCCCTATCTGATTCGCCGCGCCTTCAACGGCAATGGCGAATTGATGTACATGAATCAGGAGGATGCAGCCAATCCAGATGAAGTGTCGTACGCGTACATGGCGCACAAGGGGTTCGCGCGTGTTCAGCAATCCGGCGATGATTTTGTGAGTGAAGAGTTCGCCACCAATTGGACGCTGGGCGGGGACCCAGCGACTTTCACCTATGAGCCCAACAAGAAAGGCCTGCTCACAGCTTATTTGAAGTCGGGGACTCGCATTGATGGTCTCGGGCGCCAAACGCAGCTGGAGTATGATTTGGATTCGGGTGAAATCTCGAAGACCACCTATCCCGACGGCACGCTGGAGACCACTACGTACAACGTGTTCGCGGAGCCTTTGAGGAAAACAAGCCGTACAGGGCGAATTACGGATTTCACTTACGATTCTAAGGGAAATTTGCTCACGGAAACGCGCGGTGTAGGTACCTCGGCCGCGTCTATTTGGCGGTTCGAATATAATTCTCGCGCGCAAGTAACGCGCGCGCTAGATCCCAACTACCTAGCGGCAACGCCCGAATTGCACGTCATGAGCTACGTGTACGATACCCGCGGGTTCTTGATTCAGAAGATCGAGTCTGGCGATGTGGCGGGCGCTGCTCGGCCCACCTCGAGTTACGTGTGGGATGCAGCAGGGCGACTCACCCAAAGCACAGGGCCTTCAGGGCAGATGCTGAGCCACACGTTTGATCCACGCAATCGCCTAGTGTCCACAACGTTTGGCGATGGGTCCACGGAATCCAAGACCTACGGCAGCGGTGTCGACGCCAACTTGCTGATTCAAGAGACGGACCGCAACGGCAATGCGACTCGCTACGGCTATGACGCGAGTGACCGACGAATCAGCACCACGCGCGCCTACGGGCGCCCTGAAGCCGTGGTTTCCACGTGCACGTTTCTCACGGGCACGAAGTTTCCGGAGCGCTGCGTCGATCGAGGCAACGCTATGGAGTACGGCTATGACAAGCGTCAGCGGCGTGTGAGCGAGACGGTACACCCCAATACCGGGGTAGCTCTCACTACCACCACGAAGTTCAACGCGAACAGTTTCCCCGTGTTTGAAGAAGATCCGTACGGTCGCGCTAAGCTGTATGGGTACGACGTCAATGATCGGGTAACGCGCACCGTGCGCGAGGCCGTGCCCGCCTCCGTGGCTCGGAACGCGGATCTGTCGACGCTTGCTCGCGTCACCACGCCCAACCCGAGCTACGTCATTGAGGATACAGGTTTCAATCCCGATGGTGATGTGGTGAGCCGCGCGGACGGTCGCGGCACGGTCAAAGGCATGGAGTACGACGCGCAACGCAGGCTCACAGCGGAGGTCGTCGCACTCGGCACTGCGCTCGCCGCGCGCACTGAGTACAGCTATGATAAAGCCGGCAACCGCACGCGCGAGCGACGGCCGCGGGCCTTCGTCGAATCAGAGACGTTTGAGTCAGTTTTCACGTATACCGGCCGGAACCTCCTGCAATCCGTCACAGAAGGTTCGGGTTCGAGTTCCGCGGCCACGAAGGCTCTGACGTACACTCCCTCGCAGAAGCTCGCTACCGAGACCGACTTTCGCGGCCACGTGACGCGCTACGGGTACTCCGCCTGCTGTGATCGACGGACCAGTGTCACCGATCCATCAAATGCGGCCACACTCTCTGCCTATGATTCTTTCGGGAATGTTCTGGCCGTCACCGATCCGAACGGCAATCTGACGCGTATGACATACGACGGACTCAATCGTCTTCTCACGCGCACCAACGGTGCCAACGAAACAACGACGTTCAGTTATGATGACAACCTCGCAGATGGCTTGGGCATCGATTCCGTCGCCAGCCGCGTTAGTGGATTCGCACTTGGACTGAATGCGGCAGGTTCGGGTGTGCAAACGACCGACGCCTTGGGGCACAAGACATTCGAGTTGAAAGATGGCGCCGCACGTTCGGTGCGCACGCTTGACGGCAATGGGAACGCCACGACCCGCAAGTATGATGTGCTGGTGAGCGGTCTCGTGGAGACGAGCATCGTTGATCCCCTTCTGCACAGCATGCGCAGCCGCAGCGACGGGCTCGGGAATGCGAGGAGGTTGGTCGATGCCGAGAATCGCATAACCACCCGCACCTTCGACGCCAACAGCAATGAGCTCAGCCTCAGCGATCCGAATTCCACGGGTTACTCCTGCCAGTTTGATCTGAGAAACCGAAAGAGTTCGTGCACGGATACTCAGGGTGACACGCAAAGCTTCGGGTACGACGCGGAGAATAGTTTGACGTCGCAAACGGACGCGCTCGGTCAAATCACCCGTTACACGTACGACGCACGCAATCGCAAGGTATCAGGGCGCGATAGGTTAAACGGTGCTACCTTGTTTGCGTTCGATGCGGACAGCAACACCGTCAGCATGACGGACGCGCAGGGCAGCGTCACCAGTTACCTCTTCGATAGTCGAAGTCTCTTGACTCGGGAAACACTGCCTGCCCAACAGGCCGGCGTGCCCAACGTTCGGAACTACGCGTACGATCCCGGTCGCCGCATGACGTCACGAATCGATCAAACCGGCTTGGTCTCCACCTTCGCGTACGACGCCGCCAATCGGCTGACAGAGCGCCGATACCCCGATGGCAAGAACGATGTCTATGCCTACGATACTGCCTCCAGGCTCACGAGCGCGACCAGCGGACGCTACAGCACCACTGTGACACGCAGCTATGACAGCGGCGATCGAGTGCTTGCGGAGACTCAGCGCATCGGCAGCACGAGCAACGTCGTGAGCTACTCATACGACGCTGCCAATCGAAGAACGCAGGTTACTTATCCCGACAATTCGGTCATCAATCGAGCCTACACCGACCGAAACCAGCTTTCGTCGGTGAAGGTCGGGACCACGCTCCTTGCATCGAGAACCTACGACGCTGGGTTGCGCCTAACTCGCACGACTTTCGGTAATGGCTTGAACGAAGACCGCACCTACCGTGCAGACAACCAAGTCACCAGCATCTCCACGCCTGGCATCAGCGTGCTTGGCTATCAGTATGACGCCAACAAGCGCGCCATCCAGGAAACGAATGCGCTTCTGCCGGCCGAAGCGTTGACCTATGGTTACGATGTCGAGGATCGCCTCGTGGATTGGAAGCGCGGCCCGGTGAGCACTCCCGCCCAAACTCAATCCTGGAACCTCTCGCTTGTGGGCGACTGGCAGACCACGACGCGCGACGGCGCCCTTGAGACGCGCACGCACAATCCCGTCCACGAAATCGTGAATCTCACCAAACAGGGGCAGCCCACGGTGGATCTCAGCCACGATGCGAAAGGCAACCTGAACGGGACGGAGGCGGGTCAAGGGTTGACCTGGGACTTCGAGAACCGCCTGGCCTCGGCCGGGGCGCCCCCGGGGTCCGCGCCAGCGGCAATCAAGATCAACTTCCAACCAGCAGCGGCTCAGGTACCGAGCGGTTACCTGGTAGACGCCGGACAGCTCTACGGCAACCGAGCCAACGGGCAAACGTACGGCTGGTCACTGGATCGCACACCCGACACGCGCGAGCGCAACGTCAACCCGGACCAACGCTACGACACTTTAGTCCACATGAAGCGCTTGAATCAGGTGCCCGTCGCGAACTGGGACCTGGCGCTTCCGAATGGCCAATACACGGTACGGCTAGTGATGGGCGACCCCAGTTTCCAGGATCAGACCAATCACATCAAGATAGAAGGCGTCACGTACACGGACACGGATCCGTACGACGACGATCAAGATGTGGACGCCTTCGGAGACTTTGACGAAGTCACGCGCACGGTTACGATCACCGACGGCAAGCTAACGCTATCGCCGAGCTCGGGCTGCTACAACACGAAGCTGGTGTTCATCGAGGTGACACCACTGAGTGGGGGCGGGGGAACAGCGACACCAGGCTTGGCCGCGGCAACGTATAAGTACGATGCCTTGGGGCGCAGGTTGCAGAAAACCGTGGGAGGAGTCGGGACGACGTTCGTGCACGATGGGGACCAGGTGGTCGCGGAGTACGAGGGCACCACGCTCAAACGCCGTTACATTTACGGGACTTACATTGATGAGCCTTTGGCGAGGGTGACGTCGGCGGGCACGCAGTATTACCATCAAAGCCGGATTTACTCCGTGATGGCGCTTTCGAACCAATCTGGGCAGCTTGCAGAGCGGTACGGGTACACGCCTTACGGCAAGCGGCGGGTGGTCTCGCTTGGTGGTGCGACGTTAGCTGCGAGTGCTGTGGTGAATCCGGTGGGATTTACTGGGCGGTACCATGACGCCGAGACAGGGTTGTCGTACTTTAGCGGCCGGTACATGGATGGGGAGTTGGGGAGGTTTGTGTCGAGGGATCCGATCGCGTTCCGCGATTTT
>JBBRRP010000131.1:0-16726 GCA_038246305.1 Polyangiales bacterium | reverse complement strand
TGGAAGACAGTGGCCCCGGTATCCCCGAAGCGCTGAGCACGAGCCTGTTCGATCCTTACGTGACCACCAAATCCGATGGCGCAGGGCTTGGCCTCGCGATCGTCAAAAAGATCGTGATTGATCATGGCGGCCGCATTGCGCAAGGTTCGAGTCGATTCGGCGGTGCCAAGCTCTCCATCTGGTTGCCTGCTGAGGGCACGCATGCTCAGGGATCGTTCCTTGCCAATCGCAAACAGCCCTCTGTCCCTGCGCATTCGAAAGCAGATGATTTGAGTTTTAACGATAGCCTGGAGCGAAGCTAATGAATCCAAAGCCCAACCGCCGCACCGAAGCCCGTACGCTCGTGATTCTTGTGCTTCTCTGTAGCGCGTTTTTCGGTTTCATTGTGTTGCCCCAGCTCAATCGAGTTCGCAGCATGAAGCAGAAAAATGCGCCTGATTTTACGCTCTCCGTGATTCACGGCGGCGCGGGCAAGAGCCAGCTGAAGCTCTCCGAGCTGCGGGGTAAAGCCGTTCTACTGGACTTTTGGGCCAGCTGGTGCGCGCCGTGTCGACAGCAGATCCCAACGCTCGCTCGCGTCGCGGAGAAGTTCGAGAAGGAGCTGATCGTCATCGGCGTGAATACTGGGGATGAACGCGCGAAGGCCGTGGGATTTCTGGAGACGCTCGGTGTCCGCTATCCCTCTGTCGAAGACGCAGGCGGCGTGGTCGCCAACGCCTATGGCGTGACCACATTGCCCACGCTGGTTCTCATTGATCGTCAGGGCAGCATCAAATTTGTTGGGACTCACGTCATGAGCGAACGCGAGCTACAGGCGGAGCTCGCAGAAGTCCGTTAGATCGGACGGTCCAGAAAGTGCTAGCCCACAATGGTCATAATCGGCTTCGAACAAATCCTTTTCATACCGCAACCCGCGCAGGGCTTGCCACGCCAGATCGAATCGAAGAGCGCCTGAACCGAATCGAGCACGTACGAATCGTCGGTGAGGATTCCCAGCTCGAAATTTCGACGATCGGGAGTTCGCGCGCCCATGCCGGCTCCCGTCAGATTGGCGCTTCCCAAATAGAGCGCCCCGCCGTCGATGATAACCGTCTTCAAGTGCACTCGCGGACAGCACCGCAACCATCTCTCACGGTCGCTCAGCCCCTTGTGGCGGCGAAGTTCGGCGAGGAAGGGCCGCGAAGGAACGCCCGCGTGTAACACACGAACATCCACGCCTCGCGCCCTCAGCTCTTCAAGTGTTTCTAGAATCGAAATGAAGCGACCGCGAGCGCGGGCGCGAGTACCAATTGGAGCCTCAATCCGCAAATCTTTGAGGTTGGCGGTAGCGATCCACACGGCCACTTCAGCCTTTGCCAAGCGCAGTATGATGTCCGTGTAGTGCTGCTCCCCGCTCACCAGGTTGAGCTCCGCTCGCCGGCGCCGTGGGGCGTCGAACGCGTCCTGCTTCAGAACTTTCTGCGCCATGGCTCATGGTAGCTTTTGTTCAGCTGGACCTATACCTCTAGCGTGTATAATGTCTTTGCACCCAAGGAGCAGCGCACATGAGAGCCGTATACCAGCGAGCGTCGCCGTATGCCGACGACGCGATGAATCTTCCGGTCAAGAATTTGGACGAAGCGCTTCCTTTTTACGAAACGGTGATGGGTTTGAATGTTCTCTCCCGCGACAACGCGGGGTGTAAGTCTGCAGTTCTTGGTAGAGACAACATCCGAATCTGTCTGGCCGAAAACGGCGGCGACCCAGCCCAGGAAGGGTGCTTCTTTGAAGTCGACAACGTTGAAACGGCATTTGCCGAATTGAAAGCACGCGGCCTGAACCAGAAAGAACCCGGCTTTCGCATCGACAGGCACGGCGAGGCGTCGTTCCGCGTGTTTTTCGTCGTCGCTCCGGATGGGCTCTGCTACTGCCTCGGAGAACGGCAGCTTTAAGCCACCTGGCCAAGGAGGCGCTGACCCCTCAACAGAACCCAAAACCTCGGCTGCCCGACAGAAAAAGCGGCTTTTGTTGCGTGCCGGCGCCTTTCCATCGGTTTGTTGGAATGCCAGCCTTCATTGACGTGTGGATTTTTACGGCTAAAATCCACACGTGTATAAACGATCGCTCGCGGCCTCTCTCAGTTCGTCACGTCGCAACGTGCTGCTCCTCGGTCCTAGGCAGGTTGGCAAATCAACGTTGCTACGCGGTCTCGCTCCCGACTTGATCATCAATCTCGCCAGCCCGACCGAGTTTCATGAGTACTCGAAGCACCCCCAACGGCTGGAAGCCGAGTTGCGCGCCGCTCCGGCAAACGTGCGTACCATCTTGCTTGACGAAGTTCAGCGCGTTCCGGCCTTGCTCGACGCGGTCCAGGTTGTCACCGATGAACGGCCATCGCGTTTTCGCTTCCTGCTGTCCGGATCGAGCGCTCGCAAGCTTCGGCGCGGTCAGGCTAACCTTTTGCCGGGACGCGTTCAAGTTCACCACTTGCATCCCTTGCTGACGCACGAACTGGGCGACGCGTTCGATCTTGACCGCGCCCTTTCGCACGGCACTCTACCAGGGGTCTACGCGCAAACCGACGCGGTCGAGCGCGCCGCCACCTTGCGCAGCTATACCGACACCTATCTACGGGAGGAGATCCAGGCCGAGGCGCTGGTGCGCGATCTGGGAGGCTACGGCCGCCTGCTCGATCTGATTGCGGCTTCTTCCGGATTGATCATCAACCTGGCCGCGCTGAGCCGAGATGCGGGGATCGGTCACGAAACCGCACGCCGTTACTTGCAGATCCTCGAAGACACCCTGGTCGCTTTTACGGTGCCCGCGTGGGCGGGCTCGGATCGCGTCAGCTTGATTTCCCATGGACGTACCTTTCTATTCGACCTTGGTGTTCGGAACGCGCTGTTGCGTCGGCCCCTTGACCGCGTGCTCGACGACGAACGCGGACCGCTGCTCGAACATTTGGTCGGTATGGAACTTCACCGCCGCACCACCGACCTGTGGCCAGAGGCGAAGCTTTTTCACTACCGAACTCGTCACGGCGCGGAGGTTGATTTCGTCCTCGAAGTCGGTCGCGAACTTTGGGCCATTGAAGTGAAGTCCGCAACCTCGGTGCAGGGCCGTTCCTTTCCTGGCTTTGATAGCTTGGCCCAGCGCGCGCGCATTGCGCGGCGCATCGTCGTGTTTCTTGGGACCCGGGCCCAGATCCGTGGCGACCTCGAGATCCTTCCGCTACCCCATTTTTTGGCTTCGCTACCGGCGTGAATTGCATGCCTGGAGCGCCTACTGAAGCCGAGCGCACGACCGAGCGTGGTGGCGGGCGGGCGGGATGATGGCCTTTTACTGGTCGAGCCAAGCGCGGATGGCTTTGGATGACCTGTTCTCTCGTTCCATTGCGTCGAATTTCGCGATCCGTCCGAATTTCGGTGTCAACCGCGATCAGTTGGCCAGGCTGCGGCCATGTAGGGGTGGTGCCAACCCGAGAACGTCGACCTCAAATGCTGTTACTCGCACTCGTGGTGAGCGCTACCGCGTGCTCGTCGCCCGAGTCAGCTGGCGGGGTGGTAACGGGCGAAACTAGCCAGGGCGGCGCAAGCGGAGCGCTTCGGCCTGGGGGTGTAGGTGGCACGACGACGGGCGGCGGGGGCAGAGGCGGGGCGACGGGCACGACCAGCGGCGGCGACGCTTCGGGCGGCGTCGGCGCTGTAGGCATAGGCGGCGCCGGCGCTGTAGGCATAGGCGGCGTCAGCGCTGCGGGCGGCGGCAGTGGCCCTGGAAGCAGCACCCACGTGGTCGCCGTCTCTGGCAATCGCTGGACTCTCGACGGAACAACCCTGGATTTGTGGGGTGTCCGCGTTGCCAGCGGCGCTCTCAACCAGGCCGAAACAGATCGACTGCTCGCCAATCTCGATAGTTACGCAGCCTACGGTATCAACGCGCTCACCGTCTTCTACCAGGGCTCATCCGGCGGGTTCATCAACCCATTTTCTGCCGACGGCGGCAGCATCAACGGGGCGTTGCAGACTCGCATGGAGTCGATCATCCGGGCGGCGGACGCACGCTCCATGGTGGTGATCGTCGGCATCTTCTATACCCACGCCGATAGCGGCGCGTTCGCAAACGAAGCGGCCGTGCGCAATGCCGTCAAGACCGTGGCCACCAAGCTGCAACCGTTTCGCAACGTCATCATCAATCTGGCCAACGAGCACACGGCCTTCGATACCTCGAACTTGCCCATGGACCTGACCCAAGTCGCCAAGCTCGAAACTTTGGCCATGGACTACCACAGCGTCGATGCGGCAGGTGTCGTCGGGGCGGGCGGCTACGACATGACCAAGAACACGGCCATCGGAAAGTCCCCCTACATCGACGCGCTATTGTTCGACGACAACGTCGGCAGCGACCCGACGCGCTACGCTTTCGCGCACTATGACACCTACCAAAGCGCCGGCGTACGAAAACCCATCGTAAACGTCGAACTCTGGGGCGCCTACACCAAGAACTGGTCACCCCGCGGGGTCACCCCCGCCACGGATCAGACGAACCAGAAGCGAGAGATCGATCAAAAACTAGCGCGCCCTGGACTTTCGCTTTTCTATCACAACAGTCCTTGGTTCCAGGGCAGCAACCTCGGCGGTGGCGCGATGAACAACTATCAGGTCGGTGGAACCGGCACGGCCGACTCGCCCGGCGTAAAATACTTCTTCGATTACCTCCGCCAGAAGAAGGGCTTGCCGGCGGTGCGCTGAGCAGAATTAGCGCCGCCGCCCAGCGCCAGCCGACCCTCGACGGCCGGTTTTCGGCGCCGATTTCTTGATCGGAGCCGGAGGCAAGAGATCAGGCGTCGCCTCTCCAGCGCTCGCCTGGAGCTTGCGAATTTGATCTCGAAGCCGAGCCGCTGTTTCAAACTGCAGATTCTCCGCGGCCAAGAACATCTCCTGACGGAGCGCTTCCGATTGCTCCTTGATGGCAGCTAGATCAGCTGGCGAAGCCTGTTTGGGCGCCGCGCCGGGCTTCTGCTTGGCACCCGCTTTGGTAGGGGCGCTCGCCTGAGGCGTGCCGCGAGACACCGCGTAATAGTCCGATTGCCCACTCGCTGGGCTGATGTCCAAAATCGCGCGCTGAATGCTAGCGGGAGTGATGTTGTGCTCAAGGTTGTACGCTTCTTGAATCGCCCGCCGCCGAGTCGTCTCGCTCATAGCAAACGCCATCGCATCCGTGATGCGATCTGCGAACATGATCACTTGGCCGTGCAGATTTCTGGCAGCGCGGCCGATGGTTTGAATCAGCGAACGCGCGCTCCGAAGGAAGCCTTCCTTATCGGCATCCAAGATAGCGACCAAACTCACCTCGGGTAAATCGAGCCCCTCGCGCAACAGATTAATGCCCACCAACACATCGAATTCTCCCGCCCGCAGATTCTTCAGGATCTCGATGCGCTCCAACGTTTCGATATCCGAGTGCAAATACCGCACTTTCACGCCAAGCTCCGTGTAGTAATCGGTGAGATCTTCCGCCATGCGTTTGGTGAGTGTCGTCACCAGCACACGTTCCGAGCAGGCGACGCGCTTACGGATCTCAATCAGCAGGGCATCTACCTGCCCCTCAATCGGCTTAATAATGATCTCTGGATCGATGAGGCCCGTCGGGCGAATCAGTTGCTCAACAATTTGAGCTTTCGAATGCTCGAGCTCCCAAGCTCCAGGGGTCGCCGACACGAAGATCGTGCGCTTCATGTACTTCTCGAACTCGTCGAATTGCAGCGGCCGATTGTCGAGTGCGCTCGGCAGCCGAAATCCATACTCCACTAACGTTTCCTTGCGCGAGCGATCACCCCGGTACATCGAGCCGATCTGTGGCACCGTCTGGTGTGATTCATCGATGATGAGCAGGAAATCCTCGGGAAAGTAATCAATCAGCGTTGGAGCGGGCTCGCCCGGCTTTCGATTGGAAAGATGGCGCGAATAATTCTCGATCCCCTGCACGAACCCCATCTGTTCGAGCATCTCGATGTCATACATCGTGCGCTGCTCGATGCGCTGCTTCTCTAAGAATCTGCCCGCTTTATCGAAATAATCGAGCCTTTCTCGAAGCTCAATCCGAATCGCTTCAATCGAGCGGTTCAGCTGTTGGCGTGGAGTAACGTAGTGAGACCCTGGGTAGACGGAGTAGTGCGGCAGCTCACCCAGTACCTTGCCCCGAATCGGATCCACCTCTTTGATCGCTTCGACTTCGTCTCCGAAAAACTCCACGCGGATCGCGACGGACTCTTCGTAAACGGGGAATATCTCAACCACATCGCCGCGCACGCGAAACGTACCGCGATGAAAATCCACGTCATTCCGCGAGTATTGAATGTCCACCAAGCGCCGCAGCAGCTCATCGCGCCGGCATTGCTCGCCCTTCACAATCTCGATCAAGAGGCCCGCGTAGCTCTCTTTCGAGCCGATGCCATAGATGCAGCTCACGCTCGCAATGATGATGCAGTCGGAGCGCGAGAGCAGCGCGTGGGTCGCCGCATGACGCATTCGATCAATCTGATCATTGATGATGGCGTCTTTATCGATGAAGGTGTCAGTGTTGGGGAGGTAGGCCTCGGGCTGGTAATAGTCGTAATAGGAGACAAAAAAGGCGACGGCGTTGTCTGGAAAGAGATCGCGCATTTCTCCATAGAGCTGGGCCGCCAGCGTCTTGTTCGGCGCGATGATCAGCGTGGGCTTCTGAACGTGTTCGATCACGTTGGCCACGGTGAAGGTCTTGCCGCTGCCCGTGATGCCGAGCAACGTCTGATACGGCTCTCCCCGATCTAACCCACTGCACAAAGCTTCGATGGCCCGAGGCTGATCCCCTTTGGGCTGGAAGTCGCTGCGAAGCTTGAAGGGACGATCCATGGCGAAAAACGCCACACCTTAGGGCAAAACGCTGGCCCCTCAAAGCCAGGAAGGCTCTTAGCGCTTGGAAAACTGGAAGCGCTTACGGGCAGCAGGGCGGCCGTACTTCTTACGCTCTTTTTGGCGACTATCGCGCGTGAGGTATCCGGCACGCTTGAGCGTACGGCGGCGTTCAGCATCTTCGAGCAGCAAGGCCCGAGAAATTCCATGACGCATGGCCTCCGCTTGGGCGCTGTTTCCACCGCCAGCAACCGTGGCGCGCACGTCATACTTATCGCTGACTTCGAGCAGCTCAAGCGACTGGCGGACGACCATGCAGGAAGACTCGCGCTGAAAAAAATCCTCAATCGTGCGTTTATTGACGCTAATTTTGCCCTCACCTTTGGAGATCCAAACGCGAGCAACTGCGGTCTTGCGCTTCCCGGTGGCGTAGAATGTCTGAGCGGTGGTCATCGTCGGAGTTGCCTTACGCGGTCTTGAGTTGGAGCTGCTGTGGCTGTTGGGCGGAATGCGGATGCTCGCCGGTTGGATAAACCTTGAGCTTGCCGAGGAGGGTACGTCCCAGAACATTCTTTGGAAGCATGCGCTTCACGGCCTGCTGGATCGGGATCTCGGGGGCGTGCTGGACGAGAGACTCAAAGGACTCCTGCTTCAGGGACCCGGGATAGCGCGAATGCCGGTAATAAAGCTTCTGCTCGGCCTTCCGCCCAGTGAGCTTGACCTTGCCAGCGTTGACGACAATCACAAAATCGCCAGTATCCACGGAGGGGCTGAACGTGGGCTTGTTCTTTCCACGAAGAACAGTGGCCACGCGGCTCGCCAGACGCCCTAAGGGCAAACCGGTGGCATCCACTACCCACCACTTACGGGCGGCTAGGGCTTCTGCGGCTTTCGGAACGTACGTCTTCATTTGTGGCCTATCGTGCAGAAAAAAGGGACTGGCTCCCTACCGGGAGACCGCCCCGTGGTCAAGACCTGGAGAACACTGACCTCCAGCTCGCCCATAAGGGACGCGGGGCATAACCCAATCGTTCGGCAGTTGCCAGTCCATAGCGGCCCCGTAAAGGGAACGAAGTCCCCTCGCGACTTGGGCCTGGGGCCCTGGGCCGGGTTCCGGGCTCATTCAGTGGGGGGAGGCCTTCTACGCCAGCCCGTTGGCTATACTGATTCGGACCCCCATGAGCGCTGGAGCCTCGCAACTACTCGACAAACTTGTCCTTGAGGAAATCATCCGCCCAGAGCAGCGCGAGGCCGCTCTCAATTGGATCGCACGCACGGGCGAAAGGGTTGAGGAGGCCTTGATTGAGACAGAGGCGCTCGAGGAGGCCGACCTGCTTCGCTACCTCGCGGCAGCTTATAAGACACGCTTCGTCTCAACCGAGAAACTTGCGAAGGCCGAAATTGATCGCGCGGTGCTCGAGAAAATTCCGCGCAAAGTGGCAGAACGCAGCCTCGTCTTTCCAGTGCTCTACGCAGAGGCCACCGGCACCTTGAGCGTGGTGACGCCGGATCCGGACGACATTGGCGTTCTCGATAACGTCCGAGCCGTCTCAGGCGTCAAACAGATCCAGGCGTTCGTGGCCAGACCCAAGGCCATCGTTGCGGCGATCGCTAAAACCTACGGTGGCGACATCCATGCTTTTGCGAAATTGGACCGAAGCGCCCATCAACAATTCACCAACATGATGGATGTCTTTGAGCGTCGCTTGCTTTCAGAGGAAAGTATCGTCGCCTCGCTCGCGCAGGAAGGTACCCAGCGTGAACGCACTTTCTCCGCAGAAGATATGGGCCGAACGTCGCACGGGCGCACCGCAACCCCGGGCGGTGTTGAAGGCGCCGCCTACCTCGAAACGCTGAATGTACTGATCAGCCTCGTGGAGAATTCACGGCCTGATCTGCGTGGGCATTCGGCTCAAGTGGCACGCTTGGTGAAGAAGCTCTGTGAACGCCTACGCCTGAGCGAGGTCGAACGAACGAGTGTGATGATCGCCGCTTACATTCATGACTTGGGGAAAATGGGCGCGTACCACCTGACGGCGCTGAATGTTGCGGACTACGAAGGACATCGCTCGTCCGCCACCAAACAATTCAAGGCTCCCTCACGCTTAGTGGAAGCCATCCACTTGCCGAGCGAAGTGCTAGCCGCGGTCGAGAACATGTACGAACGCTTCGATGCACAAGGCTTGCCTCGCGGCATCGGCGGCAAAGAGATCCCGCTCGGTGCGCGCATCCTCGCCATCGCCGATACGTACGCAGATCTGACGCAAAACCCCAAAAATCCCTACCGAAAGACGCTCAGACCGGCCCAAGCCTGTGAGGTTCTGGCCACCAACAAGAGCAAGATCTTCGATCCCAACCTGGTTGACCTCTTCAAGCTCACCGTGACCGGAGAAGATCTGAAAGCGCGCTTGTTAGCCGATCGGCGGCTCGCCCTCATCATTGATCCCGATCCCGAGGAAACAACGGTGCTCGAGCTGCGTCTGGTTGAACGTGGCTTTGAAGTCAAGCTGGCTTCAACCTCCGACCAAGCGCTCAAGATCCTGGAAGCAGGCGGCGTGGAGATCGTTTGCAGTGAGCTCGATTTAAAGCCTCAAGACGGCTTGGCTTTGCTGGAGCACGGAAGAAAACAACGCTGGGGTCAGAAGCTCCCGTGGATCATCCTCTCGGGCCGCACTGTCTCGGCAGAGGCTCAGCGCGCCTTTGAACTCGGCGCCAGCGATGTGGTGGCGAAGCCAGTGAGTGCTGAACTCCTTGTGGCAAAGATGAAACAATTGATTGAACACTCCGCGGCGGGCGCTGGCGGTGCTCGGGGTGTGAGCGGCTCGCTGCAGGAAATGAGCTTGCCGGACATCGTGCAGGTTTTGTGGCACGGCAGGAAAACAGGATCGCTCAAGATCCAAGCCAACGGGGAACGCGGCGAGATACATTTCGTGGATGGCTCGGTTTACAACGCGATGTGGGCGAAAGTGCGGGGCGCAGACGCGTTCTACGCGATGCTCACGCTGAACGAAGGCGATTTTTCGCTTGAACCAAACTTCCGAGCACCACAACAGGTGATCAAAGAGAGCCCTGAAGCATTGCTCTTAGAGGGCATGCGTCGGCTGGATGAGGGTGCGCGTTAGTATGACCGCCGCCCACCATCAGTAACTGTCCGACCTGTGCACACTTGTTCATCACTGAAAACTCCGCTGTGGGAGAGTCGAGAGCGTGTTACTCTCTCGATCAGGTGAAACAAGAATCGTTTGCCGCGATTGAGCCGCCTCCGCTTTTGGGGTTCAACAATAACGTCCGTCACAAGGGCAGGCTTTTTCACATCCAAACCGAGGACTCGGGTATCCGCCACGCGCGCCTGATGACACACCTGTTTGCGGATGGCGGGCGCATCATCA
Source organism: Polyangiales bacterium (assembly GCA_038246305.1). Taxonomy (GTDB): domain Bacteria; phylum Myxococcota_A; class Polyangia; order Polyangiales; family Polyangiaceae; genus JBBRRP01. The sequence goes on along the minus strand of JBBRRP010000131.1, from coordinate 6,468 downwards.
AGAGCACACGCACAGATTACTCGGCGCACATCGGCACTCGTGAGTTAGTGCCTACGGTGCGAGGCCTCATGAAGGAGCAGCATCGCTCCATGTTCATCGCGTTGCGTGCGGGTGATTTTGACGACCTCGTGATCTCGAGCTGCGGCCCGTACCCTGAGCCCGAATCGGACACCGTCCCCAACTCAAGGCGCTACGTCGCAGAGATCGCCCCCACCGCGGATCCGCCCGCTCGCGTCGAATCGAGTCTCCCGATGCCCCCGATGCCCCCGCCGCCGCGCCCGAGCGTCGCGCATGGCGAGCCACCAACCCAGCAAGCCAGCCGCCCCGCAGCAAGCTTTGGCGGAATGCCAGGAGGCACGAGTCGCTCCATTTTTGGTGACGATCTGGTAAGCCAAAAGTCGCTCGATGAAGTCATTCTGAGCTACTTGGCGGAAGACCTCGCTGAAGAGACCTGAGATCAGTTTCTCGGCTACGCCCGCATCCGAGTGCAGAAATTCGAGCGCTTGACAGCACCAGGAGCAAGTGGAACATACCGAGCCCGCCGAATGGCGGACCTTCGGTGAGGTAGCCAAGTGGTTAGGCAACGGTTTGCAAAACCGTTATACGCGGGTTCGAATCCCGTCCTCACCTCCGAAAGGGGGATGATTACGGGGGGACCGGCAAAGTAAGGCCAGACTAGCTAGCCGCCACCGCAGGTCGCGAACCGCACCATGGTCGCGGGCTTGTCGGCGTACGAGACCAATACTTCCAGCTCGTTGGGACACGGAGAGTAGCGAATCCTTATCGCGAATCCGCTGTTGGGTGCCGGGTGGAGGTTAATTTGGAACGAGCTCCCTTCCGGCGAAATGTCGTAGGTCATCTGATAGGCGAAGCCGCGGCCGCGTTCAGGACCGAAGGCGCCTGCGACGAGTTAATACATCTTCCCGCCGACGGTCGAGCCGTTGTCGGTCGGCTCTCGCGACGCTGGAGTGAACTCGAGGCCGATGGCGTCGGGCGGCGCGGCGACGGCCTGCTGCCAGGCGGCGTCGCAAAATTCCCAGCGACCCTCCATAACGGCGTAGGCTGCGTCAACCGACGTGAGCGGCTGGACATCGCCCGCTGGCGTTCCGCACGTCGCACTGCAACCAGGCGCAAACGGTGGCGTCACGACCTCGGCGGCCGGGATCCACATTTGCACGGCGCCGGACATTCCACCAACCCCAACGACCGCAGCGCCCCCTGTCCCGGACATTCCACCGACCCCAACGACCGCAGCGCCGCCGGTGCCCCCCATCTCCGCAGTAATCGGCCCCAAATCCATGTGCCCAGTGCAGCTGAGCGCCCCAAGTATCAACGGCCATCCACCCAAAGTTTTCGCATTCATAGTTTAACGCTCCTTAATTACGCTGTTCACGTTTCACGGCCTTGCTCTGGCCAAAAAGCAAAAGCGCCTCGATAGAGGAGGCGACAAATCACTCCTTGTCCGCCATGTCCGGCCGGACCCGCGACGATCACCCTACAGGACAGAAACGCCGAACCCTCCTTGAAATACTATGGAATGGGCCAGGAAACGTAGGGGCGAAGGGCCCGCAATAGGGCTTCCCCTTGGAGTCTGCCGCCTAAGCGGCGAGCCGCAAAACACTTCACAGACTTCCCGTCAACCAAGATGCACATGAGACCCGGGCCACAGAACTGTGTGCACAACAACTGCGAAGCCACTTCGGTCTGTCGAGAGGCTCGACAAATCTTTTGGGGCATCAACAAGATCGCGATAGCGCGATTAGATCCCGAATACGCAGACTTTTGTGCGGCTTGCAATGAGGCGTTTCATGTCGCCTGGGTCACCCGTCGCGATGATGGCGCTATCGAACATAAGAGCCGTAGCGACAACGAAAGCGTCGATGGAATTTCTTGAGGATGGACATGCGGGCTTCGGAGAGAAGTGCGCCAGCGCGTCGCGCAATCTGCTCGGTTAGGGGTTCGACGAGAATGCCGCGGTCGTTGAGAACATGGCAAATAGCAGCGTCGAAACGAGGACCACGGCAGATTTCGCCTAGAACCGGGGCCGGAACTCTCATCATGAGTCGAAGAAGCCATCCGAGCCGTTCGCCAAACCCCCAAGCCCTGACGACTACCAAATGGTTCTCTGTTGGTCCGAACCGGATCAGTGCTACGTCGTTACGTTGCCGGCGTGGCAGAATGCGCGCACCCACGGCGCAACGCCGACTGAAGCGGTGCAGAATGGGCGCGACGTGCTTTCATTGCTCATCAAGAGCGCCAAGCGTCACGGCGAAGCGATTCCGCCTCGCGAAAGACGCCACACTGGCAATCTCCGCCTGCGCCTGCCAGTGTCGCTCCACGGACGGCTCGCGAGTGAAGCGGAACGCGAAGGCGTCAGTCTGAATCAGTGGATCGTGGCCAAGCTGGCTGGTTGAGCGGGCCTGATTGCGGGGCACGGGCGCAACCGGATTGAGTGGAAATTCTGGACTCGTCTACGACGCAATCAGCTATGCTGTTGTGCACCATGGCAAGCGCGGCACCTCGACCCTTCACCTACAGGGAGTATCGCCTATTGCCGGAGGACGGGAAACAATATGAACTCATCGGCGGGGATTTCTTCGTGAACCCGGCGCCCGCGACGCGCCACCAAACTCTTTCACGGCGGCTGCAATACGCACTCATGACTCAGCTCGAAGAGACGGGCCTGGCGCAAGTGTTCAACGCACCCGTCGACCTCCTGCTCGACGACACGAACTGCGTGCAACCGGATTTGGTCATTATCCGTGAACCCAACAGCGCCATCATCACAGAGCGCGCCATTGAGGGCGTGCCCGATGTGGTCGTGGAGATTGTCTCCAAGAGCAACCCCGATCGGGATCGTTTTTTGAAACGCCAACTCTACGAGCGTTTTCGTATTCCTGAATATTGGATTGTCGAGCCCAATACAGGTTACCTTCAAGCTCTTCGCTTAGAGAACGCCGGTTACGTCGAACGTGCGCGCTATGATCGCAGCGGAACCCTGACGTGCCCAGATTTTCCGACGCTGAGCGTGGGGCTTGCAAAGATTTTTGAATAGGCGCTCGGCGCGCAAAATCGCCAAACCACCGTCGCTGAATTCACTTGCGACGAATGCGCACTACGTTGTAACAAACTCCGGAATCTGCAGGCTAACTCCTGATTCTAGCTTAGCCGTGATCAGCCGTTCGAAACGCATCACGAGGCCCCAGGCATTCCCTTGATTCGTGCCGAGCGCCACCAACACCTCGGAGCGCCCTTTCTTCAACTCCACTTTTGCAAACGCTTCGTCCAGAGAAACCGGATTCGTGCCCTTCGGATCAAAGAACACCTCGCGCTGATTCAGCCAAATCTTGATCGGGCCATCGTAGCCTAAACACAAGCGACCGCTCATCTTCTCGGGCGCCTCGAGCAGCATACGGAAATAGACGAGCCCATCCGCAGAATAGGCCTGAATTTCCGGCCGAACGGAGAGAAATACACCGAGCGTGGAGAGGCCAAAATGGCGACGTTTGAAGCCGAGCTTCTGCTGATGGGTGGGGTACTTCAAGCCGTGCAGCTGTCCACAACCCGGCAGGATCTGACTCACTTCCACATCATCCGCAAACTCAGTAAGAAACCTAGCGTTGCCGAGCGGTACGAGTCCGAAGGCTGGCAGCGACTTGTCCTTTTCATCCACGATGTTGCAGTACGGATCGGTCCCGTAGCCATAGGCGAGAAAAAGACCCGAGACATCCACCGTGGTCCGGTTCGTCGTGAGGATAACCTTGCTCTTTTCAAGCGAAGTCTTCACGACGGCGTTCACACCGAGCTTGCGGGTGTGCAACGAAAACCCCGCGGGCCTCGACCCGCTCTTGAGGCTCCCCGCGACGGAATTGAACTCAACCTCAACATTCGCCAGGCCGGAATTCGGATCTTTGACCACACGACACTTGCCCAGGCCTATCGGTGAATTTTCTGCAGTTTTCCCCGCCAAAATCGAGAGCGCTGCGGCAGCAGAACGCCGACCCAAGCGCCCCATGGCCCGTCCGCTCACGTGAATCAAATCGTCCAATTCCAAATCGATCGCTGGCACCGTCGCCGTGTGAGCGACTAACGAAGGAAGCAGGCGCTGGCTCTCACGAATCCTGGACCAGTTCGCAGCATCCGTATCTTCGTACACTAGCCGCGCGAGCTGCACCAGCACGAACGGCAGCTTAGAATTCATCGAGTCTTTACGAAACGCCGCGATCAAACGCTGCATGCGCGGCGTGTAGTTCTCAACATCTACAAGCTGACCCGTATCTGAGCAACCTTGGTACCAATAGATCCCAGAAAGCCCACCGCCGTTCAGCTTGAGCTTATGGATCGCTGCGCCGTACAAGCTCGCGTCGCCCAGTGCTATCAGGCTTGGGTCCCACTGTGCCATGCTCGTGCCGCCGTGCGCGCAGGCGAGTAAGCCAATCGGGATCCCGGTTCGCTCGTATAATTCCTGCCCAAAAGCCACGCCTGGGCCCACTCCAACGTGAGCGGGTCGCGCCGGCGCCCGCCCGCCGTGAAGTTGATGGTGCACTCGAACGAGTGACTTATCGAGCTCATGCAGCGGGTCTTCCGCGCCTCGCCACTCATGGTCCATGTAGAAAGCCCGGACTGGCGCCATCGCAGGGGGGCGACCTTCCATCCAACCAATCCCCTCCATATTGGACTGACCCGCCAGAATCCAGACATCTCCGACGTAGATATCGTCGTAGCGCTCCGATCCTAAGCTCTTGCCACGCGCATCCAGCAAAGTGAGCTGAATCCTGTAAGGACCACCCACAGGTACTCCGCGCAACTTGAACGCAAAGCTCCCCTGCTTCAACTTAACTGCCTGCTCTCTTTCCGGGGTGATCAGGGCGCGCTTGCCCTTCATGACCCGTACCGAAATGGCCCGCGCCTCAGCGTTCTCCACCCTTCCCGTGATCGGTTGCTCGGTCAGATCGCCCTTTCGGCGCTGCATCACCATCCCACTGAACAAGCCCGAATCGATCTGGATCATGCCTTTTCCTCGGTGGCTCCCATAACCCCCGAAAGCGCCAGTTGTCCAGATAAGCGCCGGCATTTGCCGCGCACCTGCGGAGCGCCTACAACGATTGACAACGAGGCAACCGTGAAACTCTTTGTCGTCGATGGCACCTTTGAATTGTTCCGGGCGTACTACTCTTTTCCGCCAAGCAAGACCCAAGCGGGCCAAGAAGTAGGCGCCGCACGCGGCTTGTTTAGAAGCCTGGTGGCGCTGCTCCGCAATCCCGAAGTGACGCACGTTGCGTGCGCTTTCGATCACGTCATCGAGTCTTTTCGTAATGAGCTGTTTCCTGGCTACAAAACAGGCGAAGGGATCGATCCTGCTCTCTTTGCCCAGTTCGAGCTGGCTGAAGAGGTCAGCCGTGCGCTCGGTATTGTCACCTGGCCGATGGTCGAGTTTGAAGCGGACGACGCGCTGGCGACCGCTGCCGCCCGCTTTGCAGACTCCGTCGATCAGGTCGTGATCTGTTCGCCCGACAAAGATCTTTGCCAGTGCGTGCAGGGCGAACGCGTTGTTTGCTTCGATCGGATGCGCGAGCGCACCTTGAACGAAGCGGGCGTCATCGAAAAATTTGGCGTCGCGCCGAGCTCGATTCCCGACTACCTCGCACTCGTCGGCGATAGCGCGGATGGCATCCCAGGTATCCCCCGCTGGGGTGCAAAATCCGCAGCCAACCTGCTCGCCCACTACGGCAAGCTCGAGCAAATCCCGACGCAAGCGAAACTGTGGTCCGTGAAGGTGCGGGGAGCCGAGAATCTGGCTCTAGAGCTCAGCGCGCAGGCCGAAGCCGCCAAGTTGTACCGAACGCTCGCCACGCTGCGCTACGACGCCCCCATTCAAACGGATCTGGAGGAGCTCCGTTGGCTGCGACCGGACACCGAACGGCTCAGCATCCTGGAGCGTCAATTGGAAGATCTGAGCCTCAGCGAACGCGCCAACAGTCTTCAGGCAATCCAACGCCACTGAAAACTGGGTTTCCCCAGCGTTCCTTGCTATCCTCGGCCTCTATGTTGCGCACAATCATGGTGTTCGGAACTCTCGCAGCAGTTAACCTAACTGTGTCATCGTCCTTCGCGGCATCGCTCCCATTGGCGCCACTCAATTTGGAGCTCCCCGCATTGGGAGCGCTTTATCCGCCCAGCTATGCGCAACAATCGGATCTGAACGCTGGAGGCCTGCGTCCCCCGCCTTCGGTACAAAGCGACCCGTTTGCAGCGCCAAGCGGCGAAACCGCCGCAGACCTCGAACACTCCGACGAAGAAGACTCCGGACGCGGCCTAGAATTCCTGTGGCTCAATGGGGAACTCGGCGTGCAGCACCTCGGCTTACAAACCTTCAGCTCTAAAGATCTGCTCGACACTAAAGTGGTGAGCTCTACGCAAACTGGGCTGGTGTATGGAGCAGGCGCTGGAATTCGGCTGCTGTTTCTC
>JBBRRP010000130.1:0-17368 GCA_038246305.1 Polyangiales bacterium | reverse complement strand
TCACGTATTTCCGATGGTGGCTCGGAACGCGCTTGAGTGAGATCCCGGCCGTGCATCTCGTTTCGGGCACCCCGCTCAAAGCTTGGCACTTGAGGTTTCTCGGTGCTCGTATCGGCCGGCGCTGCATCATCAATTCGGTGACGATCTCCGTTCCGGAGCTGGTTGAAGTTGGCGACGATGTCTGCTTGGGCACCTTCGTTAACATCGAAAATGCACGCGTAGAGGGTGGGCGTCTGATGATCGGCCGAGTCACCATCGAGGCTGGCGCCGCCGTTGATTCCTACTCGATTCTTGAGAATGACACGCACGTTGGGAAACGCTCCCGAATAGGTGGGCAGTCTGCCCTTGCTGAGGGCCGAATTACACCTGATGGTGAGGTTTGGAGTGGGGCACCCGCCCGGAAGATCGCTGAATCTGGCACGCCAGCCGCAGCGCCAGCCAGCCTTGGAGGGCTCTCCTCTCTGCTTCGTAATCTGGGTTTTCTAGTGGGCGCGGCTCTCGTCGCAGTGTTGTTCTACATTCCGGTCTTTCCAAGCTTCGTCCTGATCGACGCGATCGATGAGCGTTGGCTCAATGTTTTTTATAATGTCGAATCGTGGTGGGAGGCATTTCCCGTTTTCTTTTTGCTGGCGCTGCCTGCATCCGCATTGTTGTTGCTGGTTACCGTGTTGCTTGCGGGCGCGCTTCGGCTGTGTTTGCCGCGACAGCGCGAGGGAAGATTTTCGCTCCAAGGGTCTGAATACTTTTGGAAGTGGCAACTCTCCACCGTGCTAGACACATCGCTCCAGGTTCTCCACGGCCTGTACGCTTCGGTTTACGTTCGTAGTTGGCTGCGCATCATGGGCACCCAAGTGGGTCGAGACGCCGAAGTTTCCACGGCCGAGGGGATCGTTCCCGAGCTGCTGGAATTGGGTGAAGCCTCCTTTGTAGCCGACGGCGCCATGCTAGGAGACGAGGAACAACGCGACGGTTGGATGATCCTGCGCCGCACACGGATTGGTAATCGTTCGTTCGTCGGAAACGGTGCGTACGTTCCTGACGGTGCGATATTCCCGGAGGATGTGCTGCTCGGCGTTCAGTCGAGCGCCCCAGCCAATGCTGAGCTTCGTCCAGGGCAAACCTGGCTGGGCTCTCCCCCCATCCACCTTCCCGCTCGCGAAACGATCGCTGCACAGGATCCTGCACTCACGTATCACCCTTCAAATTCGCGTCGTTGGGCCCGAGCCGTTGTTGAGGGTCTTCGCATAACCATCCCATTGGCCTTTGTGATCACCGCAGGTTACGTGACCGTATTTGAAACGATGCCGCTGCTCGAGCAGGGAGATTGGCTCGGCTTTGCGCTTTCGCTCGCCGGGGCGGGTGTGGTGTATGGCGTGCTCGCTTTTGGCGCGGTGTGGCTCGCCAAGTGGATTTTGATTGGCCGCTACCGCTCAATGCTGGCTCCCATGTGGACGTTGTTTGTTTGGACCAGTGAAGCCGTGACCTCACTTTACGAAACGTTGGCCGTGCCCGCCTTACTGAATTTTCTCCGCGGTACGCCGATGATGCCGTGGGCCCTTCGGCTCCTCGGCGTAAAGGTCGGCCGAGGCGCGTGGATCAATACTTGCGATATCACCGAGTTTGATTGCGTTTCCATCGGTGAGGACGCGGAGCTCAATGATCACAGCGGTCCCCAAACCCATTTATTCGAAGACCGCGTCATGCGCATCGGCCAGGTGAGAATAGGCGCTCGTGCATGTGTGGGCGTACGAAGTACAGTTCTCTACGACGCATCGGTCGGCGAAAACGCTCGGCTAGGCCCACTCACGCTGGTAGCCAAGGGCGAACATATTCCCGACAACAGCAGCTGGGAGGGTACCCCCGCTGTGCCCCAAAGCAGATTGCAAGGGAGCGTTGCGTCCATGAGCTCTTCCGGCTCGGGCCTCTGACTGGACGAGCAAGACTACGCCTCGTTGTAGGCTCTCTCGAGCTCCGCCACGTCGAGCTTCTCCGTTGCACTTCGCTCATAGCACCCCTTCTTCGTGGAGCGACAGGGCGGCAAGATTGATGGCCGCGAGCGGCGGCGGATGGCCGCTGTCTATTACGCAGCTCACGAATATCCATGAGTGATCCCCTCTCGCCACCTGGCCAATGATCCATTGAACCGCGTTTCCGCTTATGTCATCCGAGCTTCCCGTTTTCGCGCTTAGGACGGTGTCCCTGGGCCAAGGGGCACCGAAGACGTGTTCTCCGCCAGCGTTCACAACTGTGCCCGACGGCTGCACCAGCATCTCCCTCACTGAACGCATTGCCGGGCGACTGATCGGCAACGAATCTTGGTAAAGACGAACGAGGAAGTTCTGCTGTTCCTCGGGCGAAATAAGCAGAGACTTGCCGAGCCAAAACGACGTTAGCTCAGCACTGGAATCAGCGTTTCCGTAATTCAGTTTTTCTAGGTACGTGCGTTCACGCGCCGGACCTAGCCTTTCAGCGATGCGCTGGAAATACCACACAACCGAGTAACGCATCGCACTAGCGAGAGTGTGGTCACGCTTCCACGTAGCAAAAGGCATTGGCGAACCATCGTACGCGAGCACAGCGTCTGGGCCAGGGATGACTCCTGCATCGAGAGCGGCCAAGGCGTGGGGGATCTTGAATGTTGAGGCCGGCGTAACGCGCTCGCGACATGCGGAAGCGGGAGCTCGGCGAACTTCGCCGACCCCCAGCCGGTAGAGAAGGAAACATGCCTTCGCTGCAGCTCTGGTAGGCGCCGGCGGACGGCTCGAAGAGGTGGCGTCGGCTCCACCCGGCCGCTTGCAGCCTCCAATCAATGTGATCGTGAGGATTAGAAAAGTGTGGCGAATATCAAGCATCTGACAGCGTTTTTAATATGGGTGAGCACGACTACGCCTCGTTGTAGGCTTTCTTGAGCTGCGCAACGTCGACCTTTCATGGGAGTGTCTCCTAGGCGAAAGCGATGCTCTTCTCCGCCTAACATCGATTGAGCTGCGAGCCAAGACACCGGCGTAGAAGCCCCCACTCACTCACCGCACACGCCCCTCCCGTGGCTCGCGCAGCGAGGCAGGCTCTCCTCACGCCTTACCGTCAGATGAGGATCGAATTTGCTGAAGACTTCGGGAAATCCTCGAAGCAAATGCGCCGCAACCGCGTCAGCGTCGTCCCACGCAAAACTTGATCCTTGAAAATCCACTGGTAGGCATGGAAATTTCAAGGACGTGGCCGTCGTTCGCTCGCACCTTTTGGCGCAAGTTCAGCTCTCTTTGCGCCGCTTTCCCGTCACTTTGCTGGTCGGCCCCCGGCAATGCGGCAAAACGACCCTGGCAAGCCGTCTCGGGGCGGCGCGCGCCAGCTACTTCGACCTTGAGGATCCGGAGTCGCCGATGCGGCCCGATGCGGCCAAGCAGGTGCTGGAGCCGCTGCGCGGGCTGGTGGTGATCGACGAGTTTCAGCGCCAGCCGCACCTCTTCGAACTCCTGCGCGTGCTGGCCGATCGGCCACGTCGCCCGGCGCGTTTCCTGATTCTCGGCAGCGCCTCGCCCCAGTTCGTGCACAGCGCTTCTGAAAGCCTGGCTGGAAGGGTTGGTTACTGTGAGATGCCAGGTTTCGATCTTTCTGAAGTTCCTGCGGTGAAACACCCTGCGCTGTGGCTTCGCGGCGGTTACCCTCGGTCGGTGCTGGCGCGAAGCGACAACGATAGCTTTGCGTGGCGACAGAGCTTCGTGCAAAACCTTTCTGGAGCGCGATATTCCCCAGCTTGGAATTCGCATTTCAGCTCCCGCATTGCGACGGTTCTGGACGATGCTCGCGCACTATCACGGGCAAATCTGGAATGGTGCCGAGCTTGGGCGGTCGATGGGGGTTGGAGAGAACGCCGTCAGGCACTACCTGGACGTGCTTTCCGGTGCCTTCATGGTTAGGCAGCTGCCACCGTGGTTTGAAAACTTGGGCAAGCGCCTAGTCAAATCACCACGCATCTACCTGCGAGACCCCGGACTTTTGCACCTGCTGCTCGGTGTGCGAAACCGCCGCGAGCTACTTTCCCACCCGAAGCTCGGCGCTTCCTGGGAGGGCTTCGCGCTCGATCAGACCATTCGGTTGCTCGATGCTAATCGTGAAGCATTCTTCTATCGAACCCACGCTGGCGCCGAGCTCGATCTCCTGATCGTCCGGGGCACCAAACGCTATGGTTTCGAATTCAAGTTCGGCGACGCCCCCCACACCACCAAGTCGATGCATACGGCGCTGGAAGACTTGAAACTAGACAAGCTCTTCGTCGTCTACCCGGGGTCGCGCCGTTACGCGCTCGACTCACGCATCGACGTGTTGCCTCTCGAAAATCTAGCGGAGTTGGCGGCGTCTCGGATCTTGAGCTAACCAGCAAGACCTTGGTGCCCGCCGGGTTCATTGCAGGGTTAGCCGCCGCTCACTCCGGGATCTTGAAGCCCTTCGACACCGTTACGGGTGCGCCAGTGAAGGCGGGCACGCGCGCGCGTCGGAACAGGCCATTCACGCAATTGCTCGCGAAGCCGGAGATCCCAGAGATGGTGACGCTTGAGGCCAGACCACTCGGAGAAAATGTAACGGTCGCTTTACCGCTTCCGCCTTGGTCCCCCTTTTTGCAACTGGGTGCTTGGCCTGCCGCGGCGGCAAGCGCTGCCTTGGCAGCTCCAACATTGAACGTGCTGCCACCGCCACTCGGTTCCGCCGCTTCGGCGGGCTTAGCTTTGCTTGGTTTTGGAGTGGCTGCTGCGACAGCGGCAGCGGCGCCTGGCCCAACCTTGGGCTTGGTTCCAGTCGGCGTCGCCGTCCCGGAGTGCTGTGAAGAGGGTTTATTTTCTTCAGGTTTTTTGTCAGCGTCAGCGGTGCCTTTGGCCTCTTCGGCTTTCTTGTCGGCGGCAGCTTTGGCCTCTTCAGCTTTTTTATCAGCGTCCGCTTTAGCTTCTTCGGCTTTTTTGGCCTCTTCGGCTTTTTTATCAGCGCCGGAGGTGTCGCTTGAACCGGTAGAAGTCCCTTCTGCTGAAGCGTCGCTCTTTGCTTTCCCGCCCAACAGGGCATAGGCTCCACCAGCGCCAGCTAACAACACTACGACTGCGCCGATCCAGATGATCGGAGTCTTCTTCTTGGGCGGGGGAACTATTTCAAACGCCGGAACACCTGGCCGTGCCACTGCGACAGCGGGAGGTGGCGCAACGGAGGGTGCCGTGAGCATCGCGTGCGCATCGGGTGAGAACAGCGCGCCGGTACCGCCAAAGCCGCCCATTCCACCACCGCCTGAACCAAGATTACCCAGGCCGAACGGATCATCGGCAGCCTTTTTGGGAGCCGGTGGAGGGACGCTTTGTCGTTTGAGCGCGTCGAGCGAAAACAACACCGAGCTTTCGTTGCGTGCTCCAGTAGCGTCTGCCGAGTTCGCGGCGAAGGGAGACGGGGCAGGGGCGATCTCTTCTTCCTGAGTTGACGCGGTGCTGAAGAGGTCGCGAGTGAGCGTTCGCGGCTTCGGCAGCGTCGAGACCCTGGCAGCTGGCTGAGCGGCTTGAGGCGCAGCCACCTTGGGTGCTGCCACCGGTGCAGCTCCTGCTGCAGGCCTTGGGATCCCCGCTGCGACAGGTTTGACCACTGGCTGCCGGAGCGACTGAAACTCCGGGACGTTGAGCAGCGGTAGCCAATCGGCCATGCCTTCTTTCCAAATGAACGTGGCGTCGTTGAATTGTCCAGCTCGAAATGCGGCGATCACTTGGCTCGTGTTGAGCTCGCGCTGATCGTCATCGGTGACGCTCACAGACCACATATCGCCTTCTGCTAACAACGGAGACAATTCGCTGCCGTCGAGAGTTTTCGGTTCAGTGACGACGTTGCCAATTTGCACGTCCCCGCCCGACGCGAGCTCCGTGCCATCTACGACGATCGTTGTGTTACAGGACTTGCAGCGCACCTTAACCTTGCGCCCATGCACTTTATTGTCGGCGATCGCATACTTAGCTCCACAGGACTGGCAATTGACGTTCATAGGATGAGCTGCCTCTGCATCTGCATGTTGCGTGTGACCTTAATCAAATCTGAGGCGCAAATCACCGAGAAGAGTTGCGTTCTAGTTGAGGGGAACCAGGGAAGCACCATCTGAGCCGCAGAAAACTGCTTCGCCAGGATAGTTAACACCGCACAGCGGGCAGATCTTTCGCGTGATCCGGGGAGGAATGGACGGGGGGGCCGTAACGGCTTGGCTCGCGCCAGGCTTGGGCGTGGGTTTGCGTTTCCGCACCACGAGGGCCGCGGCGAGCGCCAAGAATCCGAGCAGTAGGGCCCCAACAATCACCAGAAAACGCGTCTTCTTGTCACCGGCTTCGCCAGTAGTTGCAGAATCGGCTCCGACGGCCCCAGTGGCGATGGTGGCCTCCGCTGCCTTATGCGACTCGCCTTGGGCATTGAAGCTCCCTTGCTGAAGCAGCGCCTCATAGCGTTCGCTGGACGCAATTTCGACGAATACCTGAACGGATTTTTGCTCCGCTCGAACCATGAGCGGGATCTCTTGCTCCTTGGCACCAGCGTCAACCAACACGGTCCCCGGCGGCGATTGCCGGACGCCTTCGGCACTCCCTAGTTCCCAGCGGATCGGTACGCCGAGGGCGCAACCGTGCTCGTCAAGAACGCGGGCGCTGAAGCGGAAGCTCTCACCTGCGCGCAACAGCTTTCTTTCGGGGCGTACCTCCAGGCGGGCGGGAGGCCCTGGATGGGCGCAACGAGTGTCCTCGGCCTTAGGCGCGACGCTGGGCAAGGGCTCAGGCGTAGGTGCGCTCGGGGGCTTAAATTTAGGCTCCAGCAGCCGATAGCTGCGTGTGCGTCGCACGCTCGCCAGGCACACTTGGTCGTTGATGCTGAATCGATACTCACCGGTTTCGTTGAGTGACAGCTGCGTGTCGATGGCGGAGATCGTCGTCGTTACCTTGGCCTGGCGTGGATCGGCAGGCCCTGTTCGGCACACGGTCTTCCAGGCGTGTTCGGAGGCAGAATGCGTGGCGGGAGCGAGCCCAGGGAACTGCTCCCAACATTGCCGGGTCGTGAAGGCGCGCCCGAGCCCTGCGATGGAGAGCTCCGTTCCGTTCTGTTCGACTTGAACGAGCCCTCCGGCTTGTGAGCTTCCGTTGGGTCGCGGCCCACAGGCGCCGCCCCATTGTTGAACCGTCCACACTTCGCTCAACGGGCTCGCCTGCCACCGCCCGGCGAGACGCGATAGTCCCTCTTCAGCGTGCCCGAGTGACGCCAAGGAAATGCTGGCGAGGGAGAGAAAGCCGAGAGCACGCACGATGCCTCAATTAAACCAGAGCCTGGGAAATCCCCAATGACCGAGTTTGGGCCCCTCCAGGCCTCCGAGCCTGTTTTCTGGGTTTCGCGTTCGTTGACAGCATAAATTGCGGGGTGGTAGCTTCACCGCGAGTATTCGCGAGGGCCGCAGAAACTTTCCCCCGCCAACGACATGGGAGATCAGAAACATATGGTGGCATGCACCCGGGGCGGCAGTTGGGGATTGGCGTTGGGGGCGGCACTTCTGGCAGTGTCCTATTCGGCTCAGGCGCAGACGGTGGAGACGACTCGCGTCGGCGCTTCGAATCCCGACGGGATGGACACGCACCTGTTTAGGCCAGCTTTGGATTCCAAGGGCTTCTTCGCCACCAATGGTTCCGACATCATTGGTGACGGCGATATCAGTTTCGGATTGGTGCTGGATTACGGGAAGAATATTCTTCGCACAGCGAACAAGAACGTCCCTGTGGACGCAGCCGGCGCCCCGTGCGTCAAAGAAACCTGCATGTTCGGGACGCAGGTCGGCACGGGCACTCCAGCGCTCGCGCGCGATTCGTTCCAAGGCACATTCAACTTCAACTATGGCATCAAGAGTGTGGCGGTGGTGGGCGTCACCGTGCCAGTGATCTTGATGACGGGTGATCGCGCGTATCAGATTGGCCCGGATAACGCGCGCTACAACTCGGCCGCGCTGGATGCCGAAAAGATCTCGACACTCGCACTGCATGGCAAGCTTCGCATCACGCGCATTCAGGATGGCCTTGGCCTGGCAGTGACCGCTCAGGCGGGCATTCCGGTTTCAGATTCACCGCGCGATCTGGGTGGGGATCCCGGAGTTTGGTTTTGGCCGCAGCTGGTGGTGGAAAAGCAGTTTGGCTTTACACGCCGCTTTAAGGTTGGCTTAAACGGTGGCTATCGCGGGCACACAGGGAAAAACTCTGTGTTTGAGAACGACACCACAGACGTGCCTCAGCTCAAAGAAGGCGTGCTTGAATACGGCAATCTGGCCACGTATGGGCTCGGTATTTCTTGGCGGGCCGTGGACGCTTTGGATTTGGTTGGAGAAACGTACGGGACTTATCTCATCGGTACGGCTTCCGATCAGAAACAGCTGCTGAGCCAAGAGGTCGTCGGTGGCATCAAGCTGTTTGTTGAGAAGAATAGCTACTTGATGTTGGGAGCCGGCGCCCGCTTAACGACGGGTTTTGAAGCCGCCGACAGGCGCATGATCCTTGGATTCGTCTTCGAGCCCTCGATCGGTGATCGCGACGGCGATGGCTATAAAGATGATCAGGACGCTTGCCCCGATAATCCTGAGGATTTCGACGGCTTTGAAGATAGCGATGGCTGCCCTGATCCAGACAACGACAAGGACGGCATCCCGGATGTCGATGACCGTTGCCCGAACGTGCCCGAAGATAAAGATGGAGATGAAGATGAAGACGGTTGCCCCGAAAGCAAGGTAGCTGGCGATCGCGACGGCGATGGCATCCCTGACAACATTGATCGCTGCCCCGATCAGGCCGAGGATAAAGATGGCTTCGAGGATAAAGATGGCTGTCCCGATCCGGACAACGACAAAGACGGCATCTTAGACGTCGATGATCAGTGTCCGAATGATCCAGAAGATAAAGACGGCTTCGAAGATGCGGATGGCTGTCCTGATCCAGACAACGACAAAGATCGCATCCTGGATGCTGAGGATCGGTGCCCGAACGAGCCGGAAACCTACAACGGCTTCGAGGATAAAGATGGTTGTCCAGACAAGGGCCTGGTGGTGGTGGAGGGCAACGACATCATGATCCTTCAGAAGGTACAGTTCCAAACTGGCAGTGCCAAAATTTTACCCGCGTCCAATCCGATCCTAGATGCCGTTGCCGGGACACTGAAAGGCCACCCCGAGTTCTTGGTGGTCGAAGTCGCTGGCCATGCGGATGAGCGTTCCTCCGATGAGGCCAACCTGAAGCTGACCACAGCCCGTGCCGCTGCCGTTGTCCAAGCGCTCGTGGGTCGTGGGATCGCTATGAGCCGGCTAGTATCGCAGGGCTACGGTGAATATTGTCCCATCGATGATCGTAGCTTACCCGAAGCTTGGGAAAAGAATCGGCGTGTGGAGTTCAAGATCGTAAAAACCGAGGAAGGCATGAGTGCAGCTCCGCGCGGCTGCGAGCGAGCGCACGATGCCGGCGTCTTCCCGCCCTCGGTCAAGTGAGTGAAACGCAGAGTACTTAGTGTGGTGTTAGCGGCGTGCCTGCTTCTGGGCTCGCCGCTCGCCTGTTCACAGCTGAACTCTTTTGGCCCGCTCGTGGTCTTGGGTGGCGCGGGGGGCGCGGCGGGGCTCGCGGCGGGGGGTAGCGCGAGCGGCGTGCAGGCGGGGTTTGGCGGTGTCGAGAAGTGAACCAACGCTGATGCGCGTCAGCATCGATGCATCGTGATGGGCGTCGCAGGCTGGGAAAACTTCGAAAGCGGCGCCGCTTCTTTCAATATCGATTCACCACCCATAACTCTGCTCTGCAAATCCGGAGACAAGCCGCCCAAGATCTGAGGCAAGAAAAGGGTTAAGCCTTCGCCGGTGCGCTGCTGTTTGCCAGTGTGAATGCCTTTCACCTGGCCTTAACTCAAACGAAAGGCCCGGGACATGAACTTGGGCAACCTCTATGCGCAGCTGCAAGGCAAGCCGTGCCGCGTCTACAGTTCAGATTTGAGGATCTCCCGCGACGGCTTGGTAATCGGCATCGGTTTCCAGATCAAAGCGCGCCCAGCTCGGGGGCAAAGTGCCGAGCAGCGTGGTCTTGCCACACTGGCGGGGCCCCAGGATCGCAACCGCCGGAAAGATTTGTAAATATTCACGAAGTAGGCTCTCAACAAGACGCTTCACCATGCATGATCAAATATCAGGTTTGATTTTACAAGATGAATCTCAATCCGCCGGCATAGTCCCAGTCGGCGTGATGGCACTCTCGGAACCGAGGCTCAGTGTTTTATTTGCCGGCGGTTACGCAGCCGGAGCGCCGCCGCCAAGGGGGTTCGAACGCATTAATCGCTTGCTCCCTGGTGAGGAGTTGCACTGACGCCGGGTGCATCCCAAGGTACGAGCGCATGCTGATGCTCGCCGAGATCGTCGCCGCATCGAGAGAGGTGGGGCTGACCCGATCGCGAAAACAGAAGACTGAGCGCATTGCACGGACGCTGCGCCTGCTCAAGCAGGAAGAAGTGCGCGCCGCCGTGGGCTTTCTGTGCGGGGAACTCCGGCAGGGCAAGATCGGGATCGGGCAGGCAGCGTTGGGTCGGGCGCGAAGCCTCCCTGAGGCGGGTGGTGCCGAGGTCACGGTGCTGGAGCTGGATGCGGCGTTCGATGCACTCTATCGGCTTTCCGGGAGAGGTTCCGTCAGGGAACGCGATAACCTGCTTTCGACATTGTTTGAGCGCCTCACCGCACAGGAACGCAACTTTACGTTGAGGCTGATCCTCGGGGATCTTCGCCAAGGTGCGCTGGAAGCCGTGGTGCTGGCGGGCCTTGCTGAAGCGAGCGGTGTCTCTTCGAACTCGATTCGTCGAGCCATGCTGTTTCTCGGAGATGCCGCGGAAGTCGCGTTCAGAACCCTCACGGGCGGCGAAGCCGCACTTTCCCAACTCACGATTCAGCTCTTTCGCGCTTTGCGACCGATGCTCGCACAATCAGCCAAAGACGTTGACGATGCGTTCCAGCGCACCGCACCTTCAGCCTTCGAGCAAAAGTTAGATGGGGCCCGAATCCAGGTACATCGTGAGAAAGAGCGTGTGGCCATTTACTCGCGAAACGGAAACGACGTCACAGATTCTTTGCCAGAGGTCGTGGAGCTCGTGCGATCTTTGCCGGGAGTGAGCGCGGTATTGGATGGCGAGGCCGTGGCACTCGATTCGAATGGCAGACCGTTGCCGTTCCAGGTGACGATGCGGCGCTTCGGACGCAAGCTGGAAGTGGCGGCGTTGCGGCAGGAATTGCCGCTTTCAGCCTTCTTTTTTGATTGTTTGTATCTCAACGGAGAGGTGCTGGTGGAGCAGCCGAATACTCGGCGCTGGGCGGCTTTGTGCGAGGCGGTGCCGATCTCGGCGCGGGTGGTTCGGTGTGAAGTAGCAAGCGCGTCGGAGGGCAGCGCGATGCTCAGCGAGGCGCTCCGCCAGGGGCACGAAGGAGTTGTCGCGAAGTCTTTGGCGTCCAGCTACGAGGCCGGACGACGGCGCGCCGGATGGTTAAAGGTGAAACCTGCGCCAACGCTCGATCTCGTGGTGCTTGCCGCGGAATGGGGCAGCGGCAAGCGTCAAGGCATGCTCAGTAATTTGCACCTGGGAGCCCGGGACCCTGAGACCGGCGGCCTGGTGATGCTGGGCAAGACGTTCAAGGGGCTGACAGACGAGTTGCTCGCTTGGCAAACACTAAAGTTGCAAAAAATCGCGACGGAGCGCGACGACCATGTGGTGCACGTGCGCCCCGAATTGGTTGTAGAGATCGCGTTCGACGGCTTGCAACGTAGCCCGCACTATCCTGGCGGGCTCGCGCTCCGCTTCGCGCGGGTCAGAAGGTATCGGGAAGACAAGCCTGCCAGCGAGGCCGACACCATAGGATTCGTGCGTTCGCTGTACGAACGATCACTGGGAAAACCGACGTCCTGACGATCAAAGCGCAACTTGATACACGATCGGGTATGCTTAACCCCGCCCGATGCCAGCGTTAAAGCTCGAAGACACGATTGCTCTGTACTTCGCAAGCGCGGCCGTTTCGGCCGTGTACCTATTTGGGAGCCAAGCACGTGGCACGGCTCGGGCGGACAGCGATGTGGACATCGGAGTCCTCTATCCTCGAGCCCCGGCGCCCACGCTCTCGGCCCAACCTTTCCTCGACGAAGCGAACCTCGCTGAGCTGCTTCTGTTGCCGGTCCAAATTATAGTGATGAACACGGCGCCGGTCGATTTGATCCACCGCATCCTCATGGATAAACGTCTGTTGGTGGAGCGCGACAAGGCGCACCGCATTCGGTTTGAAGTCCAGGCGCGCAATGAGTATTTCGATCTGCTGCCAACCTTGCTCCGCTACCGGCGATTGGCTTCATGACTGACGAAGGTTTACTCGCGAAAAAATTGGCTTTTGTGGAAACTTGCCTGTCTGAGCTCAGGGCGCTTGCACGGCCAGAGTTCATCGAGGTGGAGCTAGCGATTCGAGCCGCTGCGCTTTGCTAGGTACAGTTTCGGCCGACATCGGCGAGTGCACTCAGTTCAACCCGGCACTTCGAGGATTTCCTCAAGTGCGAAGAATGTCTTGGGAGGAAACCGATCAAGCGGGTAATACCGAGCCAATATTTCGTGGACTGCCTTCGGCTCGGTGAGGTTGAGGTAGCGAAGTAAAAAGCGAATGTCCGCCTCATCATGGAACTCGGCACCCAGCCGCATCGCGAGGCACTTCATCGCCAAGAGGTACTCCGGGGTGGCGGTGAGCACAGACAGCGTCGAAAGCTCAAGAAATGGCGTGAATTGACCGCGCTCACTGAGGAAACCTTTGGCGGCGTCATTGAGCCAGTCTGCCGGTAGGCCGCCATCAACCGCGACCCGGTGTGCAGCTTCCCGTACCGCGGAAGTAG
The DNA here is from genome assembly GCA_038246305.1 of Polyangiales bacterium. Classification (GTDB taxonomy): domain Bacteria; phylum Myxococcota_A; class Polyangia; order Polyangiales; family Polyangiaceae; genus JBBRRP01. The sequence continues at coordinate 4,454 of JBBRRP010000130.1, read as the reverse complement.
GGTGAAAATACGCGTCTACATCTTGTGTGGCCGGGCGAGCAGCAAACACCAGGCACATGACCGCACCACCCAACACGCAAATCTCTGCCCGCGTCTCCGTTCGTTCAAGTTCAATATTCAATGCCTTGAAGAGCCTGAGAATATCAGGAGCACTGAGCTGTGACATCAGATCCGATCACCCACGCTTGCGTCGATAAACAGATTTCGCCGGCGAAACGCCGCTGGCGAGGTTGTTAGCAAGTGAAGGCGTAGGCCACGTAGCTCGCTAGCAAACCAGGGCTTTTCGAGGCCTGGGCTATTCAGCACCCAAATGGGTACCCTTGCCTGCTCGCTTGAAGCGCGGTGCTCCACCATGGCTGCAACGTAGGCACATAGAAACGGGGAAAGCCTCGCGCGGCGTGGGGGCAAGAGCACGGTGCCTAGCTCATGGGCGGAAAGCCTGACCAGGAAATCACTCAGCGAGGCTAACGCGAAGCTTGGCTCCTGCGCTTCTGCGAGCTCTTCTAACAGATGCTGAAACGCCTCCGCTTTCGGCGGAAAAGCTTTGGCGAGAATGTACGACGAAAGGGTCATTCCCGCCGCTTTCGCCCGACGCTGAAGCTCGCGCTTCTCGGCCGCCCCAACCCGGATCTGGAGTTGTTCCGTCTTTGGTTTGGTCGACACCACCTAACGATATATGCTGCTCAAACGGCTGTCCATACATGTGTATGGACAGCTGAGAAAGGCGCCAATACCCGCCGCCACATCGTTCGGCGTTCCCGTGGCGCCCCAAGCGCACGTTTGACAGGTTCTTCCATGCAGCCGGCTGGACTAAAGCTGCCCCTTCAGTCATACTGGTGGTATGACCACGACTGAAAAGATCGCCATTAGCCTTCCCATCGCCGTCGCCCAGCGGGTGCGCCGAGGGGTGCCGGCGGCATTCCCCCAATGCCCTCCTCGACAGACCGGTGAAAGGCAGCAGTTCGAATCTTCGAGCAGAGTTGGTCATCGCAAAGCTTCGAAGAAGTATTAAAACGTCGCATCGACGCGACCCAAATGACTACTACGGTCTTCGTCTGGTGAGCGCAGGCGGCGGCGCGAGCCGTTATTGGGGTTCGTGACAACCAAGGTAGCTGACACAGAGTGTCGTCAGCTCGTTTGCCAGACGGGGGTCTTCAAGCAGCGTCGGCTCTTCGAGAATTACGTCGTGCAATGTAGCCTCGACAGCGCGGCCAAGGACGAGAGCGGCAAGTTCGGGATCGAGCGTTCGGGTTTCATGCCGTCGGGATCGGAGGAACGCAGCGAACTGCCGCCGTCCGGCGCGAGCAAGCTCGCGGACTGCCTCATGTTGGTCAAGGTCAGGAACGGCACGCAAAAGAACCCGGTATAAATGGGGACTCTTTCGGTGGCGATCCACGAGGGCTAGTACGCCTTCGCGGATCGCTTCGACAAGGGGGACTTCCAAGGGCAGGTCCATAAATCTCGTCAGCTGTGCAATATCCGCGGAGGCGCGTGAGCGAATGAGCGCGGCCACAAGCGCGCGCTTGTTTGGAAAGTACTGGTACAGCGAGCCAATGCTGACCCCGGCCAGGTCTGCAATCTCGTTCGTCGTCACGCTGTCGATCGAGGCTTTGGAGAGAATGCGAGTGGCTGCCCCCATTAGTGCGCCGACGAGAGCCTTGGATCGAAGCTGAACGGGCTGCTTTCTCGGGAGCTCCGAGCTTCGCGTGCTCATCGACTCGATCATCTCCAACGCGAGTAGCTGTGTCACGTGAAAAATCGGATGCTCGGTGCGGATCCTGTACGGAGGTTGTGATGGTTGAAGTCGGCCGCATTTTGGTGTTGGGCGGTGGTATCGGTGGGCTCAGCACAGGGATTGCTTTGCGCTCGGCCGGCTTCCACGCCGAGGTATTCGAGCAGTCGTCAGAACTTCGAGAAGCAGGTGCGGGCGTGGGCCTCTGGTCAAACGCAATGGCTAGCCTGGACCAATTGGGTGTCTCGATCCGGGGTTCACGGCCTCTGCGTACGCTTACCGGAGCCAATGCGAGCGGCAAGGAGCTTTCCCTCATCAAGCTTGACACGCTCGGACCGGATTTTGCGTCGGCCGCGTGCTTCGTGGTGCTTCGCCCTGCGCTGCTGGCCGCCCTCGCGGAACGCCTGCCCAAGGAGGTGGTCCACACAAGCAGCCGCGCGCTTCACGTCGAAGCCCTTGAAGGTCGCGTGCGCTTGCACTTGGAAGGAGGACGAATCGAAGATGGAGACTTGCTCGTCGGAGCGGATGGCCTGCACTCGATCGTCAGGTCACTGGTCGTTGGCGAGGACAACCTCCGCTATTCAGGCCAGACTTGTTTTCGTGGCGTGGCTCAACTGCGTGTTGCAGAGGCGGACACCCTTCGCGAAATACAGGGTCGCGGGCAGCGCGGCGCCGTCTGCCCTGTAGACCTCGAAACGGTGTACTGGTGGGCGGCTCACAACGCGCCAGCAGGCAAGATTCTGGAACCGCTGTCGCGCAAGAACCATCTATTGGCACGCTATCGAGGCTGGCCATTCGGACTTGAGGATGCCATCTTGGCCACAGCCAGCGACGCCATCCTGCAGAACGACTTGGTGGACCGTCCGCCAGCAGACGCCTATGTGCGAGGGCGAGTGGTCCTTATCGGAGACGCGGCTCACCCGACCACTCCGAACCTTGGTCAAGGCGCGAACATGGCCATCGACGACGCCATCGTTCTAGCGCGTTCACTTCGGGTTGAAGCGACCGTTTCTGGTGCATTGGAACGCTATCAGCGGGAGCGCCTTGCGCGGACGCGTCAGATCGTCCAACGCAGTTGGAGTTTTGGGCAGATGTGCTTGTGGAAATCGGCGCCCGCGGTTTGGCTGCGTGAGGTCATGCTCCGACTGACTCCGCAGGCCATGATGCGCGGGCTGTTGCGCTCGCAGATCCTCGAAAGCGCCGGAGATTTGTGAGCCGCGTCAGAACGAAGATGTACGAAAGCAGACTTACGAAGCGGCCTTGGACGACTTGCGCGAGAACCTTCTGCGGCACCTCGATCTCTCGCCACCGACCGAGCGCCTTCTCGTCGAAAATACAGAGCGGGTGGTGTCCTGGCGTTTCGCGTTTGCCCTACGCTCCGCTAGAATCATCAATGCGCCCGGCTGGACTGAAGCAGCCCCCTCAGTCATACTGGTGGTATGACCACGACTGAAAAGATCGCCATTAGCCTTCCCATCGCCGTCGCCCAGCGGGTGCGCCGAGGGGTGAAGCGCGGCCTGGCCCCAAGCGTCAGTGCGTATGTGACCCGTGCTCTCGAAGAGCAAACCAAGCTTGATGAACTCTCCGAGCTCCTCGCGGAAATGCTCAGCAAAACGGGTGGGCCGCTCACCAAGAAGGAACGTGATGCCGCCGATCGAGAGCTGGGCATTTCTGTGAAGAAGCCACGCGCAAGGAAGCAGTGATGGCGGGTCTAACACTGGACGCGGGCGCTCTGATTGCGTTCGAACGCAACAACCGACGGATCGTGGGCCTGATCGCCAGGAGCCTTGAGCTCGGACACTCATTGGCAATACCCGCGGGCGTGGTGGGGCAGGTATGGCGAGATGGACGGCGGCAAGCGCGGCTTTCACGTTTCTTGGCGGCGGTTGAAGTCGACGTGGAGATCCTCGACGATCAACGAGCACGCGCCGCTGGGCAACTCTGTGGCGTCAAAGGCTCCGCAGACGTCATCGACGCATCCGTCGTGCTTTGCGCTCAGGCGCGCGAGCACCGTATCGTGACCTCCGATGCAGCAGATCTTCGCACGCTTGATCCGAAGGCGCAGCTGATCGTCGTTTAGACCAGCAAATGGGTGGTGCGGCTTGCGGCACCGGCACGGGTCGAACATGGGCAGTGGCAACCGAGCAGCGTTTTGACTATGGAGCATGGGATGACGGTGTGCATCGTGATGGGGGTCGCAGGCTCGGGGAAAAGTACAGTTGCAGAGGCGTTAGCTAGGGAGTGTGGAGGCGTCTACGTCGATGCGGACGACTTTCATTCTGCCGCCAATAAAGCCAAAATGGCGCGCGGCGAGCCGCTCAACGATGACGATAGGTGGGATTGGCTGAGCAGTTTGAATCTGGAACTCCGCCGCCTTTCGTCCGAACATCGCGTTGTCTTTTTGGCGTGCTCCGCGCTCCGCCAGTCTTACCGCGAGCGCTTGGCTGTTGGTCTTCTGGACGTGCGTCTGCTCTACCTGAAGGGTTCGGAGGCGTGTATCGCCGGGCGCCTGGCAGCGCGAACTCAGCATTTTATGAATCCGGCGTTGCTAGAAAGTCAGTTCAAGACGCTTGAGGAACCAAAAGATGCAGCGATCGTCGACATTGAGGCGCCGCTCGCGGAGGTGATCGACCGAGCCCTTCGTGCTTTCGCTGCGGCCTCGGCCGCCACCGGCTAACTTGGACACCTAGAGCGAGGCAAGAGGTCCATCGCCATCGTGCGT
>JBBRRP010000129.1:0-17376 GCA_038246305.1 Polyangiales bacterium | reverse complement strand
GGTTGGCCTGCACCTCGCCGAGCAACAATAGGCCGACCCCCACGGCCAACATCAGGAAGGTGGGGACGATCACCAAGCTGACCAAAAAGATCACGATGCGGCGGTAGCCAAGTGCCGTAAGGTCGCGAGCCATCTCGGGCCCATTATGGGCAGCTGAGAGTGGAGCGCCAGAGCCAACTCACAAAAATTGCGGTATTCTGGGCCACCGGCGCCTTGACTCAGCCGAAATTCGACTCATCTGGAAATTCCATGAAAACCCTCACCGTTAGTACCATCGCTTTCGGGCTGCTGACGACGCCTCTGCTCTGGGGCTCGGAACCTGCGAAGAAAGATACGGCTGACGGGGAGATCTCAGTGGGCTTCTCGCCACGCAATCGCAAGGGTGCGCTCGCCTGCGCGCTTTACGCTGCGGCTAAGGGTTTTCCGGGTGAAATCGGTGCCGCACGCGCAACGCTGCGTCGCGCGATCCCCGCGCGAGGTGCGAACTGCACGTTCCCTCAGCTAGCGGCAGGAACTTATGCGGTGGCCGTGGTGCACGATGAAAACGGCAATGGAAAGCTGGACACGAATTTCCTGGGCATCCCAACCGAAGGCTGGGGAACCACCAATAACGTGAAACCGCTGATGTCCGCGCCGAGTTTCGAAGACAGCAAAGTGAAGCTTCCCGCGCACGCGCGCTTGATGCTGAAGGTTCGCCTCAACTACTGAGCACTGTTACTGAGCGCTGCCGAGTGAATGGATACCGGGCGTCAGCGCCCTGGAACTCGCGGGCCCCTCAGGCCGAGAGAGATCGACCAAGAGGCAGCGAAGCAGCTCTGCCACGGCCATCGCGTACGCCGGGCAACCGCGCGGACGGTGGGGTGGCTCACCCTCCGCAAACTGCGCGATTTGGCCAAGAACCTGGGCTTCTCGCGCAGCACCTAACAGAAGCTCGCGGAGTTCTTCGCGAACACCCCGATCTTCTCCCTTCAACTGGATCGTTGCGCGCACGAAGAAGCCCAGCAGATGCGGCCAAACTCCACCCTGATGATAAGCGGGCGCCGTCTCGGCCTCGGAAAGCCCAAAACTCCCAATAAATCGGGGATCGCTCGGCGCCAACGTGCGGAGGCCCTTCGGTGTCAACAGGTCCTGACGGGCGCGGGCGAGCACTAGATCGCGTTGCCAACCTTGAAACAAACGCGGTTCAATCGCCAAGGCAATGACGGCATTCGGCCGAATACTACGGTCGGCCCAGGCCTCGGCAGCGTCGCCCACTTCACTGATACAATCGTAGGGATAGTCCGTCTCCGCGCACCAAAATCGACTACTGAAACGTGAGCGAACGCGATCCTGCGCGGTGAGCGCCAACACTTCGAGAGCCGTATCGCCGGCGTGCGCTGCGAGCGTTGCCAGCGTTTCGCAGCCGCGCGCCCAGAGCGCCTGCCATTCCACCACTATGCCACGGCGCTGTGAAACCCATTCTTCACCGCAATGAGAGTCCATCCAGGTGAGCGCACGCGACGGCTCGGAATTCGCAACCAAGCCGTCTTGCGTGAGCCAAATGGGGCCAGGCGCGCTGCTTGTGATTCGCTCAAATGCGCGCTTGAGCGCCGGATAGAGTTCCGCTGTCACGAACAGATCGGTGAGCCCCACCTGCTCGATCCAAACCCGTGTTAGCTCGAAAAGCCAGAGCGTTGCGTCAGGAGACGAGGCACTCGCATCTTCAAGATTCTCGGACAGCAGGCCCAATCTTTGCGTGGCAAGCACGCTCCGCAGCACTTGGGCCGCTTTCACAAACCTTCCGCGCGCCAGGTAAAGGCCAGGAACGGCGAGCACCATATCACGCACATAGGCGCCTAGATGCGGATAGCCAGCGACGACGATTGGAGCTTCGCGGCTATCGAGGCAAAACGCGTCTGCCGCCAACGAGAGCCTCCGCACTTCGGGTGGGTGAACGGGGCCGAGATCAGCCCGGAGGGCGGCCTCGCGCGCTTCGGCCATGATCTGCTCGGGCGCCAGGCGCGGCACATCCCCGAACGCAGCCACGAGGTAGGAAGTCACGCCTGGCGTGAGCGGGAGCTCAAAAACGCCGGGCGTCCACATGTCCTCCTCGAAAGGCAACAGGGCTCGCTGATCTTCCTCGTACTCGAAACGCCGCCACCAATCGGGGGACCCCATGAAAACGCCTGAATGTGAGAAGAGAATCGGGGGCAGCTCCGACACCGGCTGAACCTCCACTTCGCCCAGCCGAACGACCACACGCTGCATCATCGCTCCGTGCTCACGTGTGATCGCATTGGCGGGGCGCAACGGCAGCAACGGGCGCACCATGAGCTTGGCTTCGGTGGGGCCATGCCACGTGTAGCCAAGCACCAGGATGTTGTGCCCGGGGCACAGCGCCAGCGTGCGTTCAAATTCGTGCTTCCCGATGTTGCATGTCCAGCGCGGGAGCGGATCCTGTGAAAAACGCCGGAGCGAACGATAACCTGGAGTTGGAGCAATGCCCGGGAATTGGTGGGTGGAGAGACGAAAATGGCGATCGCCCACTTCCAAAAGAGCTTCGGCGTGGCTCACCACGACGTAGCGTTCGCCGGCCTTGCCGTGGCTTGCCACAAGGATTCCATGCTGCCGGCGCGTGTGCATGAGCGCTAAGGTGCTCATAGCGTAGGCGCCAGCGCCGTTGGTGTGCAGCCATTCAGCGCGCGCACGCTCCAATTCTCCGTGCGTGTCAACCGCCACGCCAGGCTCGCTGACGGAGGGAGCATCAGCTGCGACTCTGTGGGGACTCATGGGCTGATGCCACCTTTGAACAGCAGGTTCTCAGCGGCTTGGCGCATCACACTTCGATCGGGTGTCATCCCTGTCCACAGCATCACGGAATGCTCCGCTTGGCCAACGAGCATGCCCAGCCCGCCCACCGCGGTGACATTATTTTCCCGGGCTCGCTTTAGAAAGGGCGTCACCGGCGGATTGTACACAAGGTCGTAGGCGAGGGCGCCTGGTTGCAGAACTGTCCAGGGGATCAGCGAAGCCAGCGCCTCTCCTGAATCGGCGCCATGCATGCCAGCGCTGGTTGCCTGAACAACCATCTGACACTCGGAAAAGAGCTTACACCAAGCTGCCTCAGTGGCGGCGGACGGCATGGCCCTCGGCGTTGCACCCAGCGCTCGAAATTCGGCTACTAAAGCAGCAGACGACACCCGGTCCGAAAATGCGCGAGCCGCGACGTGCACGACGCTCGCTCCCAAACGCTGGCAGGCCACCACCGCCGCCAACGCCGCTCCCCCGCTCCCCAGCACACACGCGGCACGTGGGCTTGGCTGATGCAAGCCGAGCTCATCAGCCAACGCAGCCACATCGGTATTGTGAGCCTCCACATTCCCGTCGGGCATGCGACGAAGAACATTGGCCGCCCCCACAGCTTTCGCGAGCGGATCGCCACGATCCGCAAGACTGAGCGCCAGCTTCTTGTGCGGTACCGTCACATTCGCTCCGCTGAGCTCGCCGCCACGCAGCCGTTCGACTTCGCGACGAACGGCCTCCGGATCGGGACAATCAATCGACAAATACTCGGCATTCAGCCCAAGCTCGCGGTACGCGGCCGTGTGCATCGCCGGGGACACAGAATGGCCCACGGGATGCCCGAGCAGGACAAAGCGGGCTGTCATTCCTGGCCTTCCGCCGAGCGATCGTTGATCCGTACGCGGATAACCTGCGATTCAAATACTCCATCCATCATTCGAACCTGCACGCACTCTCCGGGGCTCACCTCACGAATGCGCGTGAGCACCCGCCCGCCGGGGGCCGCACAAATGGCGTACCCACGGCCTAAAACGGCCAGCGGCGAAAGCGCCTGCAGGCGACCGGCAAGGCTCGCTAAATGACCGCGCTGTCCACTGAGCCCGAGCTGCATGCCCGCTCCAAGACGTTCATCGAGCGGGATCAGGCGGGCTTTCAGCCGATGCACCAGAGTGCGCGGGTGCCGGGCGAGTAGCCGCCGCTGAAGCACTGCCAAATCTGCCTGTTGCTTGCCATGCCGCGCCCGCAATGAGCCCACAAGGCTACGTTCTAGCTCATCCAGCTGCTGCTGACGCTGAACCAACACGAAACGCGGATCGCTCATTCTTAGGCGCAGCGCTTCAACGCGCCGGCGTTCATTCGCAACACGCGAGAGCGCGACGCGCACCAACTGCGCGCGGAGCCGTCGAACACGCTCGATACGAGCCATCTCATCCGGAATCACGAGTTCAGCTGCCTGTGACGGCGTGGCGGCTCGCACGTCCGCTACCAAATCTGTCAGGCTGTAATCAATTTCATGCCCAACGGCACTCACTACCGGAACCCCGACGCGCGCCACGCGGCGCACGACGCGCTCATCGCTGAACGCCAAGAGATCTTCCAGCGAGCCGCCACCGCGGCCAAGAATCAGCACATCGAGCCCGGGATACTGCTCCAACAAATCAAGGGCGCGAACAATACTCGCGGGTGCGTCGTCACCCTGCACCGTGGCGGGCGCCAACACCAACTTTACGCCGCCGCGGCGGAATGCAACGCTCCGAATATCGTGAAAGGCCGCACCCGATGCGCTCGTGACCACGCCCACCACCTTGGGACTGTCCGGCAAAGGCCGCTTCCGCTCCACCGCAAACAAGCCCTCCGCAGAAAGACGAGCTTTCAGCCCTTCCAACGCTAAAAGCAGCGCCCCGCGGCCAAACGGGCGCGCCCTTTCGGCGACAAACTGCAAACGCCCTCGGGGTGCCCAGACCGTGGCCTTTCCCCAAATCAACAGCCGCGCGCCCTCCTCCAGAATTTTCGTGACGCGAGCGGCTTGAAACTTGTACATCACGCAATCAATGACCGCTTCTTCCTCTTCATCTTTCAACGTGAAATAGATGTGGCCGCTGGAGGCACGGGTCAGCGATCCAATTTCGCCCTGAACCCATTCATTCGCGCTCACGTCCTCGGCGGCACGCTTGAGGCGTCGCGTGAGCTCCGCCACACTCATGACACGCTCAGGCTGATTCTGTGGGCTTTCCCCGCTCACGGCGCGTGCGGTATAGTCGAGCGGCGGCCCATTGTCGCGTGGTGAATTCCAAAACGGCTTGCACGCATTGTGAGGCCCTATTGCTCCAAAAATGCCCGCTCCCCTGCCCAACCAAGGACGAAACCCGGTGTTAAGACGCATTCTGATCGCAAACCGTGGGGAAATTGCGCTGCGTTTCGCTCGCACCTTCAGAGAAATGGGCCTTGAAAGCGTGGCCGTCTACGGCGATCCCGATCGTACCGCACCGCATGTTCGGTACGCTGATTTCGCCGAGGCGTTGCCGGGCAAAAGCGCCGCGGAGACGTACCTGAACATCGACGCAATCCTGAGTGCGGCTCGCCGTTCCAACGCGGATGCTGTGGCCCCGGGCTACGGATTCCTTTCCGAAAACGCAGAGTTCGCGGACGCCTGCCAGCGCCACGGATTAACGTTTTTGGGCCCCTCAGCCAGCGCGATCCGTACGATGGGCTCGAAGACCGAAGCCCGCGAAGCCATGCGAGCCGCGGGCGTTCCACTCGTTCCGGGTGGCGCCGCGAACGACCTCGCTGAGGCCAAAGCCACGGCAAGCCTGCTCGGTTATCCCGTCTTCATCAAAGCACGAGCCGGAGGCGGCGGAAAAGGCATGCGTCGCGTCGCTTCTGAAGAGCAATTGGCCGGAGCGTACTCTCTGGCGCGGAGCGAAGCTGAGAACGCGTTTGGCGATTCCAATGTCTACTTAGAGAAGGCTCTGATTCAGCCGCGCCACATTGAAATCCAAGTACTCGGCGACCAACATGGAAACGTTGTTCACCTGTTCGAACGCGATTGCTCCCTGCAAAGAAGGCATCAAAAGGTCTTGGAAGAAACGCCATCGCCGCGTTTACCGAGGGAGGTGGTCGAACGGATGGGAGCCATCGCCGTACAAGGAGCCAAGGCTGTGGGTTACTACTCGGTGGGCACGTTTGAGTTCTTGGTGGATGCCGAAGACCAGTTCTATTTTCTGGAAATGAACACGCGATTGCAAGTCGAGCATCCCATCACCGAGCTCATCACTGGGCTTGATTTGGTGCGCGAAATGGTGCGCGTGGCAAACGGGGAAGCGCTGGGCTTCGATCAGAGCCAGGTGGTGGCGCGCGGCGCGGCGCTCGAATGCCGTATCTATGCCGAGGATCCCGAACGGGGTTTTATACCCAGCCCTGGCCATATTCAATGGCTGCGGGAGCCAAGTGGCCCGAACGTGCGCCATGACTCCGGTGTCGGATCCGGTTCAACGATCAGTGAGCTTTTCGATCCGCTCCTGTCGAAGCTGTGCGTCTGGGCGCCGACCCGGGAGCTCGCCCGCGCGCGCATGCGGCGCGCGCTGAACGAGCATGTCGTGATCGGTGTACAGACGAATCTAAAGTTTCACGAGCAGCTGATCGCTGACCCACGCTTCGGAAGCGGCCACTATCACACCACCTTCGTGGAAGAGCACTTAGCCGAGCTCTGTCGCGAAAAAGGCACGGCTCCGGAGCTTGGGCGAGCTCGTGCTGCTGCTGCTGCTGCTGCACTCTGGTTGGAGGATCCCCAAAGCAAGACCCAAGAAGCCCCTTCAGCCGGCCTGTCGCCGTGGGTTTTGGCACATCGGCGCAGAGTGTAGGCGGAACTGCGCGGAATCTTTGGTCAACAGGTATCGACCCTGCCCGAGGCTGAGCTAGCCTGGGAGCCTCCAACGCCCCCCGGTTTTCGCGCAGCTAGCCCCTATCATGACCCTCTCGACCGCTGATTTTCGCGCCTGCCCGCACTGTGGGACGTCGTGCGAGCGCACGCACCAATATTGCCCCGCCTGCGGCTTCCCGATCGGCACCCTGGGAGTCAGCGACGAGGACAAATTCATCGGCAAGACGTTACCCGGTGGTTATCACATCCTAGATTTAATCAGCGTGGGCGGGATGGGGCGCGTGTACCGCGCCGAACAGAGTGTCCTCGGCCGGACCGTCGCGGTGAAGATCATCCACCCGCATCTGCTTTCAGATGAAAACTCCGCCGTGCGTTTCATGACGGAGGCGCGAGCCGCGAGCCAACTCAATCACCCCAATTCTGTCGCTGTTTTCGATTTTGGTCGCACCGACGATGGCCAACCTTATTTGGTCATGGAGTTCCTGCGCGGGAAGGATTTGGCTCGTGTCGCGTACGAGGAGGGCCCCCTGCCATTTGCGCGCATTGTGGATGTGCTCAGGCAAGTGCTCACCGCTCTGGCCGAAGCGCACGAGCTTGGCATTGTGCATCGCGATGTTAAGCCGGAAAATGTGATCCTTGAGCCGTTACGCCGTGGCGGCGATTTCGTCAAGGTCGTTGATTTTGGGCTGGCCAAGCTGCGCGCTGATCGCCCAGGGCCGAGCGTCACGAGCCCCGGTATCGTCTGCGGAACTCCGGATTATATGGCGCCCGAGCAGGGCCGCGGAGATGCTATCGACGGCCGCAGCGATCTGTATGCGGTGGGCGTCATGTTCTTCCAATTGTTGACGGGCCAGCTTCCGTTCGAGGCCGATAGCCCGACGCAGGTTGTCATGATGCACATGACGATGCCGATTCCGGATCCGCGCCAAATCGCGCCGGAACGGGATATTCCCGAAGCTCTCGTGTCCGTGGTGAACCGGGCGATGACCAAGGACCCGAATGGGCGTTATCAAGACGCCACTGAGTTCGCCGAAGCCCTGGCGGCAGGGTTGGCTGCGGCGCATGCAGCGCTCACCATCACGCGACCGCCGAGTTCAGGGAGTGTCTTGTGCCAGGTTTGCCGGATGACGGTCCCGCTCTCCAAGTTCTGTGGCGAATGCGGGAGTCGACTGAACGCCTTGAGCGCACCGCCTTCCGAAACACCGACGTTTCCTCTGCCCTTGGTGGGGCGCGACGCTGCTCTCGGCTGGCTCGAACAGCAAAAGAAACGCGCCTCTGGCACCTTGTTTGCCGCGCGGGTGGTGGCTGAAGCTGGCTTCGGCAAGAGCCGTCTCTTGGTCGAGTTCGCACGGGCCCTGCGCGCTCGCGGCGAAACGGTGATCGAAACCCGCCCTGATCCCTACCTAGCTGATGTCGCCAACTATAGTCTCAGGAAGACGATTCAGGAGCTTTCGCAACTCGATGAAGTTGCCCTGAAGGGTGGGCGCTTTGACGGGGCGAGTCCCGAGGCGAAGCGCGGTCTTGCTGAGATTTTCGCATTGAAGGGCCAGAGCGCCGACCGAAGGATGCCCGCTGAGCGTCGCTACGCGTTGGCCGAAGCCTTGCGCTGGGGTCTTGAGCTCGCGTTGGCTCGACAGGACAACGAATGCATCACGATTCTAGTGGATGATCTTCATCGCATCGATGGTGCCAGCCGCAATGCCTTCACGGACATGATCGCGGCGCCCCCTTCGGGAAATGTCTTTCTCGTCGGTAGCCACGTTCCCGCATTCGATCCACGCTGGGGTAGCGTGCGCTGTGCGGCCCACGCCCTCACTGGTTTGAGCGAGTCCACCGCCGGACCCATCTTGCGTTACGTGAAGACTCACGATCGGCCGAAGCCTGACCCAGAAACACAGGATTTCCAGCCGCTTTATCTCGAACAAGCGGTGCGCTACGCGGCCTCGGGTGGCACGGACGCCCCGCCCCGGCTCGGCGACCTCGTGGCTCGCCGCTTGGACACGCTTGAGCCGATGGCGCGGCGAGTACTCCAGGCTATTGTGGTGCTCGGCGATGACGTGCGGCCACAGGATATCTCCCAATTGGTGACGAGCCTGCACGACGCCTCACCTACGATTGAACGCTTGGTCCAAGAGGGCTTCGTCCAAAGCAGTAATGGCCTCATCTCTGCGTCTCATCCTTTGTTACGGGAAATTGTGCTGACCGGTATTCCGCACGCTGTCCGCCGTGAACTCCACGATAAAGCCTTGAGAGTCTGTGAGAAGCTGGGCGCGCCAATCGAAGCGCGAGCCCAACATGCGTACTTCTGCCAAGATTCTTTCCAAGCCCTCCTGCTCCTTGAACAGGTCGCCGAACGCGCCGCGGCAAATGGCGCGATCGAGAGCGAGATCTTGGCCCTCCGGCGCGGCCTGGAAGTGGCGCGACAGGAAATCAGCCGCGGTGAGCTGGATGATCCGTTGCGTGCGGTGCTTATTTTTAGCCGAAAGCTCGGAGCAGCGCTCGCCCGCGCCGGAAGTCTCGCGGATGCAGAGGGCGTGCTGCGCGAAGCGCTCGATCTCGCAGGGCCGAGTGGCCCTGATCGAGCCCGAGTGCTCGGTGCGCTGGCCCAGGTTGCGCACGGCCGGCAACGCTCAAACGAAGCATTCGGATACCTCGAGCAAGCGATCGAAGCCGCGACCAATTCGGGGGAAAAAGAACTGGTCTCTTCGCTGTCGGACACGCGCACCGCCTGGGCCTCGTGAGTGCGGGCGAACTTGTCATCGCCCGCTGGGACCTCGACAAAACTTACCTACGCACTGATTTTGATAGCCTGAGAGCGCTCGTTCGCACCGCGCTTGAGCGGCCTGACCAAAAAAGAGCCGTACCGGGCGCCGCTGCGCTCCTGCGCGAACTCAATCGCTCAGGCGCGCGTTTGCATATTCTGAGCGGTAGCCCAAAGCAGCTGCGCTCACGCTTAGAAGAAAAATTGGCGCTAGATGGAGTTCGCTATTCTGAACTCACGCTCAAGCCCAACCTCAAAAATCTACTCAAATTTCGCTTTCGCGCCCTCCGTGAACAGTTAGGTTACAAGCTACCTGCACTGCTACAGGCTCGCGTTCGTGACCAAGTTCGAGCTCCCAAGATTTCCGAGATCCTGAGTGGAGATGACGCTGAAGCCGATGCGTTCGTGTACTCACTGTATGCCGATCTACTCGGAGGCGAGATTGGCAAAGCTGAGCTCAAGGAGATCCTCAGCGCAGGCCGCGTTTTCCCGGACCAATCGGCAGCCGCACTTTCCGCGTTTGAACAGCTCAGGCCGAGCGAAGAGAGCGTTCGGATCCTCATTCACCTCGATCGCCAAACCCCACCTAGTCATTTTCAACGTTACCAACCGCGGCTCGTACCCTTCTACAACTACCAACAAGCCGCCTACGTATTGCTTGAGGATGGCACTCTCGATGCCGAAGGCGCGCTGCGTGTGGCTCAAAACCTCATGCTCTATCACCACGTCGATGCTGACAGCCTGACCCGCAGCTACTCAGAATTGGCGCGACGAGGCCACGCCAGATTCACGCTGAGCGAAGCTCTGAACGACGCTCTATCTCACTTCCAAGCCGCCGAGCCCCGGTTCGCCGATCTGGCAGAATTGGTGAGAAACATCGCCGCGGAGGCCGCGGCACTCCGCCTGCAGGCACCGAGCGAACCGGCGCCAAAGCCTCCCCCTCGCATCAACTACTTGGAGCTTGCAGCCGAGCACGCAGGCGGCGCCAACCGCACTCCCCGGCTGCGGCCTCGATGAACTAACAAGGAGAGGCGGGGCGAAGCGCCCCCTTCGGCCTGCTTTTGGCCTTCCGCGCGCAAACCTTGCCTTTGTGGTTTTCACGACTAAAACCGGGGCTCGGTCGGCGCCAGCGCGTCATGCGGACTTGCTGGCAATCGAGGCTGAAGTCAAAGAACCATCCGTCATGAGCCCAATCTGGGCCGAAAGGGTCGCGCAGTGGATAGCGATCTTGCCGAATCTATCTCTGCCCTGAAAGAGTCGTTCTCGCGTCGCGGGATGCGCGCCAGCTTTGGCAAGGCCGACGTTGATTGGGTCAACACCTTGAAGGGCAAGCTTTCGATCCCACGAAGGTTTCGAGAGTTTCTTCTAGCCAGCGAACCAACCGACGTGGAAACGCGAACGCCTTCGGAACGGGTGCGGCTCATCCCGGCGTTGCGGCTCCTGGAAGAGCAGACGGGGTTTGCACTTCTGCCGGATGGGGAACGCCGTCCCAACGCGGCCCCGAACGGTTGGCGGCCAAGCTGGATCATTATTGGCCGCAGTACTCTCCTCGATGACCCCTATTTCCTCGATGTCTCGCTGCTGGATGCAGAGGGTGATTGCCCTGTCTACACGGCGATGAGTGGCACTGAAACCTGGAAACCAAAGCTGTGCGCCTCAAGCTTTGCGCTCTTTCTTCGAATCTTGGCGATTGGAATGCAAGTGGCGGAAGGTTTCGCGGAAGACAACCTCGACCTCGACGACGAGCAAGTTTTCCGAGAATCACTCGGTCCCAAGGTTCGAGAATACGATCCCGCAGCGTTCAAAGCGGGCCACTGGACATGACAAGCCTGAAAGTCTTTCGCTCGGGTTCGCCAGACTTCGACACCGAGCTGGCTCGCCTGACGCGCAGGGGCGAGCAGGATCTGAGCGCAGTTGAAGGCGTTGTTCGCGAGATATTGGCCAATATTCGGAGCACCGGGGATGCGGCCCTGGCCCAATATGTTGAGAAATTTGAGCAGCGTCGCCCGAACCCATTGTTTGAAAGAGACTATGGCGGAGCACAAGCGCTCGCGGGGCTCGACTTAACGGTCAGAGCAGCTCTGGAACAAGCGCGTGACCGCATCCGCAGGTATCACGTTCGGCAGGCGGAGAAACTAGGCAGCTTCGAGACCACTGAAGACGGAGTTTTCCTCGCGAGCCGAGTGAGTCCGCTGGCGAGTGTGGGGGTGTACGCACCCGGCGGAAAGGCGCTCTATCCGTCCAGCGTGCTGATGACCGCTGTGGTCGCCGAAGTTGCGGGTGTTTCGGAGATCATCCTCGCGTGTCCTAATCCGTCGCGTGAAGTTCGCGCCGCGGCCCATCTGGCCGGGGTGACGGGGCTGTTGAATGCAGGCGGAGCTCAAGCCGTTGCGGCGCTGGCGTATGGCACCCAGACGGTTCCGCGCGTGGCTAAGATCGTTGGTCCGGGCAATTTATTCGTCACCTGTGCCAAGCGACTTGTGTTTGGCGATGTGTCGATCGACGGGCTTGCCGGGCCGAGTGAGATCCTGGTGGTCGCGGATGCTTCAGCGGATCCGAAGGTTGTTGCGGCTGATCTTTTGTCGCAAGCCGAACACGACGAAGCTGCCTATCCATTGCTCGTCTGCTCAAGTGCCGAGCTACTTGCGAAAGTCCAAGTCGAACTCCAGCTGGCACTTGAAATGCTGCCGCGGAAGGAAGTTGCGTCTGCCTCTGTCAGTGAGCACGGTGCCGCTTTTCTGGTAGCAAACCGCGGCGACCTCGCAAAAATCGCCGACCAATTGGCGGTGGAGCACGTCAGCATCCAATGCGAGAATCCACGCGAGCTGGCTGATGCAATTCGGCACGCCGGGGCTATCTTCTTGGGCCACGAAACGCCCGAAGCTGCAGGCGACTACATGGCCGGCCCCTCGCACGTCTTGCCTACGGGTGGCGCGGCTCGTTTCGGAGCTCCGCTTGGGGTTTACGACTTTGTTTCGCGCACGTCGTTGATTGGCTACTCGAACTCAGCACTCCTGGCGCAAGCGCCGGCGATTGTTGCACTCGCCGGCGCCGAAGGTTTCGAGGCACATGCGCGTGCCGTCAAAGTTCGACTTCGATAGGCGATAGCCGGCTCCATGTGGCCAGAGCGGAAGTTTGCGCGGCTACGAGCACAATTTGGTACCTAGCAGGCCCGGTGCTCGGATAGTGCGGCAAATTTTCCAAGGGATTCAAGGCCCTCGCCACAGGCCGAGATGTATACTCCGTCTTCTTCACGACCGGGTCTCGGCGAGCCGGCCTGTGAAGCCGCCAGTGTTTCTGAGGAGTCATCGATATGTCATATTGGATTCGACGCTTGAGCCAGGGCCTGCTCCTTTGCGTGCTCGCGATGTTATCGGGGTGCGCCAGTGAACGTGCACCGATTAACCGCGTCGATGCGGACGCCCTCAGCAAGGATTTCTTCGTCGGTGACATCGCGAACCCGAATGACAACCCGGAGTTCTACTGGCGCAACTTCGTGGTGGACGGCTCGGAGGCTCAATCGCTGATCGGCATCGGTTCTTGGAGCGGCGTGGATCGCATCCGCTGGGAAATTACCGAGCACATGTTGTTCGCGCGGAAGTCCTATTCCGTCTCCCCGGGAGCCGACGACAAGGGCTTGCCTGGCGAACGTCCCACCGGGGCCATCGTCGCCGCTTATCCGATTCTGAGGCACTTTGATATACAGCGCGCGTACAACTCAGGAACCGGCGAAGAGCTGAACGTTATCGAAGAAAATAGCAGCGACCGTTTGTGGAATGAGCGTAAGTATTTCAGAGTGGATTGGTCGATCAACCTCGTAGAAACGCCCCAATGGTACGACATGTTCGTGGGCTCCATGTTCGGCGAGATCCAGGTGACACCCCTCACCTATTACGTGAACGACCCTGGCCATCCCGATGCTCCGCATTTTGATGCGAACGCGGGCTACTTCGACATCACCAGCAAGTTCTTTATCAAGCCCGATTCTATCACCTATTCGGATGGCACGAAGGCCCCAATGTGCATGCTGGTCGGCCTATTCACGGGAGCCGCCGTCAACAATTGCGATCCCCAAGAGGCTGTGGTCAGGAGCTCGTATCTCAGAGTTGACAAGGTGGACCCCAACAATGACTTTGAGCCCTTCGAAAATACGCGCGCCTCGCTTGAGATTGTGGCCAACCCAGGCGGTATTGGCTCGAGCGATTCGGTGGGCATTGTCACTGCACCACGTGTGCAGTGGGATCCTCAATACGGCTTCACGGACGCTGGGATGCGCCGCTTCATGCACGTTCACAATATCTGGCAGCAGAGCCACCAGACTAAAGGCACCTGCAACGCTGACTCCGAATGCGGTGGCGGCGGGGCAGTTTGCCTGAGCACTCACGAATGCAGTGTTCCCTGCAACTACAGTGCCCGTGCCGATGCAGATAACAACGGCACCGATGATCAATGCGAAAACAAGAACACCGGCTACACCAAGTCCGGAGGCTCGCAGTGCAGCATCCGCAATCGCTGCACCATCCCGTACCGCGACCGAGTCGTGAAGCCGATTGGCTATTGGATGAACAAAGAGACGCCCGCTGGCCTCACTGATGATGTGGACGCCGCCGGCAATCGCACCAAGGTGGGCCCGAGCGAAGACCTCGGGGGTACCTGGAATCAAGTGTTGCGCCAGTCGGTGGCTAAGGCCCGAGAGGTGGAGTGTCGGCGCACGAACGATGGCGATCGAGCCACTTGCCATGCGAAATTCTTTGAACCGGGCGGGATCGATATGGTCAGCTTCGGAGGTTGGGGCATCGAGAAAGTGAAAGCAGGCGCGGAGGACGTGCTCTTAACCTGTCACAATCCGGTGCGCAGCTACGACAATAAGCTTTGCGGTGCGCAAGGTTATAGCGCCCGCGTGGGCGATCTCCGACACAACTTCATGTTTTACTGGCCCTTCTCCTCACGCGCGCCTTGGGGCGGGATTGCGGATTGGAACGCCGATCCGCTGACAGGCCAGATTATTGGTGCGGCTGCGACCACCATGGGCCGCTCAGCAACCTACGCCGCGGCCTTCACGCGCGATGCCATCATGGTCGCCAACGGCGAGCTCAGTGTCGAGGACATCACGCAGGGGACGCCGGCGTATCGCTACCAGCGCGAGCTCCAAAACGGGCGTGTCTCCAAGAGTTACACGAAGGAGGAGATCGACAAAATGGTCGGCTCGATCGACGCAGCCAACGCAGCCAAACAGCTCAACCCTGCGGTAACGGGTTCCTTCAAGGACAATCTGACCAATTATTTCAAGATGCTGCATGCCACCAAGCCCGTAGGCCCGGTGACATCCCAAACGCTGCAATTTGACGCGATTGCTAGCAAGCTCAAGGGCAGTCAAGCCGAGGCGCAGATCGTCGACCAAAATTGGCTCGTCGATTCCCTGTCCATGACGCACACGAGCGAAGACGCGCTGGAGCTCACCTCGCCACTCCGGGGCTTAGAGCAATCTCGCGTGCAAGCGCTTCAGAATAACGTCTTTGCTGGCGCCGAAAAACGCGGCCTCTGCTACTTTGAGCCGTTCATCGGTAGCGTCGGCAATGCGGACGTCACGGGTGTGGCTCGCTATTTCAAGGAGAAGTACAGCGATGCCAAGCTCGCTGAGAAATTTCCGGGCGACAAAGATTTATCTAAGCGGCGTGCTGATGCGATTTACGACGACCTCTGGAAAGAGGGTTACAAAGGCATCGCGCTCCACGAAATGGGGCACTCCTTGGGCATGCTCCACGAGTTTGCCTCATCCTACGATTCTACCAATTTTAATCCGCAGTATTGGCAGCTTCGAACGGGGGAGGGAAAATCTACGGCTTCCTGCGGCGGCAATCCGCGCACCGGCGATGTGATGGATCCCAAGAAGGATACCTGCATGGGTCCGCGTTATCTGGATCCAGAGAATTCAGACGAACTCGGTCAAGCCGAGGAATCACGCCCAGGAATCAACTACTTCGGGAACACCTCCACCATGGAGTACCAAAATGAGCGATTCTTCGAGAGCGTCGGCTTAGGGCAATTCGACGAGCACACGATGAATGTCCTTTACGGACGCGTGGTGCAGACTTTCGACACAGACGCTGCCGATGGGTTGCCCGTGAAAGATCAGAATACCTTCGCGGTGCGCAATTGGAGCCACCTGCCAGATTATTCGTTGGCCAATTGGTCCACCGACTTAACGGGCGGCGTCGCCGTGCAACCGATGCACTACACAGAAGCAGCGCGGCAAATGAAGCTCTTCGATCCGAGCCGTTGTCGAGACGCAACCGCGGAGGAAAAGGCTCACGCCGAATGGCGAATTGTGCACGGAAAGGTCTGCGCGCCTCCACCCAAGGACTACGCGGCCTGGAACGACATGCAGGATGGGCCAGCCGCGGGCAACGATTATTTTTCGCCGAAGCTCCACGCTCGCCCAGACGGGCGCACGGCTCCAGGCGCCGTGCGTTGGCCTTACCGTTGGGGAACAACGAGTAACTCGTATCTCCACACCAACCCAAGCGATGCCGGCGCCGACGTCTACGAAGTCACGGTGGAGACCATCAAGAAGTTCGACTACTCCTACCCGTTTCGCTATTTCCGCCGCGGGAACCGCGATTGGTTTTATCCGGGCATCCCGTCTCGCACGATCAATGATTTCTATGAGCGCCTGCGTTCTTATCACTGGGGTATCGCGAACAACAACGCTTACTTTCGCTCATTTGGTGACGAGAATTTCCAGACATTGGCCAAGTCAGATGATTGGTGGCGCCCGTATCTTATGGCCGAGCGACTGATGTTCGACAACATCACGCGCGCGCTTTTGATGCCGGAAATCGGCGGCTATACCAAAGTCACGCAGAAATCAGCTTACGGCGATGTCTTCCTCGGTTCGACCAAAGACATCTATTTGCCGGGGGCAGCTGACTCGACGGCAAACTTCATCATCGACGCAGCCACAGGCCGCTACATCAGCCCCTCGTTCAATGACGGTCCGAGCGGTGGCGGTTCGTGGGAGTACCAGAACTGGGTCAATTGGGTTGGTTTCTCGGTCGAAAAGAGCGAAGCCGGCCGCGCCCTCACCGACGGGCGAGCCGTCTTTCAGACGAATTCGAATCAGAACTACTTAGATGGCCGCGGGCTCAGCGTGAGCTTCCGAACGGACATGCCAGAGGCGGTGGACCGGCTTGTTGGAGGCTTGCTCTCCAGCGACTGGGACACGATTGCGCCCTACGTCGCGATCTCACTCGAAGACACCCACCCCGAGGTTAAGATGACGGATCTGTCTGGCGTGGCTCCGGAACGACCTAAAGGTACTGGGCTGGTTTATCCGAACGTTGGTTACCAACAACAGATCTCCACCCTGCTCTACACGCACATGTTCTCGCGGCTCGACACCGATCTCACGCTCGCCAACAAGATGCGGATTTGGGTGGACGGTTACCTCGGCGAATTCAATATCCCGATGGATCAGCAAATCCGTTTCACCAATCCAGAAAGTGGTCTGACCTACATCGCACGCAAGTTCGGTCCTGACGAAATTGATGGCAAGATCGTCGATAAGGGCGTGGCATCGCGCATGCTGGATCGCGCCAACAAGTTACTCCTCCTCACCTATCAGGTGGAATTGGACGCACAAAACAAGCCTATCCTCGATCCGTATGGTCAGCCAACGGTGAAACGTGGCACCGACGGTCAACCGTTAGAGCTTGCAACTGGAGCACTCATCACAGATTACCGACTCTACGTCGGAGTTCTGGACGCTTCGGTGCAGATTTCTAACCTAGTGGGCTTCGGACCTTTTAACCTCTGAGGACCCACGCACGCATGATCGGGCCTGGCTGAGGGCACGGGCTGCGCATCCTCACGCACCGTGCGGTGACCTCTATCTCAAAGTCGAAACCGGATAGTAAGCATGCTTACTATCTACAAGGAACGAAAAGAGCCTGGC
>JBBRRP010000128.1:0-17426 GCA_038246305.1 Polyangiales bacterium | reverse complement strand
CGGGAGGAGGCGGGGGCACGCTCGTGGGTTTTGAAATCGGACCTGAATCCGGAGAGCCTGCTGTGCGGCCGGTAACCCGCGAAGGCGGCGGCAACGGCGCCTGTCCGGCTTTAGATGGTGGCGCCGGGGGCGCCGGGGGCGCGAGCGGAGCAGACGCGGCGCGACTCGGGGGAGGAGGGGGCGGTGGCAGGCCGGGCACAGCCATACCCAGCAGCGTTTTCTTGGCTGGCGGCGGCGGCGCTGGTGCTCGATTCGCGCCCGCGGGCATGCTGGGGCGGCTCTTCTTAGTGAGGCCGTCAAAAATTTCTAAATCCGATCCGCCCTTCTGGCTCATTCGGTGCATTCTCCTACTTGTTCACGGGTAGTTAGTTGGGTTCCGGAGGTAACCAACAGTCGCCCAGTTGATGCCTGTGCGCGCCGAAGCATGGGGGACGAATAGCTTCTAGCGGGGTGGGACTTACATTCCACAGGATTGTCAGGTGTTCTAGTCCAAATTTAGCGCTTGGGACGGTATTTTGAAGCGCTTTTTGATAGGCGAGCAGAGAGCGCTACTGCGACCCCAATGTGGGATTGTCTGCGACATTGGACGTGCGTCGCGTTTGGAGTGGTGCCCACTCCCGTTCGGGGACCACGGGGGTATCTGGAAATAGCCGCTCTACCGCAGTATTCTTGCGTCGCGAGAGCAGAATGACGCCACGCGCTAACGACTTGGGCGCACCAAAAAAAATTCCCAGGGCACGTGGAAGTAGGAGCATTGAGTCAACCCCTCGCTGCTTCATGAAGTCAGAAATTTCGTGCCGACCTAACTCGGCCGTTCCTCCTAACTCGACATAGAAGAGCATCCCTTCGCTGGTGACCCCAAGCGCCGCGTTGGCCATCTCAATGCGTGGATCCTCCAGCCGATAGCCACTGCACAGCCATTGAACGGTGTGCCCGAGGGGAGCGGTCGGAGAAACCACCAATGTAGCGTCCACCCACCAGAGGCTGGTGCCTCCCAGAAACGGTTGCGTGGGCGTGCGCAGGACAGCTAGCAGGTCCTCAGATGTTTCAGCGTCGCGGCTGATTTGCAAAAGCTTTGGATCGAGCGTGAAGGCTTCAGCTACCACCTTGGGTGAGCTCGGGCTGATACGGATCTTGGTCCGGACAATGGCGGGCGGCCAAGCTGCTTTGGGGTCTTCAGTGCCGGTCCACACGCCTTCGTTGGGTAACGCCTCTCCGAGCTCGCTGATGGGATCAAGGTTGTCTCCTGGGAGAATGTGCTTCAAGCTGAGATAGAAGAAGTCGCGCGTTTGGCGTCTGAGGTAGCGTGGGAATTGCATGAGCGACATGTAGCGCAGCATGCGACGCCCTTGAAATTCGAAGCCTGGCAGATCCGGAACCGGTCCATGCGCCTCCCACTCGGGTTCGAGTGGGCGCCCGAGGAGTGGAAGCTCGCCCCCGCGTTCAATATGGTAGAATTCTAGGCCCACATGGCCTGGATTCATATCGAGGTGGATGCCGTAATCGCAGCGTGCTTGTTGCATCGCGCGCGCCAGGTGCTTCGGATCGAGCGCATTGCCGTAAAAATAGCCGATGAAATGCTCGTGGGTCATGCAGAGCCCGCTTCGCACACTCCGCGCATCATCCTCCCAGCCTAGAGGCGTGCCTCCCCAAAAGTGTCGTCGATAGGGATTGATGCCTCCATCCACGATGAGTGGGGTCAGATTCTGGCGGAACGAAAGCATGTCTGCAGGGACGTCGGTGAGGCGTGCCGGCCAGGTGCCAAACCCTGTGACGCCCCCGGGGAGTTCAGCGACCGTTGCGGCATAAGGCTTGGGGGGGATCAGCAACTGCTCATCGCTTTTCATGCCGAAGCGCCCATGGCGGGATAAGAAAGCTCCATTGAACGCTGCCACGACGCGGCCGATCTTCGAACGTGGTATCAAGCCGGAGCCTGTGATGCCTGTGGCCGAGCTAGGCTCTTCAGTTCCGCTCACCGCTGAGAGCGCAATCTGACGAGGATCCCAGAGAGTGACGTATACTTCGGACATCGGTAGCTCCTGATCGGTCCGAATGAACGCTGTGGCGAATGCGTTCGGGGCACCAGGGTTGTGTTTAATGAAAGGATCGTGGTCGAGCGAACGCCACGTACCTTCTCCGTCCATGGCGGGAAGAACCAGTGGTTGCATCGGCGCCGGAGGAAAATCTGAGGTGGTCCGGGGGGCCTGGGCGAGGGTCTGATTGACTTCCTGGGGCGGTCGCGCCGGAATAGAAACATGGCCCAATTCACGCCGGATCTCGGCCATATCTGAGCCAAGCGGTGAGTAGACGCCCGTCAGCCGATTCAACAGCTTCAGACCCACGGTCTTCAGCAGTTGCACTCGCTCATCACCAATCCAGGAGAGCGAACGCAAGCGGTCCACACTCCAATTGATGAGGCGCGGCGGGAGCGCTCGCTCTTGGGCTTGAATCTGGAAACCGTCTGCGTCCTGACCTGTCTGCAATCTGTTCTTGAGCACCGTGGCATGGGAATTCGCTGTCAGCAGGATGTCTTCCCCTGCGAAACCGTAGGCCTCCTTGGTGTCAGCGGTACTGAGCACCAGGGTGGCGCGACGCAGGCCACGCCATTTGCCCGTTTCTTGGAGGTTGGTGAGGCGATCCTGAAGCTGTGCCAACCAGGGCCATTCGGGTGGAGCGTCTTGGCCCGAAAGATCGATGAATCCGAGCCGTGTGGGTGCGGTCGGAGCGAGCGAGTAGAGGAGCTTGGTTTGTGAGAGAGCCACGTTTGACTCATCGGCAGCGTCGGTGTCCGTCAATTGCCGAATTTCGGTAGCGCGCAGCAGATAACCTTCGGGGGAGAGCAGTGCGGTCACTGAGTAGAGATCGTGGGGCATGCCTTGAGTGTGCGCGCGCACCACGGCTCTCACTGTCGAGCGTAGCCCACGATCTTCCGCGATGAGCTTCACGTCATCCGGAGTTGACCTCACGTTAGCCGTCGCAAGCAGGATACCTGAGAGGGCGCGCCGTACGTCCCGCATGGCGCGAACCTCGGGCGGGGCGGCTTCTTGCGTCAGCCAGCTCGCGATCGTGCACAGGCCAACCAGTGCAAGCCGAAACGCCCAATTCCCAGAGCGGCCGGGTCTAGGAGCTTTCGGTTGCAGGGACGTCAACTCAGTTGGCACTGTGGCGGGGAGACCCTAGGGTTAGCGGAAGGGTTGCCGAAGCGTATCACCGAGTTTTTCGCAGGTGGATGCCCCGGGGCCGAGCCCAGCCGCAATGAAACACACGGCCAACAGTTCGGCACGGCTCGTGCTAGTGTCCGCGGCATGCTCTGGCGTTCACGACGGGCCGTTCTTGTGGCGGTTCTTGCTCTCGCGACCCCCAGCTGTCTATCGCCCACGCTGCCGTTGCCACCGCCGAGCCACCCGGACGTTCAGGGGCCGGATATCAACGGGCAGGTTCGTCTGTCGGGCGTGGTCTTTCCACATTCGCAAGCAGTCGCCATTAATCTTCGGACTAATGTGATTGCCGGTCAGAATACCGATAGTGGAAGCTACGATTTCACGATCGGCGCGCAAGTCGGGGACGGAATCAGTTTCTTTTATCTAACTGAGACACGTTCAAGTGAGCCAATCAATATCATCGTGCGCGCACCGAAGCCGTGAGTGGGTTCGAACCCTAGGGGAGCGTTTTCAAGCTACGCCGGTTTGGCGTACTCCGCTTCAGAGGCCTTGGCGCGAGCGGCGCTGATACGATAGCCGGTTCTTCGAGTACCTCGGCGTGAAGATCATATTCAAGCGCTTCGATGACTTCTGCGCGCCGAATTTCCCCAGGCAGAGCGGGCCCTGAAAGGTAGACTTGGCCATCGATGTCAGGCGCTTGTCCTCGGTGGCGACCGACCATCACGAGTTCGCTCTCTTCGCTCGGGCCTTCCACCAAGATTTCGAGTGTTTGGCCGACCAGCGCGGCGTTGTGTTCGCGACTGATTTCGCGCTGAATTTCGAGCAGGCGAGCGGCCCGTTCCTGGGCCACTTCTGGAGCCACCTTGCCTTGAAGCTCAGATGAGGCCGCGCTGCTTTCGTCGGAGTACTCAAAGACCCCCATTCGATCAAAACGCGCCCATTTCACGAATTCGACCAATTCCTCGAACTCCTCGGCCGTTTCGCCAGGGTGGCCCACGATAAAAGCCGTTCGGAAGGTGAGCCCCGGGACATCCCGCCGCAGGCGTGTGACCAAATCACGCAAGCGCTGCCCGCCATGCCCGCGCTTCATACGCCGCAACATATTATCGGCGGCATGTTGAATTGGCATGTCGACGTACGGCACCACCTTGGGATGATTGGCGAGTAATTCAACGAGCTTGTCGTCCACCGTTTCGGGATAGAGATAGAAAATGCGCACCCAATGCACGCCATCGATGTCGGCGATCTGTCGCACTGTATCCGCGAGATTCGTGCCGTTCTTCAGGTCGCGGCCGTAGGCCACGGTGTCTTGCGAGACCAAGTTGAGCTCACGCACCCCGCGTTGAACCAGCTGGGTCGCTTCTTGAACGACGTCGGTAGCCGTACGAGAGCGTTGTTTGCCTCGCAGTTGGGGGATCACGCAGAACGAGCAGCTGCGATTGCAGCCTTCGGCTAACTTCAAGTACGCGCTGGCGCCCCGTGTGCTGAGGGTTCGCGGATCCTGCGCACTCACGACCCAATCTTGCGGTCTGCCCACGAAGAGCCGTGGCGCTTTGCCGCCCAACACATCTTTCAAGCGCAGCATGTCGCTGGAGCCCAGAAAATGGTCCACTTCGGGCATGCCTTCGGCCAATTCCTCAGGGTAGCGTTGACTCAGGCACCCTGTCACCACCAGCTTCTTGCAGCTTCCCGAAGCTTTGAGTTTGGCAAGCTCCAAGATGGTTTGGATGCTCTCTTCCTTGGCAGCATCAATGAAGCCACAGGTGTTGATCACGATCACTTCGGCGTCTTCAGGCGCGGTCACTTGATTGTAGCCTGAGCCCTCGGCAACGCCGAGCATCACTTCGGTGTCGACTCGGTTCTTGGGGCAACCGAGACTGACGAAGTGGACTTTGCCAGCGCGCGTTCCGAGTGTGCTTGTGCCTGCCTTTCGGCGAGTGGCGCGAGTGGAAGGGGTAGCCGTCATGCCAAGAATTAGGCGCCCATCGCCTGGGTGAAACGCCGAAAAAGATAGAGGGCGTCGTGTGGACCTGCGGCGGCCTCGGGATGGTATTGCACGCTGAACGCTCGCGCTTCTGGAGCTTCTAGGCCTTCGCTCGTGCCGTCATTCAGGTGGACGTGAGTGCTCTTGGCTTTCCCGGCGAGGGACTCCACATCGACCACGAAACCGTGGTTTTGGCTGGTGATTTCCACTCTGCCTGTTTTCAGATCTTTCACGGGTTGATTGATGCCACGGTGGCCGAACTTGAGCTTGTACGTCTTGGCGCCGAGCGCAAGGCTGAGCAGCTGGTGTCCCAGGCAGATCCCAAAAATGGGCTTCTTACCCAGCAAATCTTGAATGGTGCGAATCGCATAGCCCACGGCGGCTGGATCCCCTGGGCCATTCGACAGAAATATGCCATCGGGATTTCGAGCCAGAATATCGGTTGCGCTCGTTCCCGCCGGGACAACCGTTACGTCACACCCGGCGTCCACCAGCGCGCGCAGGATGTTGCGCTTCATACCGAAATCCAGCGCTACAACGCGGTGCCGAGCTGTGGTGGCCACGGACGTTGGTTCGCCGATTTCAAACGGCGCGCCCCAAACGCCCCGGGACTCGCTGAAGCTATAGGCCTCCTTGGGCGTTACCCGAGCGACGAGGTCGAGCCCTTCCATGCTGGGCGCCGAGCGTGCGCGGTCGACGAGCGTGTCCGGATTTTCGGTGCCAATGCACGCATTTTGGCTGCCGCGGTCGCGGAGGTTGCGGGTGAGTCGTCGCGTATCCACGCCCGTGATCGCGACAATACTGTGGCGTTCGAGGTAAGTTCCCAGCGTTTCCTCGGAGCGCCAGTTCGAGACGACGGGGCTTAAATCGCGCATGATAAACCCAGCAACTTGGGGTTGGCCGTTCACGCTCTCAGCATCTTCTGCATTGATACCAGTGTTGCCGATTTGCGGGGATGTCATCGCCACGAGCTGCCCTGCGTACGATGGGTCCGTCAGCACTTCTTGGTAGCCCGTCATGCCCGTGGTGAAGACGGCTTCACCCAAGGCTGAGCCCTGAGCGCCGCAGGCTAACCCCTCAAATACGGTTCCATCGGCCAAAGCCAAGTAGGCACGTTGTCGCTTCATGGGTGCTTTTTTGCTTAGCGGATGTGGTGGGCAACGGCGCCTTGGGCGACCGTCATCAGCACGCGTCCGGTGAGCTCCTTTTTGAGAAATGGGGTGTTGCGGCTTTTGCTCTTGAGAAAGCTGGAATCAACAATAAAACGCGTCTCGGGATCCACGAGGGTCACGTTGGCTGGGCTGCCAGGCTTAAGCGAAGGCGGCGCGAGGCCAATGATGCGTGCGGGTCGCGTCGAGAGTGCTTCCACCAGGCGCGCAAGAGTGAAGTGCCGGTTGCGCACCAAGCCAAGCATCAAGGGAAATGCCAGTTCAAGGCCGATGAGACCCGGGGCGGCCGCGGAGAATTCGCAATCTTTTTCGAGAGATGAGTGCGGAGCGTGATCGGTAGCGATCGCATCGATCGTTCCGTCGGAGATGGCTTCTCGAAGGGCATCCACATCTTCGCTTTCGCGCAACGGAGGGTTTACTTTGCAGGCGGTATCGTAGCCAAGCAGGGCCTTGTCCGTGAGGAGCAAATGGTGCGGCGTGACTTCACACGTCACCTGGATCCCGCGGCTTTTAGCCTCGCGCACGATCCGGAGCGCACCGTGGGTTGAGATGTGTGCCACGTGGTACCGAGCCTTGACGTACTCAGCCAGCAGCACATCGCGCGCCACAATCACGTCTTCCGCAATTCTTGGCCAGCCACGCAAGCCAAGCTCAGCGCTCACGGCGCCCTCATGCATATCGGCGCCCGCCGTTAACTCATGGTCCTCGGCGTGCTGAATCACCAAGAGGTCAAAGTTCCTGGAATATTCAAGGGCCTTGCGCATCACGGCGCTGGAGGTCACGCACACGCCATCATCGCTGACCGCGACAATCCCGGCTTCCTTCAATTCCGCCATTTCAGTGAGCTGTTTGCCAGCTTGCCCAACGGTGATGGCACCGATGGGGTGCAAGCGCGGGCCGCCGATTTCAGCAGCGCGCCGTAACATCATTTCAGTGACCGCTCGGGTGTCATTCACCGGGCGGGTATTCGGCATCACGCACACGTGCGCGAAACCTCCGGCAGCAGCGGCTTGAAGGCCAGAGGTGATGTCCTCCTTGTATTCGTAGCCCGGCTCCCGAAGGTGTGCGTGGAGATCGACGAAGGCGGGGAGCAGCCAGCGCCCATCACCAGGTATCACCTGGGCCCGCTCTGCCTGGATCAATTCAGCAGCAGCGTTTTTGCCGACACGTGTGATGACGCCTTGTTCGATCACCAGGTCACCCACTTCGTCGGTCCCGTGGGCAGGGTCGAAGAGCCGGACGTCTCGAAAAATGAGGAGATCTGCGGGTCTTGTCACGGCGGCGGTAGATAGCACGCCCCATCTCAGGGCGGCAGAGGTTTGGCTAGGTGGGTTTTTGTTGCTCTGGCGGGACGGGGGCTGGTTTATCGGAGCCCCGATCTCGCCTAGGGTTGTAGGGAGGATTGAGCGAAAAAATGGCCGACGACGTATCCGATACTGAAAACCAAGCGCCCGTACCTCTCCCATCGCCCTCGGCATCCAAAGCGCCGCCGCCTTCGCCCCACGGGAGGTTAGCCAAACCGAAGTCCAGCTTGCCGCCGCCCCCCCCCCGTCGGGGAGAACGGTCCGCTACGTCGCAGCCTTCTCGGCCGCCGCCCCCCCCGGTGCGTTCCAGTGCACCGGTTGCAGCTCAAATAGCCGAGGCGGTGCTTTCGGTCGAGGTTGCGCCCCTGCCAGTGGAGATCCCGGTTGATGTTCCGCCGCCGGAGGTGACGTTGCCTCCACGTCGGGTTTCGTCCCTTCCACCACCACCACCACCCCAACGCTCCAAGCCTGCGGTGAGCGCTCCGCGAGCAAGCGCTCCGCGAGCAAGCGCTCCGCGAGCCGCGGCCGCACCCACACAATCGTCACAGGTCAGCGAACCTTTGGATACGTCAAAGAGTGCGAATGCGGTCGGTCCGCTAGGTCCAACGCCGGCAGCGCTGGAAGCTTCCGAAAGCTCAGCTCGTGAATCTGCAGGGCGTTTCGCTCACGCGCGGGCACGCGCCACGGCGCCTGCAACGTTGGAGCTTTTGAGGAGTCAGGCCGAGGGCGTGATTGCGGTCTGTTTAGCTCAGCTCGCGCAAAATCCGGAGAAACAGCGTGCTGCGCGCCTGCATTTTGAGCTGGGACGCTTGTATGAATCCCCGCTCGGAGACACCGCCAAGGCCGCGGGCCATTACCAACAAGGCCGCAGCTTGCAGCCGGAGCATATTCCGACGTTAAACGGAGCACGGCGCACGCTCACACTGCTCAAGCAGTATCAGCAGGCGTTCCCGCTATTTGACGAGGAGATCCGGCTCACTTCCGATCCCCATCACCAGGCGGTATTGCTCTACCAGAAAGGGCAGTTTCTGGAGGATCAAATGGGCCAAAAGCGCGAAGCTCGCGCGGTGTATCGGGCTGCATCTCAGTTAGATGTGATGGATTCCCGTTTCCTGAAGGCCGTAGAACGTGCGGACACGCAGGCGGAGGCCTGGGAAGCACTCGATAAGACGTACGAAGAACTCGCAACAGCCGTTACTCAAGATTCTCGCTATCGCGCCGCAATCATCGCCGAACGAGCGCGCCTTGCGGAGACACGCAGGGCGGACCGGGTGCGCGCAACGGAGTTGTACCGAGCTGCATTTCAGTTGGACGCACGGGCTCCGGGAGTGCTCGAGGCGCTCAAACGTCTGCACTACGCTCAGGGGCAGTTCCATGATCTCGTGCTGACCTTGGAACAAGAAGTGCTGCAGCTCGGCAGCGCCCAAACTCGCGCACTCACCTTGCTTCAGATTGCGGATATTCACTTCGGAAGGTTGGGTAACCACGACGCCGCGCTGAATGCCTTACAGCGTGCCCACGAGGAGACCCCTTCGGATCTCACCACGCTTGAGCGCCTGTCGACGCTGTTTGAATTGCACCAACGCTACGAGGATCTGATTGGCGTTCTGGAACGCATTGAGGCGCTCG
Organism: Polyangiales bacterium; assembly: GCA_038246305.1. Classification (GTDB taxonomy): domain Bacteria; phylum Myxococcota_A; class Polyangia; order Polyangiales; family Polyangiaceae; genus JBBRRP01. The sequence goes on along the minus strand of JBBRRP010000128.1, from coordinate 8,179 downwards.
CATCAGGCTCTGAAGAGCGCGTGGGTTTACTCGAACGAATGGGGCAGATCTGCGAGTTGAAGCTCGGTGCCGCGGAGCGAGCGATCGGTTATTATTTGCGTGCGCTTTCTGTCGACGCGGGTTATCGCCCGGTGCTCACAGCGCTCACAGGTCTGTATGAAATTAAGCAGCAATGGCTGCCGCTTATCGATATTCTGCTGAAGGAAGCTGAGGTGAGCGGAGAGCCCCAGCGTCGCGCTCAATGTTATGCGCGCGTCGGTGAGATCTGCGAGGGTCAGCTTTCTGATGCGGGGCGAGCCGAGCAGTATCACGCACGGGCGCTCGTGATCGTTCCGGGCTACCAGGCTTCGTTTAAAGCGCTGGTCCGTCTCTATTCGGTCTCTGGGAAATTTCGAGACCTGATGGAGCTCTATGAACGCGCCGTCGAAGGCGCGAACGACAACGAAACGCGCATCACTTACCTGTTTAAAATTGGCAGGCTGCACGAGGACGCGCTATCCGAGTCGGCCCAAGCCGTCCATTCCTATCAACGCATCTTAAGCCTGGATGCCAAGCACGTGGGGGCGTTGCACGCTGTGCAGAGAGCGGCCGAACGGGGTGGGCGGTTCAAAGAGCTCTTGCAGGCGCTCCAAACGGAAGCCGCACTGGTCACCGATAAGCAGGTGAAGGTACAGCTGTTAGGACGAGCGGCTGAGGTTGCTGAGGTGCATCTGCAAGATGATTCGGCGGCGCAAGAACTATTGCGGAGTGTGCTCGAGATGGACGCCGGCTATTTGCCTGGGCTCGTGAGTCTTGGAAGGCTCTACCAGCGCCTCGGGCGCTGGGACGATTTGATGGCCGTCTATCGTGCTGAACTCAAGGTGATAGCGAAGGGGCCGAAGGCGGCGATGCTGTTACACAAGATTGCGGAGGTGCTTGAGCGCCTGCCTGGTCGTGAATCTGACGCGGTGGCCGGTTTCCGAGCAGCGGTTGAAATGGATCCATTTAATCAGGCTGCGCACCGGTCTCTCCGGCGAAAACTCAATGAGCTGGGGCAGTGGCAGGAGTTGGTTCGGCTTTTGGAGCTTGAGCTGAGCGCTACCACCGAGCCGGGAGAACGGGCGCGCATTACCGCGAGCTTGGGGGATCTTTTCGAGAATCGACTCGGGCGAGCCGATCGGGCGCTGGCGGCCTATGAGCAGTCGTTGGGTGCGGATCCGAGTTTCGGCCCGTCTCGCGAGGGAAGGCGGCGGTTGCTCGCGCAAGCGGGGGACCAGAAGCGACTCGTTGAGGTGCTCGAACTCGAAGCTGACGACACGAGTGACGTGGGCCTCAGCATTGTCGCACGTTTGACGGCAGCGAGTGTATTGCGGGATGAGCTGAAGGCGCCGCGGCGCGCGGTCGCCGCACTCGAAAGTATCTTGGCGTTGGCCCCAGAGCATCTCGGTGCGCTCTTGGCTCTCGAAGGCCTGTATACTGAGCTTGCGCAATGGGAGGGTTTGGTTCAGGTTCAAGCGAAACTGGCGACGGTGAGCGAGGATGCCGGCACCAGCTGGGCTGCTCTCCGCGAACTTGCCCGCACACAAGAAACGCGTTTTGCCACCGATACCGAGCAAACACGGGACACCTTTTTGGCAATCCTCGAACGGCAACCCACCGATCTCGAGGCGCTGCTTTCACTGGAACGTTTGGCCCTCAAACACAGCGACCCGCAGCTCCTTGCTCAGGTTGACGCCAAACTGCTGAATAGGACGGCCGACCCGAGTGAGATGGCACTTCATTACACTCGCCTCGGGGAATCGTTCGAAGCGCACGGCGATGCCTCCGCGCTCAACTTCTACCGTGCAGCGCTCCTGAAGGCTCCTTTTGATTTTGCCGCGGCTCGAGGAATCAGCCGCTTGGCTGAGCGTGCAGCGGATCCGAGCCTGCTCGAAGAAGCTGCCGAAGGTGAGGCACGCGTCATCCAAGACCCGAGCGCGGCGGCCTTGTTACTCTTGGAAGCGTCGCGAGTTCGCCAAGGGCGTCGCGATTCTGAGGGGGCGGTGCGAGCGCTCCTCAGGGCTCTTGAATTGCACCCGAGTAATGAATCCGTCGCTGTGACTCTAACTCATTTGATGTTGGAGTTGGGTGCCATCGAGCCGCTGATTGTAGCGCTCACCGGTGCTGCACGCTCGGAAAAGGATCCCGAGAGTGCCAGCGGCCTTTGGCTCAGAGTTGCCCACCTCTTAGCCGATCATCAAGGAGACACGGGGGGCGCGATAACCGCCCTCAAGCGAGTCATCCAAGCTTTCCCGAAGAACCTGGAGGCGTTGTTCAGTCTTGCGGAGTTCTACGCTCGGGATCTCCAGTGGAGTGAAGCGGTGGCTAGGTTAGACGATTTGTTGCGCGCACCGCCGCGTGGGGCGTTGCTAGTGGCCTCACAGTTGAAAAAAGCAGAGATCCTGTTTGAGCACGCTGACGAGCCCACAAGTGCGCTCCCGAGCGTGTTGGCCGTGCTCAAGATTGAACCGCAGAATCGTGCCGCCTTGCGACTCTTGTTATTGCTCCAGGTGCGTTCTGGGCTCACGGACGAAGCCAAAGAGACCGGGGAGCGTTTGCTGGCTCAGAGTTCTGATGCGGCGTTGAGCGCCGAGGTTTTCACCCTTTTAGGTGGAGTGGAACAGAAGCGCGGAGATGTAGAGGCGGCATCGGCTCACTTCGAGCATGCCGTGGCGCTTGTCGGTACTGAGGGTGAAGCTGCAGCGGCGTTCAGGGCGCTCCTCAATGGTCCGAGGAAGGGGCCAGATAAATCTGGATGGTCGCGCTACGCGCAAGCGCTCATCGTTTTCCTGGAGTCCAGGCCTGATATTCAAGCATCGACGCGCGCGCTTCTTGAGCTTACTCGGGTTTTGGGCGACGAAATGCGCCAGCCCGATCAGGCTCTCTTGGCACTCGAGCGCGGGCTGACTCAGGATCTAAGCAATAAAGACCTTCGGAGTGAACTTGCCAATCGGTTGAAGCAACAGCGTCAGTTGGATCGCGCCATCACCGAGTATCGCTCGCTTCTTGATCTTGATGCTTTCGACGGGGGCACTTGGCGGCACTTAGCCGAGTGTTTCGCTGGCACGCAGCGCCACGCAGAGGCCCTCCTTGCGATGGCACCGCTCTTGCTCCTCGGGGTAGCCAATGATTTGGAGGTGGCGAGCTTGGGCGCTCGAAATGCACGGCCTGCGGGCGGCGCTTCGGGCTCCTTGGACGCGAGCGTTCTCGGGGCACTCGATCGATTCGGTGCGGAGGTGCCCGCCTTACTTTTGGCGAGTGCCACGGTAGAGTCCCTCCCCAAGCTCTACCCGGCCGATCTCGGGAAGTATGGTGTTGGGTCGAGGGAACGCCTGGGGAGCCGATCTGGGCATCCAATTCGCGCGCTGGCGGAGCGCATCTCTGATGTTTTGCAGGCGGGGGAGTTCGAGCTTTACCTAGCACCGCAGTATACGGGTGGCGTTGCGCTCGAATTCACCGATCCTATCAGCATTGTTTTGCCCGGCGCCTTCGCTGAGTTGAGTGAACCGGCTCGCGCATTCGCACTGGGGCGAGTTCTGATTAACGTTGCCCGACGAATTCCGTTGGCTGGTAAACTGTCGCCGCAAGAAATTGAGGTCTACTTTGCCGCTGCTGCGCGCAACGCGGACCCGAACTTCGGAAGAGGAGTCGCCGGCGAGGAGTTTCTCAACGCCCAGGCGAAAAAAATCCACAAAGCTGTATCCTGGGGCAAGCGGCGCGCGCTTGAAGATTCAGCACGCCTTTATTCCAAGTCGGCGGCCGGGGATGTGGCGAATTGGGCAGATGCCGTGAACGTTGCGGGGGCCCGGGGTGCGCTGCTGCTCGCGGATGATCTGCCGGCTTCCATCGACTATCTGCGGCGTACCGAAGGGGATCTATCAGGTCGGCCTGAAGCAGAAGCGGCCCGAGGTATGGCGCTGGCGTCCGATCTCATGCGCTTCTGGATCAGCGATACGGCTGTTTCGCTCCGCCAGCGGATGGGCGTGCTGGCGTAGCTCTAATTGTGAATTCGCTTGAAGCACCAAATGGGAACCTCCGAACCTGAGGCAGAGACCATTTGCCAACCTCGCCGTGCTGCCGCATTGGCTCGGGCCGCAACTTTTTCGGCGGAAGCCTCGGAAAAACACAGGTACTCTGTCGCAGCGTCATGCCCTTCTTGAACTTTGGCGGGCGTGCGATCCGCCACGCAGGCTGATAGAGTCAATGAGCCGAGGAGAGCAAGCAGCTGGGGTCGCATGGGGGCTACCATTAACCAGTTGGAATAGGGAAATCTAGCATTCCTTGCAGCGGCCCTGGGATCGTTTGGCACGAACGCTCAGTGATGGTGTTCGCCTGGCGAATGCGCGTGGCCGTGAGCTAACTCTTCAGCGTTGGCTGCCCTAACTTCGACGATTTCAACCGAGAAGTTGAGATCTTTGCCGGCCAGCGGGTGATTTCGATCGACCACCACTCGGTCTTTTTTCACTTCGCGAATCCATACCGGCACCATTTGCCCGCCTTGAGCTTCCACAGTGAATTGCATTCCAACGGCGACATCTTTGGTAAACGAATCCTTGGGGTACGTCTTGGTCGAATTCTTGAGGAGCTCCCCGTAGGCGTCGCGCGCTGGCACTGTGATCTCGAATTTATCGCCCGTGCCCTTTCCCTCCAACTCAATTTCAAGGCCTGGAATGATGCCCCCGTGCCCATGCAGGTAAGACATCGGGCGTTCGCCCGTGCGGTCAACCTCCTTGCCACTCGAAAGGCGCACAACGTAATGGAAGGAAACTACCTGGTTTGGACGAACCCGATCGGCGGTGCTGCTCATAGTGTCCGGGTAGCAAGCTCAACTCCGTCTGCCAACTCGTACCCCTGCTGTTTCTCATCTAGCCCCTTGAACCCGAGCAGTGCTGATGGTCCGACTCGAACGGACACGACCTTGCGGCCGCTGGCACCTGAAGCCAGTGCGTCTGCCAATTCCGCCACATCAGCTAAAAGCCGGGAGGAGGCACCCGGTGCGCCGCCGGACTGCACCTAGTTGGCGCCGCCCGTCAAACGTGGGCGCTACCTACAACGCGCCGTGAAGATCCACAAGTCTGTTTTCCACGGAATGACTCGGGGCCCCCGCTAACGGTTAGCGAGCCTTCTTGAGTGCCGAGGTGCCTCCAAGGGCGCCCGGCCGGGGGAGCGGTGGGGGAGCCGCTGATGAACGACGTGATGCTTCTCCTCGTGCGGGGCTCGACGTCGATGGCAGGGGCGGTGGCGTGGAGACCCGTCGGGACGGCGTGGCAGAACCTCCAACTCGGGCTTGCTCGAAGCGCAAGCGTTCCTCAAACACAACGATCTTGATCAGCGAGTCCACGTCGGCCTCCGCGATGAGCGTATCGTTAGTATCAATGGTGGGATCCAAGAGCTCGATCACAGCTAACAATGCTGTTCGAAGCAGCGCCTCGTTCGGGAACGAATCCCGAATGATTTCCTCACGCGTTTCATCATCAGCCGCCACCACCAGCTCGGCGTACATCGAATCAACCGAAAGGAGCACCGGCGTTGGGAGTGAGTCCCAGCCGGGAGGCAGTCTTTCTAGACTCCGGAGACGCTCCGTAGCGCGATCACGGCTCTGCACCTCCAGGGCAGATCGTGGTGCGGCCTCAGGCTCTGTCCCCGCAGCTTCCTCACCGCGCGAGATGTCGCCAGACGGGGGGGATGATTCGATCGCCTGTTCGGATTGATTTGCTTCCGTATTCGCGTTCGATTCGTGAAACTCGTCCTCAGCACCAATTTCTTCAAAGAGGTCGTCAAAGCTAGGGGAAGCAGCCGGGAAATCAGCATCAATTTCAGAAGGTACCTTCGCTTCGGCGACGACCGCTGCGACCGTCGGAGCCTTGGCGCTCGTGGTTTTTTCTGACTGTGCCGTGGTACCCTCACTTCGCCCTTTGCGGGTCTTCTCCGCCGGAGGAGAAGGCTCCGGATCGCGCCCTGCACCTGGTGCATTCACGAGTCCGCATGGCGACGCGACGAGCTCAACCATCAACTCTTGCCACAAGCGCGCCACCGACGAAAAACCGAACAGGTTCTCCATCGAGAGTAGCTCCAAAAGGCCTAGGTCTGTGACCGCCTTTCCGCCTCGGCCAAGCTCCAAGCTATAACGCATGATCGTCCGCAACTCGGGCGGAGGCAGCACGTCAACCAGTGCGTCAAGATTCAGGCTCTGGAGTACCTGCTCAAACGTCAGCAAACCTTCTTCAAGCGCCGTCGTCACGACGAAGGTCACGCGCGAGACCGAATCAGCCCTCCCATCAGACCAGAACGGCTGCTCGGTAAGATAGCTCCACGCCTTGGCACGCGGAAGGAAGCGTGCTTGATCGTCAGGAGGAAAGAGCGCGACGATCATCTCCGGCGTCGCTACGCCCTCGTCGAGTGCGATCTGCAAGTCTTCGGTTGCGGACTCTGCAGATTTCTTGGTCGCGATGCGCGCGTGCACGCCAGCGGCTTCCACCAGCAAGTGTGACCGAACCTCCGGTGCGTCCGCTAAAGCTGCGATGAGCTCGGTGGGCCCAAAGTGCCGAATGAAATCCGTCGGCGTGCGCCAGTTTTTATCTAGTGAACTCTGTAAAAATCGACCAAGAAAACTTTCAACACCAGGCTTCAAAGCACTCACGCAGACCATCCTTCTTCCGTAGCGAACGAGCGGCGCATGCTAGGTCGGGAATGCTCGACCGGCCAGCGAAACCACGCCTGGTGCGGGACCAAACGGCGGATTCGTCGTCCACGGAATTTTTCAGCCTCGCGGTCCTGGGCCTCGATGCCCGCCCGGGCGAGCACTTTGGATGGGATCCCGCTAGGCTGGCACGCCCTGACCAGCCGCAGTTTCAATCTGGGAGACGTATCGACCGATGCAAAAAGCTGAACTGCAGCGTTGGATTTTGCATGCCGATATGGATGCTTTTTATGCGTCCGTCGAGCAACGGGATCAGCCCGAGTACCTTGGGCGGCCTGTGGTTGTCGGGGGACTCGGGCGCCGAGGCGTGGTGGCTGCAGCCTCCTATGAGGCGCGAAGGTTCGGTGTCCGCTCAGCGATGCCTGGCTTTCAGGCGCGGGAGTTGTGCCCGCACGCCGTATTCCTCAGCCCCAACATGGATCGCTACAGTGAAGTGTCGGCCCAGGTTGCCGCTGTTTTTGCTGAATTCACGCCCATGATCGAGCCGCTCGCACTGGACGAGGCCTTCCTGGATATATCAGGCTCCGTACGCCTGTTTGGTGGACCGTTGGCGTTGGCACGACGCCTAAAAGCACGAGTCTTCGAAGTCGTTTCACTCCGGGTTTCGGTGGGGGTCGCTCCGAATAAGCTGGTTGCCAAGATCGCTTGCACGCTTTCGAAACCGGATGGACTGTTAGTCGTTCCTCGTTCCGAAGTGAACTTGTTGTTGGATCCCTTGCCAGTGCGGCAGCTCTGGGGAGTGGGGCCAGCGCTCGGAGAGGAGTTGTATCGGCTTGGGATCAGAACTTTTTCTGAACTCGCTAAGTACGACGCTTACGCCCTCCGTAGAGCTCTCGGCAACCGGGCACCCCTCCTTCAGCAGTTGGCCCGCGGAGAAGATGTGCGAGGTGTCGAACCAGCGCGTGAGCCCCAATCAATCGGCGAAGAAAACACCTTCGGAGTGGATGTCTCCGACGCCCAGACGGCGCTCGATACCTTGACCGCGCATGCGCACCGGGTGGCGCAGCGCCTCCGGCAAAGCGGTTACCGCGGGAAGACGATTTCTGTGAAGATCAAGTTATCTCGCGTGCAGGGGCAGCGGGAGGGCAGATTGAACCGTCAGAAGGAGCCCGTGTATCCGCTGCTCACGCGCAGCCGCTCGGTCGAGCAAGCGACTTGCGACGCGGCCGTCATTGCTCGCGTCGCGCAAGACCTCTGGCGCAACGCGAACCTCAGCGAGCCGGTTCGTTTGCTCGGCGTGAGCATGTCCAATTTGCTTCCTGTTTCGAGCGAACAGCTCGGTCTCTTCGGACAGGAGCCGGGGGAGGCTTTAGGTCGAGCACTCGATGCCATCAATGAGCGTTTCGGCGCGCAGGCTCGACGAGGTGCAACACGGCAAGGGCTACGGCCTGTATGACGGTTGCCGCGAGCGACGGCATGCGGGGCGCGGCCACCCTGAGCAGCGGGATGATCGATGCGGCG
>JBBRRP010000127.1:0-17427 GCA_038246305.1 Polyangiales bacterium | reverse complement strand
GCGGCCACGCCTTCGCAGGATTCGGCGACCTCAAGGCGGCTCTGAACACAATCGTCTTCCAGCTCACGTGGAAGATGCGCTTCACCTTGAACACGCGTTCGACGAGCCCCATGCCGCGGGCCTCGTCCCACTCTTTCTCAAACGGCTTCTCGGGCATCAGGAAGTAGCTGGCGAACAGATTGGCCTCTCGTTCCTGCTGGTCGTCTTCTTTGTCCTTTTCGACGTCATACGCGTCTAGGTGCAGCAGAAGGTGCCCAAGCTCGTGGGCCGCCGTGAAGATGCAACGTTCGACCGAGATGCGGTCCCAGCAGTTCACGACAACTGCCGGTCCGCCGTCATGGGGGCCGACGGAGAGCCCGAAGAAACCTTCTGACGCCAAACACGGCTTGAAGACCTTCACGCCGTTATCTTCGAACAAGCCGCAGATGTCGCGTATCGGGTCGTCTTCGCCGAGGCCGAGTGCCTCGCGCGCCCTTGCGGCGGCGACGATCGGATCGACGGGCTTCCTGCCACGCTTTAGGTCTCGTGCAAGATCCGCCAGTTCAAACTCGGCAATGTCGCCAACCAGCTTCTCCAGCTCCGCGTAGTTGTCGAGCCAACGAGCAACGTTCGCGAGCAAGTCGTCACGAGTGGTCATCTTCTTCTGCGCTCGAAAACGTACTGCTTTGAGTTGGCGAACCGGAACCAAGAGATGTTCGAGTCGAACTTTAAGAACCCCGGCGACGCGCATTAGCGAGTCGACGCGTGGCTCGACGACGCCCTCCTCGATGCGGCGATACCCCTCACGCGAGAGGCCAGCCTGTTCGGCGAGGTCCCCCTGGCTGAGCTTTCGAGCCGTTCGAATCTGCCGAAGATTCGCGCTGAGGGTCGTCAGGTCCATGTTTCTGCCTCCGGATTGAATGTAGCAGGTTGACGAATCTTGTCGAGTGGCCACTTTAGCCGCTGAGCGGGGCTCCGCTCGGAAAGGTTTAATTATGGCGAAGAAGAACGTTCACGTTGTTCCGAGGTCAGACGGGGGTTGGGCCGTCGAGCGTGGCGGTGGCAGCCGGGCGAGCAAGGTTACCGATACGCAGCGCGAGGCGATCGACGCTGGGAAGAAGATCGCGGTGAGGGAAGGCACCGAGTTGTTCATCCACGGTGAAAACGGGCGTGTCCGCGAGAAGAACAGCTACGGCAACGACCCGAACCCGCCGAAGGGTTGATCGTGAGTACGACGAGCACGGTCACGAGATCGGGTGTTGCAGTCGCGCGCATTTGAGGAAAAAGATCGGAGTTAGCTTGTAAGGATAGCTCCGCGTTTTTCGTTCTTGGCGCCCATGGCCATGAGCGGCTCGAGGGCAGGGGCGGGCTCGCAGCGCTCCTTCTGCGAGCAGCGAATGCCTCCTTGACACCTCAAGCACAGCACGTTGGAGTGCTAGCTGATGGCGAAACAAATCTGCTCGCTGCTCATCACCGATCTCGACGACACGCTGTGGGATTGGTTCGCAATCTGGAGCGCCTCGTTCGGTGCGATGTTGGCTGAAACGGCGCGGATTAGTGGCATTCCAGAGATCGTCCTTGAACAGGAAATAAAGGTTGTTCACCAAAAGCATCGCACGTCGGCGTATGCCTTTGTCCTCGAAGAGCTCCTATGCGAAGGCCAGGGAAGGGCGGCCCCGGATCATGAGTTGCCAACAGGGATGACTGCGGCACAACTGCGAAAGCACCCGGCAGCTCATTACCAGCACCGCCGCACCACGCACCGTCACACGCCCGAAGGCGCGATCAAGCCAAACCCTGACGTCCTGCAAGCTATCATCGCCGAGATGGGCTGCGATCGCTCAAGCGTCGTATACGTGGGAGATAATCTGATGAAAGACGTGGGAATGGCGCAATCGGCAGGCTTTGTCGATGTGTGGGCTGAATACGGCGTCTCACATGCCAAGGAGGCGTACGCTCAGCTAGTTAGGGTCACGCATTGGACACCGGCGGACGTGGCGCGCGAGAAGGCCCTAACGCGCGAGATCGTGAGGCCGACGCACGCCATCACAGACTTTGCCCAACTCCTGGACCTGTTTCAATTTGGGCCTTTCGTTGTCAGATCCTGAGCCCCTCCCCTACGGCTTGGGCACTATGGGACCGTCGATGCGAAGAACCCCTGTCATTTTGTAAACCTGGAGCCCCTGCCCGGAGTTTCCTATTGCGAATTTCTAGCAGCGGCCTCAAGATTCGGCTTACCCAGGGAGGCACCAATGGCTGACGACAAGGCGAAAAAGGCACTCCGCGAAGCGCGCGAAGCGATCGTGGCCGTTCATAGGGGAAAAGTGGACCAGCCCGGAACGCTAGTCATCGAAGGAGTGCGGGCATACTCGGCGAGTCAGGCAGAGATTCGAAGGATTACTCCGACGCCAATGCCGTTGCGAAAACGCGCTGTCGCGTATTGAGCTAGTTCATGGGGGACGGGGATGGCGCCATTGCGCGAAAACGCATGCTCCAGCACGCTGAGAACTTACTCGCAAGTTCTTGGGGCGGCACGGGACTAACCATCCTGGGGGTTGCCACCGGCCTGTTCGGATCGATCTATGCCAATGAACTAAAGGACATGATTCAGCAGTGGATGCTCCTCTCACCGCGCAGCGGCGCGTGGCTCTTCATCATCTGCGTCGTCGTTACTGCCCTAGTGGTTTTTTGGCGCCAGAGAGTGATCGACCGGAGGCGTGAAGTCGTCCAAGCGCGATTCGACGCAGCGGCTTCAGAGGTGCCTGAGCTGATCCGGACCCTTCCGGACCCAGCATTTCTGGCAGAGTTCGGTATCGTCTTCGAGAAAGTCGCAATGATGATGCGCGATTTGACCGACCTTCAAAGTCGTGCCCAAGGCGTTACCGTAGCCTTGCAGGGGTTCGTAGCGCTCGCCAGCGCGTTCGATGCTGGGCGTGACGATCGATTCGCAGCCAATCTCATGGTTTACCTCACCGGTGAGGCGAGAGAGCCGTGGATGTCCAAGCTCAAGTTTTTCGAACGCGATCCCAAAACACTGGCCGGAGTTCTCGCGATGCCGGGGGAGTTTGCGGCACTTGCGGAGGGAGCCGACGACTCGATGCGGGAGTTTGCGTTGCCTGTTCCCACCGATGTTGGCCGGTCGCGCAGTGAGCCGGGCGGTAAGGGCTACCGAGTGTTGCCTGGCGCCCCGTTTGCCACTGCGCGCAATCAATTCGAGCATTATTCGCAAACCTCGCGTCTTGAGGAGTGGTGTCGCAAGCACGGCGACTTTCTCGAAGCCGAGATTGAGCAGATGAAGCAACACTTTGCGGATCATGCGAAGCAAATCACGGGGTTCCTGTGCATCCCCATCCGGGAGCCGAGCACGGCTTACGTCGCCGAGGATGAACGTCGGGCACCGCTTGGCGTGCTCAACATCCACTGGGACCGGTGCGACCGCCTGGATAATCCGCATTCGGCGAAGCTGTTTGCAAAGGCCACCTACCCCCTCCAGGTGCTGCTCGCGCAGATGCTGGTAGATTTGATGAGCGAACGCCCACCTCGCCCAGACGCTCGCCTGTCCGCTAACCCGACGCATTCATGAGTCCGAGAGCCCGTGAGACGCGAGAATGGTAGCTAGCGTTGCAACCTTCGATTACCCGGGCCACACGATTTCCGGCCAGTCACCGCAAGCGGAGGTTTGGACCGACCCCGCACGGGGCGATGAGCTGCCGGTGTCGCAGCAGCCGGCGTGGTTCCAGCGGGCAGCGAGGAAGGTCCTCGCGCTGATGTCGTTGGAGGAGAACTGGGACTCGTACGGGGGGCGCGCAGTATCGCTCGCTACTGCGAGGCATGCAGTTCAGCTTTTAGAATGCTTGGGTGATATGGGGGTGCCAGCGCCGCGGGTGGTCCCGACATCCGCAGGCGGCGTGCAGTACGAATGGGATGTCGACGGTGTCGAACTTGAGCTCGAACTCAAACCAAGCGGACGGATGCTCGCGATTTTTGACGACCCTCAAGGAGAAAGCTGGGAGCAAGAGCTCCCACCTTGCAATCTGATGCCACTCAATCGCGCTTTGCGGCGACTCGCGCTTGTCGGACAGCCCAGGTAACACGCGGGGAGGCGCGTTTGCTCCACATCCGAAAGACGGAAAGACGTCCATCTGCGTCGCGTCCATCGCCGCCACCCCGGATGAGATGATGGTAGGGTAACGCCTCAGCTATACTGCATGCCCTGGCTTGCGATGCTGGTTGGTTAACCGAATGCCGTGGACGAAACGAGCTTAGTTTCGTGTCGGCAAACAGCGCTCTTCGGATTACATCGGACATTGGCATAGGGCAACGCAACCGGAAAGTTCCGTTATGCATTCACGTGGCCCCGAAGTGATTGGGCAGTACGGTGAAATTGGCACCCCGATGGCGTGAAACTTCATGGTACCATTGCTGTCCCGTGAGACTGCTGATGCTCGCTAGGAATCATTCTATGGCCTCAACGCGCGTGAAAATTTGGGCAGCTTCGGCTCTGGTGGCGAGCTCGGCGGCTATTGCCTGCTCGGGCTCACTCGATGCCCTCCCGCCGGACGCTACCGCGGTCGCACCGGGCCCAGACGGGCAGGTTCCGGGCCTAGGCGGAACCACCACACCCACAGGTTCTGGCGTCACTCCCCAGATCCCGTTTGAGCCGGTTTCAGCGCGCGTTTACGTGCCTAAGGTAAAGAACCTGATGCTGGGGCTGCCAGCATCAGAAGATGAAATCAGCGCCGTCATTCAGGATCCTACCGCGCTCAAGGCAATGGTGGACGCTTGGTTCGTACGCCCGGAAGCGCAGGCGAAGCTCGGCACGTTCTTCAGCAAGGCGTTCCAACAGACTCAAATCTCGCAAAACGATTTCTTCGATCAGTTGAGCCTCGATAATCTTACGAACCTTCCTCTGTTCACGCAGGCTCAAGAATCGATGTCGCGCACGGCGCTCAAGATCATTGCCGACGGAAAACCGTTCACAGATACCGTCACAACCCATACATTCATGATGACGCCCACCCTGATGTCGTTCTATTTGGCGCTCGATCAGGCACAGGTGGACGACGCAGGGAAGCAATCCTTGAGCGTTCCGATGGCGGATGGTTCACTCAGCACCACGCAAGCGTTTTGGGTCACGTTCCGGCCGCCCGTTAATCCGACGGCCGTTCCGATGGTGCCTAATCCGATTCCGCTCTCGGAAACCATGAACCCGGCGAGCCCGAATTTTATGCATTTTGCCGCGCCGGCGCCGTTCGCCTGCAGTATGCCGCAGCTTGATAGCACCGGGCACGTCATGGTGGACGCGGCGGGCAAGGCCATCAAGGCGAACGTCAACTACAACCAACGCAAGTACACGAGCGTTTCGAGTGCCTTTCTCGCACTATTCGGCTTCGCGAGCCGCGCGTTTGGCAGCGATCCCGCCGATCCCAACGGGCCGCCCACCATCACCATCCCGGCAGATGTCCCCGCCGATAAAAAGAACCTCTATCAGTTCTATTGCCCGAGCGGCGTCGCGTTCACGTCGCCCAGCGTGAGCGCTCAAGATGTCATCTGGCGTCCAGTTACCGTGCGCACTCCGAGGGACGGCGAAAAGCTAACTCCTTTTTACGATTTGCCGACGCTGCGTGCTGCCAATGAGATAGTCGTCCGCACGCCGCGGGTTGGCTATTTCTCAACGCCTGCGTTCTTCGCCAACTGGGCCACTAATGTTAGCAATCAGCATCGAGACACGCTCAATCAGGCACTGATCGTCGGGGTCGGTCGCAGCATCAACCCGGTGGATAAGGGGACGGCCACCGTGCTCGACGACGGTAAGGATGGCCAGCACTCCGATCCCACGAGCCCCTGTTACAGCTGCCACCAAACGATGGACCCCATGCGGAACGTGTTCCGCCAGGCCTATACCTATTCGTACCACGCACAACATGATCCGGCTCAGGTGTTCTCCACGGCAAGCTTCGACTACCTGGGGGAAATGACGCCGCTTGCGTCGTTCGATGATTTTGCCAATGCCTTGGTGAAGCACCCGCTCTACCCGAGCGCATGGGTCCAGAAGCTTTGTTATTACGCCAATTCGAGCGCCTGTTCCGAAACCGATCCGGAATTCTTACGCGTCGTGAAGGCCTTCACGGACTCAAACTACGACTTCCACACCTTAGTCCGGGAGCTGTTCTCCTCTGCACTGGTGACTGGGCAAGCAGCCACACAGACTTGGAGTGAGCTCGGCGAGACCGTCAGCATTGCCCGCCAGGATCACTTCTGCGCCGCGCTCACCAATCGGCTCAAGCTAACGGCAAGCCTGTGTGAGGGCATTACGGACAAGACCACTCAAACTGCCGTGGCCAACAATATGCCTCTGGATGGCTACCTTCGTGGCGCTGAAGCTCCCGCGCTTTCCACCGCTCAAACGCCCTTTTATCGCGGCGCCACAGAGTCTTTGTGCGCCTACGCAGCCGGGTTAACTATCGACAAGCCACAGAGCCTTTACGACAGCACGAAGAAGGATGCTGCCATCACCGATTTCGTCGCCAATATCATGGGCATTACCTCCGCTGATCCCAACAGCGCCACTGTCACGCAGCTATTGACGGAACACTTTGACGCCGCAGTGAAGGCGGGTGCCAAACCCACCGATGCGCTGAAATCTACGTTCATCACGGCTTGTCTCTCACCCACTTCCGTTGCCATCGGCCTGTAAGGAGCTCCCCATGCGCTTGCCAAATCGCCGCCAATTACTCCAAGCTTCCCTCGTCGGCGCCGGCCTCGTGGGATTGCGTGCCATGGCTACGGGCCTGCCCGTCTCCTTTTTGCTCGATCCCAAGTCCGCCCGAGCGCAGGATCCGTGTAGCGCAGGGGCCCAGTTCTTGATCTTGAGCATGTCGGCCAGTGGGGATGCTCTCAACTGCAATGCCCCCGGCACCTATGATCTCCCGTCAACCTTTGCAGCGGGCACGGTCAACCACTCCGATCCCGCGGACATGACCATGACGGCGACTCCGCTCACGCTCGGGGGCAAGCCATGGACGGCGGCGAAACCCTGGTCCACGTTGCCGCAAAACATTCTCGATCGTTCGGTGTTCTTCCATCATTCCACGGGCACGGCCAATCATGGCGAGCTTGGGCGAGTGCTTCAATTGTTCGGGGCTCTGCGGCGCGGGCAGTGGTTGCCTTCGTATTTTGCCAAGACCCTTCGCCCATGTTTCAGTACCATCCAGGCTCAGCCCGTAACCATTGGAGGCGAGCAGCTTTCGTTCGAGGGCCAATACCTACCCAAGCTCACACCAACGGGCCTGAAGGCGGTCTTATCCGGTCCCAAAGATCTAGCCGCCCAGCTGCAAACCTTGCGTGATGACACGCTCAATAAACTGAACGCCACGCTCAAGCAAAATCGCGCACAAACCACGGCAGAACGCGCCTATTTGGACAACATGGCGCTTTCACAAGTGGATCTTCGCACCATGATTGGCCAGGTGGCGGCGGATCTCGCGACGATTACCAGTGACGACGCCACCAACCAGGTGATCGCCGCGGCTCTCCTCATCAAAATGAACGTCGCCCCCGTGGTGACGATTCATTTGCCTTTCTCCGGTGACAATCACAGCGACAATAGCTTCAACAACGAAGCGCTTCAGACCAACGCGTCGGTTAACAATATCAAGAATCTGATGACGAAGCTCACCGCGTACGGCCTACAAGATAAAGTGACGTTTGCCACGCTCAACGTATTCGGGCGCACTTTCGCAGATCTGAATGGTCGCGGCCACAACGCTTCGCACGCCGTGTCGGTGATGATTGGCAAGGGTTTTAAGGGTGGCGTCGTGGGTGGCATTGTGCCGGGTGGTCACGCGGCAACCATCGATTCTGCCACGGGTCAGGCGCTTGAGAGTGGCGACGTGCCCCCGATAACTAGCCTAGCTTCCGTCGCCAAGACGCTAGGGCGAGGCATCGGGCTCACCGACGCGCAGCTGAGCGATCAGATCACTTCGGGTCTAGCAATCCCAAGCGTTCTCGCCTGACGCTTCGATGCGAGAACGCCTTCTATTGACGCGCGACCTCATAATGGTCGGCGCTTTACTGCTCGCCACCCCCGGCGTTGCCGTTGCGGCTCGGCCCCACCACGCTGCTCACGCAAATCCCGCCGCAAAATCGCTAGGTCCCGACCCTTCGCCACAGCCTGAAGAAGCTGGCGCCATGAGCGATCAAAACGCTGCCCTCGTTCGGCGAGAACTTGCACGGCTCGCAGCGCACCGCATTGAGGTTGCTGCCGCCCTCGGTGTCGACGTTGGCATGCGTTACTTCCGCTACAATGATCCTATTGGCCGCGAGCTTCGACCTTACAAGCTGCCTGGGGTTCCCATGTTGAGCTTCGAGCTTGAGGCGTATCCGTTGGCCAGTACCGATCTACCGGTGTTGCGAGATCTCGGTTTTCGCGGTCGCGTGAGCCGCGCATTGGCACTCGATTCCAACACGCCGGACGGTACAAAGATCGCCACGGAGTGGACACGCTTCGGCGGGGAAGTCCGCGTGCGTCTTCTATTTCCGGGGCAACCCGCGCTTGAGCTTGGTGTATTTGGCGGCGTCGATTCCAGTGATTTTTCGCTGAAAACGCAGGCCCCGGTGGCGGCCCTGTTGCCATCAGCGCATTCGCTTTCGCTAAAGTTGGGACTGGATGCCCGAGTGCAGCTGACCTCGGCGTTGTCCGTCACACTCGCCAGCGCGTACCTCGGGACGAGTTCGCTGGGGGCCGTTTATGACAAGTTTCGTGCCGCCAGCGTTGCCGGCGTCGACGGTGATCTGGGTTTTGCGCTTGGGCTAGGTCCCGGCGTGGAAGCCCAGCTCGGTGGGCGATACACGCGCTACTTCTCCACGTTTCATCCGGAGCTTGGTGATCCGTACGTTGCAGGTGGAGCACTCGATCAACAATTGCAGTTCGGTTTGGGAGTTCGCTATGCGCATTGAACCGCGGCTCAGAGGCTTGCCACACGCCCGCAGATATTTTGACCGGTGGCTGGCAGGATTCTGCGCATTGAGCGTAGCCCTTTGCCTCTTCACGGGTTGCCCGGGAACGCTCGATGATAAGGAGAGCTTCTTGCGGTATCCTAATGGTCTCGCTGGTGCGGGTGGTGGAGCTGGTGTGCCCGTAACGGCGTCGGGCGGAGGTCCGGCAGATTGTGGGGACGTGGTGGCACGGGTGTTAACCCCTAACTGCGGGGGCAGCGGTTGCCACGGGGATGTGGCGCCCCAGCAAGATCTTGATCTCGTGTCGCCGGGCGTGGCCTCTCGCGTCGTGGGCGTTTCGGGCAAGATTTGCACTTCGGTGCTGGCGGATCCCATGAACCCGGAGAGCAGTCTGATCTACCAGAAGCTTGCAACGAATCCGGCCTGCGGGGCCCAGATGCCTCTGGCTCGTCCTCCATTGAGCACGGCCGATGCGGCGTGCTTGCTGGCGTGGATAGCGGCACAATAACGAGCTTTTGGCTCCTTTGGCGCCTTCATTTTGGAGCGTTTCGAAGGGGAATACGAGCTTAGAGAGCGGCGTTCGGGTACCTTGGTTACCTGTGAAGCTCCCCTACCCCTTCAGCTCCAGGTCTCGAACCGGTTTGAGCCGCGCAGCTGAGGCCGCTTGGTTGGCGACGCTCTTTTTCGGCATGACCGCACAGGCGGACATCCAAACCAGTGTGGACGAAAACGGTGTGGTGAGCATCTCGAATGCACGCAAGCCAAAGCGTGTATCAGAAGCGGCGCCAAGCATTGCGATGCCCTCCGATAGCTCGCCGGAGCGGCGCTCCCGCTACGATGCGGCGATTGCCGAAGCTTCTCAGCTGTATCAAATCCCACAGCCTTTGATTCGAGCTGTGATCAAAGTTGAAAGCGATTTTGATCCGCGCGCCGTTTCGCCCGCCAATGCGCAAGGGCTCATGCAGCTGATCCCGGAGACGGCCCAACGCATGTTGATCAGCGATGTGTTTGAGCCCCGCCAAAATATCTTAGGCGGCACGCGCTATCTTCGCATCCTGGCGAATCTCTTCAGCGGCGATCTGCAGCTTACGGTTGCGGCCTACAATGCCGGAGAAGGCGCGGTGATGCGCTACGGCGGCATTCCACCGTATCCAGAAACGCAGGCCTATGTGGGTCGGGTGATTGGATATTATCAGGAATATCGAGCGACACCGTAGGGCGTCGTGCCGGTGCTGGGGGTCGTGCGGGTGCTGGGCCTCGTGCCGGTGCTGGGCCTCGTGCCGGTGCTGGGCGTTGGGACGTCGGGCCTTCGTGCCGGTGCTGAGCTACACGTACGGAGCGGCCACCAATCCACCTACGTCATCTTTCTCGCTAACGCCCTCGGCGCGAGCGAGATTTCTACGCGCCGTCGTCTTGAACAAACATCACATCCTGAGCGCGGGGAACGGAAGCGCGGGAAGCGGGGAGCGCGGCGAACGGGAAGCAGGAAGCGGGGAGCGGCCTCCCTTTTTCTGATTCAGAGATAGTAAGCATGCTTACTATCTGATCTTGAAGGCTGGGGATGGTTTTGCGGACGACAGACACTTCGCTCCTTCGTTGCCTCGCCGCCTTGCTGCTTCGCTCCTTCGCTCATGGATTGCACCAACTTCCTAGACGCCCTCTACCACTTCGTGATTGAGCAGCGCTTGCGCATATTCTGCCAGCTCCGCCGAAGGTACGCCGTGCTCGCCCGAGTTTTCGAGTGTTGAGAAGAGGGCTCCGGGCACTACGAGAGGATCGTATTCGTTGTAGGTTTGCACTGACACGAGCGCTTCACTTTTCATGACGGTGAGTCCGCGTGCCAAGCGAACGCGATGCGGGGGCGGGACGTCAAGCAGCTGGTCCATGGCTCGGTCCAACTCTTGCTCACGATGCTGCCAGGGCTCGCCGAGCAGGCTCGGGAGCTGCTCAGCCGTTAACTGGCTTACCCACGAATAGCTGAGAATATAGAAACGCTCGGGATCGCTCTCGAACTCAAGCTCTTGCTCCACCATTTGCTTCGCGTGGACGCTCAGGCCTCGTTCGATGAGGGCTAAGGTAGCGCCCAATTGCCGCCAAAACTCGAAATGTCGCCCGTTTTCGAATTTGCAAAAAAAGCTCGTGCAATCGCTGTCGCGGTGCGCCCAAATCGTACAACCGCCGCTCGCGCGTTCAAAATAGGGACAGAGTAAATCCTCGTTTCGTCCAAACTCGGCGGCGCGATTGGCGTGCAGCCGCTCCAGGTACTCGTCGGTAGGACCCACTCCGAGCGCTGTGGCTGTGACGGCCTCCTGGATCTGTGCGCGCATTCGACGCTGCCCTTCGAGGAACCGACCAGAACGATCGGCGAGCAGGCTCCCCACCAGATAATTGGGGAGACTTGGCCAAAAGGTGCAACACTTGGCACTCGGCACGAACTGGATACCACCTGGGAATTCCGGCGCGCTGCACATCGCGCAGTCATTGCAAGTCGAACGTTTCTGCTCGACATTGAGATGGAGCAACGCGCTGGGCAACAGCTGTTGATAGAGTTCCGGCAGTGAAGCTTTGAGCTGGGCACTCATGCGCGCACTTTCGGCTTCTTGGAAGGGGCATACTGGCTGAGCGCCCCTTCCAGCTCCGAACGCACACGCTCTAGGAGCTCCTGCGGTTCGACGACAACGGCGCGCTTTCCCCATTCGAGCACCCAGCTCACCACAGAATTGAGGTTGCCCACCACCATCGTCAGGCGAACACCGCCGCCGGCGATTCCCGCCAGCTTCTGCGTGTTGTGCACTTTGCGCATGCGCACATATTCGGCGGCGTGCTCGTCAAAATCGATGATCACCTTGTGACGCGTTTCGCTCTTCCACACGCCGAATTCGCCCTGAAAGAACTCATCGATGTTAAAATCTGCCGGGAGCTCAAACGTTTCTGTGTAAGCGCATTGAGTATCCCGCATGCGATCCAGCACGAAAGTCCGAATCTCAGCGCGCGCCACGTGATAGCCCACACAATAGATAGAGTCCCGGTGCAGCACCAGGGCATACGGATGCACCACAATGCGCTCCTCGCTCGCACGCTGACCACTTCGATACGCCATCGAGAGCGGTCGCAAGTCGGAAACAGCCTGAAAAAGGTCGTCCAATTCGTCCGTTTTTTCAGCGTAATTCTTGGGCGCGTACGGCAAATAGAGAAAGCGCTCTTCGAGCCTTGCATCGGCGATGCCTGCATTCGGGCCGCGCCCGGGCCGCTGCGCAAAAGCTCGCAGGCGATCAGTCGCGAGGGCAATTTCATCGAAGAGTGCCGAGCCGCGCATGGGTTCAAACAAACGCCGCGCCGCCAGGAGTGCGTAGATCTGGGTTCGACGTAGCTCCACCTTTCTGGGAGTTTCTCCCGCCTTCACGCTCCACAGCGCCGGGCCGCCACCACGACTGGGCTTGGATTCCAGCTCATACTCGAGCTGCACCTCCTTCAGGTAGCGACGCATGGTGCGCGGAGTCACCTTCAAGGACGCCGCCATCTCGTAGAGCGTGATGCCGCGCGGATTCTTTTCTAGAAGCTCACGCAGCTTGTCGATACGACGATGCTGAGTGAAACGCCCACTGGGCCTGCCACGGGGAAGCCTTTTTACGCGCGAGGTTTCGGCCATTTCGAGGGAGCCTAACTGACGCAAGAGCGCTTCGGGGAGCCTGCAAACGCGGAGCTCCGCACAAATGCCGCCCACCCCGCAACTTCCACGATAAAATCAGCGCCATGGCTGTGAATCCCGTCCGAGTGATCACCGAAAAGCGCCAAGGGCTCGCCCACAGTTCCGCCGACCTCGCGGCATTCATCCAGGCTTACACGGCCGGGCAGATCCCTGATTATCAGATGAGTGCCTGGCTCATGGCCGCCTTTCTGAAGGGTTTGTCGTTGTCAGAGACAGTGGCGCTCACTCAAGCCATGCAGCACTCTGGCAGTCAGCTGCCTCTGAAATCTGTAACGGCATTTAAAGTAGATAAGCATTCAACTGGTGGCGTCGGCGATAAGATCACCCTTTGCTTGGGACCCTTGGTTGCGGCTTGTGGCGTTGCAGTGCCGACCGTAGCTGGCCGCGGGCTCGGACACACGGGAGGTACGCTCGACAAGCTGGAAGCTATCCCGGGCTATCGCGTCGATATCAGTGCTCGGCGTTTCGCGGAAATTGTGCGCACGGTCGGTGTCTCGATCATGGGGCAAACAGCTGAGATCGCTCCCGCAGATAAGCGCATCTATGCGCTGCGAGATGTGACGGCCACGGTCGAGAGCATCCCGTTGATCGTTGCGAGCATTCTGTCGAAAAAACTTGCGACCGATTCCGATGCACTCGTGATGGACGTGAAGTGCGGGCGTGGCGCTTTTATGCAGGATTTGGCGCAAGCCAGAGCCCTTGCGAAGATGCTGGTGAAAGTCGGGCAAGGTGCCAAAAGAAAGGTCGTCGCGCTGTTGACGGACATGTCTGCGCCGCTCGGACTCACGATCGGAAATGCGCTGGAAACTCGCGAAGCCATCGACGTGCTGCAGGGCAAAGGTCCGAGCGATGTTGTGGAGCTCACGCTCGCACTTGGCATCGAAATGCTGATGGTGGCCGGTGCTGCCACGAGTCGGAAACAGGCCCGCGCACTGCTCCAAAATGCGATCAGTTCTGGCAAGGGACTTGAAGTCTTCGCACGCATGGTGGCGGCCCACGGCGGCGACGCGCGTATTGCAGACACACCGAGCTTGCTGCCTCAATGCAAGAAGCCTGTTCCTGTGCATGCGAAGCGGGCGGGGTTCATTTTTGGGATGGATGCGCTGGAGCTCGGTTTGATCTCAGTTGATCTTGGCGCAGGTCGAACGCAAACGGATCAGGCCGTGGATCCGAAAGCGGGGATCGTGCTCTTGCACAAGCTGGGTGCCCCTGTGCGACGCGGCGAAGTGATCGCACTCTTGCACTCGAGCGGACGCGCCAAATCCGAAAGCCTAGTGGCGCGCACAGGCGCGGCGATTGTGATCAAGGCACGGCCTCCAGAGCCAACTCAGCTCGTGCTCGAACAGCTAAGGAACTAAGGCAAAGCGATTACTCGGCGCCGTGCAAAACCCACCGCTGCCACATTCACCCACAGAAGAGAACTTCGGCAAAACGTCAGCGGAAGAAAGCATTCGCTGCTTCCTAGACGGTAATCGCTAAACTTGACTCGTATTCGGGCCGTACTGCTCTAACGCATGCGTCACGGCACGTTCCCTAGAGTCGCGAACAGCTGGCGCGTGTACTCGACCTTTGCGGCTATCTTTGGCAGCGCCTGCGGGCGCATCGGTTACGATCTCAAACCGCTTGATCCTCCGCCCGCGACAGGCGGGGCAACCGGTGGCAGTGCGCAAGGCGGGATGACTCTCGGGGGTGCCGCACAAGGGGGAACGAATCTCGGCGGCACTGCGCAAGGTGGGGCGAATCTCGGCGGCACTGCGCAGGGAGGGGCGAATCTCGGCGGCACTGCGCAAGGTGGGGCGAGTCTCGGTGGTGCAGCACAAGGCGGGACCTCAATGGGTGGAGGAGTTAATCTGGGCGGCACTGGCGGTGCGGGAAATACTGGACCGATCTTGCCAACGATCGTTTGGGGGCGTTTGTTCAGCAGCTTTGGGGATGATTCGGCAGAAACGGTCGGCGTGACACCGGCAGGTGACGTCGTGGTGGGTGCCCATGTCGACTCCGATCTGACCCTGGCACCCGGCGTGGTAAGCTCAGGTACCCCCGATTCGCTCATCGCGTCATTTTCGTCCGACAACGTCTACCAATGGCATCGGCGCTTGTCGGCGAGCGGCACCAACAACTTTCCGCGCGATCTCAAAGTCATCACCAACGGCCTGCTCGTGGCGGGCGAATTCACGGGAACTTTGACCACCCCAGCGGGCAAGCTGGTGGGCATCGCCCAGTCCACCTCTTATCTCCTTAAGCTAGATCTCGCGGGAACCGTCCAATCAGCCGTCCATATCAGCGGCGGCACCGAGGTGGTTCAACCGTGCATTGCCGGCAGCTGGCTCGGAGTGAACATCAACACGTCGCTTAAAGTGAATGCGATGACGCTCGCGGCAGGGAATAGTTTCGGTATGGCGCAATTGAACGCCAGCTTCGCCGCCCTGACGCAGGGCAAGGTGTTTCCCGGAAACAATGGTCTGAACGGCACCAACGACATCGCCGGCTGCGCATCGGCCGCTACGGGTGAATTTTACCTGACAGGCCAGCTCTGGGAGTCCCTCGATTTCGGCGGGGGACCCATTACCACGAGCGGGGGAAACGATAGCTTTTTGGCGGCATTTTCGAGCAATGGGCAGTCACTCTGGACGAAGGTGATCGGAGGAGGCGCCACAGCCGGCGCTCAGGGTCGTAAGGTTGAGCTCGCTGCACAGGCCTCGGTGCTGTACGAGCTGACCGAATACTCGGGAACCCTCACGCTCGGCGGGACGGCAACCGCCGTCGGCTTGAGAGATATCTTAATCACCGGCCATGATCCGCTAACTGGCAGCTTGAAGTGGTCTTTGCCGATGGGGAGCATTTCCAACGATGGCATCTACGCAACTGCGCTGGATTCGAGCGGCAATTTGGTCTTTTCAGGTTATCATCGGGCTGCGATCACACGAGGCGTCACTCCCGCCGAAGGCTCCCTGAGCGGCCTCGGTGCCTTCCTCGGCAGCGTCAATCCTGCAGGAAAGTTGCTCTGGATTATGGACCTTGCGGATCTTACGGTTACCGACCTGGCCGTCGCGCCCAATGGAGATATCTACGTGGTGGGCAGCACGAGCGATGCGCTGATCACGCCATCCGGGACCCTGATCCCTCAGCCCGTCGACGGCTTCTTAATCAAGCTTAAGTGGCCGTAGACAACAGTATACAACAGTATCCAAGCGTAGAATTCGCGCGCGCCCGCTCCTCAGTTGCCGGCCTCAGATGGGCTTGCTATTCCGCGGCTATGCAAACCCCATGGCTTCCCGTTCTTCTCGCGGTCTTTCCCGCGTGCATCGCCTGCAGCTCTGAGAAAGGAACTGGCGCAGGCACCGCCACGGGCGCACTGTGCCCCTCCACTCCAACCCTCAGCTATGCGAACTTTGGACAAAGCTTCATGCAGAACTATTGCACGAGCTGCCACTCCAGCGCGGTCTCCGGTACGGCACGCAACGGAGCCCCCTCGGATCACAATTTCGACTCGCTCGAAGGCATTCAGAGCGCAACCGAGCACATCGACGAGAACGCTGGCTCTGGCCCGAAGGCAACCAACACCCGGATGCCCCCATCCGGCAATAGGCCGACCCTCGAAGAACGCCAGAAGCTGTCCGAATGGATAGCCTGTGGCGCTCCTTGAGTGCTAAGCCAGCAGTTTCTCGCGTCCTTCCTTAGAACTGGGCCTGAGCGTTGAGAATGAAAAGCCGCTCGGCGGGCACGCCGCTGGCCTCCGGATCGGAGATCCCAAAGCTAGCCTGCAGCTTAGCTTCGTTCTTCTGAATCAAGTAGTTGGCGCCGATTTCGTAGTGCCAAGTGCCATTCTTCGAGACTTGGGTGTCTGGGTCCAAGAACCCGGCGCGCAGCACCGGCTGAATGCGCTCCAACAACGTGTAAGCGAAGGCTGCGTACGCGCCGTGCCCCTGCTTGCGGGCTCCGCCAACGCCATCCCAAGCGTGAATGTATTCAGCTTGGCCGATAAAATTCGAAACCTCTGCGCGGGCATCGAGCTCAACCCGATCCTTGGTGGAGGCATCCTTGCGAGCACCCACGCTGGATGAGCCAACTGCGCCGACCATCAAGACCGGCACCGGCTTCACTTCGACACGGAGCGCGACGTCCTTGTCGTTGTTGTCGTCCAGGCGATTCACGCCTGTACCGTTCGTGACCGTGAGCAAATAACTGACTGGGCCAAACGCTTTCTCAGCGCGCAAGCCCATATCGCGACGATCTCCGTAGGTTCGCGATACGAGCGCACGTTCGGGCATGATGATCTGCGACGCGGAGTTGTAGCCTTCCCAGCTGAGCGGGATCTTGAACTGACCGAGCGACACGTTCGAATAGGCCGACACGAACGTGACGTAGAAATCCTGAAGGATCGAAGTATCGGTGGGCGGAGTTGGAACTGTCACTTGCTCGGGAGCAGCAGGCGCCACAGGTGCCGGCGTTTGATTCTGTATGGTTGCCGTTTGCGTGCCGAATTTGAGCGTTTTCGCAGCATCGATCATGACCGCGTAGTCCCAAAGCTCTGGGATGATCGTGCCCTTCAGCTTGAGCTCGGCGCGACGCAAACGAAACGTGGAGGTCGTTTTCCGACTATCCGTGACTACCCACCAGCCTTGAAGCAACGCGCTAGGTTGGAATGTGCCTTGGGTTCCCACCGCAAGCTTCTGCGGCAGCACGGGAACGGTACTTGTGGTGGCAGGCTCAGCCGGTGGCTTGGCGTCTGTTACGGGTGCGTCTGTGAGTGGTGCGGCGGTGGCGGTGGCTTCGGCGGC
>JBBRRP010000126.1:0-17646 GCA_038246305.1 Polyangiales bacterium | reverse complement strand
GGCGCGGGCAAGACGACCACTCTGCGCATCCTCGCGTGCGACCTATTGCCAACGAGTGGCTCGGTACGTGTCGGGAATGTGGATGTGGTTGAGAATCCGGAGCTCGTGCGTTCCAAGATTGGTTACCTGCCGGACTCGCCGCCGCTCTACAACGAGATGCGCGTGAGCGAGTACCTCACGTTTGCCGCACGTCTGCGCGGCGTGCAACGCGCCGAGCTCGCGAAACGAGTGGATGATGCCATTGAGCAGACCGAGCTGGGAGAGGAGCGCCATCAGCTGATCGGCGCACTT
The DNA here is from genome assembly GCA_038246305.1 of Polyangiales bacterium. GTDB lineage: Bacteria > Myxococcota_A > Polyangia > Polyangiales > Polyangiaceae > JBBRRP01. Next base: position 17,355 of record JBBRRP010000126.1, on the reverse strand, counting down.
TCACATGGCTTCAAGCAACGCGTCGGTATCGCGCAGGCGATCGTGCATCGCCCGGAGCTGGTGGTTCTGGATGAACCGATCAGCGGTTTGGATCCGAAGCAGATCGTGGAAATGCGCGATCTGGTTCGCGGGCTGCGCGGTGAGCACACGGTGATTGTTTCGAGCCATATTTTGACCGAAATTAGCGAAACCTGTGACCAATTGTTGGTGATCCGGGATGGCAGGATTGCCGCCGCTGGCACGGAAGCTGAGCTTTTCTCTACACTCACTCACGGCATGCGGATTGAGGTCACAGTCCGAGCCGAGCCTGCCGAGAAGGAAGCAGTTTTTGAAAAGCTCCGTCAGGTTGCTGGCCATCTCGCCGGCGTTTCGGATGTCAGTCCGATCGATCCGCCTGAGCCCGGAGGCCAGTGGGTGAGTGCTCTCGTGGTCGGTGAAAGTGATGTGCGCGAAGGTTTGCTGAGTGCGCTCGTGGGCGGGGGGCTCAAAGTTGTCCAGTTCTCGCGCAGCGAGAACGAGCTTGAGAACGTTTTTCTTTCGCTTTCTGGGGCGGGGGAGCGGCGTGCGCGGCGCGGAGTTCGAGGCAATCTTCGCGCAACCTCAGGCTCAGGCTCGGATACGGTGGAGGCAGTATGAAGGCGCTGCTGATAGCCAAACGTGAGCTCAACGCGATCGTGCGTTCACCGATGGGCGCCATCATTATTTCGGTCATGCTCCTGATCAATGGGTTGCTCTTTTACAACATGGTGCTCACCGAAAAGCTCTTGAGCGGCCAGGTGCTGGAGCAATTCTTCTACTACACGAGCGGCCCGATGATGCTGGCTGCGGTAGCTCTCTCGATGCGATTGCTCGCCGAAGAACGCCAAAACGGCACCGTGATCTTGCTGAATACGTCTCCGATCACGGATGCGGAAATCATCTTGGGCAAGTTTATCGGAGCGTTCGTGGTGTTGATGATCATGGTGCTCCTCACGCTCTACATGCCGGCCTTGATCTTGGTGAATGGCAAGGTGAGTGTCGGCCACATCGCCGTGGGGTATTTGGGGCTGCTGCTCTTGGGGGCCTCGGTACTCGCCATTGGGATTTTCGCATCCTCCCTGACACGTCACCAGATCATCGCAGTGGTGATCGCCGCGGCGATTCTGGTGCCCTGGCTCGTGCTTTGGAAACTCGCGCAGCTGGTGGACGCTCCCCTGAATAAGTTTCTGAATGCCTTTGCTCTACATCATCAAAATTTCCGAACCTTCCAGACGGGCGTCTTGCGCCTCGATAGCGTGGTCTATTACGTGGCCGTGACTTACTTTTTTCTGTTGGCCGCCACCAAAGTGCTGGAGGCACGCCGATGGCGCTGAACGACGAGAATATGACGGAGCCTGGCGATTCTAACGCTGCAGATGGAACTCCCCCCGAGGTGCCGAAATCTGTAGTGGCGCCGATGGCCGCTGCCGTCACGAAGGATGATCGCACCTCACCAGCATGGACTGTGCCGTTGTACGTGCTCGGCTTGGTGCTGCTCTATCTCGGCGAACGAGTTTTCTCGGAGCTTGAGAATGGCCGTTGGTTCGGCTCGGGGTTAGGGCTTTCGGCCGTGGCGATCGCCACGTTCGTGCGCTTTTCTCCACGTTTTCGCATGGGTGGCGCGCGCCAAGAAATCGAGAATACGCTCGCACTTTTGTCGCTAGCCGGTCTGATCGGCGTGCTGCTTTATTTTTCAACCACCGATGCTGGGCTGGCCAAGTTGGGTCTGGATCGGCTCGAAGTGCCAGCGCGCGAGCGGATCATCGGCGTGGTGCGGATTGTTTGGATTTCGTTGGTCTGGCTCACCTTGCTTCCCATGGTGTTCGCTGAGATCGCGCTTTACCCGATGCGCAACGCCGAGCAGCCTGAGAGTCGGCGTGTGCGGGCAGCTGCAGCAGCGGGCTTGGCCTTGGCGATGGCGGCTGTTTACGGAGGCTTGTTTGTTTTCAGCGCGGATGCCGCCGATCTCAAGGTCGATTTTTCGTATTTCAAGACCTCCAAGCCGGGCGAAGCCACGATCAAGATCGCGCGGCAGATCAAAGGTCCAGTTCGGATCATCGGCTTTTTCCCCGATGTGAATGAGGTCAAGACTGAAGTCGCGGCGTACTTGAACGCGCTCGCCCAGGGCATTCCGAACATCAAAGTCGAGTTCAAGGATCGATTGCTTTATCCAAAAATCGCCGATCAATATCGTGCTTTCAAGGATGGCGAGATCATTTTAGCTAAGGGCGGCGAGAATCAGAAGTTTAGTCTGCTGAATACCGACATCAGCGACCAGTCCACCCGGGATACCCTGAAGAAGCTGGATGAGAAGTTTCAAGAGGTGCTCTTGAAATTGGTGCGGACGCGCCGCACGGTGTACCTCACCACCGGTCACGGTGAAATCAACGACGGCGATCGCTCAGCTGGCATCGGCCATGGCAGCCAAGTGGTGCGGAAGCTGCTCGAGAATCAGAACTACGCCGTGCGCGATCTGGGCCTCACTCAGGGGCTTGGCAAAGAGGTCCCGGCGGATACAGATGTGGTGCTCGTGCTTGGGCCCGCCGAGCCTTTTGCACCCGAGGAGCTCGCCACGTTGCGACGCTACGTCGAGCAGGGTGGCAAGCTCCTGCTCGCTTTGGATCCGGATCGCACGACTGATCGGCAGTTTGATCTAGTGAAGAATGGCACCGCGCCGAGCGCAGCTGTGCCCAGTACCACGACCGAAAGGCCACAGCTGCAGGCACTCGCCGACATTGCGGGGCTAGTGCTCCAGCCTGCCCTCCTCGCCAATGCCAATCAACATTTGGCGGCACGTCAAAACAAGAGCGATCGCGCCCTGATCTACACCTCAAGCTTTTCGTCACACGCGTCCGTTTCCACGCTGAGTCGTTACGCACCTCGGGCCGCGCTGATCGTCGGTGGCTCTGGCAGCTTGGAGCGCGGCAAGGATGCCAAGGGAGATATCAATTTCACGGTCCGCAGCATGATGGGCACCTTCGCGGATACCAACTCCGACTACGAGAAGCAGGATGCCGAGAAGAGCGAGGTCTTCAACATGGCCGCTGCGATAACGCGCGACCTAAGTCCCCAGCCTGCCAAAAAGGATGAAGGCAAGAAGGACCCTCAGGCCAAGAAACCTGAGGCAGAGAAGAAGGAAGCGCGCATTTTCGTCACCGCCGACGCGGACTGCTTCACAGATACTTTCCTTGGCCAATTCAACGCGAATCAGGCCTATTTCTACGACGCCGTGCGCTGGCTAGGCGGTGAGGAAAGCTTCGCCGGACAGCAGAGCACCGAGGAAGATGTGCGGATCCAGCATTCGCGCAAAGAAGATACGGCGGTCTTTTACTCCACTATTTTTGGGTTCCCCGCCCTGGTGCTCGGAGCGGGTCTTTTTATTAGCCGTCGTTCACGACGGCGCATGACGGCCAAGGGTTGATGATGACGCGCAGCATGGCTCTACACGCAGCGCTCCTCGGGATAGCTTCCCTCGGTGCGCTCTACTTTTGGACACGGGATGATGTTTCGGCCGCCCATCGAGCAGATAATGTTCTGATCTGGGAAGCCACGAGGGACCGACTCACCGAGATCGGCTTCAAGTCGAAAGACAAGAGCGTTACGTTGGTGGCGCGAAAAGATGAAAATGGCGCCTATTTCGAGGGTCGCCACGAATCGCGCGATCCGCTGCCTGAGGGACACCCCATGCTCGGTGCTGCCGACCAGAGCAAAGTCAAAAAAGACACGACCAAGGTCACTCGGTTCATCGCGGCCGCAGACGCTGAGACGCTTGCTGCGGATGTCGCTCCGCTTCGTGCGCTTCGCCGAATCGGGCGCGTCGACAAGAAACGCGATCCGGAATTTGGGCTCGATACACCGGATGGCACGTTGACCTTTAAGTTCGGTTCGCTGGAGCAAACGCTCGCAATCGGTGGGCTAGCTCCTGGCGAAGAGGATCTTTACGTCCGGTACCTTAAGACAGGCGAGGTTTACGCCGTGAGCCGTGATGTGGTGAATCGCGTGCGCTACGCCGACTCGCGTCTGGTCGAGCACTCGCTCCACGCCTTTAAGGTGCCGGAAGAGAGCTTGAGCGTGAAGATCGAGAAGGGGGATCGGAAGCGTGAGTTGGTGCCCGTCGAGGGCAAAACAGACGGCTTTGCTGATGCCAAGGAGCCAGGAAAGCTGGACGAAACGGCCGGCAATTGGATGGCGAATGTGCGCCGCTTGCGACTTTCCGCCTATGTCGAGAAGCCCAGCAAGCCGCCCACGTTGGCACAGCTCGTGGCGAAAGTTCGCTACTCGGACAAGGGCAAAGAAGTCGGCGTTTTGGAACTCTACAACATGGGGCCAGAGGCTGATGAAGAAGTTCAGTACCTCGGGCGCACCGAACACAGTCGCTGGTTTTTTTCGCTTGTGAAGAGCAGCGTCGAGCAGATTGAACGCGATCTGCCGAGCGTGCTGAAGTAACCGTCACACTAGTGGCTCTTAAGCCAGCGCGGTTCCTATACCTGCAGTTCTTAAACCAACGGTGCTCAGTGCGCACCAAGTGCTCCCGAACTTGTCCTGACCCTGTCTTAAAGTCGAACAGAAGATAGTAAGCATGCTTACTATCTCTCAAGCAGCAAGAAGGGCAGGCTACGGTGCTCCAGAAGCGTAGGCCCCGCAACCAGGCCCCTCCCGCAGCGACCCGCCAGGACGGGGCGATGCTTGGGAGGGGCGGCAGCCGCGCTGCGCGGCAGCGGGGTGGGCACCTTAGCGCAGTGATACAAGCGCGAAGACCACCCGATCAATTAGCGCGGGGAGGTGGGGCCAGTCGGTCCAGCTGCACGCTTCCCAGTGCGAAGTTGCATTCCACCGTACGGCTCAACGCTTGGATTAGTGATGTAGGCCTGGTCGAGCAACTGTTTTAGCTCATCGCGTTTTTGTGGGAGTTGTGAAGCTAAATCCGTGAGTTCCCCGGGATCTTGGTCAAGATTGTAGAGGGAGAGCTGGTGGCTATCGTCGCGGGTGGCGAGCTTGAATGCTCCCTTGATGAGTGCGCGGCGTGGCGCATTGTGGGTGTCTTCGGGGAGCTCCAGCAAGATGAAGGGGCGTTCCTCGGCGGTACCGGCGCCAGCGAGTTCTGGAACCAAGCTTTTGCCAAGAAGCGAAGACGGCGCAGGACAGCCCATGAGATCCAGAATGGTGGGAGCTAGGTCGATGGCGGAACGCCTGGCTACAATGCGCTGAGCGGGAACGCCAGGAACGTGGATGATCAGAGGCACATGCGTGAGGACATCCCAGAGCTCGAAGGCGTGTTTAAACATTTGGTGCTCGCCAAACGCTTCTCCATGGTCGGCACTCACAATGATCGCAGTGTGAGAAAACCAGGGCTGCGTCTTGGCCCACTCCAAGAGCTTCTTCACAAACAGGTCGGTGTAGAAAACCTCTGAATCATAGCGGTCGCGATTGTTGCGGCCGAAATCGGGAGATTCCGGATGTTTTATGTATTGATCGTGGGGGTCCATGTAATGCGCCCACGCGAAGAACTGCCTTGAAGTGTTAACTGGCTTTCCTAGCAATTCGATGCCTAGCGCCGTCATCTTTTCGCTCGTGACATGCTCATCGGTTTCACTATTGAAAGTGAGCCCGGGCACGAGCTGCCATTCATCGAAGCCTTGATCTAGCCCTTTGTGTTGGCCGAAATACATGTGCGCGTGCCAGCCAATGGTGCGAATGTTGTGCGCCTGCAGGGCTTCGGTGAAGAAAACATTGGCGGGCGAGAAGTTCGCGAAGAACGCCCCGGAACGGTAGAGAGTCGAAGGGTAACGCCCCGCGAGCATCGAGCTCACACTCTTGGCTGTGTAACTCGACATCGAATAGGCGCGTTCGTAGACAACGCTCTCGGCCGCTAACTCGGTCAAAAATGGCGCAATCTTTCGCGGATATCCGCTCCACGGCATGTCCGCCCGCAAGCTGTCGATGGTGATCAAGATCACGTTGAGCGGCGGCCGGGGTTCGCCCGCAGGCGCTGCAAGCGGAGTTGGAGTCGGAACTGGCGCTCGAATAGGAGCGCGAGCGGTCGGTGCCGGAGTGGGTCGAGGAGTCGCGGTCTGTTCGCAGGCAACGCTGAGGAACAACAATCCGATGGGCCAAACGCTGGGGGTGAATCGCACCCCATGGCTCTAGAGGGGGGAGCCTTCCGAAATCAACCTTCCAAGCTTGGCGCCCGGGTGTTACTCCATGTGAGCAAGCTAGGAGTCGTGGGTAGGTGCGAGGTTGAGTGCAGTAGCGAGGTTGTTTTTGGGGCTTGCGGCCGTCGCCGTGCTCGCTGCCTTATTGCTGATTGGGACCACTGCCGTGGTGCTGACCCCGGCAAGTATTGCGAACGAGGTGGTCGCACAGTCGAACCTCGCTTTTGCCCCAAGCGCTTGGAGCTGGCTGGTGCGCGTTACCCTGGTTGCCCTGGCGCTCGCGTTGGGGCTGCGTTTGCTCCTCTTTTTGCTTTCTATTCCTGCGAAGCGTGAACGGTTGGTGTTTGAGGGTGGCGATCGTGAGACGGTTCGCGAAGGGATCGCTGAAACCTGCAATCGCGTCGGAAGTCTGGCGGCGCTAAAAGAACCGGACATTATCGGCCTGGTGAATGAGCTCGTGCGCGGAGCCGCCAGCGTCCGGGCCAGCGATATTCATATGTCGCCTAGCACCGACGGCTTTCGCCTGACGTTTAGGGTTTCGGGCTCGCTCTTCGAGGTGTGCACGCTCCCTCTCAGCTTCGCACCGCTTTTAGCGACGCGCATCAAGGTCATGTCGCGTTTGGATACGTACGTGCGTAACGTGCCTCAAGATGGGCGCCTGGTGGTGGACGTGGAAGGTGGCACGGTTGAAGCGCGTGTTTCGACGTTGCCCGCAGAGGGTGGGGAACGCATCGTGCTGCGCCTGGTGCGTGGCAGTAGGACACCCCCTGATCTCGAGTCGTTGGAGCTTTCGCCGGGGGTGATTGCCTCCGTCAAGGAACTGTTAGAAAAGCCGCAGGGGCTCCTATTCGTGTGTGGCCCCGTGGGTTCTGGAAAAACCACCACGCTCTATGCGGCTCTCAAGCACCTTTCTCGCAGCCGAGGGCGAACGATGACGATGGTCACGTTGGAAGATCCGATTGAGCTTGAGCTTTCATTCGCCACACAAACCCAGATTAACCTGAAGACGCAGATGACATTCGCCCGAACCCTGCGCAGCGTGCTCCGGCAGGATCCCAACGTGCTCATGGTCGGAGAGATCCGAGATCCAGAAACGGCGGGGATTGCGATTCAAGCGGGCCTCACGGGGCATCTCATTTTGACGACAGTTCACGCTGAAAACGCGGCGGCCCCCTTCGCGCGCTTGACCGAAATGGGCGTCGAATCCTATGCCATCGCGAGCGCCACGCTGGGCTGCCTGTCACAGCGCTTGGTTCGCCTGCTGTGCACCCATTGCCGCAGAGAACAGCCACCGCAAGCTGCTGTTGTGGAGCGCTTCGCCAAGCATGGCATAGCGCTGCCTTCGGGCGTTTACTACGAAGCAGTGGGTTGCACGTTCTGCGAGGATCAGGGCTTTAGTGGTCAAGCCCCCATCGCGGAATTGCTGGTGGTCGATGCCACGCTTCGCAAACTAGTCCTGGATCGCGTACCGACGAGCGCACTTTTTGAACATGCGGTGAGCGCAGGCCTGCGGCCTTTGCTGGTGGAAGGCATCGACCGCGCCGCAGCGGGGGAGACATCCTTGGCCGAAGTCCTGAGGGCTGCGGGATGATCACTAAGTGGGTCTATCAACTGAGCCGCTGGGCAGAGTGGGTGAGTGCATTGTTTGTGCTGGCGGTGGCGTTGCGATTTTCAGGCACCGCTTTTGCGAACCTGGTGGGCGCCAAGTTGAAAGCCACACAAGCTGCGGCAGATGGCCCGAGCCTGACGACCCCAAGTGGTGGAGCTAACTCCCCAACTCCGCCGGCATCCTCGCTTGAGCTGCTCCGCGCGCTGAAGGCGCACCTGCCCCCGCTGCCAGACGAGAAGACCCCGGACGGCGACAACGGGCAGGTAGAACACAAGGACCGCACCAAGTTTTCAACCGGCGAGACGGTTCAAGTTCAGCTTATGGTTTCGGTGCCGCCCGACCGCAGCGAAATTCTGGTGAACGGCGCGTTGGTGGGGCGTTCACCGTTCATTGGGGACATTGCCTGTCGCGTTGGGGACAAAGTGAAGATTGACGTTATCCCGGAAAAAGGGATGCCAGTGTCCGTAGAGCGCCTGTGCGTGCCAGAAGTCATCCGTGTGGATCGCGCCAGTGTGTCTGTTCCAGGCGTCAAGTGAGCCGAGTTTGGTATAGGCCTTTCGGAATGCGCCACCTCCCGTACCTGGTATTTTCCTGTTGGCTGCTCGCGTGCCGGCACGAGAAGTCCGAGCGCGCTCAAGACGCGGGTTTTACCTTAAAAAAGGCGCCATCTCAGGCTCCCGTCAGCGGACACGCGACGTCAACGCCCGCCGCGCGTGAGCCAAGCACACCGCTCGTGGGGTTGAATGGTTTGGGCTCGCGGCCGCCACTGCCGTCCGAATCAGCGCCTGCAACTCGGATCTACGCGCTCGCTCTGCGCGTTTGGGTGTACGCGGAGCCTGACACTTCGGCGACCAAGTTAGGTTACCTGCGCGCGGGCGCATCTTCATCGACACATACGGAACTTGTGAAGAAGGGCAACGGCTGCGAGGGCGGCTGGTACCCGGTTGAGCCCGAGGGCTTCGTGTGTCTCGACGCCAAGGCGACGCTCGACCCCAAAGACCCGATCGTTCAAGCCACTTCAGAGACCCCGCCTGATCGTTTTCGCAAGCTACCCTACATCTACGGCACCGTTCGCAAGCCGGGCCCCTTCTACTCGCGTGTTCCCAAGCGCGAGGAACTCTCCGAGACCGAGCCCGGGTTCGAGGAGCGCATCAAGGCCTGGCTAGCCCTCAAAGGAGAAGACGGCGCCGGCTACGGTCAAGAACTCTGGCGTCCGGGAGAGCCGGTGGTTGATCCCAAAATTGCCTGGGAAAAGCGCCTGAGCGACGCGTTGCCAGTGTTCCTCAGGGATCATCGTGGCACGCCCAATATTCGGAATGAACCGCGTTATCGAGATGCGCTCTCGCTGGGCGTCATGCCCTTGCGCCTGGGGCACGGGATCTTGCAGACGTTCTTGTCAGAGGGTCGGCGTTACGCCTTAACGACCGATCTGGTGATTGTCCCCACGGATCGATTGCGGCCGATTCGGGGGTCCGAATTCCATGGAGTCGTGCTCGGACCTGACATTGACTTCCCTTTTGGTTTTGTGCGCAGCATCAAAGCGCGTTTCTTCGTTTTTACGAAAGCTTCCGGCCTCACTGCTGGGGCTGATGCGCCCTACCGTGCAGCCATCAAGCTCTCGGGGAAGCAGCAATTCTTTGCGGGGCGTCTGTACTACGAGACTGTGGACGCCAAATGGTTGAGCGATCAGGATCTTTCACGGGTCGAGATTGCGAAGCGCATGCCAGGATGGGCGACCCGCGGCGAAAAGTGGATCGATGTGAATGTCACCAAGCAATTGCTGGTGCTCTACCAAGGGACCCATCCCGTTTATGCCACCCTGATATCGAGCGGGGAAGCTGGCCTCAATGATCCGACGAACACAACAGCCACGCCCCGTGGCATTTTTCGCATTCATACCAAACACATCTCCACCACCATGAGTTCCGACGAAGTCGGAGAAGAGTTCGAGCTGCGTGATGTGCCCTACGTGCAGTACTTTGAGAAGGGCTACGCCCTGCATGGTGCCTATTGGCACGATCGTTTTGGGATGCCCAAGAGCCACGGGTGCATCAATTTGAGCCCAGAGGATGCTCGGCGCATCTTTCATTGGACGGAGCCAGCAGTACCCCTCGGGTGGCATGGCGCCCAGAGCGCCAACACAGGCACGGTCCTCTTCGTCCATCCATAAATCCCCGCCTAACGGTTGATTCAGATTGGTGCAGCCCGCATGCGGTGCTAAGACGCGGCCTCCGCTGGTTGGGTGTTCTGACTTTCCACGCGGTCAAACCGAAGGAAACGAGGATTTATGAAGCGCACGCAACTGGCTCAATCAACCTATGGCATTGGACTCCTTGGCCTAGCACTCGCAGGTATCCTGCCCGGCTGCCACCAAAAGCCAAAACAGGCAGCTGTGGCTGCCAACGGCACCAAGCCTGAAGCGAAGGCGAGCGGCCCCTGCGCCGACTACGCCGCCAAACTGTGCGCCAAGACGGGCGAGCAAACATCGCTCTGTGGCGCAACCAAGCTAGCTACAGGCGTGATGGCACCAGCGGCCTGCACCGCGGCGATCAAGGAGTTCGCGTTGACGGAAGGGTTGTTGAAGGATCAGCGCAAAGGCTGCGATGAGCTCGTTAACAAGCTCTGCACCGAAGAAGGCAAGACGTCCGAAGTGTGCACGATGCTTCAACAGAAGATCCCGCAGGTCCCCTCCGAGCGCTGCGGCGGATTCCTTGAGCACTACACGGAAATCAAAGCCCAATTGAAGGCCGAAGTCATGAAGAACCAACCGCTTGCCGCAGCCCAGCAGGCGCAAATCGCAGCGAATGATGCGCCGAGCTTTGGCCCGGCGGATGCCAAAGTCACCGTTGTGGAGTTTTCGGATTTTCAGTGTCCTTATTGTTCGCGAGCAGCAACAGCCACCGAGCAGATCCGCGCGAAATATAAGGACCGTATCCGTTTCGTTTTCCGCCAATTCCCGCTCCCGATGCACTCCAACGCGAAGAAAGCGGCAGAGGCCGCCTTGGCCGCGAATGCCCAGGGAAAGTTCTGGGAGTTTCACGATCTGATGTTCAAGAATCAGCAACAGCTCGAGGAAAGCGCTCTTGAAGGTTACGCTAAACAAGCGGGTCTGAATGTCTCGGCATTTAAGGAAGCTCTCAGCACCAGTAAGTTTGCTGAGAAAGTGGCAAGCGACATGAAGCTGGGCGAAGGGGTTGCCGTTCAAGGAACTCCTACGATGTTCGCTAACGGCAAGCGCATCGAGAATCCGACTGACTTCGCAGCGATCTCCGCGGTGTTGGATGGGCTTCTGAAGACCGCAGGCTGAAGTTTTTTGGGGGCGCTCGGGGCCGGGGGGGCGTGACGCCCCCTCGACGAATGCCCGCGTCTAGGGTGCTCGTTGGCGGTGGCCTTTGCGCCTACACGCCTCAAATTGCGCCGATTTTCTCCCGAGATGGGGAACCTGCTCAGCAGCCCTCAGGCTCGGCGCAATCTGTCCGTTACTTGGTCTGGCATGAGGCAGACCGAAGAGGGCACCCGGTGACGAAACTTTCGCCCTCAGGTGCGGTTGCGTCAGAGCCTCTGGATCTCGCGTCCACCGATCCGCGCACGAGCAAGCTCATCGGGCAGCATGTGGGCAACTACGTCATCGATCGTCAGTTGGCACGCGGCGGCATGGGCGCAGTGTTTGTAGCCAAGCATCCGCGACTCGGGCGGGAAGTGGCGGTTAAGTTTCTCGACGCAGAGATCAGTGCGAGAGTCGAATTATCCCAACGTTTCCTCAGCGAAGCGCAAGTCACAGCTAGCCTCAACCATCCCAATATCGTGGATATCCTCGATTTTGGAGAACTCGAGGGCCGCCTTTATTACGTGATGGAGCTGCTCCGCGGTCAGAGTCTCGCGGCACATATGGAGGAGCACGGGCGCTTCTCGCTCAGCGATACGTTCGATATTATCCGGCAGATTTGCAACGCGCTCGAGGCGGCGCACGGCGCTGGAGTGGTCCACCGGGATCTGAAACCCGCCAATATCATCGTTCTTGAAGGCTCACCGGTTAGGATCAAATTGGTCGACTTCGGCGTGGCTAAGTTGATGACCACCAATGAAGGTCATACTCGCAATGGGCAAGTTCTGGGGACGCCAAGCCATATGGCGCCTGAACAGGCCATGGGAAACATTCAGCTCATCACGCCGCAGACGGACCTCTATTCGCTCGGCGTGATTGCATTTGAAATGCTCACGGGGGCGCCGCCGTTTGAGCATGAATCTGAATTCATGCTCATGATCATGCACGTTCGCGATCCGGTGCCATCGATTCGGGAACGCGTGGGAAGTATCCCCGAAAGCGTCGCGGACCTGATTGAAGGTTGCCTAGCGAAGTCCCCCAAGGATCGACCGAGGAGCGCACAGTACCTCGGTGAACAGTTGCGAAGCGCGCTCGAAGAGGCTCCGGCGCTGAACCAAGGGCTGGATGACCTCCAGGTGCCCACGAGGCTACGAAAACCACCTTCAGCCCAAACGAACTTTGGGGCGACTCTTGCGCACTCGGGTGATCGGACCCAGCTCGATGGAGAAGCCGTGGGTGACGTGGGTAAGGAACACTCCGAAACCGCGATCGACTTCGGTGAATTGGGAACGAGTGTCGAAGCTGCGGTCAAGAATAACCGAGCCCGTCTAGGAACCCAGCCAACCCTACACAGCGAACGCGATCTCGGAGCACCCGAGCCTGTGGTGTTCTCACCCGTCGATCCGGGCACGAAAACGCTCGCTTCTGCGGGCGCAATGACCACCAAGAGCGCACCCACGCGTGCACTTGAGCGGGCGCCTTTGGTCGTCCCACTCGCTCTGCATGCGGTAGAACCTGCACGCGCCGAATCTGCACGGCTTCAGCCCGTCTCGGAGCAGAAGCCGGAGCCCGCAGCGGCGACCCTGAAGAGCGCAAGCGCTGACGCTCACGAGTTATCTGGGACGGGGCAGGGGACGCTCGACGTGTTGATGGCGCGCCTACAACGAAAGGGTGATTTCCCTGCGTTTGCCCAAAGCGTCGGGGAAGTGAGCGTGAAAGCAGATGCCAATAGCGCGTTCTCAGCAAGCCAGCTCGGTGAGTCGATTTTGAAGGACTACGCGCTCACGGCCAAGCTTTTGCGCGTGATCAACTCGACCTATGGCGGGCGATTTGGGGGAAAGATCTTCAGTATTCGACATGCGATCGTCCTCCTTGGTTTCGATAGGATCCGTTCCTTGGCGCTCGGTATCAGTTTGTTCAAGAGCGCGGGCAAGGGGGGCCAGTCGCGTTCTGTCTCGGATTCCGCAGTCGCGTCAATTGTGAGCGGTGAGATCGCGCGCTCACTGGCGGGGGATGCGCGGGTGAACGATGAAGAAGCGATGGTTTGCGGCATGTTTCGAAATCTAGGGCGACACTTGGTGATCGTGTATTTGCCTGAATTTTTCGAGAAGATTCAGCAAGCGTGCGCCGTCGATCGGCTCAGTGAACGCGCGGCTTGCGAACGAGTCCTCGGAATCTCGTTTTCCAAAGTGGGAGCAGCCGTGGCACAGAACTGGCATTTGCCGCCCGGGGTGATCGGAGCGATTTCGGCGAGAACAAGCAGTGGCAGCGCGATGGTCACGTCCGAGGACCGTTCTAACGCCTTAGCCGAGTTCGCCAATGAGCTGTGTGAGATCATTGCGTCCGAATCTCCGGCAACTCGGGGCGCTGCAATTTCAGATCTTTTAGGCCGGCATCGACGCCTGCTCACGCTGAATGAAGCAGATGTCTTGAAATTGGTCTCTGACGTTGAGGGCGTCTTCCAACAGCGCTATGCTGCAGTCCTAGGTTTGGAAACGGGGGCAAGCCGTTTCCTCACCAATGTGGCGATCATGAACGCTCCACCAGGCGAAGCGCCGGCTTCTTCCAGCCTGGCGAAGGCGCATGAGCGAGGGGTATCGCACGCTCACGACGAAGGGGTATCGCAAGTTCGCGAGGTGATCATCGATCAATCCGCCCGCGCTAAACCGGTGGTGGCGCGACTTGAGTTAGGGAGAAAGCCCGCGCAATCCAAAGCCAGCCAGGCCGAGGTGGATCGACCACTCACGCCCATTGAAAGCGAAATTGAGAAAGTTCGCGCAGCGTTGGCGTGCTTCACCCCCGCCGATCAAGTCTTGAACCTCGCGTTTAAAACTTGGAGCCAGCACACAGGACTCAAACGTTTATTATTATTGGTTGCCACGCCGTCACGCGATGAATTGGTGATTCGCGCCGGGTTGCATGAAGACCTCGACGCTCTCACCAAAGAGTTGCGTTTGGGTATCAAACCTGTGCGCGGAGCGAGCAACGTCTTTCAGAACGCGTACAATTCAGTGAAAGATGTTGTGGTCCCTGACGTATTTCTGGCCCAGGCCACCAGCAGTGTCCCGCAGCGCTATTACGAGATGCTCGGCTCGACGGCGTTCGCTCTGTATGCGTGTGGTGGCAAGGGGTGCCCTGCTGCGCTTCTGTTAGCCCATACTGATTCCGCGGAACTGTTGGCCACGCCCACGCAGCTGCAACAACTTGCAGCGCTCAAGCCTCTCTTCGCGCAAGCTGCAGCCAGGAAGTAACAGCCGTGCCCTGCGGGCGGAGTCAGCTCCTCGGGCGCGCACCTCGGTGCGGACGATAACCCACGCTAGAAGCCGCAGGAGGCGCACGGTTGGCGCCGGTTTTTCCGGCAGCTTTCTTCAGCTCCCTCGCTTCCGGTGGCGGAACTTCGGGGATCAAACAGCGCGGTCCTCGACCGATCAAATCCGCGCGACCCGCTTCGAGCAAGGCTTGCTTCACCTCGAAGTAATTCTCGGGCTTGAAAAATTGAAGTAAGGCACGTTGGGCTTTGCGATCTCGAAGGCTCTTCGCCACATACACCGGCTGCAACGTCATCGGATCGAGCCCCGTGTGATACATACATGCAGCGATATCGAACGGGCTCGGAATAAAATCCTGCACCTGATCGGGTCGGTACCCTCGCTGCTTCAAGAACACCGCCACGTCGATCATGCTTCGGGTATTGCTCCCAGGATGGCTGGCGATGAAATAAGGCACCAGATACTGGTCCTTTTTGGCTTTTTCTGAGGCCGCTTGGAAGCGTTGACTGAACTCATCAAAGGCCGCAATCGTCGGTTTTTTCATCAACGTGAGCACCTCCGGATCAGCGTGCTCGGGCGCCACTTTCAAGTGGCCACCCACGTGGTGTTTCACGAGCTCATCCACATACTCGGGGTCGAGCTTTGCGAGATCCATGCGAACCCCAGAGGCGACAAGAACTTTCTTCACACCTGGCTCCTGGCGGGCCTTTCGCATCAGTCGCAACAGCGGCTTGTGATCCGTGCCAAGAAGCTTGCAAACGCTAGGGTGAACGCAGCTCAAGCGTCGGCACTGGGCCTCAACTTCGGGGCGGGTGCAGCGCATGCGATACATGTTGGCGGTGGGACCGCCGATATCGCTCACGGTTCCCCGAAAGCTAGGATCCCGCACCAATTCGCGGATTTCTCCGAGTATCGAGGCCTCGCTTCGGCTCTGAATGATCCGGCCTTCGTGCGCGGTGATCGAGCAAAAGGAACAACCACCGAAACAGCCACGCATGATTTGGACTGAATGGCGGATCACATCAAAGGCCGGGATTTTGTGTTCGCCGTAGCGAGGATGCGGTTTTCGGGTGAATGGCAGCCCATACACGAAGTCCATTTCTGCCTCGCCCAAGGGCAGGGCAGGAGGATTCACCACAACGGCTTCCGTGCCGTGCTCTTGTATCAGGCGCCTTGCGTTGTGAGGATTGGTTTCGCGATGAGTGACGCGCGTCAATTCACAGAATGCGAGGGCATCACTTCGAACGGAGTCAAAATTCGGTAGCGTGATCACGTCCGTGGGGCGAGCTTCTTTTTCACCCAGTCGATACGCAACGCCTGGAATCGAACGCAGCTCAGCCAGCGAGGCCCGCCTTGCGAACGCGGCTGCGATCGTCAAAATCGTGCGTTCGCCCATGCCAAAAGCGACGAAATCTGCTTTTGAATCCAACACGATGGAACGCCGAATCGTGTCGCTCCAATAATCATAGTGGGCCAGGCGCCTGAGGCTGGCTTCGACGCCCCCTGCCACCACGGGCACACCTTTAAAAGCTTCACGTGCGCGCTGACAGTAAGCTAGCGTCGCTCGATCTGGACGGAGGTTGATCTGACCTCCCGGGGTGTAAGCGTCCGCGTTCCGTTTTTTCCGATTGGCGGTGTAGTGGTTAATCATGGAGTCCATGTTGCCCGCGCTCACCGCAAACATGAGCCGAGGGCGGCCAAACTCACGAAACGGTTCTACGTTTTTCCAATCGGGCTGGCTGAGGATAGCTACACGAAAACCAGCGCTTTCTAGCAAGCGACCGAGCAGTGCCATGGCGAAGCTCGGATGGTCGATATAGGCGTCGCCCGTAACGAATACGACGTCGACTTCACGCCACCCGCGCGCTTGCATCTCCGAGGCGCTGGTTGGCAGCGGCTGGGGTCCGCATCGACTGCGCTCGGGAGTTATCCCGGGAAATGGGCTGGGCCGTGCTGTCATTCACTCACTGGTTAGCTTTCCGAGCCATTCCGAACAAGCTGTGGGTTTCTTTCCCTCTGTTCTTGAGTTATTGGAGGCCCCCTATGCGCAAGATTGTCGGGTCATTGGTTGTTGTATCGGCCGCGTTGGTCTTGGTTGGTTGTCCTCGCTTCCATTCTGAGTGCCAGGGTGGGGAGTGGGGCTCAACGACCGTGACATACGGCTCGTCCTCAACTTCAAACGCGAGCTCGTCTAGAGGAAGCGGCATCAACGGTTCCAGCACGGATTCGTCTCGGGGCTGCAAGTTCTGGCTGTGTCGGGATGGCTACCTTCGGCAGGACAACTCTTGCGTCCAGAGCTGCGACACCGATGAGTATGCCCCGAGCGGTCGTTGGTGCGTCCGCAAGTGCCCTAAAGGCCAATGGGCTAAGGATGACGCGTGCGTCGCCGCCTGCGGTACGTCCTGGTTCTACAAGGAAGATTCGCACCAATGTGTCCAATGGTGCGAAAAGGGTTATAATCAAGAAGGTCAAAAGTGCGTGAAACCGGCGCAGCAGGCGAGTTCACCGGGTCAGCCGCGAACCCTCTAGGTCTCCGCTCCGTAGGCGCGACATAGCAAGATCGAAAGAGACACCTTTCAAATTTGAAAGGTAATCGCCTTTGATTGAACGGGAAATTGTGTGAGTTTTACATGATCTGGAATGGCACGAAACACGCATAGGAGAAAATGAGGCGGCGCCTTGGTGATCCCCCCCCTCCGCCAGGGAGGCCGCCTGCTTACTACCCAGCGGCTCAGAGATCCCCCCTCCTCTGAGCCGCTGTTTTTTTCCATGGCCCCACGGCGCTGCTAGAAAATACCAAACTAAAAAATGCCAAAAAGGTCATCGGGGCCGCGGGTGATGGGTGACAAGCCAGTGCCAGGCCCCAATTGACGTACCTGCATCAATTGCTGCTCTGGCAGCGCCAGACACGCTTCGCCACGAAGCAGCGCCAACGCCGCCTTCATGCGAGCCTCTTCCGGATCTCCAAGCGGATGCTCTAAG
>JBBRRP010000125.1:0-17661 GCA_038246305.1 Polyangiales bacterium | reverse complement strand
CTTGGCTTCGTGTCATCCCGCGCTCCTCGCGGAATTTCATCGCTGGGCCAATCGCGATGTCAGTGTATTCAGACGGGGCTAAGCTGTAGCGGAGCGGCTTGCCAGGGTTCGCGACTCCTTGACCGAGCTGCCCCCCACGGCACAGGCTGTCCTGATTGGCGATCTGACAGCGGATGAGCTTCTTGAGAGCCTCCGGGAACCTGCGGCGCTCGCTCGATTCAACAAGAAGCTCGCCGATCTCCAGCTGGGCAGCGCGGCGATCAATCAGCCCGAACTCGTTCAGCTCGTGACCTCAGAAATGGGAAGTCTTCAGCAGCTGACCACGGCGATCGCGACAGGCCACGAAGAAGCGGTGCGCGGGTTCGCACTGAAGTTCCCTAACCGCACGGCTGAGGTGGTCGCGGCCGAGCCTCCAGCGGATTTTGGAAACACCCTGAACTCGCTCGGATATTCCCTGGACGGCAACCTGGCCGAGCTTTCTGGGTTTGCGAGAAACGCCCGCGATGAGCGCAAGATTTCCGAGCTTTTGCTCGAAGCGGACGTGCGCAGCCGCGTCGCCCGCGAACTCAATTTGTTGCCCAAAGATGTGGATCTCCCGACCACGCTCGCCTACGCGCTGAGTGCAGAGCATGCCGCTTGGCTCTCCGGAGTTTTGGCGCAGGTGAATGCTCCTAAGCACCTCGACGGTCCGCGGATCCAAGCGATCGCTGAGGTGTTCAAGCATCGCGCGCGTTTGGAAGAAATCCTTGGGGATCGTGTGCCAAGCGCGGAGGGCGGATTTTTGGGCTTGCCTGAACGCCTACGTTGGCTTGTTCTGCTGTCGTTTTTGGTGTGTGTGGTGGGCGTCGCGAACGCGATGCTGATGAGCGTCACTGAGCGCTTCACTGAGATTGCCACCATCAAGTGCCTCGGGGCTATGGATGGATTCGTGATGATGCTGTTCGTCTTTGAGGCTGCGATACAGGGCGTGATCGGCGGAGTTGTCGGGCTAGTTTTGGGGCTGGTGTTAGCAGCCTTGCGCGGTGCTGCGGAGTACGGTGCTCTGTTCTTTTCAATCGGTGGGATCGGGGGAGAACTCCTGCTCGGAATGCTGTTTTCATTCGTCGTCGGGGTCCTCTTGGCTGCGTTGGCAGCGGTGGGGCCCTCGTGGGTTGCTGCCCGACTTTCACCGATGGAAGCCATGCGGGTCGAGTGATCATGCCAGAAACGCAAACCAGAGAAGTGCCCAAGAAAGCGGTCATTATCCGAACTCTTGGCCTCGAAAAAAGCTACGGCATGGGTGACGCAACGACGTACGCCCTGCGCGGAGTCGCGACGACGATCTATCGGTCTGAATTTATCGCGGTGATGGGCCCTTCGGGCTCCGGCAAGAGCACTTTCTTTAACATGATAGGCGCGCTGGATGCTCCCACTCGCGGACGCATCCTGATCGATGAGGTCGATGTTGCGCAGCTCTCCGCAGTGGAGCTGGCGTTCTTGCGATGCCAAAAAATCGGCTACATTTTTCAAAGCTACAATTTGATTCGTTACATGACGGCGCTTGAGAACGTCACGGTTCCAATGACGTTCGCGGGCGTGGTGCCTGAGGAAGCCCGCCGCCGTGGGCTTGAGCTTCTCGATCTGGTGGGTTTGAAGGATCGCTGGGCGCATCGGCCGATCGAGATGAGCGGTGGTCAGCAGCAGCGTGTGGCGATTGCTCGGTCCATGAGCAATAACCCCAAAATCCTTTTGGCAGACGAACCTACCGCCAACCTCGACTTCAAGACAGGTCAGGATATCTTGGAAATCTTGCAGCGCATCAACCGCGAACGGGGCGTCACGGTTGTGTGCTCCACTCACGATCTTCGTTTGCTCAATGTGTGTGATCGCATCATGTGGATTCGGGATGGGATCGTCGAACGCGTCGAAGGTCGCGAAAATATGCGGATTAAGCTCGGCAATATTGGAGGCGAGGCGTGAAATACCGATCGCTGTGGCGTGCCAGTCTCCTGCTCGTGGTGCTCGGGCTGAGTGTTTGGGGGTTGGTGAGCGCCGGAGCCGCCAACGCCGCCCGTAAGCCAGCGTCGGCTTCGGCACCGAAGGCCCGCCGCATCCAAGTTCCGCGGCGCTCACCGAGCGCATCACCAGAGGTTAAAGCTGCCGCATTGGGCACCGCTACGAGTGCTTCGCCGGGTGTCGACGTCAACCCCGATATAACCGCAAAGTCAGATGCAAGTGTCAACCCAGACAGCAGTGTCACGCTCGACGCAGCTGCCGAGTCGGACGCCGCGGTCGCTGCGGGGCTGAATGGCGCGGCCGGTGCACCAGCAATCGGCTCTGTTCAAGATCCCCTGACTCGCGAAGAGAACGCGTTCTTTTTCGATTTGCGTCAGCTGACCTCCCATCCGAATCGACTGTCTGGCTCGCGCAACGGGTACGACGCTGCCGAATACATTGCCGCGCAGCTCACTCGGCTTGGGGTTCAAACGCTCTTCATCGACATGCCGGTGTGGCAGATGGAGACTGAGCGCGCGGAGCTTCTCGTCGAGGGCCAGCGCATTGAGGTGCATCCATTGCGCCCCAATATTTCAGCGCTTTCTGTCACTGGCCCCGAAGGGCTCACGGGGCCTTTGCTGTATTTGGGTCGCGGTGAGCTAGCCGATTACGGGGAGCGTAAGGTTGAGGGCGCGCTCGTCGTGCTGGATTACGATAGCGTGGGCGCTTGGCAGCGGGCCTTCGCGTATGGCGCAAAGGCCGTGCTCTTTTTGGAGAACGGCAAGAGCGTCGCGTCGGAGCCGAGGCATTCCGGTGTTCCTGCTAACTGGGTGCGTGCGTACATTCCGGCAGGCCAGACGGGATTGGATCTCCGAATTGATCATCCGAACGCCCAGCTGTCCATTGAGTCGCATTGGCGACGCACAGAAGGGCGCAACATCGTGGCTCGCATTCCGGGCACAGCGCCAGGTTTCGCCGGTGCCGGCGGTCAGGCCGAAGCCGTCGTGCTTTCCGCGAACTACGACACCTTCGGAATCGTGCCGGAGCTTTCGCCAGGTGCTCGCGGCGCCGCCAACGTAGCTGCGCTGCTTCAAGCCGCCGCAACCCTCAAGCAACACCCCGCAAAGCGCGATGTGGTGCTGCTCTTTCTTGATAATCAGGCGCGCTACCATCAGGGAGCCCGCGAGGTCTACGAAACGTGGATGAGGGATGCCGACGAGCATGCTCGTCGCAGTGAGCAGCACCGAAAGGAGTTGCTCCACGTTCGCGCGATGGAGCTCTTGTTGAGCAAGAACGGTCTAGTGTTCGACCACGCGATCGATCCGCCCGGTGAGATCATGCCTAAAGTGTGGCTCAAGCGCGCCTTGGTGGACGTCGCGAATTTCAAGCGAGACGACGTGCGCAAGGTGATGGAGGTGCTGCGCCTGAAAGCGGGCCGTGCCGGCGCTTTAGCCATACAATCGCAGGTTCACGAACTGGAAGCGGAAGCTTTGCGTTGGGATGAAATCCGGCGCGCGCTCCACCAGGGTGAGCTTTCTGGGTTTGTGAAGGAGAAAACGCTGCTTTCGCGCGGCAAAAGCCCAGTCGCGAAGCTGTTCCAAACACTGTTCGAGCAACTGAAGGAGGCCACCTCGCTGCGCTTTCAAAAGCGGCTGAATGAGCTGACTGCGCTCGTCGAAATGGATGAACAGCGCACGGCGCTTCGTAAAGCACTTTCTCCCGACGGGAAGCCGTTATTCGTCGTTTTTCACGCACAGTATAACTTGTCGGATGCTGGCCCGAGCTTTGGCCCGGTCGTTGGTGATTGGACCAACGCGCTCACGCCGTGGCGGATGCCTGCGGCCGGCGCAGATGCTCCGGGCTACTACGGGAGGCTTCTCGGAGCATTGAGGGAGGTCGCGAGTCAGCGCCCCGCGGAGCTGTCTCATCTCGACGCGCGCACACTCGCAGATCCGCTATTTGGTCTCACGTTCGCGCCTGGGCCATTCGCGACATCGAGCTCGATTGCTGGAACGTACGGCATCTATAACTTTTCGTTGATGAGCGGTGCGGATCGTCGCCCCCGCGACGGGCAGCCCTCGGACACGCTCGAAGAGCTCGCTTGGCTCAGGCTTGAGCATCAGGCCGTCGAAGCCACGGAGCTCATGCAGCGAGCAGCTAGCTCTCCGGAGATCTCGCTACCGCGCGTGCTAACGGCAGTGAACCTGAGCCGGTATCCCACCTGGGATGCGGGTGCTCAGGCAGGAGATTACGCAGGCCTTCAGGTGAGCGGCAGCATGGCGGAAGATCGCCCTGCGGGGGGAGCCATGATTGCGCTCTGGCCGGGGAGCTCCGGGTATGCGACTGCAGGTGAGGCGTGGTCGAGTCTGAAGGATGCGCAGGGGATCGCAGATTTTGAGCCCCTCGCGTTGGAGACCGTTGACCAAAACGGGCGCTTTCGTTTGCTCGGCCTGCGCACGGATATCCACACGGAGATCATGGTCTTCGGTAGCCAGTTCGACGCCCAGGGTCGGATTCAGGCGGTGACGACTCAAGAAGGCCAGGTGAAGCTCAACACTGAGCTCATCCGCGTGAATCTTTTCTTCGGTGATCAATACCGGTGGATGGCGCGCCGCGGCTTCGAGAGCGATCCCAAACGCTTCAAGTTGCTGAAGGCCAATTCGGATGCACCCTTCCGAGACAACCGCTCGCTCTGGGGTCAGCTCGGCGATCAGTACTTTGGGTACGTGTCCGATCAGATAGTCGACCGTCGGCTCAAAATTTTCCAAGTGATGGGCTCGGCTGCGCTCGGTGTGTTCAGCGACAAATCGCCCTACGGCAACGGCTTGGATCCCAAAGATGTGTCAGGGAGCTTCTCGATCGCCGACCACACGGCAAGCGATCTTTGGAAGCTGAATGAAACACGGCTGAGCCAGCTCCGCATTCGCGGCGTCACGAGCCCCGATATCGAGGTGCTGCACGGTCGAGCGCTGCGCATCAAAGAGCAGGCCAAAACAGAGCCCAATTTGGCGGGAAAAATGGCCGATCTCGGGCGCAGTGCGGCGCTCTCGCAGCGCGTCTATCTGCCCCTCAGAAACACGATGGATGATTTGGTGCATGCCATCGTGATGCTGCTCTTGTTGGCCAGTCCATTCGCCTTTGCGCTGGAACGGCTCGTGATCTGTGCCACGACCATTTATGGACGGCTTGCAGGCTTCACCGGGATGTTCCTCGGCACGTTCGGGCTGCTTTATCTGATGCATCCAGGCTTCGCTATTGCAGCCACGCCTGTCATCATCTTTTTGGCATTCGCGATTTTGCTCTTGTCGAGCTTGGTCATCTACATTGTCGTTCGCAAGTTTAAGACAGAGCTGAAGGCGATGCAGGGCCAGGCTCTCGGCGTGCATGGGCTCGAGGTGTCTCGCATGGGAACCATGTTGGCGGCGGTGGGCATGGGCATGTCCACCATGCGCCGCCGACCCACGCGCACCACGCTCACCGCTGTAACGGTCGTGATTCTGACCTTCACAACGCTGGTTTTCGCGTCTTTTAGCCAGAAGGTTGGAATTCGAACCAGCTACGAAGGACCGAAGAGTCCCCACACGCGCGCTTCGATTCTCGTGCACCAGCTGGATTACACGCCGCTGCCCGAGGGCGTGAAAGATCTGATGTTTGGGCAGCAGGGCAAGGGTGGCCTGTTGGCTCCTTATTACTGGCTGACAAAAGACACGAAGAATAAAGTCGTCGATGTTCGCTTCTCGGTGGCCCGTGCAGACGATGGGCGCTCGATCGCGATCGATGCTGCGGTCGGCATCACAGACGCCGAAATGGCTGTTTGGCCTGAGTTCCTGGCAACTTTGGGTGAGGGAACACCGGATGAGAAGCGCCAGGCGCTCCGTGCGGGAGCCGTGTTCTTGCCCCCCATCGTTCGGGATGTGTTGGAGTTGAAAGTTGGGCAAGCCATCATGGTCAACGGCTTGCGCGCCACGTTCGGCGGGACGCTGAATACATCTGAGCTGCAGAGCCTGAAGCACGTGGATGGCCAGAGTGTGCTGCCAGTCAATTTCCAGGCACTCGAGAGCGGCCAGGAACAGATCCAGGCTGATAAAAGCGAAACGGAGCTAGCCTTTGCTCAGGATGTGGCCCGCGATTTTGTGCATCTGAGCGCTGATCAGGTGGTGGTCGGTTCGGCGGATTTCGTGCAACGGCTTGGCGGGAAGTTGTTTGCACTGTCGATCTATCCTGGGGAGGGCGTCGATGCTCAAGCGCGCGGCAAGGAGCTTGCCGAAACGCTCGTGATGCCCGTGTGGGCGGCTGGCTCTTCAGGCGTTGAGCGGCTGCTCTTAACGGAGCTGACGGAGATTTCCGGAGGTTTTGCTCTATTTGTTCCGCTGCTCCTCGGGGGCTTGATCATTTTTGGGACGCTGCTTGGCTCGATCAGCGATCGCGAAAAAGAGATCTACACCTTCTCCGCGTTAGGGCTTTCGCCCGGGCACGTCGGGGTTTTGTTCTTTGCAGAAGCCGCTGTGTACGCTGTGGTGGGCGGCATGGGTGGGCAGATCTTGGCGCAGTTCGTGGCTTTGGGCGCCTCGGCCCTGGCCAAGGCCGGGTACATCAAGCCCGCCGCCATCAACTTCTCGTCCACCAATTCGCTGTTCGCGATCGGTGTCGTGATGCTCACTGTGCTGGTGTCAGCCATTTATCCCGCCGTGCGGGCCTCACGCAGCGCCAATCCTGGGCTTGCGCGTTCGTGGCGCCTGCCTCCACCCGAGCAAGATGATCTGAAGCTCAAGTTTCCCTTCACTGTTTCTGCTTACGACATCACCGGCGTTGTGAGCTTTCTCGCTGAGCACTTTCGCGCGCACGATGATGCCGGGCTCGGAAGCTTTGCCGCCTCGGAAGTGGCTATCCGCCGCGGAGCTCAGGGCAATCTTGAACTCAGCGGGCGTTTTGCGCTGGCGCCGTTCGACTTGGGCGTCACCCAACACATGACGCTCATGGCGGCGCCTTCAGAAATTGAGGGCGTCGATGAGGTGGCGATCCACGTGACACGTGAGAGCGGCGCAGCCAGCGATTGGTTTCGGGCCAACGGGGTTTTCATGCGCGAATTGCGTCAACAGTTCCTTCTTTGGCGCACGCTTTCAAACGACATGATTGAGCACTACCGCATGGAGACGCTCGAGACTTTAGGCCCAACGGAGGCCTGAGCTAGGACACACGATGGCGGAAGCGCGACCCACAAAACCTGGATTTTTCTCCCGAAAACGCGGGCCGGATACCGAGCTCGAAGAGTTTCGCGCGCTGATGAAGGTGCCGGGAACCTTCGAAGACGGCTTCAGCTGGACAGCTTTTGCAGGCGCGCTGTTTGTCGCGTTGCTGATGGTGCCGGGCTCGATTTACATGACGCTGATCGCTGGCCTATCGATCGGGCCTGCCGCTCAGTGGGTGACGGTGATCCTCTTTATTGAGGTCGCGCGTCGCGCCAACAAGAATCTCCGGCGTGCCGAAATTTTTACGCTGTTCTACTTAGCGGGCGCCATCATCGTGACGGCGTCCATGGCGCAAGGCCAATTTCAAGGGGGGCTCGGCGCGATCTGGGCGCAGTTTTTTGCCCAATCCGACGCCGCCCGTGCCGCTGGCATTGCTGAGAGGCTGCCAACGTGGATTGTTCCGAGCGACCCGGCCGTTCTGGACAAGCGTTCTTTGTTTCTGCCGGAATGGCTGCCCGTGATCGGCCTGGTGGTCTTCACCATGGTGGTCGGCCGCATCGACAACATGATCCTCGGGTACGGCCTGTTTCGGTTGACGAGTGACATTGAGAAGCTGCCGTTCCCGATGGCGCCGGTGGGTGCTCAGGGCATCATGGCGCTCTCTGAAGAGCAGGACAGTGAAGGGAGTGCGCGTTCTGGGGCCGAGCCTGGCGAGCGCGCGATGCAGCAGCAGGCATCCTGGCGTTGGCGCGTGTTTTCGATTGGCTCCGTGCTCGGGATCGTGTTCGGAGCGATTTACATTGGCATTCCGACGGTTACCGGTGCCCTGCTCGACAAGCCGATCACGATTCTGCCGTTGCCGTTCAAGGATTTCACTTCCCAAACGGGGCAATTTCTCCCGGCTGCCGCGATCGCCATCTCCTTCGATTTAGGCATGTTGCTGCTCGGCATGGTGTTGCCGTATTGGGCCGCCATCGGCACGTTCGCAGGGCTCGTGATCACGATGATCATGAACCCCATTTTGCATCTACCCCAGATCGGGATCCTAAAATCTTGGAACCCAGGGGATAACATGCAAACGACCTTTTACAAAAACCAGATGGACTTCTACTTTAGCTTTGCCATCGGTGTGGGCATGGCTATCGCCATCGCTGGTTTTATTTCAGTGGGCAAAGCCTGGGCAACGGAACGCAAACGAGCCAAGCTGGCGGGGCCTCGCAGCCGTATGGCAGCTTTCGATATCCCGGCCGGGCGCGGGGATATTCGCACCGTGTTCATTATCGCAACGTATCTCGGCGTGATGACACTCTACATTGTCGTTTCCACCTGGCTTTTGTACTTGGCTGACGGCGCGGTGTACTGGCCTGTCGTCGGGGTGATGCTGTTTTACGCCATCATCTACACGCCGATCATCAGTTACGTCACAGCCCGCCTGGAGGGCATCGCCGGCGAAGTTCTGAACATTCCTTTCGTGCGGGAAGCGAGCTTCATTTTCTCGGGTTATCATGGCGTTGCGATCTGGTTTCTCCCGATCCCGCTCCACAATTATGGAGCCATGACAGTCTTCTACCGGCAGTGTGAGCTCACCGGCACGCGCTTCTGGTCGATCTGGAAGAGCGAGATCCTCCTCACGCCCATCATCGTTGGCGGTTCGCTTTTGTTCGCGCATTTCATCTGGGGTCTGGGCCCAATCCCAAGCCCCCAGTATCTGTTCGCGCAACAATGGTGGGAGGTCACCGCGGCGCAACAGGCGATCATCTTTTCATCCACACTCGGGGGCTTCACCGAGTTTGAAGCAGCCTTCAACGCGCACTACGTTTTGGCGGGCTTGGCCGCCGGTGGCATCCTCTTTGGAACCTTCGCGTGGCTCGGTGCGCCGACGTTCTTCATCTATGGGATTGTGCGGGGCCTGAACCAAACTCTGCCGTTCGTCGTGATCCCGCAGTTCGTAGGCGCGTTGATTGGCCGATTCTACTTTCGCAGGCAGTTTGGGCTCGTTTGGCGCCAGTATGTACCGGTGGTGTTTGCGGGATTTGCTTGCGGGATGGGCCTGATAGGCACTCTTGGCATCGGCGCGACCTTCGTCTCGAAGAGCGTTTTTACGCTGCCGTTCTAGGCCAGACCCGGTGAGGAGCGCGTTATGACGACGATGGTAGCCGAAGAAAGTGCAGAGGCCGAACCCCAAGCGCGTGGAGCGCTTCTGATCCGCGTGCGAGGGGTCTCCAAGATCTATCAGTTGAAGCGCGAGGTTGTTTACGCGCTGCGTCAGATCAATTTGGACATTTTTCGCGGCGAATATCTCTCGATCATGGGCCCTTCGGGCTCGGGAAAGAGCACGCTCTTCAATATTGTGGGTGCGCTCGATCGCCCGAGCGAAGGATCGGTTCAGATTGGCCCACTCGATCTCACCACGCTCGGCAGCCGCGAGCTTGCCTATGTGCGCTGCAACTACATTGGTTACGTTTTTCAGGCGTACAATCTGATCCCGTCGCTCAGTGCACTGAAGAATGTTGCACTTCCGCGCTTGTTCATGGGGGCAAGCCAAGCGGACGCCGACGCGCTAGCGGCCAAAAAGCTTGAGCAAGTGGGCCTGGGCCATCGCCTTGAACATCGCCCGGGAGAGCTTTCAGGCGGCCAGCAGCAGCGGGTGGCCATTGCGCGCGCTCTGGTGAATGACCCTACGATTATTTTGGCGGATGAGCCCACCGCCAACCTCGATCTCACCACGGGAGCCGAAATCATCGATATCTTGAAAAGCCTGAGCGTGGATCACGGGGTCACCATCATTACCGCGACACACGATCACAAGATGCTGAAGAACTCAGATCGAGTGATCAATATTCGTGATGGAAAAGTTGAGAGCATCAAGCTCCGCGACGAACTCAATATCCAAGAAGGCGAAATTGAAATCGGCGGCGCTCCCGTGGCGCACTAGCCAAACGCCATACCCTTCCGGGGGCGCCATTCCGATCCAGCCCATAAAACGCGCCTGCTGGCACTGAAGGCGAATGGGTCATGGCTAGCACTTTCGTCTCATTTTGCCTGGGTTCGACGCTCGCTGCTCTTGCGTTGCGTCTAAGCTGGAAACCCGTGCCGCTGAACCATCAAGCAACAAATGCCATTGCGGTTCGGTACCCCAGAAGTAGCATCCCCCGAAACGCGGTGCAGAAAACGCCGTTCCTGCTGCGGCTCGACCCCTTAAGCTTTATTATTTTGCTTGGCGTGCCGTCCTGCAAAGAGGGCTCGGCTGGCCTATCGCTTTCTTAATACCATGTCTGCTCCACCAACTTTGACCGACGGCCTTACCGCCAAGGGCGCTTCTGATTCTCGAGTACTACTGCGGCTGCTAACGCTCGCTTGGAGACATCGTGCACGTTGCCTTGCCGTCCTTGGTCTGCAGGTAGTGCTGCTCGTTCTCGGCGTTTGGGGGCTGAGTTTCGGTGGCCTGGGCGTGGATGTGATTCGCCACCATTTAGAGCCCTCAGCGGCGAAGCCCCACTGGCCCCTCGGGCTAACGCCGCCTGCTGGGTTGAGCACTTGGCAAACGTTGCTCACGCTCGGCGGTTTGATCTTGGGAATGGGGCTCATTCGCGGGGCTCTCAATTTTGCGTACTCGTTGCAGGCTGGGAAGCTGGTCCACGTAGAAATTGTACCGGCCGTTCGCGCAGATGTGTATGCCAAGCTGCAGCGGCTGAGTTTTCGGTTTTTTGATGCGCATGCCAGCGGGTCCATCATCAATCGAGTCACGCGTGATGTGCAGCTTCTGCGCTCTTTCATCGATGGCGTGATGATTCAGGGCATCATCATGTGCCTGTCTTTAACGCTGTACGCCGCGTACATGATTTCAACCCACGCCGGGCTGACGGCGGCGAGCCTCGTGCTGTCACCGATCCTGTGGGTGGTGACGCATCGCTTTTCCAAATGGGCACAACCGGAGTACGCAAAGAATCGCAAGCTAGTTGATAATATGGTGCTGCGAATTGCCGAGGGCACCAAAGGTATCCAGGTTATCAAGGTGTTCGGCCAGGAAAAGGCGGAATACGCGCGCTTTGTGGCAGCCAATCGCGCAGTCAAAGAGCAGCAAACAGCGATCTTCAAAGCCGTGAGCGTGTACGGCCCTTCCGTGCAGTTTTTGAGTCAGATGAATGTTGCCGTGCTGCTCGGCTATGGCGGTTGGCTCGTTTGTGCGGGCGAGCTAAGCCTCGGCAGCTTGATAGTCTTTATTGGCCTTCTCCAAAAATTTGGAGAGCAAGTGCGGAGTATGGCGACGGTCGTCGATCTGCTCCAGCAGAGCCTGAGTGGCGCACGCCGCGTCTTCGAGGTGCTGGATGCGGACGTGGAAGTGCAGAGCCCCGTTGATCCCGTTCGGCCGGCTCAGATTCAGGGCGGGCTCAAGTTCGAACATGTCTCTTTTGGGTTTAGCTCGAATCAATCTGCGCTCACGGATCTCGATCTTGAGGTGAAGCCTGGCCAATGCGTGGCTATCCTCGGCGGAACAGGCTCAGGAAAGAGCACGCTGCTCAGCCTTCTGCCTCGATTTTACGATCCAACCAGAGGTCGGATCCTTCTCGATGGAGTTGATCTGCGAGCGTTGGATCTCGATGTGCTGCGACGCAACGTGGGCATCGTTTTTCAGGAGAGCTTGCTCTTTAGCGCCACCATCGCGGAAAATATTGCCTTTGGAAAACCGGAAGCAAGCCAGGCCGACATTGAACACGCAGCAAAAGTGGCAAAGGCCCATGATTTCATCATGACGCTCCCAGACGGCTACGACAGCGTGCTCCAGGAGGCGGCCACGAATCTTTCGGGCGGCCAAAAACAACGCATTGCCATTGCCCGCGCCATACTCTTAGAGCCAGCCATTTTGCTCCTGGATGATCCCACAGCGTCCGTGGATCCGGACACGGAACACGAGGTGCTGGAGGCTGTGGATAGCGCCACCAAGAATCGCACCACTTTCATTGTTGCCCATCGCCTAAGCACCCTTCGGCGCGCTGATATCATTCTGGTGCTCAAAGAGGGCCGAATTGTGCAGCGGGGCACGCACGCCGAGTTGATTGACCAAAGTGGGCTCTACAGTCGCACCGCGCGGCTGCAGACGGGAGACTCCGAAGAATTGGCGCTGATTGCGGCGGGAGGTGTCGCGTGAAGAGAACCCACGCCCAGCGCTTTATGCGCGACGGCGCTGATGAAGCTGTTCAACGGCCCATCAGTCTCGCGATGGTGAAACGCCTGTTTAACTACAGCAAAGCTCACCTGCAGCTTCGAAACTCTCTGTTTGTGATGGTGAGTCTTCGCGCCATCCAGGTCCCGCTTGTCACCTGGATCATTGCGCAGATCGTGAGTGGGCCGATTGCTAAAGGTAACTTTCAAGATGTGCGTTGGGGCGTGGCGCTGTTCGTGGTCTTTGAGCTATTCACCGAGATCGTGTGCGTCTATCGCTCACGCTGGGCGCTCATCTTCGGAGAAGCCATCGTCCACGACCTTCGGAATGATTTGCATCGCCACATCATGAGCATGCCGCTCTCTTTCTTTCAGCGCAGAAAAATCGGACGATTCATCAGTCGCATGACGTCCGATGTCGATGCGGTTCGAACCGGCGTGCAGGATGTGGTGTTTGTCACCTACGTGCAATCCGGGCAGGCCTTCATTGCCGCGGTCTTCATGGCCTACCTTGATTGGAAGCTGTTTCTGTTGATGCTGGGGATGGTGCCCATTCTGTGGGTGATCATCCGCTATTTCCGCAGCCGTCTGATCCACTCTCTCCGGCAGGTGCAGGAAAGCTTCAGCCGCGTGACGGCTACACTGGTAGAAAGTGTGACTGGCATTCGCGTGATTCAGGGATTTGTTCGAGAGGATTTCAACGGGCATTTGTTTGAAGAGCTGGTCGCTGACCATTCCCTGTACAACATGCGAGTTACTAGACACTCGGCGACTTTTTTGCCGCTGCTGGAATTCAACGCTCAGCTGTTCTTGGCTGCTCTCATGGTGTTGGGTGGTGCTCAAGCCCTCGGGGGCGATGTGAGCCTGGCTACGATCATCAAGTTTCTGTTTTTGTCGAATCTGTTCTTTTCACCGGTGCCGGTGATCGGAAACCAATACACCAACGCGCTCACAGCCATGGCGGGAGCTGAGCGTGTCTTTGACTTGTTGGATGCCAAAGCCGATTGGGCGGACAAGCCGAATGCCATGGTGCTCTCCTCGCTTGAGGGTAGGGTTGAATTTCGCGATGTTGGCTTTGAGTATGTCCCCGGGCGGCCTGTGTTGCGCCACGTTTCGTTCGAGGTAAAAGCAGGC
The DNA here is from genome assembly GCA_038246305.1 of Polyangiales bacterium. Classification (GTDB taxonomy): domain Bacteria; phylum Myxococcota_A; class Polyangia; order Polyangiales; family Polyangiaceae; genus JBBRRP01. The sequence continues at coordinate 4,201 of JBBRRP010000125.1, read as the reverse complement.
CAAACGGTGGCGCTGGTCGGACCGACGGGAAGTGGGAAGAGCAGCATGATCAAGCTGCTCGGGCGGCTCTATTTACCGAGCTCGGGCAGCGTGTTTATCGATGGGCACGATAGCCGCGATCTGAATGGCGAGTCCCTGGCGCACCGCGTGGGTACCGTCCCCCAGGATAACTTTCTGTTCACCGGCACCGTTCGCGAAAACATCCGGATGAGCCAGCCGGATGCCAGCGACGCCAGAGTGGAAGAGGCCGTGCGCTCGCTCGGGATGTGGGATCTTGTGAATGAACTTCCGAACGGATTCGATACTCAGGTTGGCGAAGGCGGTGGCAGTCTCTCTTTGGGTCAACGCCAACTCATTTGTTTCGCCCGAGCGCTGTTGCCCGATCCGAAGATCATCATTCTCGATGAAGCCACGAGCAGCGTGGATGCAGTGACCGAAGCGCGGCTGCAGCTTGCGTTGCAGAAGCTTTTGCACGGACGCACCAGCTTTGTGATTGCCCATCGCTTGAGCACTATCCGTCACGCAGATATCATCTTGGTGATGAGCGACGGCCAGATCCTTGAGCGCGGTCAACATGCTGACTTGATGGCCCAAAAAGGGGCTTATTTCGAGCTTCATCGGCAATTCGTCGGCGAGTGAGTCGTGCACGGTTGGGCGTGTGATTCAAACCAGTAGGTGTTTGGGGGATGCAGCGGAGCCAAGCGGAGCGAGCGACCTTTCATGCGTTTTTGCGAGGCCCGCTCTATTGGTTTTGGATGCCCTCCCCCGCCGCCGCATTCTGCGGCAGCTTGCCCCGACCCAAATGTCGCTTGTTGCGTGCGAGCCATGGGCGGGGCGGCCCAGCGAGACCGCGCCGCACAGGAGCAAGTGTCGACCGGAAAAGCTGCCGGCGGCGCGGCAGCTCGGTTTTGGGATTGGGCAAAATGTACGTACTAGGGTCGGGGTGGTAATAGCGCGCCCAATCTCAAAACCGAGCTCATTTGAGGATTCGCCGCCATGAGCGAACCCAATTAGTAGTTAATCTAAGAGGACGTTAGAAAGACCCGCCAGTAGCACCTCTTGCAGCCACGCTACGGCCGCCGAGAGAGGTGAGGCGCCTCCGGCTCAGATGCAGTCTCCGGTTTCGCTATTTTCCAGCGCCTCACCACTTCGAGGTGGCTTCGCGCCCGCCCTCCACCTGAGGCTCATCGGGCACCTTTCCCGGGCGCGACTTCGCCACTCCCTCTCCCCCCCCGAAGCGTCAGCGGAGGTTTGGGGGAGAACGCCCGAGCGCAGCGCCAGGCGCGAGCAGGGCGAGTGGGGGCACCTGATCACACCCCCTGCTGGCTCGCGTGAACTGCCAATCCTCGCTATGCTGATCGCTGATGGTTAGCTCGCCGAGAACGTTGGCCTTTGGCCTGCTGCTGCTGTTGCTCGGTGCGACGGCTGGGCTCGTCTTCCAGGCTCTCACCCAACGGGGAATGCCGCACCGAGGACGTGCGGCGGCAGAAGCATTGGCGCTCAGGCGCTTGTCACCCCTTCAGGCTGAGCGCTTGGAAGCCCTCGGTCCACCAGGTGATCCCATCGCATTCATTATTGCTCCTGTCGGCGCTGCAGCTCCTCGGCCGTTGCATCTGGTGCTTCCGTGGCGCGAGGCCCCAGATGCAGATTGCCGAAAGTGGAGCCAATCGGTCGGTGCGGGTTGGTTTGTCCTGTGCCCAAAGCTTCCTGCCGATGCAGGCTCGCGCGATCACACACTCGACAGCCCGCTGTATCCGAGCGTGCCGGCTCTCGAAGCTCGGCTGAAAGCGGCGCTTGGCGCAGCCAAGGCGCGATTTGGAAAATACCTGGAAAAAGGCCCGATCAGCCTTTCTGGCGAGGGAATGGCTGCGGCCCGTGCGGTCTTGCTGTCGCGGGCCGAGCCGGCGTTTTTCTCACGCCTCCTCTTAATTGGTGCGGGCTATGAGGACTGGTCTCCTGTTCAGATACAGGTCTTCGCCGAGCGGGGTGGTCGCCGTGTGGTTTTTCTTTGCGAGCGCGAAAACCAGCGCTGCCAAGAGGGGGCACTGCATCCGGTGTTGATGACTCGGAGATTCGGGGTCTCGGCCCGGGTTTCTCTCGGCGATCCGGCACTTTCAGGTAGCCAGAGTCCGCTCGGGGAGTCCTTTCGCTGGCTCTGGGAAGACGATTTGCGATTTTCAGTGTTGAAAAAGCCGTGATGGATCGGCATTGAGGGTGCCCCACGCGGCGCCTGATTGAGGAGCCACGACTAACTGGGATCCGGAGTTGACACCGGAACTTTCCCGGGTACCCTCGCCGTCCCTTGCCGCCAGTGCGGCGTTTTTTGCAAAGATCTGAAATGCCCACAGTTCAGCAACTCATTCGATCCGGTCGTGAAGCCGTTAACATGAAGACGGCGTCTCCAGCGCTGAAATCATGCCCTCAAAAGCGTGGTGTCTGCGTTCGCGTCTACACAGTAACGCCTAAAAAGCCGAACTCCGCACTGCGCAAAGTCTGTCGCGTGCGCCTCACCAACGGGATGGAGGTCACCGGCTACATTCCGGGCGAGGGACACAATTTGCAGGAGCACAGCGTCGTTCTTATCCGCGGTGGTCGCGTGAAAGATCTGCCGGGTGTTCGCTACCACGTGGTCCGCGGAACCTTGGATGCTTCTGGCGCTTCTGGCCCCAGCAGCACCAACAAGGCCAACCGTAACCGCAAACGTTCTAAGTACGGCGTGAAGCGCCCCAAGAAGTAAGGAACAGACATGTCGCGCCGCCGAGAAATTCCCAAACGCACCATTTTGCCTGATCCCAAATTTCGCGACAAGCTCGTGGCGAAGTTCATGAATGCTCTGATGCTTGGTGGCAAAAAGCCCACCGCGGAAGGCATTCTCTACGGCGCTTTCGATATTATTGAGGAGCGCTTCAAGCAGGAGCCACTCGAGGTGTTTCGCAAAGCTCTAGATAACGTGAAGCCCAAGCTTGAAGTGAAGAGCCGTCGCGTTGGCGGTGCCACTTATCAGGTGCCGGTTGAAGTTCGCCCCGAACGCCGTGTCGCACTCGGCATGCGTTGGCTCGTGCTCTATGCGCGTCAGCGCGGCGAGAAAACGATGCGCGAGCGTCTTGCTTCTGAATTCGTTGATGCGGCCCAGCTCCGAGGCAACGCCGTGAAGAAGCGTGACGATACGCACAAGATGGCCGACGCCAATAAGGCGTTCGCTCATTACCGTTGGTAACTGCCGCTCTTATCAGATCTAAGAACCAAGATAGGAGAGGCTGCTAGAGGACGATGACGCGCTTTACATAAGGATCGGGTTACCCGAAGACGCACCGACAGGTGTGTCCCGCAAGAACTGCGGCAGACGGAGTACCCCGAGCCCCTTCCGGAACAAACAAACTCTCGAACAAGAGAGCCTGAAGCCGGAGGGGCTTTCTTGTGTAAAGGGTGCCCCCGCGCTTCTTCTCCTAAACGCCATGCCGCGAGAGATGCCCATCGAGCGCACCCGCAACATCGGGATCATGGCGCACATTGATGCCGGGAAGACGACCTGCACGGAGCGGATCCTTTATTACACCGGCACCAGCCATAAGCTCGGCGAAGTGCATGAAGGCACCGCCACCATGGATTGGATGGAGCAGGAGCAGGAGCGCGGCATTACTATCACTTCGGCCGCCACCACCTGCGAATGGAGCCTGGAGCCCAAAAACCTGTCGGCGCCAAAGTACCGCATCAACATTATTGATACCCCCGGCCACGTTGATTTCACGGTCGAGGTCGAACGCAGCCTGCGCGTGCTGGACGGCGTCGTCGCGGTTTTCTGCGCCGTGGGCGGGGTGCAGCCGCAATCGGAGACGGTTTGGCGGCAGGCCAATCGCTACGGTGTGCCGCGGATTGCCTACATCAACAAAATGGACCGCGACGGCGCCAACTTTTATGAAGTCGTCGATCAGATAAATGAGCGGTTAGGCGCGCGCGCGGTACCGCTGCAGATTCCCATTGGCGCCGAAGCCGGCTTCCTGGGCATTGTGGATTTAGTCAAGATGAAGGCGATCATCTATGAAGACGACTTGGGTCAGACCGCCCAGACGATTGAAATTCCGGATGAGCTGCGAGAGAAGGCTGAAGAGTATCGAGCCGCGTTGCTGGATGTTGCCGCCGGAGCCGACGACGAGCTAATCGAAAAATATCTAAGTGGCGAGGAACTGACCGAAGCGGAGAT
>JBBRRP010000124.1:0-17966 GCA_038246305.1 Polyangiales bacterium | reverse complement strand
CAAACCCCGGCCGGTTAACGCAGTTTTCGTCACCCCGCTACATTGATGCCATCAGCGCGCCTCAGCTACACGGCTCTGTGAACCGGATACAGTTTCTGTGATAGATCCTGCGCATGGAGATTGACCTCAAAGGCCATTTGGCGCTCGTAACGGGGGGCTCAGGACAACTGGCGAGCATCGAGCGCAAGCCTTCGTGCCGGCCATGGTCGAGAAACGCTGGTGCCGCGTGATCGCGATCAACACCGAGTGCGCCATGCAAAATGCGCCGAATCAAAGCGCGTACGTTTCAGGGAAACGGGGGATGGACGGCGTGTTGCGCGTCCTCGCCAAAGAGATCGGAGAACACCAAATCACCGTCAATCAAGTTGCGCCCGGCTGGATGCTCAGCGAGAACGCTCCCAACGACGACACCGAGCCCCAGCGTAGCTATCGAGCCAGCGTGCCCCTGAAGCGGCGTGGCCATAACCGAGACGTTGCCAACTTGCTGGCATTTCTTGCTTCTGATCTCGCGAATTTCATCTCCGGCCAATACATCTCGGTCTCAGGCGGGAATGTGATGCCAACTATTTGAGTGAACGGCAGAGAACGCCGCTTTCCCAGACGCCGTGACTCATGCTCGCGGATCCGGAGCCAACCCCCAGGCCGGGGGTTGGTGTCTCGGATCACTGTCGTTGTGCGAAGGAGAGGACTTGAACCTCCATGGGAATAACCCCGCTAGCACCTCAAGCTAGTGCGTCTGCCAGTTCCGCCACCTTCGCATTTTGGTTTGGGCCCCTCTGGGCCCGGGCCGAACAGGGGGTGGGGTCTACCCCAGAGACTGGGCCATCCGCAAGCCCTCTTCTGGCCCAATTTGCGGTGGGCTCAAGGCAGAGCTGCGGGAACGCAAGCGTTCGGATTAGCGAGGATGTAGCCGAGCGTCTCGATGACCTCACCCATTTCGAAGGGCTTACGGACCCAGGCCGAAATCTGCGCGGAAACTTCGTCCGGAAGCCCACCGAGAACCCCACTGATGACGACGATGCGCGCCTCCGGACTGGTGCTTCGCAGCGCCGCAACAGCTCCTCCGAGGTCACTCCGGATAGGCGAGAGATCCATCAGCGCCGCATCAAAACGCTGGCCGCTTTGGACTGCCTGCAGAAACTCGGGCAGCGAGCTTGCACTGAAGGGCTCGGCACCGCGCGCCTCAAGCGCCAGCTCGATCAAGGTTCGGACCGCCACGTCGTCCTCCACCACCAAGATTCGCACGCCGACCAGTGACTGAGCCGCGGGCGGTTGTCGGCGCGGCGCTGAGCCTGCGCCGAGTGGCCAAGTCAGCTGGAACTTCGCGTGGGGTTCGCTTTCGAGCAGCAAAAGCTCACCGTCGTGGGCTCGCGCGACACCCAGCGAATGGCGAAGCCCGATCCCTGCGCCGCCAGGACGTGTCGAATCCCCACCCAGAAAAAGACTAGGAACTCGCTCCGCCGCGATCCCCGGGCCATTGTCCGAAACAGTAAAAGCGGCCTCCGATCCCGTGCCACGCACCGAGAGCACGACTCGCGACCCGGCAGGCGACAATTCGATCGCGTTCAACAAAAGATTGGTGAGGATTTGAATCACGGGAGCGACGTCTCGAATCAGGCCCGTGCAACCTCGCTGCTCCTCAATGACCATCTCGATGTCGCGGGCTTGTGCGTGGGGGGATACGCCTTGAATAGCGGTGTGAGCCAGTGTTCGTGCGGTACGTTGGCTTGATCCCGCGTTACTGGCGTCCGCGCCCAGTGCCTGTCGCGCTGCGCGATGACCCAGACGGGCGTGGGTCTGGGCGACATCCAGCGCTTCGGAAATCGTATCCAAGGGGGCGCCCGCGAGCGCCTTGGAGCGCGCGACATCAAGCCAACCCAAGACGACTGTCAGCGCATTGCTCACCTCGTGCAGCGCGCCCGCGAGATCCGCTTCAGTCGGGTTCTTCTCGACCGGAAGCAGGTTCAACGCGTTCGGGCTCTCCACGACCCACAACATACGTCTAGCGGCGCTCGGTCGCTAGCCCAGTTCTCGGCTTCACGCTGCCAGCGAGGCTGTGCAACGAAAGTGCCGTAAGCTAGTTCAGCTTGGCTGGAACGTATAGGTTGAAGTTCCCGCTAGAATCTGCCCGGCATTCGGCCACTTGCACCACCGACACGGCCTGAGCCGGTACATCGACATACCGCCCCTCCGCATCGAGATATAAATACATTCGAATCAGCGCTCCGGGGACAAGCTGGGGGCTCCCGGCGCGAACACCGCCTTCGAAGACGACTGGCAACGGCAGGGTCATCTGCTCCAGATCGAGACCCGGTTGAAGCACGATGAGCTTTGGCCTGACTAACCATGCAAAGCCGCTCTGTTCAGGTGCGCGGATCGAAATATCGTACTTCCCTGGATCCGTTGGAAGCACGAATTCGCCCAACGAATTGAGCGTGGCCGTGCCGCCGCGCGGCGCCACCCCTTCGGGTAGAATCAAACGCTGCAACGCGGGGACCGCCTGCATGTCAGCGGAGGGAACCACTTGTACTGGCATGCCCCGCGCTGGGCGTCCCTGAAGGTCGAGCGTGAGACCTTGAATCGTTACCTTGGGTTTTACCTCGATGCTCTTACCCGTCTGCGTCGTTGGGGCCTCGCCTACCGACCAACTAACTTCCGTCGCCGCGAAGTCGGACTCGGCCTTGGGCACGGCCCGTACCTTGTAAGTTCCCGGCAGGAGGTCGGCGGTGAAGCGGCCCTCCGGATCCGCCTCCACAGTCCGCGAGAAGGCAGCCAGTAGGCCATTTGAGAACCCATCCAACTCGGTTGCCACAAACGTGACGGAAGCCGGAACGCCGCTGCTCCCTGATTCACCCAACCGCATGCCCTCGACAAGGCCTTGGACGGACACTGACATCCCGACTGCCGTCGGGATCTCTATGGCTCCCTGCCCTTTGCCAAAAAGCTCCAATCCTTCGCGCTCCGCGTACAGCACTGGTGCCGTCTTGCCCTCCGGCGGCGAAAGCCTCACGAGCTCACTCCCCGACAAGACCGGCGCCGTGTTGCCCGACGCCACGTTGAGAGCTACCGAATAGTCTCGGCTCACCCCGCTGACAACACTGTTCGCGTCTGAGAGCAGTGCACGGGTGGAAATGACGCGGGCACTCTCCTTCTCAACCACCTCCACCGCCCAGCCATCGAGACTGCCACAGCCGGCGATGTCGCATCCGGGCGGCGAATAAGCAACGGTCAGCACCAGTGCTTCGGGAGGTGCGAGCGCCACACTGAGCAGGGTGTCCGCTGTGAACGCGCGACGCAGATTAATAGGCGGCACTGCGCAATCAGCTACCGTCGGCTTGTCTGGTTGGAAGTAGACATCGTATTGGCCCGGCGGGACCATGAGCGCGAATTCATAGCCTGGCTGACCAGCCTTGAGTGCGGATGTTTTCGTGGAGTAGGTTTGTGTGTTGAGTCCTAGAAAACGCTCGACGGGCGTTAGACTCACCCTGACCGGCACACTTTCGTCTGCGGCGACCGCGTAAGCTTCACCCGACACTGGGTCGATAAATTGACGTTTGCAGCCGAGCTTCTCTTGCGCCGCGGAAAACTGGGGCTGCACGACGCCAGCTACGCGAACTAAACCATTGGTTTCAAGATCGAGCCTGCCGGGTACGGCTGGGATGGCCTGATCAGGAAGAAAAAATAGGGCGCTAGCGCTATCAAGCGCGTTTGAGGGGAAGGCGACCTCGAACAGTGCCCGAGTGAATTGATTCCCAAGCGAACGGCAGCTGCCAGCCACGCACGCACCCGCTCCGCACTCCGCGTCTGCAGAACAAGAATTTTGGCTCACCGGGACGACGCCGTCCGCCGCAAACTCAGGGTTGGTTGAGCAACCAAGGAGGTTGCACGAAAGCAACGAGATGAGCGCATGAACGAGGCCAAACTTCATGGCGCCGCTCCGACCGGAGGGCACTCGAGCAACGTGGGCTGATCCGCGTTAGGGTTCACATTTACCCACCAAACCGCGATCGCAATACCGGCCCGACTGGCGACATCCGCCGGGCCGTTCGATGTCACTTTTGGCAAATGAGTTTGACTGTCGAAGTTAGAGCGGTGCCCCACGAGAAGCGAAATCTGGTGGCAGCCTTTCAAACCGGCATCCACGGACCAGCGCACTTCCATCTCTCGCTTCCTAGCGAACACGTCGGGGTCGAGCAGCGTTGGCCCGCCCACGCGCGTGTCCCGATCGACGAGATTGTAGTCCAGCAGGAGCACGCCTTCGACGAGCTCGCGATCATCTTGCGAACTGAAATCTTGTGATTGAAAAGGCACTTTGAAAGCGATTGAATCGCCCGTGCGAGCGTCGAGGATCCGCGTTATCGACGGCACAGCTTCGTTGTAGTTCAGCACGGGCGTGGTCTTGGTGGACTGCTCGAACTCAGGTGGCCCCGAAAAGAGGCAGCCGTGCGAGCTCAGGCAAAGTATGACGCAGACAAGAAGGGAGAGCTGAGAGAGCCTCCAGATGCGGGACTGCGAGGGGCGTGCCAAGCCGGTATTTGTGCCGGATTCTGCGCAAATTTCTGACTTCTTGCACGACAATCCTGTCGCGCCCAAGCGCGAAAACGGTGAAATCAGCATGGCTATTCTATCGACAATCGATTGCCACTAGCTTCCGTGCGGCGCCAGCGCATCTCAGCATACAGTGGACTCGAGGAGAGCCTCACCAGGTCGGCTACCGAGGGGCTGATATGACACAACCGAGCAAGCTCGCCCGGATTGCTGAACCCTCCGAACGTGATGCCTTCGAGTGCGCAGATTTGTTGAACCGCAATTGCAAGGTCTCCGCAGGCGAAAAGCCCAGCTCGATATTGACCTAAGCGGGCGGTACCCACAGCATGCTCGTAAGAAAAATCCTCAACGTCGTTGCAAAGCTCCTGCAGACGCCGTTGGGAACGCCGAGGAATTCCTTCCCACAAAACTTCCGCAAGCTGTGCCGACGCTGCCAGGCTTCCATGACCTTTGCGTGGTGGACCAAACGCCAGCACGAGGGCGAGCAGCAGCGCGCTAGCCTCCGTCTCCGATAGCCCGAACAGCAACGCGTACTGGGGAAGAGCTGCGGTGAGTGCCGCCCCGAGTTGAAATTGGAGCTCCCGTGAACTCTCGCTCGCTTGGCCCGCCGCCAGAATCGATGGCGGAGCAATCAACGCCACGCGTGCGTCAAAGGGCTCAGAATTGGCTCGATAATAAAGTGGAACTTTAACCATCCCGAGGGCACGAGCGACGCTCGTGAACACACGCCCCATGGGTAGAAAGCCTCCCAACGACACACGTTCGTACGTCGCCAAAGCGTAGACCTTAGCATCACGATGAAACACGTGCTGCGCGCCTTCCCATGCCAGAGCCATTGCCTCAGTGGCTGCCGAACCCGTGTCTCGAAACAGAAGAGCTTGGACCGCTTCGGCCTGCGCGGATTGGTCGTCGAGCGGAGGAGGCTCCGTGAAAGGTCCCACCCCGGTGAGCGCGAGAACGTGTTGCACCGCGCGCGCCAAAACGTGATTGCGATCGTTCAGCGCAGACTCATGAAGCTTAGTGAGCGCCCACGGGTCTCCTGGCGACAGGTGGCACAAGTAATGGCAGAGGAGTGTGCAATCTTGCGCCCGATCAGGGGCGTTTACGAACGCAAGAATCAGCTCTTTTCCCGCCGCGGCGCTGCCTTCTTGGAGTTGCGCTAGGAGCTCGGCTTCGTGCGGGCTTTGGGGTTCGATGCTGGCCGGATCTAAACGTCGAAACGCGCGAAAACGCGCCGAGGAATGTCCGCGCGGACTTGGAGGAATTGAACTGATGCGCTGGGTAGCCTCCGCTTTGGAAGCCGCCGGCTGAGAGTGCGCAATGCGGGGCGGATGGCTACTCATACTTCGCACCGCTATCACCTCCTGGGGACCGGCCCCGAGCGAATACGCTCCGGGCCCGTGCGTTGGTCGCGGAGGGGAGATCTCGGCTCGCAGACCCCCAGAAGCGGCGGCTCTCGGAACAGGGGTTTCAACGGTCCGTGACTCCGGCTTCCGGGGCTTAACCGAAGGTCGCCTGACAATCGTTTCCTCGATCGCGCTCGGAGCTTGCATGGCGTAGCCACCAGCCGTGCTGGTAGGCCGGGGCGCACCCGAAACATGCTCGACGGGCCGTGGAGGCGTGGGCGGGGAGGCGTCGGGCGGAGTCCGCAACGTGTCTCCCTCGGTCACTGAAGGAGCAGCGGGGACCGGTAACGCTACACCGTTAGAATCGAGCGCTCCGAGCCGAACAATTTCGGGGGGTCGTGATTGCACTCGGCGATTTTCATTTGAAAGTTCGTGCTCCACCCGCTTCGCAAGCTCAGCGGCCATGGAGCCGACATCCGATTCACACCGAGCGTTCGCGAGGTACTCGGCAGCGCGCTGAAACTTGCGCGCTCCGCGGGCCACCTGCGCTGCTCGCATCAACACCTGTCCTATGCTGCGCACCAGCATGAGATCGCCCTTCAGTGCTCGGTCAAATGAGAGGAGAGCCCGTTCGTAATCCTCCAAAATAGCAAAGCGTTCTGCCAGCCCAAGTGCGACCAAGCCAGACTCTCCAAGATCCGCGGCGGTAGCCTGCAGCTCGCGCATGCCCGCGCCTCCACCCTCAACTACGTCGAGTGCCTCCGCCAACAAGAACGACCGAAGCGGTGCGAGATTGGGCGACAAGCCAACATCCCACTTCCGAAGATCGCGAACCATCTGCTGACTGAGTTCACCCGACCCCGCGCCTCGCGCAAGATAGGCGAGCCACTCCAGACAAACATGCACATCTGGATTGCTAGCGTCGATTTCGTGAGCTTGCTCAACGTAGCGCGAGGCCTGCGCTAGGTCGTCTGCACGTGCCACCAAGCGCGCAGCCTCGAGCAGGTAGAGCGCACGAACCTTGTGGGCTTCTCCACTGGCTGAAGAGAGTTTCACCAGCGCGGTTGCCAGCGCTACAGGCTCCGCAATTTTCCGCTCGAGCTCGACGCGGAGCCCAAGCAATTCTGCCTCGGGACAGGTGGGGCTGAGACAATCGAGAGCACCCCGCGCACTGTTCGCATCCCCGTTCGCTAGAAAGCCGTCCCAGGCTCTCTTCACATATTCAAGTCGCAGCAGGAAATCTGGCGCGGTGGGTGCCAGCCGAAGCCACACTGTTGGCGTCAAGGCGCTCTCATCCCGCTCCCGAATCAGCTGAACCAAACTTGTGATGGCTTGGAGATCAGGGGTCCCTTGATCCAAGGCCGAGGTAAGCTCTAAGATGGCGGCATCAGGGCGTTCGAGCTTCCGAAGCATTAGGCGCGCGCGCCGCAGGCGTAAATCGCGAAGGCCGGCAACATCCGCCGTTAGCGCAGCGCGCTCACCCAAGAGGGCAACCAGTTTGGGGTAGTCTCCGTGGGCTTCTGCTTCACGTTCGAGCGCACGCAGGGCATCCAGATCGAAAGGATCTTCCTCGTAAACACTCCTCCAAAGCAGCGCCGCACCAGGACCATCGTGCACCTTCTCGAGCAGGCGCGCGAGCTGGCGTCGGTACTCCAAACGCTCGCCCGCCTCCGCGACTCGAATCAGCGCTTGGAGCGCCGTTTTTTCAGCGGCATCGTCCTCAGCGCGCCGAGCGATTTTGAGCCAATGCCGGCAATAGTGAAGGTCGGACTCAAACTCTCTGTTTCCTTCGAGCACGAGCGCGAGAGCCTTCGACTCTTGCCCCCTGACCGCGGCCACACAACTGGTCAAAGCCAGGAGCAAGGCCAGCCGGGCGGCGGCATCCAGTTCGTTGTGAGCCGCCCAATGCTTCAAGAGTTCGCCTTCCTCGCCAAGCTCGGAGTGAACCAGAAACAGCGTGACCAAAGCAGCTCCCTTGTCCTCAGGCAAAAGTGCGAGCCCGAGCGCCTCGACGAGGCTCTGCTTGGCGTCTAGGAAGTCGCCACGTTCAATCGTGAGCTTCGCCTGGGCGATCAGCAGCTTCCCGCGCTCGGGATGATCCGCGGGCAAAGGCAGCGATTCCAGAAGCCCCGGCTCTTTGCCCTCCGCGGCTAACGCCCGCGCGCGGGTCACCAACGCTTGATTGTCGGGCGCTAAACGCGCCGCGGCCGCCATGAGCAGGCTCGCATCGCGCGGCTCTCCAAGTGAGGTCGCAATGTGCGCGCACAATTCCAAGTACTGGGCACCGGCGCTCGCGAAACGGCTTTTGGACAACTCCAGCGCTCTCTGCACCAGCGTGTTCGCAGCTGGCGTCGATTTGCCAAGCAACGGCGCGTAGTCGAACAACTCTGCAAACTCCTCGACGTCAGCATCCGACGCCACGGCGCGCTCCAGCGCACGGAGTCCGAGGGCTGCGTCGCCAAAGTGTGCGAGGGAAATTCGTGCGGCAAGAATGGCAGAACGCGCGCCGAGTGGGCCATCCAGCCTGGGCAGCACGGCATCGAGCATTTCTGAGTAAGGCTGCCGAAATTGTGCTCGCTCCCCCGGCGCGATCAATGAAACCCGAGTGAGCGCAGCGTGCACCTTGGAGAAGGTTTCCCCGTCTGCGCGGATCGCAAGCGCTTCTAACAAAAGCTGGATACGAACACAGGTGCCCTGCTCGGAGACGTCCGTCGTTTCGGCAGCACGCACCAGCCACTCCCCCCGCGCTTCGGGTCGATCGCACGTTGCGGCAACCCGCTGCATCGCGGCAACCAGCAGGGATGACTTCTGTTGACGTTCCGCAAGCTCTAGCGCCAGCATTAAGGTAACACCATCACCCGGCACCGCCTCAAAGGCGCAGATCGCGTGCTCAAGCGCAGCCGACCAATCGGTCGCACTCTCAAACTGACGCGCAGCTCGGTAATGAAGAGCCCGCTCACCAAAGCGCCCTAACGTCGCCTGACTCACCAAGCTGTACGCTCGCTCAAGTGCGCCTGTGTCCCCCAGCTTTTTGGCAGCTTCCTCTAGGATAGCGAGCGCCTCCGTCAGCGAAGCATCCCGCTCAAGCGCTAGAAAGGCCAACGCCAGAGCCTCAGTCGAATTTCCCTGCGCTAAAGCCCTACTCGCGGCCAAGGAAAACAGCGGTGCGGCCGAACCTTCGAGCGACGGCACCTCCAAGAACTGCCGCAGGTATTCAAGCTGCCGCTCTTCAGCAAGCTCGGCGAGATCGTCGAGGAGCCAAACCGGCGCTCGTTCCCCCGACGCGACAAGCGCCAGCCTAAGACTGCCAAGGGCCCGCTCCACATCACTCGCCAGATCCCAGCAAGCACTCGCAAAGGAGCGATGAGCAAGAACTCGCACTCCACGATCCGTGTTCAAGGCATCTAGGGCTTGAGCGCGTATTTCCAAAAAAGCAAAGAGCGCGTCAGGCTCCGCGGGTTCCCCCGAACGTTCAAGACGCTCAAGGACGGTCCGGGGCGCAGCTCCACGACTGAGCGCGCGTCCCAGCGCGGTGGCCCATCCAAGCCACTCACCAGCAGCCTGGTGCCAATCCGACAACTCCAGAAAGCGGTCAGAATTTGGCTCTTCAACCGCTGCAAACCAGCGCTCGTAGACGAGCGCGCCCAGATCAGGTCGCTGCAACGTTGTCGAAATGCCCAGTAGGGCTTCCCGCAGGAGCTGATCTTGGGGACCCAAGACTCCAAGCGCTCGCCGACTCAGCGAAATGCACGCCTCCGGGTCGAGCAGGGAAAGCGCGGAAAGGGCCGCGGCAATTGTAGGCGATAAAGCCAAGAGCGGCTGTGGCTGTGAGAGCGACCAAGAAAGCCCCTCAGCCAGCTTGTTCTTTTGCCCAGCTTCCGCGGCCAGCTCGAGCAAACGCTGCGCCGCGTCGAGGCTTCCCGGACAGAGCACGAGCCGGCGTTCAGCCCAGGCCATCGCCAGCGCAGGATCGCTTTTTCCGTAGCGCTCAGCCAAAGCTTCGCACCAGCCGGCACGAGGCAACACCAAGCTCACCGCACGCTCTATGGCCTCGGCGTGCCCGCGGTCGGCGCGCAACCCGAGGTCAGCGTGCACCCGTACCGCTCGCGCGGAGTCAGGGTCAGCCAAGATGGCATCTTTGACGTGACGCATCGCCAACTCAAACTGCAACGCGCCCTCCAATCTTTCAGCCGCCAGCGTTGTGAGTAGACAGCGCACCTTTGGAGTCTGGGAGCGCGCCAAAGCTTCAAGCGCCGCGGCCGACTCGACGGCATCGCATTCTTCCTCTGCCTTCATCCAACGCGTGGCAGGCGAACTTTCGGAAAGCAGAGGTGAGCTCTCACTCTGAGAGGACTGTCCCCAATCCATTTCTCCTAAGCGGTTCAGCTCCATTTGCGCTTCCCGTTGGTTGGGTAAAAGCTTCAGCGCCTCCTGAAAGGTCCGTTTGGCCTCGTCGTCGTTCGAAAAGCGGGCTTGCCAGGCTCGGCCCGCTCGCACCCAAAGCTCGGCTCTCGCTTCAATCCCCAACTGCTCAGAGTTCGCAGCCCGAGCGAGCCTTGATAGGGCAATCAGGCCGAGACCGCTTTGCCAAAGCAATTCTTGGATTCGACTCGCGCGCAGATTCTCGACAGGACTCGCAGCGCCTGCCAGCGCCAAGATATTCGGGGACTCAGGGCCGCAGAACCCGCCGTCGAAGGCGGCGCCCAACGCCCGAGGCAATTCCCCCAGCGCCAGCGAGCGTTCGAGTCGGGCCCAGTGCAATTCGCGCGCGTCCGGCGAGTGTCCCGCAAGTTCGCGCCAGACTTCGTCGGCGGCGCCCTCGCGCCCGCGAGAGCTCAGGGCCGCGGCAACAGCACGTGCTGCCGGCTCGTAGCCGGGCGCCATCTCGAGCGCCCGCAGCAGATCTTCAAACGCCGCTGAACCCTCAGCTTGGGCCTCTCGACGCGCTGCCGCAGCCAGATAATATCCAGCAGCTTTTTCAGCAGAAATTGAAGATTCTGACCAAAAGCGCACGGCGCCTAGAAGCTCTAACGGCAAAGGATCAGAGGGGTCCTCTTTCACCGCACCCGAAAGAGCATCTACGGCACCGTCGTCGTCACCGGCACGTGCAGACAGCACGGCAATGCGGATCAATGTCTGCATGGCTGTCGGCCCAGACTGCTGCTGCAGCAGAGGTCGAAGCGCCGCGCACGCTAAGCTCGCTTCTCCTAGCCCGGCGAACCACACTGATAGCTCCTCGCGTAGGGGTTGTTGATCCGCAAGCAACAACGCACGCCGAGCGGCCTTGGTGGCCTGCTCGAGAAGAATCCCATTGCGGGCAAGCGCGCGAGCCAATTGGGCACTCGCCCGCTGCTCCGCCTCCTGATCACCCTCGGCGTTGGCTGTGCGGCACTGCGCCCTGAGCGTCGCCAGCTCGGCGGTCCGACCCTGAAATCGCTGCAGTTTTTTTTGCAACGCCTGATGACGTTCGGCTGGCGCTGAGGGATCGCTGGGGGCGGAGGAGGAGTCCATCGGGTAGAGAAACGAGGGGGAAGCCAGCTAGTGCGGTCTTGCGACCACAGCGTAGCCCAGGCGCGCGCAAGATGTGACCACCTGTGACCTGAAGACCACAGTAGGGGGGTTGTCCTAGGGGTGACCTCGGGGGTACTTTTGCTCGGTCTGATCGCCCCCCGAGGATCCTTCATGAAGCACTACCGCCTTTACTCGCTTAGTTCAAAACTGGTGTCCATCGTGTCAGCCGGAGCCATCGCGGGTAGCCTGCTCGCCCCGGCTGCGCGAGCCCAAGCAGCCACGACAGCATCAGCCAAGGGCGAGGCCAAGGCCCGCTCACACGACGCAACCGAGCCAAAGCCCAGTAAGAAGACGAAAGACGAAGCGCGCAAGGCCTTCGAGCAGGGCCAAAAATCCTTCAAGTCTGGAAACTTCGCGGACGCCACGGCAAGTTTTCAAAAAGCAAATAGCATTCTTCCAACGCCCCACGCTGAATACTGGATTGCCATGAGCTTGGCGGGACAAGAGAGCTCCGCGAACGAGGCCATCAGCGCACTTGAAGCATTTCTGAACAATCCAGAAAAGATCAAAGTAGGCGATCAGAAGGTTGCCGAAGCGACTGCGAAGCTGGCGGAGCTGCAGGCGAAACACGTTGGTGAAGTCGAGCTCACCACCAACCCCAAGGGTGCCAGCGTCAGTGTCGACGGCGTTGCCCAAACAGGCCTCACGCCCATGACGCTCAAGCTTCTCGCCGGGAAACACAAGCTCGATGTCTCGGCGATGGACTACGCGCCTAAGGTCGTGGAAGTCGAGGTTGTCGCGGGCAAGCCGTCTCAAGCCACGCTGACGCTTGAGCCGCTACTTCCTTCCCTGCCCCCCACCGCGCCCCCTACCGTTGCAGCGAACACCACTCCCCCACCCGTGGCTGCTGCGGAGCCCTCACCCCCCGTATCGTCACCCGCCACAACGCTTCCGAAGCGAAGCCTGGTCCCGGCCGTGGTGACGCTGAGCTTGGCCGGCGCAGGCTTAGTGGTCGGCGGAATTTTTGGCGTCCAAGCACTGGGCGCCAAAAGCGATTTCAACCACAACCCGACTGCTAAAAATGCGGACAAGGTTGAACGCAACGCGCTCATTTCGGATATGGCGTTTGGCGTCGCTGTCACGCTCGGTTTAACAGGAGTCGTTCTTTTAACGAGCCCTGGAGGCGACGAGGCGGCTGCTCCCGAGGCCGCCAGCGCCGGCTTTCAATTCACGCCCTACGTCAACACCCAGGGTGGCGGCGCTCAAGCACGCTTCACGTTCTGAACTTTTCTGGCCAGCACTTCGAACGAGGCCTAAAGACGGCATCGTGTAGAACACGGCCTCGTGACTCAGCCCGCGAGGCGCTTTTTCAGCACGTCCACCACCTGACCGTAATCCGCCTTGAGCATCACCGGGGGATTGGCAAGGCGAGCGACCACCCCGGGAATGGTTCGGTTCGGATCGTGATAATCGACCTTAAATTCCGTGAATTTCAAACCATTCGCGGTTGAAATACACACCACACGATCCGATTTTCCGATGGTGCCATTGCCGACGAGCTTCTCAAGCACGGCGAGGCCTACCGCGGTGTGCGGGCAGGCATAGAGGCCGGTACGGTCTGCGCGAGCAGCCGCGTCCACGAGCTCTTGTTCACTGGCTTGTTCGACGATTCCATTCATCGCCTCCAGGGCTTTGATGGCTCGCGGTGCGCTCACTGGATTGCCGATTTGGATCGCCGTCGCTTGGGTGGGCTTGGCGACAATTGGCTCCACCGTTTTCTTGCCTGCCTGCCAAGCGCGATAGAGCGGGTTCGCATTTTCGGCTTGAGCGACCACCAGGCGCGGGTAGCGAGTGATCACACCTAGCTCCTTCATCAGGCGAAATCCGGCGTAGAGAGCCGCGGCGTTCCCCAAGTTGCCACTCGGCAGAATCAACCAATCTGGCAGCTGCCAATCGAACTGCTGGAGGATCTCAATCCCGACCGTCTTTTGGCCCTCAATTCGCAGCGGATTCATGGAATTAGCGAGATAGATATGACCTTCCTCGGCTAACTGCTTAACAATCTCCATGCAGCCGTCAAAATCGGTGTCGAGCCCTAAAACGAGCGCCCCGTGGGCGAGAGGCTGCACAAGCTGCGCCGTCGATATTTTCCCCGCGGGAAGCAGCACCACAACCGGCAAGCCTGCTGCTGCGCCGTAGGCGGCTAACGCCGCACTCGTATCTCCGGTGGAAGCGCACGCAATCGCTTTCACCTTCAAACCCTGCTGTCGGATGGCCATCCGCACCACACTCACGAGCACTGTCATCCCGAGATCCTTGAAGGAGCCGCTGTGGCTATTTCCGCAGAGCTTGATCCAAAGATCGGAGAGCCCTAGCTGTTGGCCATAGCGTTCAGCCCAGAACAAATTGGTTCCGCCTTCATACATCGACACAATGTCCGAATCGGGGATCTGAGGCATTACCCACTCGCGCTTGCCCCATACCCCAGACCCGTAAGGCCAGTCGTTCTTGCGCCAGCGCTCCTCGAAGAGCTTGACCCACGCCGCCCCCGATCGATCCCGCAGGGCCTCGAGGTCGTGCGCGACTTCTAAAAGGCCGCCACACGTTGGACAGAGATAGATGGCTTGCGTCACGGGCCAAGCGCCCGCGCAACCAGAAAAGCATCGGAACTCGGCAGAGTATTGCACGGCGAAGACTATATCGCGCAGAACGACGCCGTCGAGACCCTCAGGTCCACGAACGGCTCCGCGCGCAACTTCGGGGCCCGCACAGCTCGGCCAGGCGCCAGGCAAAAAATAGTCACCGCCGAGTCGGACACACGGTACGTTGCGGCCGAGCTCGTCGACGACGTAGAAGCGCAGGATCGGACTTTGGAACTGAGTAAAACGACGCTACGACGCGCGGTTTGGTTTTTTCTGGCGACAACGACGCCTGGCCTTGCTGCGTGCGCCAAAAAACTGCGTGCGGATAACGAAGACATCAACCACCACGCGCCCCCGCCCGCACCGATTGCGCCAGGCCTTGCTACCTACGCCTGGAAGGCCGACGGCCTCGCGACATTTCAGCTGAAGACGAAAGGCATGCTACTGCGGGGCAATGTGGGCGGTGTTCGTGGACAACTCACGCTCGATGCTGCTGACCTCTCACGTTGCAAAGCGACTCTCAGTCTCGATCTTTCCACCCTCCACGTTGGCGCAAGCGGCGAAGAGGGAAGCGCCGATCAATATTCCAAGGAGGCTCGCGCATGGTTTGGACTTGGCGATGCAACGCCTGCCGCGAGCGGAGATGGGCCACGCACCGCAAGCTTCCGACTCACCGCGCTCACACAGTTGAACGCCACGACACCGCTCGATGGAGCGCGCTTCGGCCACGCCGAGACAGGAACCGCACATGAACAACATCGAGTTCGAGCCGTCGCTGAAGGCGAACTCCTACTGCACGGCTTTCGAGTCCACCAGGCTGTGCCCATCACCTTAGATTTTACTTACGCCTCGCCCAGCGCTCAGGATCCCATTCCGGAGAGCGTGCAGGTCACGAGCCGTTCCCCCTTCCCGCTCTCTCTTCTGGCCCACGACATTCTTCCGCGCACAGAAAGTGGCGTCGTTGTCAGTGAAAAGGCCCGAGAATTGGGGAAAACGATGGGCTCTGAAGCGCTCGTCGAGTTTGACTTCCAAGCCACACGCATCTCTCGCTAAAAGGGCCGGCCGCCTCACCCGGAACCCGGATCATGTCTGTTCTAGAAAGCTCAACCACGGCACCCCACACAGCCTCGCCAGGCACTCGCACGCTGATCGTGACGCCGACCTATAACGAGCGCGACAATATCGAGGCCTTCGTGAACAGCGTGTTCTTGTGGGCACCCTCGGCTCACCTACTTATCGTTGATGATAATTCTCCGGACGGCACCGGCGATCTTGCCGAGGAGCTGGCACGCAAAGATCCACGCGTGCGGGTCATGCACCGACCCGAAAAGCTGGGGCTGGGGACCGCGTATGTCAGCGCATTTTTACAAGCATTGCGCCAAGATTACGACTTCTTCTTTGAGATGGATGCCGACCACTCTCATGATCCGCGCCACTTGCCAGATTTCTTCCAAGCCTTCGCAGAAGGTGCGGAGGTGATCGTCGGCTCGCGCAATGTGCCCGGCGGTGGGATCGAAGGTTGGGGACTGGACCGCCATTTACTTTCCAAGGGCGGTTCGTTCTATTCGCGCACGATCCTGGGAGTCGACGTCCGCGACTTGACGACCGGTTACAAAGCCTTCACGCGGCGCGCGCTCGAACAGATTGATCTCAGTCTGGTGGGCTCGAATGGCTACTCTTTCCAGATTGAAATGACCTTTCGCGCCCTCATGAAGGGTTTAAAGGTTGTTGAAGTGCCGATTATCTTTGTGGATCGTGAGCTCGGTCGCTCCAAGATGAATCGCGTTATTTTCGCCGAAGCAGTGCTCGTGGTGTGGAAGCTGCGCTGGGCCGCGCTTCGACACCAACTCTAGGCCCGCTTAGAGTTCCGGACCCCAAAACTTCTCGGCTTCACCGGGGACCGTCACGAACAGCTGAAGCGCGATATCCACGCGGGGACCCTGATAGTAGAAGACGCGAATCTTGTGTTTGCCTTCCGCCAGATCGATGGACGCGGTCTTGCTTTGCACCGGATGCAGGCCATCGTTGTTAATCAGGAACTTTCCATCCACCCATACCAAAGAACCATCATCCGACAGGATCCGGAAAATGTAGCTTCCCGCTTTCTTTACCGAGAAGCTGCCGTTGTAATCCAAGGCAAACCATTCAAAGTGTTCGCTCACGCCGGGAAAACCCGAGGTGAATCGACGCTTCGAGATGTTGAGCGAGTTCGTGTACATGATGCCTTCGGCCACACAGCGCCGTACGCTGGCCAGGCTATTGGTGTCAGTCGGGAGGAAGCACAGGGTCCCTTTGAGGGCGCCCTTCTTGCCGCTGCCAAACACACCGACGCCTGAGACGATCGGCAAGCCCGTGTTCTTTTTGCCCCACGCCATGCCGGCGCCGCCCGGCCCATTGCCCGTTCCTGCAGCGGTATCGTGACGACCCATCGGGCCCATGCTTCGCTTGCCTTGCTCAGCGAAGACTTGATCGAGCTTCGGAGCAGGCTTCACGAAGTGCGCCTCTCCCTTCACTTCCTTGGTCGCCGTTGTTGGAACCCAATCTGGCTGCTTATCTTGGGGTGAAGGAGCCTTGTCCATCGTCTCGAGCTCTTTATCGATGCTTGCCTCAGGCTGCTTTTCCGGGACCACTTGGGGAACAAACTTCTCGATCGGCCTGGGCCTTGGATCCGATTTTTCGGGAGGAGCAGCTTCGGCAGGTTTTTCGACGGGCGGAGGCTCAACCTTCGCGGGGGTCTCCACGGGTTCTTCGAGCGTGAAATTGAGCTCCGTCACCGGTGGCGGTGGCGTTTCGTGCTTCATGAAGCCCGCCAACACCAGCAAGGCGACGTGCATCCCGACGGCATAGATAAGATAGAAGGTGAGGCCTCTGGGCTCGCCTTGATTGGCTTTGGGTGGGTTCATCGGTGCTCGCGGCTGGCTGGTGTTCTGGCTCGAAGGGCCATTGGGAGGGCTCGTTACTGCGGGCGTAGAGTCATTTGACATGCGTGGTAAACCCCGTGGCGGCATTTTGATGGTGGTGGTGCGCTCAGGTCGCTAGCGTCGGTGGCTTGAGGAGCTGTGCCACTCAATATGTAAAGGTAGCATGACGTCGGCCGGCCGTCAGAGCGGATCTCAACGACCGGCGCGAAATACCGGGGAGCAAGGGGAGCTTCGCGCCTGTTACTCCGACCCGGTCTGTCGAGCAAGCTTTGGCCTCAGACACGTATCGTTTCGAGACGCTCCACCACAAAAACCGGCGCTCCAGGTCTTACTCCTTCTTCTTTTCCAACAGCTCGCGCAGCGGATTCTTTTCCAACAGCTCGCGCAGCGGAGATTCTGTACCCGTCAGCTGCTGGACACTCTCCAGGTGGTGCATCAGGAAACTTCGAGTGTCAGTGACACTTAATGTTTGCATCTCCAGTGCACCGATTCGGTCGCCAGGAGTGAATGCTGGGTCTTCCACGCGCTCCATGCTGAGCTTTTCGGGCGCGTACGCCATGTATTCGGCCTCGGTCTTCAAGAGCGAATAATCCTCGCCGCGCCGCAGCTCAAGCGTCACCGTTCCGCTCACACTCGGCGCCATCCAGCGCGTCAGCCCATCTTTGATCATCATCGACTCTGCGTCGAACCAACGCCCCTCGTACAGCATGCGCCCGAGCCGACGACCGAGCGTGAAGTAGAGATCGAGTGAATTCTCATTGTGGATGGCACTCAACAGGCGCTCATAAGCGATATGCAGCAGCGCCATACCGGGGGCTTCGTAGATGCCGCGGCTCTTGGCCTCAATCACACGGTTCTCGATCTGATCGCTCATGCCGAGACCGTGCCGCCCCCCACCCGTGTTCGCCTCGCGCATCAGCTCGAATTTGGAAGCGAAGCGCTGCCCGTTGATCGCCACAGGTACTCCCCGCTCAAACTGCACCGCTACCTTCTCGGGT
>JBBRRP010000123.1:0-18017 GCA_038246305.1 Polyangiales bacterium | reverse complement strand
GATGGAGAGCGCACCCGCTTCCAGATAAACGCGCTGACGAAAGTTCGGGCTAAGCTGCTCCATTTGTCCGCTGGCCAAGGTGAGGGCCGAAAGCGCCTCGGCATTGTGTCCGAGCTTCTCGCCCGCTAGCGCAAAATCAGTGAGCAAACGCGCGCCCTTCAAACGCCCACCTTTAGCCTGAAATCGCTTGAAATATGCCCACGCTTCTTCCGTTCGATTCAGCCGCACCAGGGCTTGTCCCGCCAACACCCAGCGCTCATCCTGGAGTTCTGAACCTGACACGCCCGGAGCCAATCCCAGGCCTTCTTCCGCCAAAAGTAGCGCGCGCGCTGGTGCACTCTCAAGCAGAGCATAACCTAGAGATAACCGCTCACAGGCTAACGCTAGATTACCCGAATGCTCAGGCACCCAGAGCAAAGCCGCCTTCCGCGAAGCCTCCACGGCGCACCCAGGCCACCGCGGACTCGACGCCGCTAGAGCCTCCCGTGCATCGTCTGTCATCGCTGCCGGCAACGCGAGGAACAGGGCAAATCCTAGTGGCAGCACGCAGCAATACTTACCGGCCTGCTTGAAGCGCGCAAGTCAACTCCCGAGCGCCGGATCCAGGTCGAGTATCCCCAAAGCGCTCCCAAACTTGTCGGTGACCGAACCTATCTAAAAGTCAAAACCAGATAGTAAGCATGCTTACTATCTGAAGAGGAACAAAATGGGCTGCCCACGCGCGATCCCGCCGCCCCCTTGCCCACCCGCAGCGACCCGACAGCGACG
This sequence comes from Polyangiales bacterium, assembly GCA_038246305.1. Taxonomy (GTDB): domain Bacteria; phylum Myxococcota_A; class Polyangia; order Polyangiales; family Polyangiaceae; genus JBBRRP01. The sequence goes on along the minus strand of JBBRRP010000123.1, from coordinate 17,249 downwards.
GGGCGATGCTTGGGAGGGGCGGCTGCCGCTTTTCGCGGCAGCGGGGTGGGCACCAACATCAACTTGGTGTGCCCCCTCTCGCCTCGCTTTCCGCTCGGCGTGTCTCCCCCAAGCCATCGCAAGCTCTGGCGGGGGAGAGAAAACTCACCGGGCTCGTTGTTCAACCAAAGTCACTGAAATACGGCAGCTTGGAAGCGGTGGCGCGGATCTCGGCGTGGCCTGAAAGCAACTCACCCGTGGTGTCCCAATTTCCTTCCAAGAATTGCGTTCGCGCACCTTCCGGCATTTCGAACGGCACCGAAAGCTTTCCCGCCTTCACCGTCCGAGTTCGCAAATCCACACTGAGCGTGAGCTCCGGGTTAGCTTCCACTGCGGCCAGGAGCTCGGCCATCTGGGAGGCCCCCACAACAGCGCACGGTATGCCCAACATCATGCAATTGCCGTAGAAGATTTCGGCAAAGCTCTCACCAACAATCGCTGCGATGCCCTTACCAAACCGCATAATGGCTTGCGGCGCGTGCTCGCGCGAAGACCCACAGCCAAAGTTTTTATTCACCAAAAGGATTCTGCCTGAAGCATGTTTGGCTTCATCGAGAACATGCAGCTTGCCTTCGGCTTTAAGCGCGCGCCGATCATCCTCAAAGGCGTGCTCGCCTAAGCCATCGAACGTCACCGTGCGCAAATAGCGCGCTGGGATGATGCGATCCGTGTCAATATCGTTACCGCGCAACGGAATGGCGGGGCCGCTGATTTCAATGCGTTTTGAATCTAACATCGGTCTTCCTCTCCTCAATTAGTTAGCCAACCCAAAGACTTGGCGAGCATCGGCGACGTGCCCAGAAATGGCAGCCGCGGCCACCATCACCGGGCTCATGAGCAGTGTGCGCCCTGCGGGCGAGCCTTGACGCCCCTTGAAGTTACGATTCGAAGAGGAGGCACAGACCTCACGGCCCTTCAGCTTATCTGGGTTCATCGCCAGGCACATTGAACAACCCGCTTCACGAAACTCGAAGCCAGCCTCCGTGAAAATTTTGTCGTAGCCGAGCGCTATCATTTCTTTGCGCAGCTTCTGAGAGCCAGGAACGATCAACGCTTTCACGTGAGGGGCCACTTTGAAGCCGCGCCCACGAATCAAATCAAGCACCGCCTCAAAATCGCTCATGCGCCCGTTGGTGCACGAACCAATGAAGGCCACATCGATTTTAGTGCCGCTCATCGGCTGTCCAGGCTCGAACGACATGTACGCGTAAGCCTCACGCACGCTCTCTCGCTCGGATTCTTCAAACTGCGCCTCGAGCGGAATTTTGCCTAAAACCGGCGTGGATTGGCCCGGAGTGATACCCCAAGTGACCATCGGCTCAATCTCCGCACCGTCGTAGCGCACCACATCGTCGTAACGGGCATCTGCATCGCTACGCGTCGATTCCCAGTACGCCACAGCTCGCTCCCACGCGGCACCCGTTGGCGAATAGCGACGGCCCTTGAGATAGGCATACGTCGTAGCATCCGGATTCACGTAACCCGAGCGCGCACCTCCTTCGATAGCCATGTTGCACACCGTCATGCGCTCTTCCATCGTAAAACGGTCGAAGACTTCGCCAGCGAATTCGTAGGCGTACCCCACGCCACCATTCACGCCCAGCTTGTTGATGATGAAAAGGGCCACATCTTTCGCGAAGACGCCGGCGCCTAGCTTGCCATTCACTTCGATGCGCCGCACCTTCAGCTTCGACATGCTCATCGTCTGCGTGGCCAACACATCCCGCACCTGCGAAGTGCCAATGCCGAAGGCAATCGCTCCAAACGCTCCATGCGTGGACGTGTGCGAATCTCCGCAACAGATCGTCATTCCTGGCTGAGTGAGGCCATTTTCTGGACCGATCACGTGCACGATACCTTGCTCGTCTTTATCCAGCGAAAAGTAGCGGATCTTGTGCTTGGCAACATTCCGCTCGAGCGCCACCATCATGCCCTCGGCTAGATCGTCCTGAAAGGGCCTGAGCTGCGAAGCGGTGGGCACGATGTGATCCACCGTGGCGAAGGTCCGATTGGGATACAGCACAGACAGACCGCGCTCTTCCAGCATGCTGAAGGCCTGCGGGGAAGTGACCTCGTGGATCAGATGCAGCCCCATCAGGAGCTGATATTGCCCGGAGGGCAACTTCCGGACCGTGTGCGCTTCAAACACTTTCTCGTACAACGTTTTTCCCATCGTGACCTCGCCTTTCAATCTCGATTTGTTGCCGCTCTTGGTATGCCACCAAGGCATCTGCCAGCTCTGTACTGAACTCTGTAAACTCAACCACTCGCGCGGAATCCAATTTCAACCACACTTCGGCAATGGCCCGCTCGCGTGCTCGCCGCAGCTCCTCCATCACACGCTGGCCTTTGGCCGTGAGTACGTAATCCCGTTGGCGCCCGTCGGCCTTGCTCACCGAAACCCGCACCAGAGCTTTGTCCCCCAGCTGACGGAGCGTCTTACTCACGGCCGCCGCACTGCTCGCCTGCTGCTTGGCAAACAAGCTCGGCATAAAATGCTCGGTGGCGATCTCCTCCAAGACGCTCCATTGATGCTCGGTGAGCCCAACTCGCGCGGCGAGCTCCTGGCGCCGAGCACTGAAGAGCTCAGAAATGCGCTGCAACACTTCGATCGCTCGATGTACCTGAGCCAGCGCTACAGTTGCCACAGCTCAATAGTTAACCCAGGTAAAGCATGCCGTCAAGGAGATTTTCGTCTAACATCTGGGCCAGAGTTCGAGAGACCACGGGGCTGTCATTCCATACTCCACCCTGGCATAAGCTCGTGATGCCATGGCCTTCTGCCCAAGCGCCGCCCAGCCGCACCATGTGGGAAGCCTTCCGTCCGCTACCTCTGATTCTCTTGGCGCTAGTGCTGCTAGGACCTAGCGTTAGCTTTGCGCGTCGACCTGCCTTGCCGACGCCCGGGATCCCACCCGGCTGTGGCATTCCGGCAGACCTGCCTCAACCCGACTGGCCGCGCACGCTCGGGGAGACTTCCACCGTGGAACGCCTTCCTCCGGCTTTGGGCAGTATCACCATCGCGCTATTGCCCGACACGCAATACTACTCATCCTGCCGCTATCCCCATCTCAAGAACCAAACCGATTTTCTATTCCACGAACGAGGCGCTCGCAATATCCAAGCAGCCATCGCACTCGGGGATTTGACCGACCATAATCTCCCCGCCGAATGGACCTTCTTCAAGGCTTCGCTCGCGCCGCTGGGCTCCGGATTCCCGATCTTCTTGACCACCGGCAATCACGACCTCGGGCCACACGGCACAGCCAACGATCGCAGCTCTAGGTTTCCGCAATACTTCAACCAGGCCTGGGCAAAGAAAACGGGAGAACTCAAAGAGGTCTTGACACCCGGTGCGATCGACAACGCATTTTACTCAGTGAACACAGGCCATTTCAAGCTCGGCGTGCTGATGCTCGAATGGAGCCCGCGCCAACGCACGGTCGACTGGGCCAACGGTGTGTTGGCAAAATACCCCGACCACCGCGTGATGGTGGCCACCCACGCGTACCTGTACAACGACGGCACACGCTACGACTACGCAACCAAGAGTGCTTCGCAAAAGTGGAATCCTCTCGAATACAACACCGCTAAGGGGAAGCTGAAAGCGGATGGGAACCACGACGGCGAGCTGCTCTGGAATGCACTCATTCGAAAACACGCCAATGTCTTTCTGGTCGTGAGTGGACACGTGCTCGCCAATGGCACAGGCTTTTTAGAAAGCCGCGGCGATGCCGGCAACAGTGTGCACCAGGCGTTGGCCAATTTTCAGATGCTCGACGAAGGTGGGCTTGGATACTTGCGGCTGCTCGAAATCTCACCGGATGGCAAGACACTCCACATGAAGACCTACTCGCCGTCGCTAAAGCTCTATTCCTACGCTAACGACCAGGATTTTTCGTTTGTTGTGGAACCTCCTCTGTTCCAACCGGCGTCGGCCGCTTCCGCTCCCGCTGCCCAGCCCGTTACTCGTGTTAGGCCCCAAACGCCGGTGCATACCAACCTGAACCACCGCTGAATACCCCGAAGGACCCCCGCATGACCTCCTACAAAACCTCCCTCATTGTTGCCCTATTCAGCGCGGCCGGCTGCGCCGCTCAACCCTCCACACCGCCAGCCTCACCCCCGGCCGCTGACGCGAGCGCGACGCCCAAGGCCGCGTCGCTCGCTCCCCTGGACCCCAACACAAAAGTGACCACGCCGATTTCGGACGCTGTCCGGAACGCCGTCTCAGCTCCCGATCGGAGCCCAGAGGATCAAGCGCTCGACGCACAACGAAAACCCGCCGAAACACTAGCATTCTTTGGGATCGGTCCCGGCATGAAGATCGCGGAGTTGGCCGCGGGCGGGGGTTACACCTCTGAACTCTTGGCTCGCACGCTCGGCGCCACGGGTACCCTCTACGGCCAGAACAACAAGTTTATCATAGAGCGCTTCGCAGCCGGGCCCTGGGGCGAGCGCCTCAAGAAGCCAGCCATGAAGAACACTGTGCGCCTCGACACCGAATTCGACGCGCCCTTCCCGCCGAATGTGAAAGACCTAGACGCCGTGCTCATGGTGCTCTTTTATCACGACACCGTCTGGATGAAGACGAACCGCGCCGCGATGAATAAGGCGATCTTCTCGGCGCTCAAGCCCGGCGGCGTTTATGGCATTGTGGATCACAGCGCGCGCGCCGGCGACGCAGACAAAGTCGCGCAGACACTGCACCGCATTGAGGAAAGCCTTGTCATCTCGGAAGTCGAAGCAGCCGGGTTCAAGCTGGCAGCAGAAGGCGATTTTCTTCGCAATGCCGACGATCAGCGCGACTGGAACGATTCGCCGATGGCCGCCGGGGCACAAAGGGGCAAAAGCGATCGCTTCGTGCTCAAGTTCATCAAACCGCTCGGCCCCACGCCGCTGCCCTGAACATCAGGGTGCGTTTTTTGCGGTGCTCGTATACTAGATTTCTGGCCCAATCTAATAACTCCACAATAAATAGGCATAATTAGCGAATATCGTATACAGGGTCGTATACGGAATTTTTGGGCCCCGCCTTCCGTTCGAGCTGCGGTTCGGTCACACTGGAAGGAGGTGTCGCCCGAAGTGTTTGCTTATCTGGACTATCGAGAGTTCCTCCGGGACTTCTATTCCGCGCGTAAGGCAGAGTCCGATTATTCATTTCGGAGCTTTTCGCGGCGAGCCGGCCTCAAGTCTCCCAACTATTTGAAGTTGGTGATGGATGGCGACCGCAACTTAACCGCAAAGATGTCGATTCGCTTTGCTGCGGCCTGCCACCTGGAGGGCCCGGCAGCGGATTATTTCACAGCGCTGGTGGCTTTTGGTCAGGCTAAGGATGTCGAAGAACGCAACGCGCGTTACTCCGCACTCCAACGTTTTAAGCGCTATCGCCAAAATCACCAGCTCGCCGCAGCCCAAGATGCGTACCACTCCAAGTGGTATCTGCCGGCGATTCGTGAATTAGTGAGCAGTGTGAGCTTTCGTGAAGATCCAGTGTGGATCGCCGAGCGGCTGTCCCCCAAGATCAAAGCGACAGAAGCCGAGCTCGCCCTGGACACGTTGGTCGAGCTGGGGCTCTTGGTGCGCGACGCAAACGGTCGCCTGCGGCAGGTGGACAAAACGGTCTCCACGGGGCCGGACCATGTTCGCTCGCTGCATCTTGCCAATTACCACCGAGCGCTGATGAATCACGCGATGACATCGCTGGATCGACTCCCCCCGAGCGACCGCGACATCACAGGCCTCACGCTGTGTCTCGGGACCGGTGGGATGGCCCGTTTGAAGCAACGGCTGGCAGCCTTCCGGCGAGAACTCCTAGAGCTGGCGGAGCTAGAAGAATCGCCAGAGCAAGTCGTGCAGGTGGGCTTTCAGTTGTTTGCGCTTTCGCATCCTGAAGAGAAGGAGCCCGCGTCGTGAAGGGATGCTTACGACGGGCGGTGCCCGGTATCGGGGTGATTGGTGTGTCGCTGCTTGGGCTTAGCTTGACGTTAGCCTGTGCCGGCACAGAGTCTGGCAATCCTTCACTGGATCCTATTCTCCCTATGGCGGGAAACGAGAAAGGCACGGAACAGGGTGCGGCGGGCAGCCCTAACGTGGCGACCACCCCTGTGGACTCGAACGCCCCTGGCAGCGCGAATGAATGCACTAACGGTTGGGGCAGCTGCAAGCACACGCCTGCGGGCAACATGGAGTGCACGTGCAGCTACTACCAGGCTACCCGCTCAAGCACCCAAGCGCTCTGCACAGACGCGCTCGCCAGTTGTCGCCCTGAAGCGGCCATTTGCCAGGATTTTACGGGATTTTGCGACCCCGCAGCCGACGGCTGGAGTTGCCGTTGCGTGGGGGCAGCACCAGTACTCGTGAGCGCCAACGGAGCGCCCAGCTGCGCGGCTGCCTTGAAGACAACCTGCTCCAACGCTGCCGTCCCCGCAGGCAACGTTTGCAGCGCCGAGAAGCTGGTGCTTGGAGTTCCGCGCTCCGGACGTTGCATTCGGGACTTTGATGGCCAGACGCCCGTTTTTCGTTGCACTTGCAGCGCTGCAGGCAAGAGCGCGGGCGCAGTCCTCACTTTGCCAGCCAGCCAATCCTGCGCAGCCAACCTGGAGGACGCATGCTTTGCGCAATAGGCTCAATGTTCGATGGCGCACTTGGCACAACCGTGACGAAACTGTCCGTAGCTTGTTGCGCCATGAGTCGCTCAGCGCCTGAATTCAAGAACTTCCATCTTAGGCACAACCCTTGCTTATTCCTACATGAAGGAGTCAATCCACTATGAAGCACTATTCATCCATCGCTTGCTTATTAACCGCGTGGGGCCTGGTAGGCTGTAGCGGCAGCGCCGAACCCTCCAACGGCGCCGGGCCCCTCTCGCCTGGCCAGACAGACTTCACCTCAGCGCCCGCCTCGAATGGCAGGTCCGGATTAGAAAAGGGCGGGCTGAACTCTGCCGCGACCCCAACAGTCGGAGCCTCTGCGCAGGATGCTTCGGGCAGCGCGAAACCCCGCAGCGTCGAAGAGACGGACATCTATCGCCTTGAGGGCGATCGTTTGTACGTCTTGAACGGCTACCGCGGCCTCATGGTGTTCGACGTCTCTCAAGTGGATGAGCCGAAGCTGATTGGCCGTTCTCCGATCTTTGGGCAGCCTGTGGAGATGATTGTTCGCGACGGCTTGGCTGTCGTGGTCGTCGCCGACTGGATCGGAACCATGGAAGATGGCACTCCGTTCCGTGGCTCGATTGTGCGCGGGTTGGATGCCAAAGATGCCACGAATATCCGGGTGACGGGTGAGGCCAAGCTCGGTGGCTGGATCCGCGACACGCGCGTGGTGGGAGACGTGTTGTACGCGGTGAGCGAAGATCAGCAGGATTGGTACTATGGGCTGCAGGGCGACAACACTCACTGTCAATCGGACAAGGGTGTTCCTTCGGGCTCGGTGGGAGTGGGTGGTATGGCGGGCCGTGGTGGCTATTCGGGTTCCAAGTCGGTCGTATCGTCCGTGAGTTTTGCGGCAGGGCAAATCCAAGCCAAAAGCCGCTACGAAGTTCCCGGCTATTCCGCCATCTTCAACGTAACGGCTAATTCGATTCTGTTCGCGCACGATATTGTGCCAGAAACGCCCGCTGACCCTGCCACACCTATCAAAGATCCAGCCGGAAGCGGCGGCGCAGCGGGCACGGGAACCGCCACCATGATGGGGACGGGCGGCGCAGTCGCATCGCCAGCTCCCACCGCTGCTCTCGACTACCTCGATATTACCGATCCCGGAGGCACCATCACGCTGCGTGGTTCGCTCGCCTTCCAGGCCTCGATTCAAGGCTGGGGCACCGACAACGGCCGTTGGAATCTGGACTTCGCTGACGGAAAGGTGGCTCACCTGTTTGCCTGGGCGGATCAAAATCGTGGCGGACAGAACAATTACGCCTTGGTCACGGCTGATTTCAGCAACCCCGACGCTCCTGTTTTGAAGAGCCGGCTGAACGTCGCAGGTCAATCCTGGTCACCGGCCGTGCGTTTTGACCAAGGCCGCATGTATCTCGCCCCCACCGGCGACTACTTCACGACCCAAAGCACGAACACGACGCCCATCGAAGTCTTCGATGTGACCAATCCGGTGGCACCCGTGCTCGCTGGCTCAACCAGCGTTCAGGGCTCAGTTTGGAATTTCACGCCCTCCGGCAACAACCTGTTCACACTGGGAAGCTCCGGCTACGACGCGACCACCAATATTTGGGATAGCCGCATCACGGTGAATTACCTCAACGTGACGGATGCCACCAAGCCGCTCTCACTCGGCAGCGCCACTTTCGGCGACGGCTGGGCATGGACACCCGCGGCGGGCACCTTCAAGGCCTTCACCAAGAACGACCAAGAAGGGCTGGTGGTGCTGCCTTTCAGCGGTTGGTCGGACCGATATCAAGACTACAATAACGGCGTCCAGCTCATCGAATTTACACCCACCATGATCAAGACTGCTGGTGCTGCCAATACTAAAGGCTGGGTGGAGCGCGGCATCTTCGTGAAGGGGCGTATTGTCTCGATCAGCGATACAACGCTCGCCGTCGTAGACTACGCCGACCACACCAAGCCCAAAGTGATCAAGGAGGTCCCGCTCGCTCGCAACATCGTGAGTGTGCAAGCTGACGCCCAGCAAGTGGTCACGATCTCGAGCGATTTCTTCAGCCATCAAACCCAAAAGTCTGAGCTCATCGTGGTTCCCCCGTCGCAAGCCGAAGAAACCGCGAGCGGCCAAGAGCTGGCGCATCTCGATATTGCTGGCGACAACGCCCAGGTTTTCCGCAACGGCAGCTACAACTACGTCCTATCCAACGTGAGGGAGCCGGTGGATTGCGCCACGCAAACTCAAGCTGGCGGCAGCACTCGTAAAGATATCGGCGCGCCTACTCTACCCGGTGGGCAAACCAGTATCTGCTACGCCTATTTCCAGCAGATCCAAGTCGCCCAGATCTTGCCTGGTGGAGCTCAGTTACTCGGAAAGCTGCGGTTGCCTGAGGGGCTTCAAAGTTGGTACTACGGAGCCGATTTTGCCTATTACGGCGCCGATTGGTACGGCGGCAACAACGTGGTGCAAGTGGGCGGAGATAAGCTCGCCTTCCAAACCCAAAAATATGAACCCACAGCGGACGGCAACGGCAAGTACTATCAAGTGCTCTCTGTCGTCGACTTGAGCGATCCGAATGCTCCCGTTATGGGCCAGCAAACCATCACCACCGACAGCAACGGCTGGTGGGGCAACCTGCGCGCCGTTGGCGATACGCTCTACGCCAACCACGAAGAATGGGTCATACAACCCCAATACAACGGCAATACGTACACCCCCGGTGTGGTGCGCTACTACCTCGATCGCATCGATCTCTCTGTCCCGGGCGCTCCGCTCGTTTCGGAAAAGATCAACGTACCCGGCCTGCTCGCAGGAGCCTCAACGTCCGATCCCAACGTGCTCTACTTCCTGGACTATCAGTATCTGAACAACACCACGCGCAACCGCTTCAACGTGGCGCGTTTAGCCGGAGGCAAAGCCATCCTTCAAAGCTCGCTTTCGCTTGATGGCTACCTCGGCAACCTGTTTGTTCAGAACAATCGCGTCTACACCTCGTATCAGCACCAAATCGCCCTGCCCAACGATTGTTACCGCGATGCGCTGGAGCTGTTGCAGATCGACGTTCAGGACCCGCGAAATCCCCTATCCACGAGCGCAGCCTCGAAAGATGGCTGGGGTTGGCTTGTCGCTGTTGATGGCGACGTGGCTCTCATGCAAAGCGGTTGGAGCGGCCAAGGTTTCGATGTCTTTCGACTCGGTGGAGCTGTGCCAAAGTACGATCGCTTCATCCGCACCCAAGGCTGGGGCATGAACGCCATCGATCGCGTGGGCGACACACTCTATCTCGCCAGTGGGCCCTGGGGCGTACAGGCCATCAACCTGAAGTAGCGCGCGCTAACTAACGCAGCGGGCAAGGCCTTCAGCCTACAGCGGGCAAGGCCTTCAGCCCTTCTGAAAATTCCACAACAGGCAAGGCCTTCAAGCCCTTCCAAACTCCACACAGGCAAGGCCTTCAAGCCCTTCCAAACTCCACAACAGGCAAGGCCTTCAGTGATGGAAACAGATAGTAAGCATGCTTACTATCTGTTTCGCCGCGCGAGGGCCTACCTTCCAACAAAAGATTTTCAGACTCCATGCGACGGGCCGAAATCGCCGTGTCTCCGCGAGCTTTCAACAAGCTACCAACGCGCCGTCATCTTCTAACGGCGCAGCGTGGCACAGAGGCCGTTCACCGTATTCGAGTAATCATCCCCGTACATGCCGCGCAGGTAATTTCCAGCGAATCGCGTGGAAACGCTGACCTTTGGTGCTGCTAAGGCGGACCAAGCAAAACCGTTGCCGCAAAGCTCCGGGGCTCCGCGCAAGCCGCTCAGGATTTCAAATTCGGACCACTCCACCGCGTGCGCATCGAATGCCTGCGCGTTGGCCGCAATCTGAGCAAAGAGAGGAATGGTGGCGAGGCTGGCACCGGCGAGCACCGCTTTGGCTTCCTCCAACGCCTTCAGATTCTTCTTCAGGCTTGCTGTGGCCTCGTCGCGCTTGCGCCCCGTGAAAACCTCCCAAAATCGGGCTGAGAGCCCCACGAAGCGCGCATCGTTCGGCGCAATCTTCCGAAGCTTCGCGTAGCTTTCATAGGAAGAGGTGATATCGGAAGACGTTAACTCTGACTTGCTCAGTACTGCTCCGAGACTGGCGACCAGGCTCGCTACCATGGCATCGTGTTCCTGGAATACGCCCGCTGCCACACGCCCGGCTTCGAGTGTGCTCATCGCACCCGGTGCCTTCACCAACAAGATCACGTCTTTGTTCGGCGCCCCATAAACATCGGTTTTTAGGCGATCCGAGAGGGCAATCCCCAGCTGGCCTTCGGAATCTGTCTTCCCGACGGGATAGATCGACTCCCCCACTTTGAGCGAAACCAACGCATCACTCGCATAACGCTGCTGGCAAACAATCGTTCCCTCGGTCGCGCCTGCGCGCTGTCCCTTTCCAAGCGGCGCCCGCTCCACCACTTTGCCGTCGCGCAGCGTTTCTTGCACGCGCTCTGTGGTCTCCACCTTGATCTTGTCGCATTCCGATTGTTCATACACCGTGACCCGAAGCGCATCGTGCTCAGGCGAAAGCTCCGCACTGTACTGAGTGTTCTTCGGCGCACCGTATTCAACACTCGACCCCGACGGCGTCTCCACGACCCGCTGCGTCGTGGCGCCCGCACCACAGCCACCCACGAGCAAACCCGAAACGAAACCCGAAAACGAAACCAAACTGGAAAAACGAAATCTAGAAGCCATCTGAGGACTCTCCAAAACAGGACCGAGTGTTAGCACACTGGGCTTGGACGCTACGGAAGCTCCCGATCTTCATGGGGGTCCAAAACACACGGCCCCCCACGGCACCGGTCAACGCTCCGGGCGGCCAAGAGGCCCCCCTATTCGGCGTTTGGCTCCCTCCGAGCTAAATGTCGAGAATCACTCTTGACCTCGCCAGTGACCCCACTAACCTCCGCCTCCCAACGTAAATTCCAGCTTAGCTCAGTTGGTAGAGCAGGCGGCTGTTAACCGCCGGGTCCAAGGTTCGAGTCCTTGAGCTGGAGCCATTCTTCCTCCACCACCAACCGAGGGTGGGGGATCAGTTAACAGGAGCCCCGCGAGGCAACTCGCGGGGCTTCGTCTTGAAAGCGCCAGTGTTCGCGGGGTTCTGCGCGCGGGCGACGTTCGCGGCGTGGTCGCGGACGGCGATCCTGAGAACGCGGGCGCGCGCGACGACGGGCTCGCGGGGGCGCGATCGTGCTCTCTGAAGGCGCCCGCGGGTCGAGAACTTCTGAGAGCGGTTAACAAGTCGGCGCCGCCGAGAGGGGCCGGTTAACAGGCCATCCGGCAGTCCAGAGGTCACGTCGGGTACTTCACGGTTGGGAGATGGTCCCCGAAATAGCCGATCAGAACGACGGCGCCTGCTTCTGGCCGTACGGCGCGGAAGTAGAGCCGCGCTCCGCTCCCTCCGGTCAGCTTCGTGTGCAGGCTCCAGCGCTCCGCATCAAACCCGTCCGGAGTCGGAAAGTCGCGCATCGGCCCGAACGTCCCGTGATCCAGGGTCGCCTTCGACTCCACGCTGTAGGTGACGCTCGCGGGTTCGAACCCTCTGTTGGAGGGCCATTCTCGAGCGCCAGCGTCGAGGGCACGGAGATGTCGCAGGAGCTGTCGGAACACCGGCTCGCTCCCGGAAAGCACGGAGATCTGGTCAAGCACCCGGGGTCCCAAGCGCAAGCGAGGAAACAGCTCTCCCACCCGAGCGAGCAGCATTCGACCATCCGCGACCGCCCGATCGATTCGCTCGATGAGCGCAGCCCGCTGCAGCTCGACCTCGTTTGCGGAGACGAACAACGGCACGTCGCTCGTCTCACTCCGCTCGCCATCGTCATCGAGGTAGATCAGCGCGACCGCCAACGTCCCTCCGGCGGCCTGGCACGCGCTCGCCAGCGCCACGACCACACCGTCGGTGAGCGCCGCCAGGCCCGCGCCGAGCGCGGATGCACCGTTCACGGCCGCCTCCACAGCACGGACGCCTTCGGCGACCGCAAAGAGACCTCCCGCCCCGTCGATAAAGGGCTGGCTTGCAAGCCGGGTCGCCAGCAGGCGGCCTGCGTCACGATCCGTCGCTCGATTGAAGCACCAGCTGCGCAGTCCGAAACCGTTTCCGATGTCGCGATCTGCGGCATCGCGGACGGAGCGCAGCACGCGAGGAGCCCCAAGGCCGTCGAAGGCCTGAAGGCTTCGTGCGAGTTCGAGGACGCGCGCAGCGGGCGACCACACAGGACACGGAACGAGACTGGTCTCGTCGAGAATCGGCTCCATGTCGCCCTCTACAGAAGCTTGGACAGGGCCAGATCGAACTGATCGAAGAAGCCTTCCGGCCAAGCGTCGAGCCGACCATCCGCGTCCAACTTTGGCGATTTAGGGGTGAACACGCCGTCGGGCTGAAGCGGCGAGAAAAAGTGAACGGCGACGTCGTCGGCCGCGATTGTCTTGGCTTTCGCAGCAAGGCGAATCCCGTTGAGCACGTGGTCCGAGTGCGTCTCGACGATGACCTGCACGCCACTGGCAGCGGCACGCGCGAGCAGCGAACCGATGTTCTGCTGAGCCTGCGGATGGAGGTGCACCTCGGGATTCTCGACGAGCACCACGTCACCTTTCTCTGCGGCAAGGATCGCTACCAGGATAGGGAAAAGCTGCGTCAATCCGAAGCCCACGTTTTGCGGTCGCTGGAAGTCCGAGCGAGCGTCCGAGCGGAGACGAAGACTCACAGCGCTTGCACCGTCGATCGGCGACACCCGAAGGTCACAGCCAGGAAAGAACTCCTGCATGCGAGCCCGCACTTGGTGGAAGAGTGTTGGTGGAACGTCTGGCAGGCAGAGGGATGCGGATACGTCATCGGATTCGCGCCAGTGGAGCAGGCCAGCAGCCAGTTCCCCGCGCGCACCGACGTGCGCATGTCCGTGCGCGTCTCGCAGTGGCAGCAGCTCACGAGGTCCGGTTCGCTCCGCTGTGATCCAGCTCAGGCGGCGGAGCGCACTGACGACGCTGGATGCCTCCGCACGGTGCGCAGGCAGCAGCCAACGAACCGTGTCTCCCAGTTCGACTGCTTTGCCGTCAATCGTCACCGCCTCGAGTTCCACGGATAGCGCCCGTCGATCGTCGGTCTTGAACGTCCACACGACACGCTCTGCGTTCGTCGAGGCGCCCAGCGCAAGCCGGCGGCGAGCGGCCTTCTGGTTGAGGACGTCGGCTGCGCTACCCAGGGCGAGGTCCGGCCCTTCGAGCATGAGGGTGCGCCCCCATTCCCGCTCGGCAAGCGTCTGCGACAGCAGTACGAGCGCCTGGATCACGGACGACTTTCCGCCCCCATTGACCCCAGAGAGCAGCGTCAACGGCCTCAGCCGCAGGTCGAGGTTCTCGAAGCACTTGAAGCTCGAGATGTGAAGCTCACTGAGCATCGAATACCTCCTTCATCATCTCCGCGGCGATCTCGAAGCGCGTTCTGACCTCCTTGGGCGTGTTGGGTCCGTAGGTGACCGCCTTGATGAACCGCTGGTCATCCATGCGTTGATAGAATGCTTGTCGTAGCTGCTCCGCCCGCGTCGAGACGAGTGCCTCATCGATGTTCGAGAGCGAGCCAGCCATGACGTCGAATAGCGAAGCGTTGATGATGCTGCGAGACTGGTCTGCCTTTCGATGCTTACGGAACGCGTGCTTCCCAAAAACGGCCAAGTTGCTGCGAAGAGCCCGCTGAAACTTCGCGCGCAGTTCGCCGCGTGCTGCGTCATCCAGCTTGCCCAGGTGGGTCAGCCCTCGCGCGAGCCAGTCGTCCATGTCCCCCTTGTAGGTATCCAGGCCAAGCACCGAAAACGAACAGAAGCGGTTCACGAATTCGCGATCCTGCATTTTTCTTGAGTCGAGGCTCTCGCCCGTGGCTTTCGCAAACAACTCCGTAGCAGCTTCTTCACGCAGGAAGACCGTAGCGGGCCCGTTGTACATGGCGTTCCGCATTTGCTGGCGCGTGAGCACCTCGCCGCCGTTGACCCGCTCGAAGATGTCGAGGCGAGCGCGCTCCGGCACGGCGTGGTCGATGATGTAGAAAAGTAGCTGGCAGTCCTCGACACGGTTCTGCAGGCGCACGTCGAGATCACGAAAGTGCTTGCCGTGCAGCTCCTGCCGGTCTTCCAACGAGAGTTTTAGCTCTCCGGAAAGAAAGCGGTTCAGCGTAGTGAGACGCTGTTGGCCATCAACGACGACGAGCCGCCCCTGAGCATCCTCGGCGACGTAGAACACTGGCAGGGGGATCCGCATGAGGATCGACTCGATGAGCCGACTCTGCTTCTTCTCGTCCCAGACGAAATCACGCTGAAATTCCGGATCGAGGACAAAGCGTCCCTTCTCGATTCGCCGGACGACGTCCTCTGCCGTCCGCCGCTCATCGCGGATGGCCAGCTCGTCCAGCGGGTACTCATCCCAGCCGCCGGGCGTTGGCGGCTCATAGCCCTCGAGAGTGCCGGGTACCGGCTCGTCGCTTACGGTTGCGTTCTTCGGTTCAGTCATGACGGCTTCCTCCGGACGGCGGTACTCCTGGCTTGCGATGGCATCGTCCACGAAACGCCCGGGCACGGTTCCGGAACTCCGAGGACAGTGCGGCCGATACTTGGATCCCAGCGTGCCGCGACCCGCGCCGAGTGGCCTGATGGTTCGGCCGCGCGGAGGGTCATATGTCCAACCCCGCCCCGTGCTTGCGGCGCAACTCTTTCCGCTCGCGGTATTCCGGCATCACCTTGTCGACCTCGTTCCAGAACGCGTCGGTGCATGCGATCTCGGACCGCCTCGTCGAGCGCACAGCTCACCCCCCGTCCTTCGGCGCCGCAACGGCATAGCTCTTCGCCAGGCCCGCGACGGTCATGTTGTCGGCGATCGCGTCGTGAGGGATGAGCACGTAGCGCCACGGCTTGCCCTTGTTCTCGGTCTCGTGGGCGGTGGCATGCTTGCACCACGTCGCGGCCGCCCGCGCCTTCGCCAGAACGACCGGGTCCTGCATCTGATCGGCGCGCTTGGGCTCGCACAGCAGCTTCTCCGTCTCGGTCTCGACGACGAAGTCCGGCTCGTAGTCGTTGTCGGCGGTGTAGCGGATCTGGAAGACGCCCTTCCCAGGCTTGAACCACTTGCTGACGGTGTTGTCCTTCTCCAGGACCACGGCGAACCGACGCTCAGGATCGGAGTCGAACTTCTGTGTCGGGTAGAGGCACTTCTTGAAGCCTCCGAACAGCATCTTCCGAATGTCGGACTTGTTGTCGAGCGGCGTACCGAAGGGGCGTACGGATTCGTCGGCAGACGCAGCGAAGGCCTGCGAACGCACCTCCGAGAAGCCCTGGCTGACGACGGCCTCGTAGGACGACGCCTCCTCCCATGCGTGCGGCTGCATCTTCGTGTGGACCAGGGTCGAGATCTGTCGCTGATGGAACAGCAGGACGTTGCGGACCTCGTCGTCATCCTTGAGGTAGCTCCGCAGGTGGGTCACGAATTGCCCCGCGAGCTTGTAGAGCAGGTCCGCCTGCTCGTCGTAGCTCACATCGTCGAAGTCGATGAGTCCACGAACCACGTAGTCTTCGAGCCGTTCTTCGTCGTGACCGCCTTCGAGGGCTCCGATGATCTCTCGCGTGTCGCTCGCCAGGTGCTGCACAAGGATCTCCTGCGACACCGGTTGCAGGCGGAACGACGACAGGTCGAGCGTGAAGTCGCGGAAGCCGGCACGAACCACCCCCTTCGGCAGCACGATGACGCGCGGGATGGCGTTGGTGTGGGCGACGTAGATCGCCGTGGCCTCGCGCACGACGAGCACCAGCTCCTTGTGGCTGATCTCGGGGTACATGGAGAGCTGGCCCGAGTTCACCTTCTCGGTGACCTCAGCGACGAGACGCTTCTGCACCTCGTCCGTCTGGAGCGCCTTCGTGCCGGGCACCATCTTCGGATCGCGCGCGACCTTGGCGATCGCCTCCAGGGCAAGCTTTGCCGCCGCCACCTCCCCGGGCTTCGTGAACTTGGGTGCGGGCGACGGCACTGCAGGCTTCGGTGCCGCCCCGGCCGTCGCCGCTTCGCCGGGCTGGCCAACGGGCTGCGGGGTGATGCCGAGCATCGTCTCGAGCACCGGCGCGACCACGACCGTCTGCTTCGGCGTTTCGGGAACATCCACGCCGATGTTGATCGTGCTGAACGTGTAGCCCCCCTTCTTGGCCTCGTCGACGATGTCCTGAAAGCGATCGTGCGCGACGATGGTCAAGCGGTCTACCGCAGGCACGCCGGTGCGCTTCCCGTACGGGAGTCGAAGACCTCGGCCGATGGACTGCTCGACGAGCGTGCGCGAGTCGGCAGCGCGCAGTGGAACGATGGTGTAGAGGTTGGTGACGTCCCACCCCTCCTTGAGCATGTTCACGTGGACGACGACCTCGGTCGGCTCGTCAGGACGTTCGACCGCGAGCAAGCGCTCGACGTTCTCGTCCTTTTCGGCGCCCCTCTGGCCCGAGTGAACCTGGATGACGCGGCCCTTGTAGCGGCCGTCGAAGAACTGGTCGTCCTCGATGAGCTTGACGAGCGCGTCGGCATGCTCGGTGT
>JBBRRP010000122.1:0-18030 GCA_038246305.1 Polyangiales bacterium | reverse complement strand
GCGCTCTAGTTGGGAAGCCTCCGCCCGCCAGATCAAACTGTAACCTTGCTCGCCAAATTCCGCCTAGGAATATCCTCCTTGTCGGTAGTAACGAGACCCGTTACTATGCGTCAGTGATTCGTTCCTTCAAGGATTCAAATGATGCTTGACACTCGCCGCACGTTGCCGGCACGAAAGAACGACTCCAGCGTCTCGCGCCGGGCTCGCTGAGCGGCCTCTAGCGTGGGCCACCGCTCTAGAAAGTCAGTGCTGACTCTGATCGTTCGGCCAAGCGCGCAGCTCGAAATCGACGACGCGTTGTCTTGGTACTACCAACGAGACCCGAACGTCGCTCATCGCCTCTTAGTGGAGCTCGATGTTGTGTTCGACCGAATTCGTGAGAATCCCACTCAGTCCCAGTTGTCGTCGACGCAGTTCAACGCGCTGTTCTTAGGAAATTTCCGTACAGCATCTATTTCATCGGCGACGCCGACCTCGCTGCCGTTCTTGCGGTCCTTCATCAGCGCCGAAAGCCAATCAATTGGAGGTCCCGCAGTGGGGCTGGCTAACAGGCGCTTGCAGTTTACGAGCGCCATCGCTCGCTTCGCTCCCTCTGGCTCTCGCGGCTGAAGCGCGGGCTCGTTGGCCAGGTCCCAGGGGCGAGTTCGCGTCTCGAGCGGGCGCTTGGAAAGAGACTTTGAGACGCCCGACAAAGCGCTGCCACACGCTGACCCTCGCCCGCAAAGCGGGTTGGCTTGCATGGATACCGGGAAAGCAGTATAGTCACTTCTTCCAGTGATCGCGTCCTTCGCCGATTCCGCCACCGAAGCACTGTTCCACGGCGACCGGCCTGCCCGCATTCGAGCAATCCCTCCTCAGATTCGCGCCACCGCTCTTAGAAAACTCGACGCTCTCAATGCCGCCAGTTCCCTTAACGACCTCAGGAGTCCTCCGAGAAACCACCTTGAGCTATTGAGCGGAGACCTCGCAGGTTTGCACTCCATCCGCATCAACCAGCAATGGCGTCTCGTCTTCGCTTGGACGGACGGCGACGCCCACGACGTTCAGGTCATGGATTATCACAAAGGCTAAACACCCATGCTTCCTCGTTCTCGTATTCCTTCTCACCCAGGTCTCGTTCTAGCCGAGGACTTTCTAAAGCCTCTGGGACGCACTCAGGTCGCCTTCGCAGCACATGTCCGCGTCCCCGTTCAACGTATCAACGAGATCGTTCGCGGCAAACGTGGGGTCACTGCAGAGACCGCGTGGTTGCTGGCGCAGGCGCTCGGCACGTCTCCGCAGTTTTGGCTCAATCTCCAGGCCAACCACGACCTTGCGTTGGCTCGACCGAGGAAGACGACACCGAAGCTTTCCTCGACGATCCTGAAGGCCGGTTAGGTCGGCGCCACACTTGCTCTTGCTGGCAAAGCGGGGGCCGTGGCTAACCCAACGTTGCTGACCGACGTGGCGGCGCTGGTTGCGGATCTCTGCTCACCTTTACAATCATGTCTCCGAATATGAAAAGCTTGCGGGTGGGCTCGTGGAGCAGCTGAGGCACAGCCTCTGAGGGATCGAGAAACTCATGAAAATTACAAAAATTCAGCATTTCTTCCCCGCTCCTCGCATTCGTTTACTCAAGCTGGAAACCGACTCGGGCCTCGTGGGTTGGGGGGAGAGCACGCTCGAGGGCAAGCCTCAATCCGTTTTTAGCGTGCTCGATGAATGCGCAGAGTACCTGATAGGAAAAGACCCGTTGTGTATCGAACACCACTGGCAACAGATTTACCGTTCGGCTTTCTTTCGGGGTGGTCCCCACAACATGACGGCGCTGTCGGCGATCGACCACGCGCTCTGGGATATTGCCGGCAAGCACTACGGAGTCCCGTGTTATCGGCTCATGGGAGGGCCCGTGCGTCAGCGGATCCGCGTTTACACGCACATCGCGATGCCACTTGCGGGTGTGCCGGAAAGTCCCGCGCAAGAGAGCGCGCGCGCCGTTCTGCAGGCCCAGGGCTACACGGCCTACAAGACTCCGCTGCTCGGAAAATGGCGTGCGCAGGAGCCGCCCTCGAAGATCGATGAATTTGTGAATGCTGCGTTCGCGCTCAGGGAACGCCTGGGGCCAGATGTCGAAATTGGCTTTGATTTTCACGGAAAGCTGACCCCGGCTTTGGCGGTACAGGTGTGCTTGGCGCTCGCTCCCATTCGGCCCATGTTTGTGGAGGAGCCCGTGCAGCCTGAGAACCCAGACGCGTTGAAGTTCGTATCCGATCACGTGCCGTTTCCCATCGCAACGGGCGAACGCTTGCTCAGTCGCTGGGAATATCGACGCGTGATTGAGCAGCAGGCTGCCGCGATTCTCCAGCCGGATGTAGCGCACTGCGGCGGACTCAGCGAGCTCCGAAAGATCGCCAACATGGCGGAGATCTATTCGCAACACATGGCGCCCCACTGCGCCATTGGTCCGGTGGCATTGGCTGCCAGCCTCCAGGTCAATGCAGTGGTTCCGAACTTCCTCGTGCAGGAGCACGTGCGCTGGAGCTTAGGCGAGGGGATCTTGAAGGAGCCGCTGGTGGTCCAAGAAGGCTACATCGCTCTGTCAGATAAACCCGGGCTGGGCATCGAAATCGATGAGGACCGGCTGGCTGCGGCCTACCGCGGTCCGGAAGCTGGTTATCACGCGGAGCTCGGCGCTGAATATTACGATGATGCGGACGGATCAGTGGTGGATTGGTAACGATTGCCTATCCTGAGCGTGGCGCCCTAGGATGAACCCAGCGGCGTCTTGTGCTACACAGTTAGCATGAAGAAGAAGCCACGCAGGGCTGGCGCAACCGAGACGTTTTCGGTATCCGTCGATCCCGAAAGCGCGCACTGCGGGCACTTGCGGACAGCGCCTTCGGAGGGAACCTGTCAGCACTCGTGACGGACTTTGCAGAGGAAGCTCGACGCTGTATGGCGGCGGGCAAGTACTTGCGGCGGCAGGGCCTCCCTGACATCACCCGTTTGCAAGCAGACTCGATTCAAACGCAGATCGATGACGAAGTCGCCGTGTGGCGAAAGCGACGGACCAAGCGGCGGGCTGCATGATCCCAATCTATGTGTTCGACACGCGGGCACTCATCTCGGCGGAGCGAGGCAAGCAGCGTGCTTCTCGTTTCCTCCAGCTGGTGCGCGTCGGCCGTGCGCGCATTGTTGTTCCCCTGCCCGTGATAGCGGAGTGATGGCGTGGCAGAACCGACGCTCGGGACGAGATCCTGGCTGCGACGCAGGTCGTCGCTACGGTCGAGATCATGAAGGCTGCAGGCTCCGCGCTTGCGCGCACCAAAAACGTAGACGCTAAGCTCACCGTGGACTCCATTGTGATGGCTACAGCGGCGCTACTCGGTGCAATCGTCGTTACGGGCGATGCGGGGGATTTCGAACAGCTATCACGCCACTTCTCTGGCGTAGCCGTGCTCGCCGTTTGATAATCGATTGGTGCGCCGCAAAGTTTCACCCTGCCTTTCGTGCCCGACCTCGACGGCATGGTCATGGTTCCAGCGCTGGCTCTTGGGAGCTATTCCGCGCGTGTTGCGCTAGGCTCCCGAAAAGCGTCCGGGGGGCGAGCGAGGCCAGAAGCACAGCAGTCAACATCCTCGGCCCGTCCTCGACCTCCCTCTGGCCAACTGAACGCCGCTACATTACGCGAATTCGATGTCTCCCCCTAAGTTGTTAATCTTTGATTGTGACGGTGTCTTGGTTGATAGCGAGCCACTTGTGAACCAGGCGGAGGCGGGCCTCTTTTCTCGCTGGGGATGGAGCTTGACTCCCCATCAAGCAGCCAAGGCGTTTAAGGGCAAAGCATTTGCCGAGATCGCCGCCGTTGTGCAACTCAACACTTCTGCCCTCCCAAGTGACTGGATGTTTGAGTGGGCAATGGAGATCGCCCGATTCTTTCAGAAGGAGCTTCAACCCATCGAGGGCATCCACGCTGCACTTGACTACCTTGCACCACGCTTCCCGATCTGCGTTGCCTCCCAATCCTCGTTGTCCCGCGTCAGGCTTTCGCTTGCGCTGTGCAACCTCAGCCATCATTTCGAAGGACTTATCTTTACTGCGTCCATGGTGGAAAGACCAAAACCCGCGCCTGATCTGTTCCTTTGCGCAGCACGGAGCCTAAACACGAATCCCGCGGACTGTGTCGTCATTGAGGACTCCATCACTGGCGTTCAAGCCGCGGTCGCCGAGGGGATGCGAGTTCTCGGCTACTCGGCGGACGAGGGGAATCATGACCTTGAACGAGCAGGAGCGATCGTTTTCCACGACATGCGGGGATTGCCGGCTTTGCTCGAACGCGGCTAGCACCAAACCCAAGCGCTGAATGCCTAGTTTCCCCTTCCCGGTTCCCGCCTTCGCCCACCGTAGGCGAAAGGCACCGGACCTGCGAGTGTCAACACTTATTGACAGTGTGCCGCGAGCTATTTCACACCATGTGACGGCGCGGGAACTGCTTCGTGTGCTCAAACGCCTAGCCTGCATGGAAGCTCGACGGAGGGGTTCCCACATCGTCATAAAATGCGAGAATTGCACCACCGTAGTTGCAATGCACCCAGGTGCTGACATTCCTGCGGGAACACTGCGGGCAATTGAAAGGCAGCTTGAACCCTGCCTCGGGAAAGGCTGGTTGAAATGAAAAAGTACAACGTACGGCTTCTGCACGATGGCGAGTCAGGACTCTGGACGGCGAGCTGGGATAAGGTCGGCGGTGGTGGTGTAGTCGCAATGGGGATGACGATTGAGTCGTCGATGAAGAGATTCCGCTCCGCGTTGGGCGTGTTTTTGGAGAATAAGCAGGCGGCCAAAGTGGCGGTGCTGATTCCCGAGATTGCGGGTCTCCCCAAGCCGCTCCTGGCGAAACTTGAGACGGCCCAGCTCGCCAAGGCTAAAGCCGATGCCGAGCAGGTGCGGGTGGGAAAAGTCATCCGCCGCGTGGTAGGCGATTTGGCGAAGCGAGGGCTAAGCACGCGAGACCTTGGCACGCTACTCGGAGTGTCACGGCAGCGCGCCCACAAGCTACTGAAGGCTGGCTAAGGGTTTGAGTGCGGTGGAGTACGCCCAATGATCGCTGCCTCCTGGGTGCTTCGCTGATAGACCGATAAACGGCCCCACGGAGCTTTGCCGTCCGTTGAGTGTTTGGCTGAGGTTCAGCGTGCTGAATGTCTGGTCCGTTTGGTCCAATCTAAGAGGTGCAAATCGACTCCAGAGAGCTTGGTCAGCATTGCAAAGTCTTTCTTCTTTTCGTGTTACCAGCGGGATCTGTCGAGCGACTGCGACAGCAGCAATCAAAATATCGCCAAGGTTCTAAGACCTCACCATCCAGAAGTTAGCCCACGCTTGTGGTTTCTCCTCGGCGTCTTACATGATCAGTGTGTTCCGCAACCACGTCGGGGTAACACCGCAAACCTATCGCACCAGCCCCGACGCCATTCAGCCGGGTTTGCCGTCGACGCGCGGACGCAAAAGCATCGGCGTGTAGATGACCAAAAACGTCGCAAACGCGACGAACCAGAGCGTTCCGGCGGCTACGAGCGAGGCAAAGTACCAGTCCGGAACCAGCAAGGGGAGGAACACGCGTACGAGGGCCGCAAGGTTGATCGCCACAAACGCTGCCGCCATCGCCGACGGCGCCACCAGCATCCGCCCAGTGTGTCCGAGGGCAACGCGGGCCATCATGCCGAGCGTGAGCGAACCTATCGCTCCCACGGTCAACGCGTGGGTTGCCTGCGAGCCGAAGATCGAGCCTTGAGCAGCCGAGAATCCGCGAGCAATCAGGCCGAGCGCCAGCCAAGCGTAGCCCGCGTGCAAGATCCACAGCAGCGGTTGCTTGAGCGTATGGCGAACTCCCCAATGAAGAGCCCGGCCCGCAGCGAACACGCCGGCGAGTGCAGGGAGCAGCGCGCCAACTCGCCCCATCGGCGGGAGCGCATCGGACAAGACGACCGCCACCATGGCTCCGATCGCCAACACGTCTAGCGCTGGGATGGACCGAATCGACGCCACTCCCGTCGCATTGCGCGTGAACGACGGAAATGTGCGTCCCGCGATGACCGTGATGATCAGCAGCACGAGATCGACGCCGACCAGGGTGGCGCGGCGCGCCGAGCCCATCGGCAGGACGCCGAGAGCTTCGAAATGCACGGCCAGGTTCGCGAGAAATAACGCGCCCAACACGCCCAGCATGGCGTAATTGCGGCGATTGCTGGTCGCGAGCAGCGGGCGCCCCAAAACCACGAGCAGCACAGGCAAAAACGCTAGATCAGCAACGGCAACCACACTCCGCGGCAAGAGCGCCGACAGGCTCATCGCCACTCGACCTACAGCCCACAGTGCCGCGAGTCCCGCGAGCGGTGCGCCCACCGCAGTTTCTCGCTGGGTCCAGTTTCCAACCGCGGTGAGCAGGACGCCGGCGATAACGGCGAGGACGAACCCGAAGATCATCTCGTGCGAGTGCCAGCTGACGGGGTCCAGGTACGAAGCGATGCGGAGGGTACCGTGAAGAACCAACAGCCAAAGCGGCACGATCCCGAGCGCGAACACGGCAGCGAGCAGGAAGAACGGGCGAAAGCCTTTACGGGTGATGGCCCACGAGTCGATCGCTGTGGCGTAAGGGGGAGAACGTAGCAAAGTGCTTCCGGACAGTGTGGGGCGCAATGCCTCAGCTATGCAACTGCGGACGCGAGAAGCAAGCCCGCGAGTGTCGAGGCGCGAAGTGTCGAGGCGCGAGTAGAGTGTCGAGTGCACGCATGCGCGTACGCAAATGGTGCGCGTAGTTGGCGCTTGGCACCCAGCGACTGGCGAACTACGGTCTACCGCAACATGCGGGGACTCACGACCGAGCAGCAGCATTCACATGCGGAGCAGAGCGCATGACGAACGAAGTTGCGCGCTCGCTGGCGCGCGCCATTCTCGCCACGCTAACGCTTGGCCTATTGATCGTCATGGGCTCGCGCAACCTCAGCCATTTCGACGCGGCGCTGGTCGCCTACACGTTCTCCGTGCTCTTCGCGACGTTCGGGCTCACCTATCGCTACTCGATGTGGCTCTCGCGCCCGCCCACCGCGCTTTATTGGCGACGCGGTTGGCAAGCCTTTACGCGACGCGGCTGGCGCTTGCGCAACCTTCGTTTTTGGGTGTCGCGTTTCAGCCTCGATATCCTGGCCAATCGCTTCATCGTGCAGCGCGATCGCGTGCGCGGCTTGACGCACTTGCTGATCATGTGGGGCTGCCTGCTAGCGGTGGCGATCACGTTCCCGCTAGTGTTTGGCTGGCTCCATTTTAGCGCAGTACCGGGCAACCTGGCTCTGTATGAAGCCGTCGTGTTCGGCTTTCCGGTGTTCCGTTTTCCGCACGAGTCGGTCGTGGCCTTCTTTCTATTCCACGGCTTGGTGTGGGCTTCTTTTCTGGTCATCGCCGGAGTGCTCCTTGCGATGCGGCGCCGAATGCGTGAGGAGGGGGCGGGCGCCTTGCAACGCTTCGCCGAGGATTTCATGCCGCTGATTTTGCTGTTCGCGGTTAGCCTGACGGGGCTGATGCTAACTGCGAGCTACACGTGGATGAAGGGCTACGGCTTTACCTTCATCTCCATCTTGCACGCCATCACGGTGATTGCGACGTTCATCTGGCTGCCGTTTGGTAAGTTTTTTCACATCTTTCAACGCCCGGCCCAGCTGGGCGTCGGCTTCTACCAAGACATTGGGCGCGTGGAAGAAAAGGCGCTGTGCAAGCGCTGCGGCCACGCCTTCAGCTCGCGCATGCACGTATTGGATTTGATCCAAGTGGAAGCGCAATTGGGATACCGCTACGAGATCCCCGGCAGCCACGCCGAGCACTATCAATGGATCTGCCCACCTTGCCGGCGGGCGTCGTTCGTGATGGCGCAGAGTCTATTGTGGCGCGGCCAACGAGGCGGCGCGCCGTTGCCAACCCCAAGCGAGCTCATGCCGATGCCAGTGCACGTGAACCGAGGACACGGCGAGGGCCCCTTGGGCCCCGAGGACGCGGAGAACTTCCACCCATGACGACACTTCCAACGCCTGAGCTAGATCTCGACGTGATCCGTGAGTTTGGTCCATTCCGGGCCTACGCCAACGACATCCGTGTCGACAGCGGGGTTGTCCCGGACAAGTCCGTGAAGACTCACTGCTGCTTCTGCGGGCAGCAATGCGGCCTCGAGCTGAAGGTGAAGGACAACACGATCATCGGCATCGAGCCCTGGTACGAGTTTCCATTTAATCGCGGCATGCTGTGCCCGAAAGGCGTCAAGCGTTACCTGCAACAAGCACATCCCGATCGGCTGCTCCACGCGTACGGAAAAGATCCGGGCTCCGCCTCGGGATTTCGCAAGCTCGGCTACGAGGACGCTATCCGACGTGTGGCCGAGGCGATTGAGCGTATTCAAAGCGAACACGGCCCAAACGCATTTGCTATTTTGTCCGGCGCCAGCCTGACCACCGAGAAGACGTACTTGATGGGCAAATTTGCTCACATGTGCCTGCGAACCTCGAACATCGACTACAACGGACGCTTGTGCATGGTCAGCGCCGCTGCCGGCAACAAAAAAGCATTCGGCATCGATCGCGCAGCCAACCCGTGGAGCGACATCCTTGAGACGGACGTTATCCTGGTCGCAGGCGCGAACGTGGCCGAGTGCGCACCGATCACCACCAACTACATCTGGCAAGCGCGCGAGCACGGCGCCAAGGTCATCGTCGTCGATCCGCGCATCACGCCGCTCGCGCGAACTTGCGACGTATTCCTACCGATCAAACCCGGGCGTGACGCCGCACTGTTCAACGGCATCCTCCATTTGATGATCGAGAATGACTGGCTCGATCACGACTTCATCGAACAGCATACGGTTGGTTTCGACGCGTTGGCGGATTTGGTTCGCGAGTGGACGCCGCGGAAGACGGCGGAGGTCACTGGCATCGCAGAGCACACGATCCGACAAGCCGCGGAGCTCTGGGGCACCGCCAAGCGGAGCTTCCTTTTGCACGCTCGCGGTATCGAGCATCACAGCCACGGCGTTCAAAATGTGCTGAGTACGATCAATATCGTGCTCGCATCTGGCCGCATTGGGCGCTCCGGATCGGGCTACGCCACCATTACCGGGCAGGCCAACGGCCAGGGCGGTCGAGAGCACGGCCAGAAGTGCGATCAGCTCCCGGGCGGGCGTGATCTGGGCAACCCGGAGCATCGCGCGTACGTCGCCGGTGTTTGGGGCATGAACCCCGACGATCTGCCAAAGCCCGGAGTCGACGCGTACGAGCTCATGCGCAAAGCGCACACGGGCGAGATCAAGGGCCTCCTGTCTATTTGCTTTAATCCCGTGGTTTCTCTGCCAGACAACAATTTCGTGCGCGCGGCGCTAGAGAAGCTCGATTTCTTCGTCGCCATCGATTTTTTCATGAGCGAGACCGCGCGCTACGCCGACGTGGTGTTACCTGGCTCTTTACAAGAAGAGGACGAAGGCACGGTGACGCAGGTCGAGGGTCGCGTTATTCGTATCAACCAGGCCGTCGAGTGCCCCGGGGAAGCGCGCCAGGATTGGCGGATCATTCAAGACATCGCAACGGCCTTGGGTCGCGAAAATGGGCTGACCTTCGCGAGCCCGAAGGAAATGTTCGAAGAGCTGCGCGTCGCCTCCAAGGGCGGTGTGAGCGACTACTCGGGCATCACCTACGAGGGAGTCGAAGAGCAGATGGGCATGTTCTGGCCCTGCCGCAGCGCGACTCCCGACGGAGTTCCCGAGCCCGGTCCCCAAGGCACGGTTCGCCTGTTCGAGCCTGGCTCATGGAACCCGATCGCCAAGGGCGCCGGCCCATTTTACTTCCCCGACGGCAAGGCGCGCTTCAACCTCACACCTTACGTGGGCCCCGCAGAAGACGTCGACGAAGCGTACCCAATCATCCTCACCACCGGTCGCGTGGTAAGCCAATTTCTTTCGGGCAATCAGACACGCCGCATTGGGCCGCTTGTGGACCACTACCCAGAGCCGCGCGTCGAGATTCACCCCAAGCTCGCGGCGCAGCTCAATATCGCCGACGGAGACTGGACGACCGTGGAGAGCCGCCGCGGCAACTGCACGCTGCGCGCTTCAGTGGTCAAGACCATCCGCCCCGACACCGTCTTCATTCCTTACCATTGGGGCGGTCGCAAGAGCGCCAACCAGCTCACCATCTCGGCTCAGGATGCCATATCGAAAATTCCCGAATATAAAGTGTGCGCAGTCCGGGTGAGCAAAGCCGAGGCGCCGCCCGACTACGCCGCTGCGCTGGAGCCTCAGCAGTAGAGAGCGTGAACCTATGCCTGTCCCGGAAATCTTCGAGATGTTCGTCGACCCAGGTCGTTGTATCGGCTGCCAGTCTTGCGTTCAAGCCTGCGCCGAGTGTGACACGCACAAGGGACAATCGATGATTCAGCTGGATTACGTCGACCGCTCGCGCTCGGCCCAAACCCTGCCCGTCCTCTGCATGCACTGTGACTCGCCGACTTGCGCCGAGGTCTGCCCCGCTGACGCCATCAAGCGCACTGAGGATGGCGTGGTGCAGACGGCGCGCAAGCCACGCTGCATCGCCTGCAACAACTGCGTGCTGGCGTGCCCATTCGGCGTGCCGAAGATGAACACACGCATGAAGCTGATGATGAAATGCGACATGTGCTACGATCGAACTTCTGTCGGACTGAAGCCCATGTGCGCCTCGGTGTGCCCGAGTCAGGCGCTGGCTTTCGGCACGCGCGAAGAGATGGCAAAGCTTCGCCCGCGCGCAAAACCTGTGAACACGTTTCAGTTCGGCATGCAAACGATCCGCACCAAGGTCAACGTCATGGTGCCGCTCGACGCTCCGCGCGAGCTGATCGATGTCACGGCCGCGATGTACGAGCCAACAATTGGTCATGACGTGCTCGACGACGTCTTCGAAAGTGAAGGCCCAGCATGAGCGAACCCCACACTGAAGACCGCCAAACCATCAGCCCGCGCTCGGTGCCACCCGATCGAGCGCCTCCCGCCCAGCAGCCGCGCTGGCGGCGAGATTTTCCGATCGATTGGGACGAGGACGACTACGTCTCGCGACGTGATCTCGTCAAATACATGGTGTTAACTAGCAGTGCTTTTGCCGTCGGCCAGCTTTCGTTCCTGTACAAGAAGCTGTTTGGCCGACCTCAGCAAGCCCTGCAACGGCAGCCCGTCGCGACGCTGAACGAGCTTGCCGTCGGTGGAGCAAAAACGTTCAACTATCCAGCTGGCAGCACATCGCGGCTGTTGGTGAGGCTGGGCCCGAGCGCGTTCGTAGCGTACGACCAGCAATGTACTCACCTGCAGTGCCCCATCGTCCCGGTCGTCGAACAAGGCAAGCTCCATTGCCCGTGTCACAACGGCTGGTTTGATCTTCGAACCGGTGACGCGATCGCCGGACCACCTCAGCGCCGGCTGCCGCGCATCCTCCTCGAAGTTCACGATCAGACCGTCTACGCGGCAGGCGTGGAGGGTGGCAGCGGATGAAGCCGAGCCGATCCCTCGCGCGACGCCTGACGATCGTCAACGCGATGCTGCTATTCGTGGTCCTGATCCTCACGCTGCAGCTGTGGCTATTGACAGCCTCCGCGAACGCCTACTTGGCTGGAGACACGTCGGTCACCCTGCCGGCGGCGCTCGTGAGCCTCGCGTGCTTGGGGCTCAATCTGGGCCTCCTTCACTACCTGTATCGGTTCGAGTAATGGGCGCCGAGCCAGCAGAAAGCCTGCCCGGTCGCGTTGCGAGCGGCATCAAGAGTTTGTTTCCTGGGTACTTTGCGCTTGTCATGGCGACTGGCATCGTTTCGATTGCGAGCAAGCTTTTGGGCCTGCTGTGGATCGCCAGGCCCCTGGTGTGGATCAACGCGGTTGCTTACGCAGTACTGAGCCTGCTGCTGGTCGTGCGCATCGTTGCTTATCCGCGGAGTGTTCTAGCAGACCTCCGCGACCACGCGCGTGGCCCGGGGTTCTTCACGGTCGTCGCCGGCACGTGCGTCTTGGGCGCGCAGTTGCTGGTCGTCGCTGGCGAGCCAGCTGTTGCTCGCGCGCTGTGGTTCGCCGGTATTGGGCTCTGGCTATTTGTGATGTACGCGTTCTTCACGGCCGTCGTCGTGCGCGAGGAAAAGCCCACGCTCGAAGATGGTATCAACGGCGCGTGGCTGTTGGCGATCGTGGCGACACAAAGCCTCTCGGTGCTCGGCTCACTGCCCGCTTCCCAGGGTATGCCAGGCGAGCTAACGCTGTTCTTCGCGCTCTGCATGTACCTGCTCGGAGCGATGCTCTACCTGACAATCATCACGCTGATTTTCTATCGTTTCACGTTCCTGCCCATGACGATGGCTCGACTCACTCCGCCCTATTGGATCAACATGGGCGCCGTGGCCATCACCACTCTAGCGGGCTCAACGCTCTTGTTGGCTCGTAAGGCTTCGCCACTCCTCGCGTTGCTCGAACCGTTTTTGACGGGCTTTACGCTGTTCTTTTGGGTGACGGCAACCTGGTGGATCCCGCTTTTGCTCATCTTGGGAGTGTGGCGCCACGTGGTTCGGCGGTTTCCGGTCAAATACGACCCGCAATACTGGGGAATGGTCTTCCCGCTTGGGATGTACACGGTCTGCACGATTCGGCTCGCGCAAGCCGCCCACCTCGAATTCCTCTTAGTCGTGCCGACTTATTTCGTGTACACCGCACTCGCCGCGTGGCTCGCAGTGTTCATTGCCATGATTCACGCTTTGCTGACGCCGCATGGTTCGTGAGGGCGGCTGCAAGAAGGCCTCGCTCCCCGGCAGCTCATGATCGCCAACTCTGACGTTTTGCTCGAAGCTGCGACCGCCGAAGATGCTCCGTTGTTGGGAAACCTGCTCGAACTCTACGCCCACGATCTGAGCACCCTCTTTCCGAACGTGCGACTCGGTCCAGACGGACGATTCGGTTATCCCAAACTGCCCCTTTATTGGTCGCAGCCGAAACAGCGCTTCGCGTTTCTGATCCGGTGCGCGGGTGAACTGGCGGGTTTCATCCTCGCCGTTCGAGGCTCGCCGGTGGAAAGTGAGTTGACCGCCATGGACGTCGCTGAGTTCTTCGTGCTGCGAAGCTATCGGCGTGCGGGCGTGGGCCGGCGCGCAGCACGTGCGCTTTGGAGCCTGTTTCCGGGCCGCTGGACGGTCCGAGTGACCGCGCAGCACCGCGAAGGTTTATCGTTCTGGGGCGACGTTGTCGCCGAGGCCGTGGGCATCCCGGTGAAGCCGTTTTCCTGCACCGTGAGCTCGACCGCTTGGCAAGTCTTCGCATTCGAGCCACGCCTACACGTTAGCCAGGCGAGGGCGAGACGCGACGGATGAACCTTACCGACGAACACCGTCGCCAGTTCGCTCTCCGCTCGTGGTGGCAAATCTTTGATCTGTTGCCCAGTTTTGACGCTCAGCTTGTCCTCGACCTCGGTTGCGGCATCGGCGACCAGGCGGCTGAGCTGGTGGCGCGTGGGGCTCGCGTTATCGGAGTCGATTCTAGCGACGCAATGCTCGCATCAGCGAAAGCTCGCGCCATTCCTAAGGCTGAATTTAGAAGGCTCGACCTTGGCGAACCACTTGGCATTGAAAGCCATGTAGACGGAATCTGGTGCAGCTTCACGGCCGCGTACTTCCCAGAACTCGTTCCGCGTTTGACGGCGTGGAAGGAGCATCTGAAACCTGGCGGCTGGGGCCCGAATCGGGCAGCGAATGGCGATATCGGATTCTTTGTTGCAGCGCAGTTCGACTACCTAGCCCGCGAACCAGCGATTCACCTCGCCGAACTCCTCGAACCGCCCTACGCGACAGGGCAGTGGACGCCTCAAGCTTCAGCGACACGCATTGATGATGCTGCAGCAGACGCATTACGACAACTGTGGGCGCGCCGTACAGGAGCTGGCGCGGAAGGCGGGCCTGACGAGATTACAGGAAGAACGCACCTCTTCGAAGGAGCGAGTCGATCGGTCACGGTGAACGCCTACGAACGGAACGCGCATGCACGCCGACGATGCGGTGCGGTGCGGTACGAAATCAAGGTGACCGAACTCCTCGTGTTTTGCATATTTGGATCGTTCTTCTTTCTCGTCCCGACCACGCTCGGCGGCTCGTGGTTTGCTGTCATCGCCGGACAAGTGGTGGTCTGGCTCTGGTTGTTCGGCATGAACTACTTGGTCATGCGGTCCCGCATGACATCAGCGTTCCAAAACGTCTCACGGAGGGTTCGCGAGGCGGAGGTGAAGCAACGTGCTGCAACAGACGAGGTCCGCAGTTCGATGAACGAAGGCGTCACCCTACGGGACCGGCGATTTTTGATAGTGATCGTCGCCACCGGCCCGCGGTCTCCGTCGCTGAACGCCCAACGCGGGCCTCTCAGCTGAGCACGGGGCCGTTTGGGGGGATATCGTCGTCCTTGGCGGGTCGGCCTTGATTTCCTCTTTGCCCGCTGTATATTACCGTAGTATACAACAATCATGGCAAGCCTCCCTGATGAGCTGGCAGCTTGCACAGGATTCAAATGGGACGACGGCAATTCCGAAAAGAACTGGGAAAGGCATCAGGTCTCGCGGCTTGAAGCCGAGCAGGTCTTCTTGAACCGTCCGGTCCTTCTCTTCCCGGACACCAAGCACTCCCAGAGCGAGCCTCGCTTCGCCGTTTTAGGCCAAACCAACACCGCCCGCTTGCTGACTGTCGTCTTTACCGTTCGGGAGAGGATGATCCGCGTAATCATGTCCCGAGATATGCACCGGCGTGAAAGGAATTTCTATGAGCAAGCCCCGCAGCAAACCTAAACAACCCACGAAATTCCGCACCGAAAATGCCGAACGGGAGTTCTGGGCGACGTATGATGTAATCGACTACTTCGACACGAGCACGGCTTGCCGAGCCAATTTTCCCGAACTCAAGCCTTCCACAATCGCCATCTCGATCCGACTACCAGCCACCATGTTGGAGGAGATAAAAATTCTCGCCAACAAGCAGGATGTGCCTTACCAATCCTTGATGAAAGTGTACTTGGCGGAACGCCTTGATCGCGAACTGAGACGCAAAGCGAGCTGATGCCTACTCAACGTTGCTGACCGACGTGGCAGAACGCTAGCCATTAGGCATTCGCTCAGGCGGGTTTGTGTTTTTGAGCTGAAGCGCTCTTGCAGCTGAAACACCCGGCGTTAGACCGCCTTCACCCCTTCTTGAACGGATTGACGAGTGTCAACGAGCCGAAACGCTGGCCGGCATTCAGGTCTTCGGTGAATAGTTTCTCGCAGCGCGAGTCGATTGCTGCCTGAACAATCATTGCGTCCCAGAATGATAGCTGTGCGTCGTGCTGAAGTGCCATGGCCGACAATAGAAGCGTCTTCGTGTTCTCCACGATCGTCCAGGTCAGATACTCCTCGACGATGTCGCGAGCTTTTGTCGAACTTAACGGTTTTTTCAGTTTCCGAGTTACGTTGACGTAAAATTCTTGAAGCACCTGAACGCTGAGCACGCCTTCCTTCGAATCCCACAGGCCGAGGAGCAGATCGCGGGCGACCTCGTGCCTCGCTCCGGCATCCCGATCCTCCGCGTAAATTAGAATGTTTGTGTCAACGAAGTTTGGCACGATCGTGCAACTCCTCGCGGCTTGGCAGACGTCCTGAGCCTAGCGATGTCCCACGACGTAGCCGCCTAACTGCTCGGTCTCGAGCTTTGCTGTAGCCGCGCTGCTTCTCGACTAGCTGAATCAGTTCTCTACGGAGGAATGCCGACACCGAGAGCCCACGTTCTGCCGCCAGGACCCGGGCCTCCTTCAAAATCGCCTCATCGATCGACAATGTGATATTTCTAGCGATCGACACAGATATACGTGTAGCACGTGAATTACGTGATCTCAAGCCGGCGGGCTAACCCAAGCCTGACCCCGACGGGGGGCCTCGAAAAACTCGTGTCTCCTGCGAAGGGTTACGTCTCCGTTCGCGGCTAGTATGCTGCGTGTATGGCTCTTGCGCGATTCTCACGTTACTTGCTCCGCACCACCGATGTCGAAGCGGCTGGCAAATTTTACGATGCCGTCCTCGGACGCAGGGGAGACGGTATCGTTGCCTTGCACGAGGCCGCCATCTCACGCGGCGCGCGCCCTCACTGGCTGGGCCATGTGAGCGTGCATCACATCGGTGGCGCGGACTCCGTAGCAGCGAATTTCGTAGCGCGCGGTGCGACCCGTCTGGGGCCGCCTGTGGGCGTGGGCGATTTCGTCGTGCTCCGTGACGCAGGAGGTGCGATCGTGGCCGTTACCGATGGCGTGGCCGAGTCCAAAGCGGGTGTCGTTTGGCACCAGCTCAACGCCAGCGATCCCACTAGTTCCGCCGCAGACTACTCCACCCTCTTTGGATGGTTGTTCACCAGCAAGATCGATTTGGGTTCACGCGGTCGCCATCAACACTTCGCCTTCGGCGCGGGCAGCGCGAACTGCGGAGTTATCTCGGACATTCAGGGTCGCCCAGGAGTACACACGCACTGGCTCTTCTTCTTTGGCGTGCCTTCCCTCGACAGCGCGATCGGGCGCGTCCGGGAGCACGGTGGAGTCGTGCTCGGACCCACACAGCTCCTTAACGGCGTGCGGATAGCTGCGTGTGACGACGCGCAGGGAGCAGCTTTCGGACTGATTGAGGCGCACGATGCTGACCCAACCCGCTTCTAAGATCCGTTTTACAGCCAAACTCTTGCGGCCGAAAGCGACTCCGAAGGCCGTTTCCTGGGCCTTTGTAGTCCTGCCCAAGGCTGCTAGTGCGAAGCTCCCCTCACGGAGCATGACGTCGGTTAACGGCACGCTCAACGGCTCCCCTTTTCAGGCCACGCTTGAGCCAGACGGTAAAGGAAGCCACTGGCTGAAAGTGGACAAGAAGCTGCGCGAGAGCGCGGGCGCTGAAGCTGGCGACCTGGTCACGCTGGAGATCGCACCGGTGGCTGTGGAACCCGAGCCCAAAATGCCGGATGATCTGCGGAAGATTCTCGCGGCGTCGCCCCCGAAAGCGTCGGAGACGTGGTTGGACATCACGCCTCTCGCTCGCAGAGATTGGATCCACTGGATCACGTCTGCCAAGCGAGAAGAGACGCGCGCGAAGCGGATCGACGTGGCCATTTCAAAGCTATCAGCCGGGGATCGACGCCCTTGCTGCTTCGATCGATCTGGAATGTATAGCAAGAGCCTCAGCTGCCCTGTCGCCGATGACACCTGAGCGCCCTCCACGATGGTTAAGAACGCTCAAGACGCCAGCCAAGAGTCCGCGCTCCATGGGCTATTCCGAGCTATTTCCCGCGGGGAGCGCGCAACCGTCACCGGCTTACTTGCATCCGCTCCGATGCTGGCACAACTGCAAGCTAGCACCGGCGCGACACGCGACAACGCTTCCTCATTCTTCCTCAAGGATATTTCCCACTACGCTTACGCTGGTGATACGGCGCTTCATGTTGCTGCCGCCGCCTACGCCATCGACATCGCCCGCGAGCTCAGTGCAGGAGGTGCGCTGATTCGCGCTGTCAACCGACGCGGCGCCGAACCACTCCATTACGCGGCCGATGGCATTCCCGGATCCCCGCATTGGAAGCCCGACGCTCAAGCCAACATCATCCGGTTCTTGGTCAACGCAGGTGCCGACCCGAACGCGCGAGACGCGGAGGAGGCGGATCATAGGACTCCTTCTCGATCACGGTGCCCGGATTTCAGACCAAGATGCCAAGGGCAAATTCGCTGCCGATTGCGTAAAATCGGCTTGATTCGAGAGCTGCTTAGACGTGCGGGATGATCCGATAGATCCTTAGCGCTCTTAATGAGGCCCCTCCCCAAACTTGCCCGTGACGACTCCCTCAAACGTCATCGGCATAGGGGCCCGAGGCAAATCCCTCGGGTCCCCTGCCACACCACCCGGCATGCGGGTCCGCACCGGGCGGTTCGAAGAGTTGTGGTCACGAGGCCAGTCGAGGGATGCCCAACTGGTCGAAGTAGCTGATG
>JBBRRP010000121.1:0-18138 GCA_038246305.1 Polyangiales bacterium | reverse complement strand
GTGGCGTTGGGTTGATCGGCACACCCTCTGGAGTGCGCCGTGTGGGGCGCGGAACCTAGGGCACGCGGGGCTCGGAGTCCAGCACTCGTCAGAGGCCTGAAACCGGAAGCTTCGATCGGCTCGGTGTTCCAGATTCCTGGCTCATGGATTCGTTACGACTTCGCTGTTTTTTCGGTGTTAGGGGGGCTGGAGCTTCCTCAGCCCGCGCCGGTTGCTGTGGAGGCACGGCATCGGGCCGAGCGGTTGCGGACTTGCGGTTCGGCGCCGTGTGGGTATGAGCCGAGGTTCCGGGCAGCGCGGGAATGGCCTCAGTCGGCGTAGAAGACGGGGGCAGTGCGGGAGCGATGGAGGGCGCGGGAGGCGTTTCGGTCTGTGCCGTCACTCGAACTGGCGTTGCAATGCGAACCTGGGGCGCCGCTGCGGCCGGCTCACTTGTGTTCGGTTTGGAGAGCACGCCTGACAGCATGACCACAGCAAACGCTGCGACCGCAGATCCGGTGCCAATCGCCACACCTAGCATCCAACCGCGCGCGCGCTGAGCGCGTGCCGTACCAGTCGCCAACGTTGACGACAACGGAGGTGGTGTGAACTGTGGCGGCTGAGACGCCACAGCGTTGGAGGCCAGTGTGCCCAGCGAGGCACTCAACTGAAGCGGCGTGTGGGTTCTCGTTGGAGGAGCGCTGTTGCGACGAGAATCAGCACCTGGCGGGCGGAAGGATTCACCCGCAGGGAGTGGCTGGGTTGCTGCTGGCCGCTGGCTGCCCAAACTGCGCGCGGGGGCTACGTCTTGGTAAACGGTGGCACTCTCGGCTAAGCGTTGCAGCGAAGCCGGCGTTAAGGCCTTGATGCCTAACGGAGAAACCTGAAGTGATAACCCGCTCGTGCGCGCCTGGTTAGCCAAAATGCGCTCCAGGCGTTGCAACACCTGGTGCGCTGTGGCTGGGCGCTTATCAGCCTCTTTGGCGAGCAAACTTTGCACCAGCTGTTCGAGTTCGGGAGGGACACCCGGAACCAGGCTGCCGAGAGCCGGGGCTTCTTTGGTGAGCTGGGCCAGCAGGAGCTCATTGGCGTCCCGAGCGCCTTCAAAGGGGCTTTTTCCGGTGAGCAGCTCAAAAATAATCAAGCCCGTCGCATACAGATCAGCTCGGCTATCCACCACATCGCCGCGCGCTTGCTCAGGCGCCATGTACCGCGGCGTGCCGATGGCAATCCCTCGCATCGTGATCGGGCCAATTTCTGATTCCGCAACTTTCGCGATCCCAAAATCGAGCAGCTTGATGCTGCCATCTTTCAAGACAAAGACATTGGGCGGCTTCACGTCCCGGTGAATCACGCCAATGTCGTGCGCAGCCGCGAGAGCATTCAAGATCCCTTCAGCGATGCCGATCGCTTGGGGCATGCTGTGGCGCCCAACACGTGCCATCCGCGCAGCCAGCGTCTCCCCTTCGAGGCGCTCCATCACATAGTACGCACTGCCATCGGCGGCGTTACCGGCATCCGTCACGTTCACGATATTCGGGTGATCCAGCCGACCGAGCGCGCGCCATTCGTTCTTGAGCCGCGCCACGAGCTCGCTCTGCGTCGAAAGATTCTGATGCAGCGCCTTCAACACGAAGCGCTTACCGAGCTCCGTGTGCTCCACGTCGTAGACGGCACCCATGCCGCCGATCCCCAAAAGCCCGAGCACGCGATAACGAGTTCCGGCGATGATCTCGCCGTCCTGGAACTGTCGATGCACGTAATTCATGTGGGGAGACTCTTTTCCCTGGGTGGGCGCAGCATATCCCTGGATTGTTTCCAAGCAAGCTAGTTTTGACTTGCGTTTGCGGCGTGGGTAGGCGATCGAGAAGCGGTTTTCCTGCACCAACGCCCCCTTTGAGCCCCGCATGCCGATCACCCAAGACGACGTCCTTCACGTAGCCAAACTGGCTCATCTGAGCCTCGAAGCTTCGGAAATCGAACGGATCATTTTCGACTTAAATAGCGTGCTCGGCTACGTGGCGCAGCTCGATGAGCTCGATACGTCTCAGGTTGAGCCAACCACGCACGTTGCGGTCAAGAATGCGCCGTTGCGTCGGGATGGCGTCGAGCCCAGCTTGCCGCGCGAGGCTTTCGAGGCTGAAGCCCCCCGTTATTCCGACCAAGGCTTCGTAGTTCCCGGGTTTGTGGAGAGCTGAAAACAGATGGATCTCAACGCACTCGGGTTGGCAGAGCTTGCCCAGCAAGTTCAGGCGGGTGCAGTTTCCGCGCGTGAAGTAGCCGAAGCAGCACTGATTAACGCCGATAAAAACCGCGACCTCAACGCCTTCTTATACCTTTCGCCCGAGTCGATCCTGGCAGCCGCTGATGTTCTCGATCAACGCCGGTTGCGAGGAGAGGTTTTGGGGCCGCTCGCCGGCATCCCAATTGGCATCAAAGACGCCCTGTGTACACACGATGCACCGACCACGTGCGCCTCAAGAATGCTGCTCAAAGCAGACGCGCCTGTCCCCGTGCTGAACCCAACAACGCATGGCTGGCGCTCCCCGCACGATGCCTCGGTCGTGGCCCGTCTGCGCCAAGCCGGTGCGTTGATTTTTGGGAAGACCAACATGGACGAATTTGCCATGGGCTCTTCCAACGAAAACAGCGCGTTCGGCCCGGTCAAGAACCCCGTGGATCGTTCGCGGATCACGGGTGGTTCGAGCGGTGGCAGTGCAGCTGTGGTGGCGGCCGGCATCACGCCGTGCTCACTCGGCAGCGATACGGGTGGCTCCATTCGACAGCCCGCTGGCCTCACGGGCATCGTGGGCGTGAAGCCCACCTATGGGCGCGTGTCCCGCTTTGGCTTGGTGGCCTTCGCTTCGAGTCTCGATCAAGTGGGGCCCTTCGCTCGCGATGTGCGCGGAGCGGCTCGCGTATTGGAAGCCATTTCAGGCTTGGATCCGGCAGATTCGACGT
This sequence comes from Polyangiales bacterium, assembly GCA_038246305.1. Lineage (GTDB taxonomy): Bacteria > Myxococcota_A > Polyangia > Polyangiales > Polyangiaceae > JBBRRP01. The sequence goes on along the minus strand of JBBRRP010000121.1, from coordinate 15,198 downwards.
CTGCGAACGTGCCCGTGGGCGCGTACGAGGCAGCTTGCGGCCGCGATATCCGAGGCCTCCGGATCGGCGTACCGGATGAATATTTCGCCGAGGGGTTGGATGCTGATGTGCGCCAACGCGTGGAAGAAGCCATCTCTGCTCTCGAGCAGGACGGCGCCACGATCGTACCCGTTAAGCTGCCCCACACCCGCTACGGCGTCGCCACTTATTACGTGCTCGCTACGGCAGAGTGCTCGAGCAATCTCGCTCGCTTCGACGGCGTGCGTTTTGGGCTCCGAATGGAACCAGCGGGGAGCACGCTCGCCCAGATGTATGGCGCTTCTCGCAACGCGGGCTTCGGCCCCGAAGTGAAACGCCGCATCTTGCTCGGCACGTACGTCCTTTGCGCTGGGTACTACGATGCCTATTACATCAAGGCTCAGAAAGTGCGCACGCTCATCGGCCGCGATTTTGACGAAGCTTTTAAACACGTCGATCTGATTGCCACGCCCACCAGCCCCACAGCGGCATTCAAGGTCGGCGCCAAGACAGCCGATCCGCTGCAAATGTACTTGGCAGATATCTACACGCTTCCGGCAAGTTTGGCCGGGATCTGTGCACTTTCAGTACCGTGTCGCCCGCTAGCGCCCAACACCGAACAGCCAGGTTTGCCCGTTGGTCTTCAACTCCTCGGGCCTGCTTTCTCCGAAGAGCGTTTGTTCACGGTGGCCGCACGCTGGGAAGAGCTCCGCACGGAACTTGGTGCTGCCTAAAGCCTATGAGTTCCGTCACCACTCCTTCACAAGAAGACGACGAGCTTGAAGTCGGCCAGGCCCGCCCCGAGCATGCGCAAGCGCTCCTGGCGCTCTTTGAACGCTCACAACACCCTTGTTTTTGTCGCTATTGGCACCACGAAGGCGATGCTAATTCTTGGCTTGAGCAGCTCTTCCAACGTGAAGCGGAAAATCGCGCCCAGATGGTCGCTGCGCTCGACTCGGGCTCTGCACAAATGAGCGGCCTTGTGGCGCTTGCCGGTGAACGCGTGGTGGGCTGGATGAAGCTCGCACCGGCGCCCAGCTTGCCGAAGCTGTACGCGCAACGCAGCGTACGCGGGTTGCGTTGCTTCGATGAGCCCAATCGCGACGCGGTCTTTACGGTGGCGTGCTTCTTGGTGGATCCCGAATGGCGCGAGCTCGGCATTGCACGTGCCCTGTTGGCGGAAGGCATCCTGCTCGCCCAAGAGCGCGGCGCAGTTGCGATTGAAGCTTTCCCCTGCACCACCCCGGACATTCCTCCTCCGCAGCTGCTAGCTGGGCCGCCCAGTCTTTTCTCGGAGGCCGGCTTCGAGGAAATAGCACGCGTTGGCAACTATCCCGTTCTCAGATTAACACTTTAGAAGGCGGAGGCTATTTTGGGCGAGGAGGTTTGGATCGGTACGGCCTGGTTCGCTGCCGCAAAATGCCAAGCTATTTATTGATTCTGCGCTTTGGGCTCACGGGTCGTGGCTGGGCACGAAGCGCGCTGCGTGCGCACCACTTCGCGTGTGCCGCTCATTTTGCGCTCCGGAGGCGCACCAAACTGCAACATCCACTGCGCGAACGTCTCTTGCCGGAGCGCCACGCCAGCGCGGCGCCCCACGATCTCAATCACTGCTAAGAAATCATCAGCAGACTGAAACCGATCCTCAGGCTTGCGCGCCAACGCCTTGAACAGCACCCGAGCCAGATCCGGTCGAAGGCTTGGCGCAAAGCGTTCCAAAAGACTTACGTCGGCCTGATGCGTACGCGTGAGGATCTCAAGATCGCTCTTGCCGCTGAACAACGGACGAGCCAACAACATTTCCGTGAGGATAATCCCAACACTGAAAAGGTCGCTCCGTGGATCCACATCGTGTCCGACCACTTGCTCGGGCGACATGTAGCCGAGCTTGCCTTTGACCTCACCGGGGCGAGTACGGCGATCCACCACGGTGCTCCGCACAATCCCGAAATCTGTGATCTTCACGGAGCCATCATTGCCGAGCAGAATATTGCCGGGGGAAACATCGCGATGGATCAAGTTGAACTTTTGACCGTCAGCGTCGGTTGCCGAGTGCGCATAGGCCAAGCCGCGCAGCATTTCACGTGCGATGAATAGCGCGATGGACAGCGGAAAGCGGCGTTTTTGGGCGGCCACATGCCTGAGCAGCTTGGCCAACGACTGGCCTTCCACGTACTCCAGCGCAAGGTACAAATCCCCGGCATCAGACCCAAAATCAAGCACACTCACAATGTTGGGATGCGTGAGCGATGAACTGATTCGAGCTTCATCGCGGAACATATCGACGAAGCGTGAGTCACGCGCCAGATGCCGGAGAATGCGCTTGAGTGCCAAGCATTCGCCGGGCCGATCCACGTGTTCAGCCTTGAAAACTTCAGCCATACCGCCGGCGCCCAAGGGCTCACCGAGCTCATACGGGCCAACACGTTCGGGATTCAGATCAAAGTCCGGGTTCATCTCAACGACTACTCCACCAGTAAGAGTAGACGGCGCGTGCAGCACGCGCGACCGCTATTCATTGAATTTTGAAAATCTCCTGTGATAAAAGCCCACACAGCCTCACGTCTCCCCCGCTTGCGCGCCCTGCGCCAAGCTTGGGGGAGACCGCCTCGCCCCGTCTTGCGCCGTCTTGCGCCGTCTTGCGCCGTCTTGCGCCGTCTTGCGCCGTCTTGCGCCGTCTTGCCCCCCGCGAGGCGAGAGGGGGCAGCTCTCTCAGGATTTGTCCGAAATGCGGTTGAAGCTGGCCCTTTTTCCGATCCTGCTAGATTGCCAGCCAGTGCCGACGGAAGTACGGTCGTAGCTCAGTGACTTTGGTGACCAGCGACAACTACCAAGCCTTGTCTACGGATCCTAACAGCGGCTTGCGTAGTCTAAACCCACGTCGAGTTGCCATCACTGGTGGCGCTGGCTTCTTAGGGCGCAATCTCCGAGGCGTCCTGGAAGCCGATCCGGCCGTGGAAGCCATTGTGAGCCTGGACGTGCGCAAGGCCGAAGCCGTGGGTGAGAAAACCCACGCGTACGACTTGGATCTCACGAGTCGGGAGGCTGAGGAACGCTTGGTTGAGGTGCTCATGTCGGAGAAGGTGGACACGTTGGTGCACCTCGCGCTTTTGTCGTCTCCCTCTTCGGACGCGACGTGGGAGCATGAGCTCGAAAGCGTCGGCACGATGCACGTGGTGAATGCTTGCCGACGGACACGCGTGCGCAAGCTCATTCTAAAGAGCCAAACATTTTTGTACGGCGCGCACCCGACTAATCCGAACTATCTGAGCGAAACGCACGGAATCAAAGCGCCCTTGGGCGAAGCTTACTTTCGAGACAAATTTCAGAGCGAGCAACAAATCCTGGCTTTTGGTCCGCCAGGCAGCGCTCGCATCGCCACCGTTTTGCGCACCGCGCCGATCATTGGCCCGCACATCGACGATTACATCGCACACTATTTCCGACGCCGCTTGGTGCCCACGGTGCTCGGTTTCGACCCGCTTTGGCAATTCGTTCATGAAGCGGATGCGATCGCGGCTTTGGCTCTGGCCATTCAGCGCGATGCTCCTGGCATCTTTAATATCTCAGGCTCGGGTGTGCTGCCGCTCAGCACCGTGATCAAGCTCTGCGGTCGTTCGCACTTGCCCGTTCCGGCCAGCGTCCTCTCTGCAATGCTTGCATCGCTGTGGCTCACGCGCCTTTCTGACACTCCGCCTTTCTTAGTCGATTATCTGCGATACATCTGCGTCGCGGACGGCGCACGAGCCAAGGATGTTCTCGGATTTTCACCGGCTTTTAGCACGCGCGAAGCCTTGATTGATTTCGCCAGTGCCCAACATCTGCGCGACGCCAAACTGCTTTCGGAGACTCCGGCGTGACCCCCAAGCCCCCGCCCAAGAATCCTAGTAAGCCTCAGCGCCCCCAGCACAGCAGTCGGAGCGTGAGGCCGCGCCCCACGTACCCACCCGACGAGCTCGGCATCGGCTCAAACGTCGTGCCGCGCGAGAATTTCATTACGAGCTTGGATGCCCCGCCGAAACGGAAACTGCCACAGCCTCAGGCCTCGCGCGAAGAGCTGGAGTCGCAGATCACGGACCTCGAATCGCGCCTTGATCAGATGATTCGGGCCTCAGGCCCGAACATGCTGGCAGTGCCGCCTGGCGCGCCAGCCGCGCCAGACACCGCGAATGCCCAAGCGCCGATCGTTGCACTCGAAACCCCTCCCTTCGACGCGACGCATCCACTGGCTAACAATCCTTACTTCGAGCAGCACTGGGGCCGACGGGGCTTGGAAGAGCGCAGCGAGGAGGTCGACGAGTTTGGCTACGACCCGAGCTTTGAGAAGAAATTTGGAAAGTTTTTAGATTTTCTCCACCGGCATTATTTTAGAGTGCGAGTTCGGGGCGTCGAGAACCTGCCACGCCAAGGCCGAGGCATCGTGGTGGCGAACCATTCGGGGACTTTTCCCTTCGATGGCCTGGTGCTGCGCACCGCGGTCGCTCGAACGCAGCCCGAGAAACGCAAAGTGCGTTGGCTGACCGAGGATTTTGTGCATTATTTGCCCTTCGCTGGCGCATTTTTTAACCGCATGGGGGCGGTTCGCGCGTGCCAAGAGAACGCTGAGCGTTTGCTTAAGCACGACGAGCTGGTGGCGGTATTTCCGGAGGGAGTGAAAGGCCTCAAGAAGCTTTATGAAAAACGCTACACCCTGGAGCGATTTGGGCGAGGTGGCTTTGTGCGCCTCGCATTACGCACAGGTTCTCCGCTGGTGCCCTGTGCCATCATCGGCGCGGAGGAAAGTAATCCGATGCTGCACCGTTTGGATTACCTACCGAAGCTGTTTGGCCTGCCCTATCTTCCGATCACCGCCACCTTTCCCTGGCTTGGGCCTTTGGGCTTAGTACCAGCGCCCACCCGTTGGACGATCCTGTTCGGTGAGCCCTTCAATTTTGACGGCTATGGCCCCGAGGCGGCGGACGATCCGGTGCTGGTGGGGCGCCTGAGTGATCGCGTGCAGCGCAGCATTGAAGAATTGATTGCCCAAGGGCTCCGCGATCGCAAGAGCGTATGGTTCGGGTAGCCCGAGCGCACGGGGCCTTAGTCATAGATAAGCCGCTCGGTTGGACGAGCCACGATGTGGTGGCCAAGGCTCGCGGAATTTACGGGCAACGGCGCGTCGGCCACGGCGGAACGCTCGATCCCATGGCGAGCGGTGTTCTCATTCTGCTGCTCGGCGAAGCCACCAAATTATCCCCCTATGTCGCCAGCGCAACCAAGATATATGAGGCAACCTTGCACTTCGGCTACTCCACGGCGACTCTCGACGCCGACGGAGCAGAGACGGGACGTTCGGAGCTGCGGCCTGGCTGGTTAACACTAGCTGCACTTGAGCGTGCGCTGGAAGCTGAGCGTCAACGCGCCGAACAAGTGCCTCCCGCGTACAGTGCGATCAAGCTGGCGGGGCAGAAAGCCTACGCCATGGCGCGTCGCGGGGAGGAGCCCGAACTTCCGCCGCGCCCCGTAGCCGTGCACGAGCTTGAACTCTTGGACGCCAACGACAGCCAAGCCCGCTTTCGATTGCGCGTATCGAAAGGCTATTACGTCCGTAGCTTCGCTCGCGACGTCTGTGCCAGTCTCGAAATCGAAGGCCATCTCGGTGCACTGAGAAGAACGCAGAGCGGCCCATTTATGCTTGAAACTGCGTGTGGGTGGCCACTCGCCAAGGTGGCCCCGTTGATTGGGCTCTCCGTGCTTGCAAAAGCCTGCCTAGAGAGCGCGGTCCTCACCGAGGAAGGCGCCACCTTAACGGGGCATGGCAAGGCGGTGCTCGCGGCACACTTTCTTCAGCTTCCAGAAGACGCCAACCAGGGTGCTCCATTCGCATGGTTTAGCACCACAGGTCAACTCCTCGCAGTCGGCGCGCACACCGGCGACGACATATTTCGGGTGCTGCGCGGATTTCGAGAACCTGATGGCGAGCCTCAATCGGAGCCATTTTCGGAGCTACTTGAGTAGAACTGGGGCTTTTACACCCCGATTTTGGCGATGCCCCTTGCGGAGAGGGGACAGTCACGGCTAATCCTAGAGAGTACGAGGGGCGGCTGGGCCGCCAAAGGCACTTAGAGTTGGATCCATCTCCATTAGAACGCTTAATCGATATCAGTCTCGCCCTATTGCCGGCCCTGGGCGGTGCGCTGCTTGCCGCTTCGAGTTCCACGATTGCGTCGATGTCCAGCGCACGCCGCGCGGCCCTCATCGATCGACTCGAAGGCGCCGGGCGGAACGCACTTGAACGCTACAATGAGCATCAAGCAGCGGTCGAACTGCGCTGGATGGTCTTGCGCGCGGGCGGCATCGCGCTAACGGCTCTTTTGTTGAATTCCGCCATGCCCCTGGGCTGGGCCCCGGCGCTGCAAAAGCTAGCATCCACCTCTGTCGCCCTCCTGGCCTTTGCGCTTCCGTCGCACACGCTCCGGGCAATCTTCCTCCCCCGGGCCGATCTGGTAGCACCCTGGCTCTTGCGCTTCCTTCGCCCGGTTGAGCTCTTGGCACTGCCCGTCTCCGCGCCCATCCGATTGATAGGGAATCTGGTTGCCCGGCAAGCTCCCGACGCGGAGCCCACACCCGATACCAGCGTGACCGAAGCCGAGGTGGAAATGCTCGTCACCGAGGGTGAGCAGGATGGCTCTCTGGCCCATGATCAATCGCAAATGATCCGGAACGTGCTCGATTTCAGGAGCATTACGGCCGGCGAAGTCATGGTGCCGCGCACCCAAGTGACCGCCTTCGATATCGAGTCTCCGATTGAAGTCTTACTCCTCCAAATTGCCGAGACCCAGCACTCGCGCTACCCGATCTACCGAAACAGTATCGATTCGGTATTTGGCGTTCTGCACAGCAAGGATCTGCTCAATCAGTCGATCCAAAAGAATGTCGCGGATCTGAAGCAGCTCAGCTTGCGAGACATCGTGCGGACGCCGATAAGCTTCATTCCTGAAGGCCAGCTCGCCTCAAGTGTGCTCCGAGACATGCGCGCGCAGGGGCATCATATGGCCGTCGTGATTGACGAATTTGGGGGTACGAGCGGGATTGTCACACTGGAAGATCTGCTGGAGCAGATTGTCGGCGATATTCGGGATGAGCATGATTCCGAAGATCCGCCGATTGTTGACCTAGGCGAAGGGCGCTTGATGGTTGATGCGAGCATCTCGATTGCTGAGCTGAGCCGCTATCTGGGCGTCGAATTCCCTGCCGACGGCGACTACAATTCGCTCGGTGGCTTTCTGATCGCGGCGTTCGGGCGGGTGCCACGCGTGGACGCTAAAACAACGGCGAATGGAATGGACTTCCTGGTGCGAGAAGCCGACGAACGGCGTATTTCGCAGGTTGAAATCGTGCGGCCGCTCGCGATGGCCATGTCCAAGCCCCCCTCTTCCAAGCCATCCCGTATGACGGCTGCCTAGTGCGCACGGTGCTCGCGCCCCGTGCAGCGAGAAGTGCAGCCAGACTATTCTCGACTGCCTTCAGTTACCGCCACCATTACCAAGAGCGGACAGTGATTTCACGAGGCCCTCTCCCAGCTGCTTCAAACCAACCTTTTCAGCGCCGGGAGTGTCATCGCCGTTCAGGCTAATCTGGAGCTTATAGAGTTCCGACTGCACCTTGCCGAGGACATCTGAGGGGCAAACCATGCCCTGCGTGGCGGGGTTGATCGGCAGCACGGACTGCATCTTGAGTTCAGTCTTCGAGATTCGATCGACCTTAGCGTCGGACGGGCGCCCCTGGTCGTCAACGCGGCGGACGCTAATTTGGTCAGGCCATGATTTGGAATCTTTAACGAGGAAGGGCTCAGTGATCGGAGCCAGCTCAAGCCAAGGCCCACTCGACCCACTGGCCACGACGGCGCCCCAGCGAACTTTGGGGTTCTCGCGATCGGCGAGCAGCTGCTCAAACGGAGCCTTCTGAGCCGTGAGAATCGACTGGAGGGCCTCCTTCCGATCGTTGGCCTCCTCGGCTTGCTTGACGTACGCGAGGATGGATTTCCGCAAATCCGCTTTGAATCGGCCAATACCCAGCGGGATATCGTCCGCTGAGAAAGCGATGTTCAGCTCGCCCAACTTGCCGACTTCATCCGTGGGGAACTTCTGATTCTTGAAGCTCTTGTTGGCACCATCCACCACCGCGCCCAACTTCTCAACCGTTTGGGCGGATTTCTTTAACTTCCCGATGAGCACTTGAGCATCACCGAGCGCCGCGTTCGATAGATCGCTGTTGGTGACGCGACCGCCAATAAAGAAGCCGAACCCAACGCCGAGCACCGCCGCAATCGCAACGAAGACGAGCATCTTACGCGCGGTTTGCTTACGCCCCGCCTGAACCTCTTCTTCGTCCATCTCGATTCGCATCGGAGCGGCAGGCTGCGCTACTGGCTGCTGCGAAGGAGAGGAGCCGAACGGGCGCGAGCCCATCGCTGCCGGAGCCTGTGAGAATGGAACGGAACGCGCTGCCGGTGAGGACTGACCCGGCAGGGAGCCGAGCGCCGGTCCCGCTCCGGGTCGGGCCATCCCAATGGGTGGTGGAATTGAGGCTGCTCCCGCTTGGGTCTGCACGCCACGTTTTCCGAGCCTGGCTTTTAGGTCGATTTTGGGCTTCAGTTCGTCAGACATTGTTCCTGTTCGGGTTTTAGGGCTCAAAGGACAGGAGCCGCGGCGCCGGGACACTAGCGGTCTCGGTTGCGAGGGGCAAGCTTCAAAAACGGACCCACATTGGATCTGTGTTGAGCACTGAACGCCTAACCCAGGCAAGGCCTGCGTTGACCGACAGGATGGCCGATGTCAGTCTGGCGCGCGTGGCTGCTAAAGTCGCTGTCGTCGATAACTACGATTCGTTCACCTATAACCTCGTGCAGTACATCGAAACGCTCGGTGGCATGTGCGAAGTGTGGTTGAACGATAAGATCAGCGTTGAGGATCTGGAACTTCGCGCCCCAGCTGGAATCGTGTTGTCACCGGGTCCCGGAGATCCGAACGACGCTGGCATTACCTTGGGTGTGATCCAGCACTTCGCGGGGCGAGTGCCGATCTTCGGGGTCTGCTTGGGGCATCAGTCGATTGGCCAAGCGTATGGCGGGAAAGTGCTGCGCGCCCCGCGCCTGATGCACGGCAAGACGTCGCCGATTTTGCACGATGGCAAGGGCGTCTTTCAGGGCTTGCCCAATCCCTTCACGGCGACACGTTATCATTCGTTGATCGTGGACCGGGCGACGCTGCCGGCGTGTTTAGAAATCTCAGCAGAAACGGCTGAAGGCGAAATCATGGGGCTGCGACATCGCGAACTGCGTGTGGAGGGCGTTCAGTTCCATCCCGAGAGCATCCTCACCGAACAGGGCATGCAGCTGCTTCAGAATTGGCTCGGCTCTCTATGAAAGACGCGGGCGCGGGCCTGTCATTCGCCCAGATTTTGGCTGAAATCGAGCAGCCTGAAGGGATCGGGCCGGCAACCGTTCGCCGCGTTTTCGATAGTATCTTGGCGGGCGCTTGGTCCCCAGAAAAGATTGCCGGCCTCCTCATCGCGTTGCGCCTAAAGGGCGAATCGGCAGGCACCATCCAGAGCGCGGCCGAGGCGATGCGCAGCACCATGCTGCGTGTTCCTCACAGCTTCTCGGCAGTTTTGGATACCTGTGGCACGGGTGGCGACGGTCACAATACGGTGAACATCTCGACTGGCGCTGCCATCATCGCGAGCGCCTGCGGGGTTGTGGTCGCCAAACATGGCAATCGCGCCGCCTCAAGCAAGTGTGGAACAGCCGAAGTGCTCTTGGAGCTAGGGCTGCCCATCGATCTCAAGCCTCATGCCTCGTCCCAGGTGTTGGCGGCCGCTGGAATCGCATTTTTGATGGCTCCTGTTCACCACCCGGCAATGCGCTTTGCTGGGCCAGTTCGAAGAGAGCTTGGAGTGCGCACTATTTTCAATTGTCTGGGGCCGCTCGCCAATCCAGCTGGCGCGACCCATCAGTTGATCGGGGCGTACGAAGATCGCATCCGGCCGCTGATGGCGCAAGCTCTCGCTGAGCTGGGGTCAGTGCGAGCGTGGGTGGTGCGCGGTGTGGATGGATTGGATGAAATCAGCCCATCAGGCCCCACGCGCGTGACCGAGCTTGCCTGGGGCAAGTTGCGCGAATTCGAGGTAACTCCTGAAGATTTTGGCGTTCCGCGCATCCCTCTTTCGGCCATAGTGGGCGGCGATGCCACCGAGAATGCTGCGGTAATAAGGAGTGTGCTGAGGGGTGAACCGCATCCCGCTGCCCCAGCCTTCCTTCTGAATGCTGCGGCGGCGTTGGTCGTTGCCAAGGATTTGGCGCCGAAGCATGCTGCCGAATTGGCTCGTGCCGCTATTCAATCTGGATCGGCGCTGCGCAAGCTGGAGCTGTGGCAAACGGAAGCGGCGGCTGCCGCTCACCTACCCTGATCCAAAGGTGTCTCGATGGGTGTTTTGGAGCAGATCCTTGAAGTAAAAGAGCGCGAACTGGCTGCCCTCCACACCTTGGTGCTCCCAGAGCCACCCCCACGCCGACTGATAACGCTCAAGCGAACTAAGAACTCGCCACTCAGTCTGATCGCTGAGATCAAACGTCGCTCGCCCTCAGCTGGCCAACTCTCCACGGCACTCGGGATTGGCGAACGAGCAGCCGTCTACGAAAAAGCCGGAGCCAGCATGGTGAGCGTGCTGTGCGATGGAGCCTTTTTTGACGGAAGATTCGAGCACCTAGCTGAGGCGCGGCGCGCCTGTTCCCTCCCCGTTTTGTGCAAAGAATTCGTCATCGACGAGATCCAGCTGAAAGTGGCCCGAGCATTCGGCGCCGACGCGGTATTGATCATTGTGCGTTGTGTGCCTGAAGCGCGCTTGCTGCCACTCGTGCAAGCTGCTCGGGATTTGGGGCTTGAGCCGCTTGTTGAAGTGTGCACAGAACCTGAAGCGGCACTGGCTCTTGCTTCGGGCGCCGAATTAATCGGCGTGAATGCGCGCGACCTCGACACTTTGCAGATGAATCCCGAGCGCGCCCGGAAAATCTTGGCTGGATTGCCCGAAGACCGAGTGCGCATCCATCTTTCGGGCGTGGCCACAGCCGAAGAGGTGGCCACTTTGAGCCATGGTCCGGCCGATGCCCTTTTGATCGGTGAGGCGCTCATGCGACAAGCTGATCCGTTTGACCTCTTGAACTCGCTGGTTAAGGCCGCGGGCGACACCGGATCCACCCCGAGCGATTAGGGTCGAGCTTCCTCCCGAGGACGGCCGGCGACAGGCCCTCCGAGAAGCATTCACAGTTTGAGCAATCATGGACGCTCACTCACCAAAATTAGGACGGTCAACATCCACCCAATGTCCGGGCGAGCGCAGGAATTGGCCGCAAAAGCACCAAGTCCGCTCGCAAATTCGCCACAGAATGGCGAAATTTTCGCCACGAGATGGCGAATTAGTGAGCCATGTACTGAAATTTCTGAGGGCTGGGCTTGCAAGACGGGCGCTAGCCGCCACTTGGGCCCTGAGCCGCGCGGAGTTCCTCGACACGCAGCGTTACAGCGTGGGCACCAACCTCACCCAGAACATTGAAGCTCGATTCGCTTCGACGCAAAACCGAGGCAGCTCAAGTGAGAATGGCGAAGGTGCGGCAGCGTACGCATGGGCGGTTAGACACCCTAGACACTGCAACCAACCGGCCACATGAGCTAAGACTTTAACATGTGACCGAGAGGCGCACCTGACTCGTAAGAGACACACTCTCCCGCAGCCGCTCCGCGCCGCTCAGCGCCGCGCGATCCACTTCCCAGTCTGAAACCCGATGCTGCTGCGGTCCAGAGCGACGCCCGGAAACGGCTGTCGACTTCCTCCCAACGGCGTGCAACTTTCCGGACGTGAATACACGAAGACTCACACTCGCTGCCACTGCAATCTTGCCCCTGGTTGGTTGCCTCGCGCGCCCCAACCCATACCCCTCCCAATCTCCACCGCAGGTTTCAGCGCCGTCGCCTCGAAGTTCCCGCCCAGTCCCAAGCAATTCAGCGCCGCTTCAGGGTGCGTTCTGCTTGATACCACCCGGAACCAAAAATCTAAGGGAGATCACTAGCTGTACTGCTGAAGGGCTCATGTTTGCGAACGAGCTCAACATTCAGAGGCACGTGTTGGCTTCCGGCTTTCCAGGATTAGCTAGCTGAGGGAAGCCACAAGATCCGCGTCTTCTACTTCCAGGGTTCGGGTCCAGAGATAGGGCTGCAGCTTTTCGCAACGCCGCCCGGAGGGCAGGAACGCCTCTGGGGCGCCGAATTATGAGCTAAACATCAAAACAGGCGAGCTACCGTGAGCTAGAAGCTGAGACGTCGCCATTACGTGGCAGACCCACCTGGCCGTTGGGTGGTGGTCGCGCTTAGGCGACCCGCTGTCTGGTGTGGAATATGACGAATCCGCAGCACCTCATCCGCTGTGAAGCTTGTCAGAAACGCTTCAAGATCCCCGAATCAATGTACGAGCGCCACGTTGCCGGGCGCCTGGCAACAACACGCTGCAAATATTGCAGTTCCTCCATCCAGGTTGATGGCCGCAGCGATTCCATAACGGCTGCACCGCAGCCCCCGACAAAGCCTTTGGTGTCACAAATCCAGCCACCTCGCACGATGATGGACTCAATTTCTCCTGGCGCACCGCCTGAATCCGAAGCCGGTTATTGGGTTGTCAGTCTTCCCGAAAAAGACGCTGAGATGACGTTTCCAGAGCTGACCGATGCCATCAAACAAACTCACATCCCCCGTGATACCTGGTTGTGGCGTCCCGGAATGAGAGAGTGGCAGCGGGCCGAATCCGTTCCTGCACTCCGTGATCTCTTCAGCAGAGTATGACAGAACGAGAGCTTAAGTTGTTGCCCCGGGTTGCCGCTGACCCTGTGGGTCACGCATGACGTCTCGTAGAACTTGTGTTTTCAATAGGTGGCAATCCCGTGTGTTGGCGTTGGTGGGGTTTGCCGTTAGCTCATGGCCGCATCTGTCGCAGGCGGGTTCAAACACGAGCCGACAAGACGCGGCGGCGGCGGAAACGCTGTTTACGGCTGCTCGGAGTGAACTTTCAGCGGGACAGCTTGACTCGGCGTGCACCAAGTTTCAAGAAAGTCTGGAACTCGACCGGACCGTTGGCACCCTCCTCAACCTGGCCAGCTGTGAATCACGACGCGGCAAGCTCGCTAGCTCCTGGAGCCTGTGGCGTGAAGCGCTTGAGCTCCTGCCTCGGGGCGACGACAGGCTCGCATTTGCGCGCGAGCAGGCAACGCTCCTCGAGCCACGACTGCCCCATCTTTCACTGAAGTTTGGCTCACAAATCGAAATCACTAGTCGATACAAGATTTCACTAGATGGAGTTGAGCTCGGCCCCGCGGCACTCACGCTCGCTATCCCCGTTGACCCAGGGGGGCACACCATTCAGGTGGAAGCGACGGGCTATGAGTCGCGCACCTACGCCGTCAAGGCCGACGAAGGGAGGTCGCAAACGCTCACGTTGGCACTCGGCAGCAAGAAGAAAACGTTACCCGCGGTACAGGAGCTCGTAAAACCTGTCGTGAAGCGTGAATCGCGTAGCACACTCCTGCCTTGGGCTACGATCAGCTTAGGTGCGGTCGGACTTGGAACAGGTGTCGTCACTTCCCTGATGATCGACAATCGGCGGAGTACTGTGGCGCGTGAATGTGACCTATCGACCAAGGTTTGTTCGGGCGCTGGTTTTCACGCCGCCGAGCAAGGTAAAGCTCTCTTGCCAATCAATGCGGTGGGTTATGGTGTGGCTGCGCTCGGCCTTTCAGGCGGACTTTACTGGCTCTTGTCGGGAGCTTCGCACGAGAAGGCGTTAGCTGATGTCGCTGTGACATTGACGACTGATGAAATTCGGGTGGGTTATGGGAAAACGTTCTAGGTTTAGCCATATTTCCGTGTTGTGGAGTCCCCCGGTTCGGGCGTTCGGAAAAATTCTTTTCCTCGGATTGGTAGCTGTCGTTCTGCTTCCGAACGCGTGCGTGCTCTCGGACCGCTACGATTTCAATGATTTCCACGCTTCCGCTGGCGGTGCCAATACCGCCTTTCCAGAAGCTATCCCAGATCCGAGTTGTCAGGCGGTGACCTGCGACCTCCTGCAGGCCAGCTGTGGACGCGTTGCGGATGGTTGTGGTGGTGTCTTGGATTGCGGGAGTTGCGCCACGGGGATGTTTTGCGGGGGAGCAGGGCCGAACCAATGCGGAACCGTCCCGTGCGTCGCGCGAACCTGCGGCGAGCTAAGCGCCAATTGCGGCAAGGTCTCTGATGGATGCGGCAACACGCTTGAGTGCGGAACCTGCACGGCGCCCCAAAGTTGCGGAGGCGGTGATATTCGCAATCAGTGCGCTTGCCGGCCAAAGACCTGCGCCGAACTGGGCGCTACGTGCGGTGACATCGACGATGGCTGCGGGCACAAGATGTTTTGCGGCTCCTGCCAGTCGCCGACGGTGTGCGGGGGAGCGGGCAAGATGAACCAATGTGGTTGCATCGCGAAAAGTTGTGCCGAGCTTGGCGTCAACTGCGGCTCAGTCGTCGATAACTGTGGCGTCACGCAGAACTGCGGTGCGTGCGGAGCCGGAGAAACCTGTGGTGCCGGCGGGGCCAATGTTTGTGGGATGGGTGCCTGCGTCCCGAAAGCCTGTGCAGCGCTTGGTGTTGCTTGCGGAGACATTGCTGATGGCTGCGGTGCCGTGATTTCGTGCGGAACTTGCGGAGCACCTGACATCTGTGGGGGGGGTGGTGTTGCCGGACAGTGCGGGTGCGCACCGAAGACGTGTGCCACGGCGAATGCCAGCTGTGGGACAGTGCCCGATGGCTGCGGAAAAATGCTCGACTGCGGTGGTTGTGGTGCGCCACAAACCTGCGGCGGCGGCTCCACTCCCAACGTCTGTGGTTGCACGTCGAAGACTTGCGCGGCCCTCGGCGCAGACTGTGGCCTCACGAGCGACGGCTGCGGCGCGGGGCTCGACTGCGGGTCCTGCTCGAACGGTGACGCGTGCACTGCGAATCACTGTACTTGTACGCCCAAGACATGTGCGGACTTAAACGCCAATTGTGGCGAGCTCAATGACGGCTGTGGGAAAGACATCGATTGCGGTCAGTGTCCCATGGGCGAAGCCTGTGGCGGCGC
>JBBRRP010000120.1:0-18376 GCA_038246305.1 Polyangiales bacterium | reverse complement strand
TCGGCGGGGTAACGTTCATCTGGTAGAAGAACATCTTTTGTGAACCAGACGCGAGCGCACTCGGCATCGGGTTGAGCTCCACGAACGGCTTCAAGCCTAGTCGCAACAAGGCATCCAACACCTTGTCCACTTGATGCCACTGATAGACGAGCTCCCCATCCGGCTTACGATGAACCACTGCCATGTCATCGTGAAATAAGCCGTGGAAGCGACAATAGTTGAATCCGATCTCGGCTTGCGCCTTTCGCAGATGGCCCAAAAGATCTTCGCGGAGCAATTCAAACGCACGCCCAACTGCGATCCCTTTCTTCCAGGGCATTCTCAAGGGCTGCGCGGCGGGGTCGACTTCAAATTGCATCATGGCTTGGTGCCCCGGTGTACAGCACCCCCGCGTGGCCGACCACTAGCGGCCCCGGTGCCGGCAATTATAGGCCAAATTCGGCGCAAAACCATGCTAAGCCCACTCCACTTTTCTCGGACTTGAAAGGCTCACCTTCGAATGAAACCCGTCGTTACCTTTGGCGAAGTCATGCTGCGGCTCAGCCCACCGGGACACCTCCGGCTACTCCAAATCAACTCGTTAGACGTGACGTTCGGCGGTGCCGAAGCCAACGTGGCCGCGGCGCTCGCTCAACTCGGCCAGCCTGCGCGCTTCGTAACAGCACTACCAGATAACGACGTCGCCCAGCTCTGCATCAATCAGCTGCGTGGCTTAGGTGTCGATACCCAACACATTCAACAGAGCGGCAAGCGCGTGGGCGCCTACTTTGTCGAAAAAGGGGCCTCCCAACGCGGCTCAACCGTGCTCTACGATCGCGAACACAGCTCGATTGCGGAGATAGCTCCCGAGTCGCTCGATTGGCCGAAGCTTCTCGAAAATGCCTCCTGGTTTCACTTCACGGGAATCACGCCAGCGCTTTCTGAACGTTGCCAAACAGCCTGCCGTCAGGCGCTTGAAACCGCCAAACGCCTCGGCATACCCACCAGCTGCGACCTCAATTACCGAAAGAAGCTGTGGAGCCGAGAGAATGCCCAACGCGTGATGAGCGAGCTCATGCCGAACGTGGACTATTGCATCGCCAACGAAGAAGACGCCGATGACGTCTTCGGCATCAAAGCCGGCAGCACGGATGTTACATCCGGTGAGTTGGACCACGCCCGCTACGAGAGCGTGGCGGAGCAGCTCTGCGAGCGCTTCGGCTTCAAAGGCGTCGCCATCACGCTGCGAGAAAGCCACTCGGCCTCTGAGAACGGCTGGAGCGGAATGCTCTACACAGGCAAAAAAGCCTACTTCAGCCCAAAGTACGAAATCACCGTGATCGATCGAGTCGGCGGCGGGGATTCCTTCGGCGCAGGGCTGATCTTTGCACTCGTGCGCGGAGATTCACCCGAACGCGCGATCAACTTTGCGGTGGCGAACAGCTGCCTCAAGCACACCATCGTCGGGGATTACAACTACGTGAAGCGTGATGAAGTCGAGAAGTTGATGGCCGGCGATGGCTCAGGTCGCGTTCAGCGCTGACTCAGGTTATTCTGCGGCTCATGGGTTATTCACAACGCCTATTGGCTGGTGCTTCTTTAGTAGGCTTGTCGTTGCTCGTAGCCTGTTCGAGCAACGACGATGTGGCGGGGCCTTCTGCTGCGGATGGTAGCGGAGGACGCTCCAACCTCGGTGGCTCGTCGAGTGGCGGTGCGAAATCGGGCGGTATGTCCGCTGGAGGTGCCGCGACAGGTGGCTCGTCGAGTGGTGGTGCGAAATCGGGCGGTACGTCCGCCGGAGGTGCCGCGACAGGTGGCAAGAGCACAGGTGGCACTGATGCGACAGGTGGAAACAGCCAGGCAATGGGCGGTTCCGCGCTAGGAGCGGCGCCTGAACCTGGGCTTCTCGCAGGGATCACGGCCGCGCACAATGAAGTGCGCGCGGCTGCCACTCCTACGCCTGCTGTGCCATTAATGCCGTTAGTCTGGGATGCTAATATATCTGCCGTAGCTCAAAGCTGGGCTGATGGCTGTCAGTTCATGCATAGCCAAGGCCAGTACGGCGAAAACATCTTCGCGCGGGCTGGAAACAATGTGATCACTTCCAAAGATGTGGTGACATCCTTGGCCAGCGAAAGCGCCGCCTATTCGTACACAGACAACACCTGCGCCGCGAACATGCAATGTGGCCACTACACCCAAATTGTCTGGCGCGCCACCACTAAGCTTGGCTGCGGCGTCACCAGCTGTAGCCAAAATTCGCCGTTTCAAGGCTCTAGCAATTGGGAATTCTGGGTCTGCAACTACGATCCCCCCGGCAACTACAACGGCGAGAAGCCGTACTAAGCTCAGAACGGCGTGGCCTCAGGAGAGGACAGCCAAGCGCCGCCTTCTAGAACGAGCTCCAGTTAGTGTTGTTGCCACCCGCCGCGGTGTCGCGCCCGAGGCGCGCCCGGGGAGGTGCCCTTTTCGTTCCTGGGGAGATAGTAAGCATGCTTACTATCTTGTGTCCGACTTTGAGATAGTGCTCGCGCACAAGGTTTCGCCTTCCCAAGAGAAGCAGCTCTGGGGCCCCGCACCGGCGGGCCCTCAAGTTGTCTTGACAACCTGACAGGTAGGGAGCAAGCTTCCTTAAGTCGATGCTCAATCCTGGCTCCCCGCTTCCTCTCTATCGGCAGCTTGCTGAGCGCCTGGCTTCCGAGATCCGCCAGGGTCGCTATGCGGCCGGCGAACGGCTGCCTTCTGAGCCAGAGCTGAGCCGCGCCTTCCAGATCGCGCGCCCCACCGTCAGGCAAGCCACCGAAACACTGGTGAAGCAGCACCTGATTGAGAGGCGTCGCGGTTCGGGCACGTTCGTCTTGCAGAGCCCGCCCGAAGTGGATGTGTTCTCCACGTTTGGAACCATCGCGGCCTTCAAAGCGCAGGGGCTGAAGCTCGAGGTGAGTTTGGTAGAGCCCCTCCGCCGCAAGCGGTTCACGGCAGAGGCTGAGCATCCGCTCAAGGGAAGTATGGTGTACCAATTTTCGCGCATGGGCCGGCTGGAAAAGCAGCCGGTGCTGCTCGAGCGTTTCTATCTTTCCTCGAGCGTTTTCTCAGGGATCGAAAGTGTCGATCTGCGCCAAGCCTCCCTTTCCGAAATCGTGAAGGAGCGGCTTTTTCTGACTCCCAACGGCGGGAAACAGAGCTTTCGCGTCGCTCGGCTGCCAACAAAATGGGGATTGAAGCTGGGTGTTTCAGCGCGCACGCCACTGCTCTTGATTCAGCGCAGTCTCGATTTCCCCAATGCGCCGGGCGCGCTTTATTCAGAGCTCTATTGCCGAACTGATCGCGTTACTTTCTCTCAAGCCATCCAACCCAACGCATGAAGCTCTTCAATCCCATCCAGCCCAACCCATGAAAATCTTCGACCTGATTCACTCATCATTCACGCAAAGGGCTCTCGTCCGATGAAAAGCCGCGGTTACTATTCCGATTTTGGCGGAGCGTTCATTCCGGAAATCCTCGTCGCCACCTTTGAACAACTGATCGATGAATTCGAGAAGGCCAAAGCCGATCCGTCATTCTGGGCGGAGTACCGCGCTCTCATGTCGAGCTACTCGTGCCGGCCCACGCCACTCACGTTCGCTGAGAATTTGAGTCGTTTTTTTTGTGGCGCCCAAATTTACATCAAACGCGAAGATCTGAATCACACTGGCGCTCACAAGGCGAACAACGTGATGGGGCAAGGCTTGCTCGTCCAAAGAATGGGGAAAAAGCGCGTGATCGCGGAGACCGGCGCGGGACAACATGGCGTGGCCACCGCCACCATGGCCGCGAAATTGGGCTTTGATTGCACGATCTACATGGGGGAAGTCGACGTGGAGCGCCAACGGCCCAACGTGTTCTGGATGGAGCGGCTCGGTGCAGAAGTTGTCTCCGTGAAGGAGGGTTCACGCACGTTGAAAGATGCCATCAATGAAGCGTTCCGAGATTGGGTGGGCAACATGGATTCGACTCACTATGTGCTCGGCACAGCGTGTGGCCCGCATCCCTTTCCGGAAATGGTGACGTACTTTCAGTCCATCATTGGGCAGGAAGCGCGCGCTCAAATCTTGGAACGCACCGGTAAGCTGCCGCGTCGTGTTTATGCGTGTGTCGGCGGGGGCTCGAATGCGATGGGGATCTTCAGTGGCTTCTTAGAAGACTCCACGGTGGAGCTTGTGGGAGTGGAAGCTGGCGGTGAGGGCCTTGAAACGGGAAGGCATGCTGCACGCTTAGCGAGCTCGGATGCCACGATCGGCGTGGCGCAGGGCTATAAGACATATTTTCTGCAGAATTCTGAGGGCCAAATGAACGAAACGCACAGTGTTGCGGCGGGCCTCGACTACGTGGGCGTGTCCCCGATCTTGTCCCATCTCCACACAACGGGCCGTGTGCGCTTTGAAGCGGCCACCGATCGGGAAGTCGTGGAAGCACTGAAGCTCACGATCCGGCGTGAGGGCTTGATACCTGCACTCGAGTCTTCGCACGCATTCGCTCAAGCCTTCAAGGAAGCTGGCAGCCTCGACCCGAGCGACGTCATTCTCATCAATCAATCCGGGCGCGGCGATAAAGATATTTTCACGATCGCCGACGCCTTCAAAGATCCCAAGTGGGAGCAATTTATCATTGCCAAAGCGGAGCAGTACCGTGCTTGAACACTATATCCGAAAGGAACGCGAGAAGAAGAGCATCCTGCTCATGACACATATCGTGATGGGCTATCCCAACTTCGAACAGAGCCTCGCGCTCGTGGAAGCCATGGTGGCGTCGGGGGTCGAGCTCATGGAGCTGCAGATCCCATTTTCTGAGCCCATGGCGGACGGTCCCGTCATTTTGCACGCCAACCAAGGCGCTTTGGACCAGGGCACCACGCTCGAAAAGTGCCTGGAATTCGCCGAAATCGTCTGCCGACGCTTTCAGATCCCGTTCCTGTTCATGACTTACTACAACATCCTTTGGAAGTACGGCGTGGTGGAGTTCGCCGCTCGGATGAAGGCGATTGGCATTGTCGGAGCGATTGTTCCTGATCTGCCGCCGGAGGAAGGCGCCGTGTATCTGCAAGCGATGAAACACGAAGGGCTCGCCCCCATTTTCATCTACTCACCCACGACCAGCGTCTCACGGCTGAAGCTCATTTCCGACAACGCTTCCGGCTTCATCTATGCGGTCGCCCGCAAGGGAGTGACCGGCAGCGAAACCAGCTTCACGCACGAGCTCGATCAATACCTGGAACGCTGCCATGCAGCGACTTCACTGCCCCTCGCAGTTGGTTTCGGTGTGCAATCCAAGCAAGATGTGGATTTTCTGCGTGGAAAAGCGGACATCGCCGTAATTGGCAGTCAAACCATCCGACTCGTCGATGAAAAAGGCGTGAGCGCGGTGCCGGGGTTCATCGCAGGCCTACGCTGAGCTGTCGTGGGTGTTTCGAGAACTCTGCGGCTATTTTGCCTCAGCATCCAAATCCGCCTTCAGCGTGGTGAGGTCCTCCAGCAGCTGCAAAAGCTCTGCCTCCAGGCCTCGATTCCCAATCTTGGTGAGCACCTGGCTCAGGTCCTCGCGTTTGATGGAACGCAGAGCGTGATTCGCACGCCGTAAGCAGCGCGCAGAAAGCACTGGGATTCTGAACACGAGATCGGCGATCAGGTTGTTCGGTGCGTAAGGGTCGTTGAGCGCGGACAGGAGATCATGGATTAAGGTGAGATCGCTGAGATTCTTCGGCCCGACTTCGCACTCTTCGCGGCGGGACATGTTGGCGATGCGGCGGGGTGGTGGCGCTGCCATGGTCTTTATCTGCTACGGCCAGTCCTCCCTTTTGCGATAGCCCTGCCCAAAGTCTTGGCTCCGGTGTCGATTCCCCCCAAAACAGACGCAGGACCGCACCGTGATGGTTCGGTGGGGGCCGTACCGTCGCTCCTGCTATGAACCGCGCTTGGCGTCGCTTGGCAAGTTGGGATGCTTGAGCAGCAGCGTCCGGAGCTGCGGCTGGCGTCTCACGACTGGATTCTGCAACAGCTTGGCGAGCAGTGGCGGCGGGGTTGCGCTAAAGCGCGCCAGATTTCCAATCAACAGCGTCGAGACCAGACTCTTTGAGCACAAGATCTGCGTGGTCCGACCATCGAACGGGCACCCTGTCAGCAACAGGAGCGCTCGGCCCTCCGTTCGCAATACTAACTCCGCTCTTTCTTCGGGCTCGACCTGAATAAACTTCTTACGCAGCTCGCCGCGGATGAGTGTGCGGTTTCGCTCAGGCAAGTCGTGGTCGACACTGAGCTTGTACACGTCTCGGAGGGGCTTGCCCCCCAACAGGCGCATCAAAACTTCCGCCGGACTCTGCGGGTTTTGAAGCAAGCGCCGTTGCACTTCCGGATCCAAGAGCAATCCCCGACGCCGTGCGAGGAGCTCAAGCCCACGGGCATTCCTGTGGTGGCGAGCGACCAAGCGCGCGTGAGTGGGCCCAAACTCTGAGTTCTCAAGCAAGGCAGCAACCACTCTCGGCTCCGGTTCAAAGCACCACGCACCAAGCTCGGGCCCCCGGGCGTGTTCAACTGCGGCGATGCGTTCGTCCTCTGACAACGGTGCGAAATCGCGCGTGTATGAGCGCTGCCAATCGGCGGCGTAGTGCTCATTCTGTGGCGGCTCAGGCACTTCCGAGCTTGCTTCGGCCTCCGGGGCGACGCTGACTGATCCGACCGGCATCGCATCCCCTTCCCAAGGCACCACGCCTTCGGGAAGCTCGCTCGCGTTCTCCGCCACAATGCCACGCTCTTCTAATCCCGCGAGCATGCTCGCCAAATCGCTGGCTTCGATGCCGCTCAGGTCGGCAAGATCAGCGAGATCACCCGCCGCCGGCAAGTAACGCAGGACAGATCGCTGCTCTGCCGTTAATTCATGGCGATCCAAGATCCTCTCTGGTGTCAGCAGCGTCCAGCGCCCCACAGCGAGACTTTATCACGCTCCCCGCAGAAGCGGCCCGCATTTATGGCTAGTCGCCGGGATCGTGGCGCATACTCTTCTTCTGCCCCACACGCTTCTTGTCGGCCAGCCGTACCTCATTTGAGCGCCGGCTGGGACGGGTGGGGCGCCGACGACGCGGTACAACTTGGGCATGCCGGATCAGCTCGGCTAGCTGAGCGAGCGCTAGCTCAAGATTCCTGGGCTGGGAACGTGCTGACTGACAGACGATGCGCACCTGCCCTTCAGCATCGAGACGCCCCGACGCCAACACCCGGAGACGCTGTTGGACATCCGCTGAAAGCACCTTCGTCGCGCGAAGGTCAAAACGGAGCTCGACCTTGGTCGCAACTTTGTTCACATTTTGGCCCCCCGGTCCGCTGGCGCACACGGCCGTCCAAGACAATTCCGACGCCGGGACGGTGACCTTCGCGTTGATGACAAGGTCGCGCACGGGTTTTTGCCAACGTTACCGGCGCTGCAACGACAGGATCAAGCGGAGCACGTAGAAGAACAACATCGCCACAGACGCAAACAGCTGAAGCGCCGCAGCAACATAACGATCCGTCGGGAAATGGTGCAGCACGTTGGAGGTGTCGTAGAGAATCGCCGCACCCGCCATCCCGATCATGGCGACGCTGAAGAACGTTCCGAGCTGGAAGCCAAAAATCGCCCCCGCAATCACGAGCACGATCGAGAGCAAAAAGCCCCAACGCAGCATCCCACCCAGGAACGAAAAATCCTTGCGCGTCTTGAAGACGATCGCCGAGAGCCCACCAAAACCGAGAATGGTGACCACGCCTGCCGACTGAATCGCTCCCGGTGCCACGTTATTCGCCAGCAGCAGGATCGGCAGGAAGATGACGGACTCCGCAACAACGAACGCTAACAACGCTCCGTACTGCGCAACCTTGGACTGTGAGGAATGTGCCGCGCGGCTGGCAAGCCAACTCACCAGCACGAAGCCGCCCATCATTACGAGCGGCCCGGCTGCCATCATCGCCTGCGCAATGGGCAGCGCGAGATTGAGCTGAAAAGCCACAAACTCAAGCGCCGCAAACAGGACAATGGCACCGAAAAGATGATTGTAGGTACGCACGATGAAGCGTGCTCGCTCCTCAATCGCTGAACTCCCTGCGGCCCGACCTAAATATGAGTATCCGTAACTTTGCGACATTGCTTTCTGATCCCTGCTGGTTTTCTGAAACTTGAGGGACACCCTAACACACCTTAGGCGACAGGCACGCGGAGCCAGGCCCTAGGAAACCCCGAACGGAGGCCACGCTGGGCTTGATTGCCGGCCTTTCGGCTGAAGAGGCTGCGTGGAAATTCCTGTGTTTCAGCACACTTTGACCACCTCAGCCGCTGAAGCCTACCTCTCCTTGGCCGTTGATCTCCAACGTGTCCGACGACCTCCCGTCTACGCTGCCGCCGCCTCCTGCCGCTCCCGAACGCGCAGGGCGATCGCGTGTGCTCGTCGTGGATGATCAACCCGTCGTGCGTGAGCTGCTGCTCGAACTCTTGCGAAGCGAAGATCGAGAAGTCATCGGCGCCCCCACCGCCAAGGAAGCGTTGAGGCTCGCCAAGAGCAGAGGTCCCATCCATGTCGCCCTGGTGGATCGGGATCTGCCCGATGGATCCGGCGTAGTACTGGCCCGGCAGCTGCTCACGACTATTCCAAACTTGGAAGTGATTCTTACGAGTGTTTCACCCAGTGTGCAGGCTGCGATTGAAGCCGTCGAAGTTGGGGTGCACGACTATCTGTCTAAGCCGTTCGAGGACATCGCTCAGGTCGAAGTCCGCGTGCGCCGGGCGGAGCATCAGTCGCGCCTTAGCCGAGAGCGCCAGGAGCTGCACGAAGAACTGCGCAAGAGTGAAGAGCGCTATCGCAAGCTGTTTTCCGCCTCGCCCGACGCAATTGTCGTGTACGAGGCAGCAACAGGTATTATTCGCGAGGTGAACGAGGCGGCAACACGCCTCTACCGAAGCCCAACGAGTGAGCTCATTGGCCAAAATGTAGCTGCGCTCCGGCACACAACGTCCAAGCAGAAACCGTCCGAAGACGAAGCCCCCGACTCACGTGCCAGTGTCCGTCCAGAAGGCATCATCGCGCGCGTTGATCGCAGGGCTGACGGGACGGAGTTGGCCGTCGAAGTGTCCGAAGGCACCTTTGGAGAGCTGCGACTCGGGCTGACGATCGAAGTGATTCGCGACATCCGCGAGCGTGTCCGCGCGGAGCAAAAACGCCGAGAGCTCGAAGCTCAACTGCGCCAGGCTCAAAAGATGGAGGCCCTCGGGCTCCTGGCTGGCGGCATCGCGCATGACTTCAACAATTTGCTCGCCGTCATTATCAACTACTCTTCTTTTGTCCGCGACCAGCTCTCCAAGCGCGGCGATGCATTAAGCCTGAGTCGTGAAGTCGACGACGTCGAGCAGATCCTTCAGGCCGCCAACTCGGCTGCTTCCGTCACACGTCAACTGCTCGCCTTCAGTCGACGTGAAGTGCATTCACCTGAGGTGGTTGACATTAACGCGGTGATCCGCGCGATTGAAAAGCTCGTGCGGCACACGCTCGGCGAACACGTAGATCTCATTACAGAGCTCGGCACTAATTTGCCCATGGTCCGGGTGGATCGCGCACAATTCGAGCAGGTCGTGATCAATCTTGCGGTCAATGCACGCGATGCACTCTCGGACACGGGGCGGGTCATTCTGCGCACAGAGTTCATCGAACCTTCCGCCGAAATTGGCGGAGCGGGAGCCGTCGTTCTCAGTGTGATCGACAACGGAGTGGGGATTGACCCGCAAAATCTCGAACGCATTTTCGACCCGTTCTTTACAACTAAAGGACCCGGAAGCGGAACTGGCCTTGGGCTCTCCACGGTCAAAGGCATCGTTGAACAGGCGGGTGGCAGCATCAGTGTTTCCTCTGAGCCAGGCGCTCAGACAACCTTCATGGTCTCCTTGCCACCCACTCTGGAATCCGCGGCTCAACACGTCCCCACTCAGGCCACTAGCCGATCGACCGGCGGCGAAAAGATCCTCTTGGTAGATGACGACGCCGCGGTTCGACGCGCCGCAGCTCGCATTCTGGATGGCGCAGGTTACAAAGTCATTGAAGCCCAATCCGGAGCCGAAGCACTGGCCCTCCACGAACGCGAGGACAGCCACGTGGATCTCTTGCTGAGCGACGTCATGATGCCTCGCATGTCTGGCGACGAACTCGCTGATATGCTGATCGCCCGCCAGCCCGACCTCCGAGTGATCTTCCTCACTGGTTTTGCGAGCCAAGGGCTGGCAGAGCGCGCCAGCCGCAGCGATCGAATGGACCTTCAGCTCAAACCCTTCGACAATGACAGCTTACTGTCTCTCGTACGGCAAGTGCTCGACAGGAGCTTGCCGCCGCGGTTTCCTTCGATGCTCCCGCCAAAAAGCCGCAATACTAAGCCGCCCGGAGGCAGAACCGAATGACGCTGAAGCTCAAGCTTATCGTGATCATTTTGTTTGTGGCTCTCGTGCCGTTGACGGTTTCGGCGGTTTCCGCGCTCGCCGTGCATCAAGCGGCGTTTGATGCTGAAGTTTCCCAAGGACAGCAGAAAACAGCGACTTTCTCAGCCCAAGCAGGCGATGCCTACCTGGAGCATCTCCGTTCAAGCTTTGAATTGCTCGCCAGCCACAGCATCGATTGGACAAGCCTTTCGCAAGAAGAGCGCGAGGCAGCGCTGTGGATCGCCTATCGCACCTCCGAAGATGTCGCCGCGGTCGTCCTGCTCGACGCCAATTCCAACCCAAAGAGTCGAGGCGCGTACACGGAGCTCCCCAATGACGCCGACGCGACAGCTGGCCACCCCGCAATCCAACCGCGAGGCTACGACGCACTTCTAGGCCAAGCCAAACGCCTTCGAACCGAAGGTGGCCCTTCAAAGTTCAGTGCACCCTTCCGGATCCCTGGCTATCCGAATCCGTTTGTTTCATTACGGGTTTCGATTTCGCAGGCGGGCGATTCCCTGCTGGTCGCCTTCTCGTTGCGCCGTTTTTGCGATAAATTGGTGGGAGGCAGCCCGCTCGATCTGGTCTTGTTTGACCCAAGTGGGATTCTGGTCTGCCACAATGCGCTCAACGCCCCGCCAGATATCAGAGGCCTTCGCAAACTGTTCTCAGGCACTCTGGCCACTGGGCGCTACGACGTCGGTGGGCACGAGTTCCTTGCTGCCGCAGCACTCACGGCTCTTCGCTGGACAATGGTCGCGCAGCAGCCAACTGAACAAGCTTTCCGATCAAGTCGAAACATCCGCAACCAAACGCTATTCTGGATTGCAACAAGCCTATTGATCGCCGTCGGAGCTGGCTCGTTCCTAGCTCGGGGTATAACCCGCCCCATGGCACTCCTGATGGAAGGCACCGAAGCGCTAGCCAAAGGACAACTTTCGCACCGTATCCGGTTGCAAGAAAAGGACGAATTCGGCGCCCTAGCCAATGCTTTCGATCATATGAGCGGCGAAATCGCGGCCCGCGACGCTGAAATAAGAAAATACAATGAGGAGCTCCAGGCTCGCGTTCTTGAACGCACGAGCGATCTCATCCGAGCGCACGAACAGCTACTCCAATCGCAGCGCGTGGCTGCCGTGGGTGCCCTAGGAGCCGGGCTCGCCGAAGAAGTCAACGACGCCCTGACCGGCGTGCTCGGCGTATCGCAACTCCTCTTGATGCGAGCCCGGCGCGACAAGACTCGCGAAAAGGAAGTCGAGTTGCTCGAGAGCGCAGAGAAGGAGGCGCTCCATATCCGAGACGTCATTTCCAAATTGCAACGCCTGACCAAAGGACAAGGGCTCACCAACCTCAGCGATGTTGCGCCCAATGATTTACTCGATGCCACGTTGAGTCTGGTAAAACGTGACCCCTCGACATCCATGATTCGGTTCCTTCCAGAATATGGGCGTGATTTGCCTAAGATCCGCGGGAATTTCATGCAGCTTCAGCGCGGAATTTTGCAAATTCTCACCAACGCCATCGAAGCCTGTGGCGCCGAAGACGGACGGGTGATTCTCCGGACTCGGCTCTCGGAAGAAGGGAACGTGGAGCTTTCCATTTCGGACAATGGGCACGGAATCGACGGCAAAGATGTAGACCGCGTCTTTGATCCCTTTTTCACCACACATAAGGAACGCGAAGGGCGCGGCCTGGGCTTGGCCATTGCAGCAAGAATTATCGAAGATCACCGTGCGCGTATTTCCCTAGAAAGCGAAGTGGATGAAGGCACGACGGTGACGATTGCGTTCCCATCCAGAGCGCCGGCGGAGGCTGTCGCATGAAGGCTCGAATCCTGCTGGCGATCGCCCTCACTCTCCTCACGATCGGCGGCGCGTATGGTGTCCAACGCGCCTTGTTTCCAACGGCGAACGTGTCGGGCGCACTGCTCTCCGAAGCCCGTCTCCCGCAGAATGCAGCCAAGTCAAACCAGGCCGCTGCGGTCGTCGCTGAGGTGTTTGGCCAGGTGCAGCGTAAAGACGCCTCGGGCCATTGGATTGACCTTCGAGTGGGAGAGCACTTGGATGTCAACAGTGTCGTTCGCACGAGTGTGGGTGCCTCAGCGCGACTTGCGGTGGGTGAGTCGGTGGTGATGGATGTGGCGGAAGAAACGGAGTTCGCGGTGGCAGAGGTCTCGGCGAGACTGTCGCGCGTCAGACTCGACGACGGTAGAATTGGTTCGATCGTGAAGAACACTGCGGGATTCAAGCTTCGCGTGGAGGTCAAAGAAAGCGATGTGAAGGCTGAAACCTCTGAAGGCGAATTCTTCGTCATGAAGCGGGGAGCAGGCGGCGTCTCGGTGATGTCCAAATCCGGCATTACTAGCGTTTCTTCCAAGGGCGAAGAAGTCGCGGTGCGTGCAGGCGAACAGACGTTCGTAGAGCCAGGTCAGGCGCCTGCCGTTCCAATGAAGATCCCCTCGTCGCTCTTGCTCAAGCTCGGACGCGTGCCACCTCAAGTTCGCACCCGAGAGACGACCGTACAAGGCTCCACGAGCCCTGGCGCTGTCGTGAGTTTGAATGGTGAACGCACCACAGCGGACGCCGCCGGGCACTTCGAACACCGAGTACCGCTCAACGAGGGGCCGAACGTCATCCAGGTTGAGGTCGAAGATACAGCGGGCCGAAAAGCTGCCGAAAAGCTGCCGAAAATAGATGTGGATTCACAGCCGCCCAACGTGACTGGAAAGGTCAAATGGTGAGCCGCCAAGCCGGACCTCGGGCGCTCTGGGTTGCCGTTTTGTGCGCACTGTTCTGCGTGCTGTACAATGCCGAGGCGAGCGCCGCCCAGTTTGAGCTCGAGACAACGCTGCCGGTGGTTGGCGACGGCGTGACCGAGGTCATCATCCCGATAAAGACCGCGGACGGGTCCAGTGTGCCCGCCGCGCTCGTGCGCGCAAGCGTGAACGCCGGAACCATTCGGGTCAAGCCGGACGCCAAAGGCATGGCCCAGCTCAGCTATCTGCCGCCCCACATTGTGGACAAATGGACGGCGAATCTGGACGTCACCATCGCCGGTTTCTCACCGACACTTCGCTCCGCGCGGATCCGTCTCATCCCGCCAGCTAGAGTACTCAGCTACCGGAAGACGAAGGGTGAAATCGGCATGGAGTTACCGGAAGCATTCATCCTCGGGGAACACACCGAAGCGACGCTTCGCATCACGGGAATCGAAGAGAAACCGAACCTGTCCGTCAGTGTTGGACGCGTTTCTGCGCTGACTCCGGCGGGAGCTGGCGTTTGGACAGCTACGTTTTCTCCGCCGGAAGGTGGGTTTCCGCAGCGCGTTCTGGTGGTAGCAAGCGCAGAGGACGGCAACCGATTGGTCTTTGACCAATTTGATCTGTTCGGGCACCCAAGTATAGAAACAAAAAGTGAACCCCGAGCGACCGTTAAAGTGACGGTTGGCAATCAAACCTTCGGCCCGCTCCAAGCTGATTCCAAGGGGAAATTGAGGTTAACAGTGTTAGCTCCACCCGGCGTCGCCAAGGCGCGCGTCACTGCCACTGACTCGGCTGGAAATGCACGCGAGACCGACCTTCCGCTCGGCGCACCGGACTTCAACCGCCTCCACATGGTGTGCCCGCAGCACTCTGGACGCGTCCTCATTTTCGGGACTGCTCCGAATGGGCTTCCACTCGGGAGCTTCCCAGGGAAAGTGACGACGAGTATCGGGACACTCACGGAGCCTGTATCAATTGTCCCTGGATATTTTGAATCCGAAATCACCGTCCCGGACGGAACGGACGCTGATACGCCATTGAAACTCATCGCGCAGTTGCCCGAAAGCCCGGCATCCATCGCGAGCTGCATGACACCAGTTCCCGGCGAGGCCCCAACATCCTCAAAGTTGACCCTGAGCGCCAGCGAGTATCGGCAGGGCGACGGAGCCATTCGCCTCACTCTCAAGCTCACTTACCCTGGCAAGGGCACCCCGCGGCCGGTCACCGTTCGGCTGAAGGCAGACTCCGGCACCGTTTCAGAACAGCTCCGTGTGAACGCCACCACGTTCACCGCAACGTGGACGCCAGGTGCTGAAGTGAAGAGCGGCACGCGTATCCAATTCATGGCTGAAGTGGCGAGAACGCCAGCCCTCTCCGCGAACGCCGTCCTGAACGTCGCGGAAGCTCGCCCCAACACCGAAATCCCAGCGCACTCGAACGCAACCCTGCTCGCTCGTGCGGGCTATCTGACGAACTTTGGACAAGTCTCATCCGTCTTCTTCTCCGTGGGTGCAACGATAGAGCTGAGAACGCTGGCCGACGGACTCGCTTTCGGCGCTGAGCTGGGGCGCTTCTCGAGTCAACGCAATGCTCGCTCGGATTCGGTTGAGCCCGTCACCATCGAAGCGCGAGGAGTTCCGATCTCGACGCGCGTTACCTACGAGCGCCCGGTTCATCGCTTCGTCCCCTATGCCGGTGTGGGCGTCGGCATTGTGCTCGGCCACACCGAAGTCTCCTCCAGCACTATCGGCCGGAGCAGTGAATCGAACACCGTCCCACTGATCCGTGGGCTCGGCGGGGCCTTGTACGACCTCAAAGCGGGCAGCGTCGGGCTGGAGGGCGGCTACATGTATTGCCCGGTCAGCGGCAATTCGACCTCGGGGAATCTGTGTGGCGTAGACGTCACCGCCACGTACCACTACTCGCTCTGACTCAAATGGATGAACGGCGGGCCGCTGCCAGGTTAGTGGAACGTAAAATTTCCGCTCAGGGTGGGCACAATAAAACTGAGCGAATAGCGCTCTAGATCTTTGTCTTTGCTCATATTTGCGTACACAAATCGGAGGGCGAGCCCCAAGCTCCCCTGTTCACCAACCCAGGTTTCCCAACCTCCCCCGGCGCCGACGGCGAGCCCCGCTGCTCCCTTCGAGGTGCCGTCGGATTTCCTTCGACCTCCCAGCGTCCCGCTACCAAGGCCGACGAACCCTTGAAGGAACCACGGCCCCTCCGCATCCAAGTAATAATTGGCGAACAATGGAATAACAAAAAACTCAACATCTCTTCCATCCTTCTTGAGACGCCAGTTCATCAAACCCGACCCCACCACAAAGCCAGGCGTCGGCGTGCCACCCAAGAGCAATTCAGAATGCACAGCTGGGCCATGAGTGCTGCCCGAGCCAAACTTCTGTAAGATTGAACCTTCCGGCGTTAGACTGGGATCCACATTCGCGTTCTCATACCCCACCCCGAGCGAGAGTCGGGCGAAGAATCCGTCATGACGATAGACGGTGAGATCCTCGGGAGGTAGTGCCGGGGGAGGCTGGGCGGCCACACCAGCCATGCCCTGCACGGGGGGGACGTAATAGTAAGGAACTGGTGACGGCGCTGCCGGAGCAGACCTGGCAGGCTGTGCCGGTGCTGGGGCAACAGACGCAGCCGGAGCGGAAGCAACCGGAACGGTCTCCGCCGGGGTCTCCGCCGGAGGCACAACTGCTGAGGGAGCTGGCCCCGGCTCGGCCAACACGCTCGGAGAAAAAAGCCAGATCACTAAGCCAACACGCACCAGGGGGAGACGCAGCATGACGACGTGCCAGTCTAACCTTCCAGAACGTCCATCAACAGCCCGATTTTTCAGCCTCCGCAGGTAAGGAGCCATTTTTACTCCAATGGCGCACGAGTGCCTCGCTAAAGGTCGACGTTCGCGACGCGCTTGTCTAGTGTTCAGCCGGAGTTTTTGCACATGGTCTCTCAGATTTTCGACGCGACTCGCTATCGAGCCGTCGACGGATTCAGCTTCACCGACATCACCTATCACCGCGCTCTTGAACACGGCACGGTTCGGATCGCGCTCAACCGCCCAGAGGTTCGCAACGCGTTTCGCCCCCGCACTGTTGATGAGCTGTACGCGGCGCTAGAACACGCTCGACAGTGGAGCGATGTTGGCTGTGTGCTTCTGACAGGCAATGGCCCTTCCGAAAAAGATGGAGGCTGGGCCTTCTGTTCGGGTGGAGATCAACGCATTCGGGGCAAGGCCGGCTATCAGTATGAAGGCGAAGAGGGCGTCGACCTGGCGCGTCTCGGCAGGCTCCATATTCTTGAAGTTCAACGGCTGATTCGCTTCATGCCCAAGGTCGTGATCTGCGTCGTTTCGGGCTGGGCCGTTGGCGGGGGACACAGCTTGCACGTGGTGTGCGATTTGAGTCTTGCGAGCCTTGAGCACGGGCGTTTCAAGCAAACGGATGCCGACGTGGCCAGCTTCGATGGAGGATTCGGCTCCGCGTATTTGGCGCGCCAGGTTGGGCAGAAACGAGCGCGCGAAATCTTCTTTCTGGGCCGCACGTATTCAGCCGAAGAGGCATGCCAGATGGGAATGGTCAACGCCGTTGTGCCTCATGAAAAGCTTGAAGAAGCAGCGCTAGAATGGGCCCGCGAGATCAATGCCAAGAGCCCCACGGCGCAACGCATGCTGAAGTACGCGTTCAACCTGATCGACGACGGCCTAGTGGGCCAGCAGCTGTTTGCGGGCGAAGCCACACGCCTTGCGTACATGACCGAAGAAGCGGCCGAAGGCCGCGATGCCTTTTTGGAAAAACGCGAGAAAGATTTCGGCCGTTTTCCCTGGTATTACTGACTTTTGTAAGCTTAACGTTACTTGTCGCGCCATTCCCGAGGGGTTATGCCGTGTCGTTCGCGAAAACAGCGGGCGAACACCGTTGCATTGGGATAGCCGATTTTGTTTGCCGATTTCTTGCACGGCGAGCCCCGTATTTCGGAGCAAGCGCTCGGCCTCATTGAGGCGCATGTCGCGGAGCGCGCGCCCTGGGCTCACACCGCGAAGCTCCCTATAAATCCGTGTGAATTGGGCGCGACCGAGCCCAGCGGCCAGCGCAAAATCATCGACTCCAAAAGGGCGGGATAGGCTCATGCGTGCGTTGATTTCAGCACGGCGAACTCTGGTTTCAGGATTCATTCCGAAGTTAGTGCCGGCGTTGCGCGGCGTTTCGTGGAGCACCCAAGCATGCAGGAGCCCTTGGAGGTCATGATTGGCAACGAGCTGGTCGTGGGGATAGCCAGTGGACCAGCGCTGGACGATCGGGTCGATAGCGCGCAGGAACATCGGTTCAAGGGCCTTCGGCACACGGATGGGCAGGTCTACCCCCCAAACGGCTTTTGCTGCTGGCTGCAGCAGGTGCTCACGGCCCTCTAGGTTATCAAAGGAAATAGAGTTGCGGTGCTCGGTACGGCGTTCGTTGTACACGACGTCGAAGTGCACATACGAAGGACGGCTGCCTTTTTTCGAGCCGATTCTCTCCGCGAGCACCCCTGGCTGAATGAGATACGCACCCTTGGGAGGGATGTCGATCCGTTGCCCCCCAACCACGAGATCCTCTGCGCCCTCGTGGTTCACCACCAACAAGTAATACGGGAGGACGCGTTGGACGATTTCCCACGGCACTCGTTTTTCCGATCCTGCGTAATGTATCCAGGGCGCGTAGGGACTTTGAATAGCGAGCATCTGTAGGTTTCTCCGAACGAGACACAACGTATGCTAGCGGATCCGTTAGACCGAAGCTGGTGAGGTCAGCCCACACACTGTGTGATCCAAAAAGTGGATTGGTGCACTCAAGTGTTTGCTGACAAGTATTGCGCGGCCTGTCAGGGTACCGGAATAGCGCAGTCGCCAAAAGGCGGTTCAGGTGCCTCGGAGGGCGTGATGGATCTGTGCACACCAGCGTCATTTGGAGCTATTTATTAGCAGCCTCAGCACGGCGTCCGGATGCACGGCCGCCGCCCCCGCGCCTTCAACTCGAAAGTCCGTATCCGGTTCACAGAGCCGTGTAGCTGAGGCGCGCTGATGGCATCAATGTAGCGGGGTGACGAAAACTGCGTTAACCGGCCGGGGTTTGCTGTTCAGGCGAGCCGCTCGTGTCGAGAGGCTCGACGGGGATCTGGATC
>JBBRRP010000119.1:0-18387 GCA_038246305.1 Polyangiales bacterium | reverse complement strand
CCGCCCGACGCCTCACCGAATTGCTCCCACACCGCTGGTCCCCGGGCCTCACCCTCTAAATTCCAACTCCGTAAATCTCGCCCCTTGCAGTTTATCTGAGTTTCCAGCCGCTGCGGAGAGGTGGTCCGTAGATGGCTTTCGTTGGCATTGCAGCTCGATGGGCAACCCGGAGTCTATGCCCTGAGCTGCGATACCGACGGCATCGATGGCAGCGAGGACAACGCCGGCGCGTTCATCACTCCTGATTCGCTGGAACGCGCCAGAAAGCTCCAGCTGAACGCGGCGCTTCATCTCGAGCAGAACGACGCGTACAGTTTCTTCCAGCAGCTCGGCGACCTGGTGCTCACAGGCCCAACGCACACGAATGTCAACGATTTTCGGGCAATTTTGGTGCTTGGCCCCGGTGGCGCTGTGACTTAACGCTCCGGTCTAAAGCTGATCCAAGTTGCGCACGGCTCCCTGTGCAGCGCTCGTGGTCATCTTCGCGTAAGCTTGCAGCGCAACTGAAACCTGACGCTCCCGATCGGGCTTGAAGGCGCGAGGACCTTTGGCTTGCATGGCCAGCTGACGCTTCACCAGCGTGGCTTCGTCGACTGCGACTCGAATGCTGCGTGCCGGGATATCGATCTCTATCGTGTCGCCCTCTTCAACCAAGGCGATCGTACCGCCACTCGCAGCTTCAGGGGAAACGTGCCCGATGCTGAGCCCGCTCGTGCCACCACTGAAACGACCGTCTGTCACCAAGGCACACACTTTACCGAGGCCTTTGCCCTTCAGAAAGGACGTCGGGTAGAGCATTTCCTGCATGCCTGGGCCGCCTTTGGGCCCTTCATAGACGATCACCACCACGTCACCCGCTATGATTTTATCCTCCACGATGGCGTCGACTGCCGCATCTTGGGAGTGAAAAATGCGCGCCGGGCCGCTGAAGATCAGGCTCGCGGCATCGACACCCGCTGTCTTCACGATGCAGCCTTCGGGCGCTAAATTGCCGTAAAGCACAGCGAGGCCACCATCCTGACTGTAGGCGTGCTCCCTCTCGCGAATGCAGCCGTGTTCAGGATCCGAATCGGTCTCAGCAAAATACTTTTCTTGAGAGAATGCCAGCGTTGTGCGCACACCGCCCGGAGCCGCGAGTGCCCGGCGCTTAGCGGCCGCGCTGGCCTTGCCACTGCGCAGATCATGCTCATCAAGTGCGGCGGTCATTGAATCGCTGTGAACGGTGTGCACGTTTTCGTGAAGCAAGCCTGCGCGCTTCAGTGCACCCAAAATCGTGAAGATGCCGCCAGCGCGATGCACGTCTTCCACGTGATAGTCCGAAGAAGGCGCAACTTTGCACAGATTAGGCACCTTGCGGGACATTCGATCAATATCCTTCATCGTAAAATCAACGCCGCCTTCGTGAGCGATCGCGAGCAAGTGAAGCACGGTATTCGTTGAGCCCCCCATCGCAATGTCGAGCGCGATGGCATTCTCAAACGCTTCAAAGGTGGCGATGCTGCGCGGCAAGACGCTCGCGTCGCCCTGCAAGTAGTGGCGGCGTGCGAGATCCACGATGCGCTTACCCGCATTCTCGAAAAGCTCCCAGCGCAGCGCATGCGTGGCGAGCACTGTGCCGTTACCAGGCAGTGCCAAGCCAATCGCTTCATTCAAGCAGTTCATGCTGTTGGCCGTGAACATGCCCGAGCAGGAGCCGCAGGTGGGGCAGGCATTCCGTTCAATCTCGAGAAGCGCTTCGTCTGAAACGCTCGCATCACTCGAATAGATCATCGAATCGATGAGATCGAGCTTACGCTTCAATGGTTTCCCGTCGCGATCGTGGGTGCCGGTGCTCTTTCCGGCTTCCATCGGGCCCCCCGAAACGAAAATGGTCGGGATGTTAAGCCGCATGGCCGCCATCAGCATGCCGGGAGTGATCTTATCGCAATTGGAAATGCAGATCAGTGCGTCGGCAACATGCGCCTGCACCATGTACTCGACGCTATCGGCAATCAGATCACGGCTTGGCAGGGAGTACAGCATGCCGCCGTGACCCATAGCGATCCCATCGTCGACAGCGATCGTATTGAACTCAACGCCCCACCCTCCCGCAGCATCGACCACTTTCTTCACGCGCTGGCCAACATCATGCAGATGCACGTGCCCAGGAACGAACTGAGTGAAGCTGTTGGCAATTGCCACTATAGGTTTCTCAAAGTCAGCATCCGTCATTCCCGTGGCGCGCCAGAGCGCCCGAGCACCAGACATGTTGCGACCCTGAGTGGTGGTGCGACTACGAAATCCTGACATGCGGCGCGTTCTAGCATCGCACCCGGAGGTTCGGCAAAAGTGCCCGAGTTTTGGGTGTGTTCCGTACCTGTTGGCATTGAGCGGGAGACAGGTGCCCCTCTCGCCGTGCTCGCGCGAAGCGCGGCTCGCTCGGCGGTCTCCCCTTGCCAGTCGCTGCGCTCTGGCGGGGGAGACTTTTACGGCGCAGCGGCCCGACCGACAAACGGGTTGTGTAACATGATCGTTTCGTCGCGCCGGGGCCCGACGCTGACCAAATAGATCGGGACGCCGCTGCGATCTTCGATGAAACGCACGTAAGCCCGCGCAGCCGCCGGCAATTGCTCCAGCACGCGCACTTGATTGAGTGATTCGCTCCAACCCTGCAACTCTTCGAACACAGGAATCGCCCGACCGGGCTCGTCCAAATAATCGATGGGGAGATCGTCGGTGCGGCCCTCGGGAGTATCGTACGCCACGCACACGCGCAGCTTATCCAGGCCCGTCAGTACATCCACTTTGGTGAGCGCCAGGCCATCCAAGCCATTCACGCGGGCTGCATAACGGAGCGCCGGAATATCCAACCAACCGGTGCGACGCGGCCGCCCTGTGACCGAGCCAAATTCAGCACCCACTTCTCGAAGGTGCTTGCCGGATGCGTCTTCGAGTTCGGTGGGGAACGGGCCGGCGCCAACGCGAGTGGCGTAGGCTTTGGTGATGCCGATCACGGTTGAGATACGGTTAGGTCCGATCCCGCTCCCAATCGCCGCGCCACCTGCCACGGCGGAACTCGACGTGACAAACGGATAGGTGCCGTGATCAATATCGAGGAGCGTGCCTTGGGCTCCCTCAAACATCACGCGCTTTTTCGCCCGCACGGCGTCGTCAACCATCTTCGAAGCGTTCGCCAGGCGCGGGAGAATGCGCGGGATGCGCGGCTCCAACGTCGCGAGGATCTCAGCCACAGTTGGGGATTCTCCGCCAAGCGCCTTGATCACGGGCTCCCAGGCTTCGAGCGCGCTGGCAATTTTAGACGTTAGCTTAGATTTGTCTTTGAGGTCCCCGGCTCGAATTCCAACGCGCCGCACTTTGTCTTCGTAGGCGGGCCCGATGCCTTTTTTCGTGGTTCCCAGCGCCTTACCTTCTTTGGCCGTGCCTTCGCGCAGCGTATCGACCAAAATATGGTACGGAAGCACCAAGTGGGCGCGGTCGCTGATCCACAGCTGGGCCTCCACGTGAGTTCGGCCGCGGCGCAATAGCTCATCAATCTCGCCCACCAAGACGTCCAGATCGATCACCATCCCCTGCCCTAAAATGCAGGTTGAGCCTTCCCTCAAGATCCCACTGGGCAGCAGACGCACCACCAGCTTCTCATCCCCAACCACCAGCGTATGGCCGGCATTGGGCCCGCCCGCGTAACGCACCACGACATCGGCAAATTCCGTGTAAATATCCACGATTTTGCCCTTGCCCTCATCTCCCCATTGGGCGCCAACGATCACAACCGCACTCATATAAATATTCCTAACCTTTCAATTCACGCGGCTCCGAACCCACTTCGCCAAGCTGGCACTGGATTCGACGCTGCAAGAGACTTCCGTTCCACCCTCATCCCGCAAGACGGCCCGCCCAGCATCGAGCGTGAGCTGATGCGAAAACGACCAACCGACGGCAAAGCTCGACAGAGCAGCGCGGCTGGCTGTCGCCACGCGCACGCCGTTGGCCAGACGCTCCAACAAGAGCGCCGAGTCCGCACTGTCTTCGGCTATCAAGAGCCTTGGAACGCGATGTTTTCGGCCCGCTGTTTCCAGGGCCCAGGCCAAATTCGCTACATCCACAGCGCAGCCCGCCGCCGAATTGGGCGCACCAAACAACTGAAGCAGCCCATCGTAGCGCCCACCTGAACAGACCGGCTCACCCGGACCCTCCGCCAGTAAATGGAAGACAGAGCCCGTGTAATAATTGAAGTCCCACGTTTCCCCGAGATCCACCAAGACCGATGCCGCCAGAGCATTTTTCTCGACCGCTTCTGCCAGCTGTCGCAACTCGGCTAACGCTGGCTCAGCGGATGTGCCCCGGAGCACACGCTCCGCGCGCGGCCATACCTCAGCTCCTCCATGCAGCTCCGCCAATGCAGCCAACGCGGCCGTCTCTAATTTTGAAACCCCCAGGCGTTCGGCTCGTCGCGCCAGGCTGGCGGAATCCTTCAAGTGGAGCGCCTCAATCAAATCCGGCCAAAAACTCCGATCGACCGCAGCTAGGAGCGCCCTGGTGATCTTCACATTGCCGAGATCTAAGGTGAACTCGGAAAGCCCAGTGGCCGACAAAGCTGCAGTTGCGGCCGTCAACACCTCAAGATCGCCAGCCTGACCGGGCAACCCCATGAGCTCGACGCCGACTTGGGGGATCTCACGATGGCGGCGCGCTCGTTGGTGGCGGCGCCTAACCACGCTGCCACGATACGCAATCCGGATTGGGGGTGTCACTCCCGCGAATCGCGTCGCCACGAGGCGCGCAACTTGGGGCGTCATGTCTGGCCGAAGCACGACGACTTCGCCAGTACCCGGTTCAACGAAACGCAGGACCTCTGCGGCATCCAATGCGCCGAGCCCCCGCTCAAGGACACTCGCATATTCGAAAGCGGGCAGCTCGACCTGGAGGTACCCATGCAGATCGAAGCTATGAAGGAGCTGCGCCACCAGCTCCGCTTGGGCGCTCGCCTCGAGAGGAAGCAGATCCCGCATGCCCGCAGGCAATGGATGGGACAAATGCCCAAGCTCCCGACCGCTCAACTCCTGAGGTTCGACGGCGTCAACGAGCGGCGGAACAGACCTTTTGTTCGACAAGGCGGCGGAGCTTAACAGGAATCCGCGGGACGCCAAGCGAAAGCCACCCACCACTCGACCCCCGAGACAAAGGGTGTCATCCATGCGGAATGTCCCACGAACACACTCCTTCCCTGGTCGACGTCCTCGAGCATGGCGCCCCAAAAGACGACCATCCGCAGGCCATGGACACGCGACTCTTCATGCAGCTCTTGGTGTTTGACTGCACCGCCATTCGACCTGCCGAAAGTTTGAAGAACCTTGCGGCAGAACTCGAGCAGCGAGAGGTTCCAAGCGTGCTGTACGAGGATGTTAACCAGCCCAATTCGATCGGACTGCTCAGCTGGAGCGAAGATCCGAAAATGTTTGTGCGCGCCGTGCGGCCCGCTTGCAACGCGGACACAACCTTCGGGCTTAAGATCCGTCCCGAGTTAACGATGCTCGGGCGCAGTTATTCGAGCGGCTATGAATCCGACCTCAAATATTGGCTGTTGGATCGCCCGCGACACACAGCGAAGAATCCAGCCTGGCCTTGGGCAATTTGGTACCCCTTGAGAAGAAATGGAGCTTTCGAAGAACTCGAGGGCCGAGAGAAAGGCGCCATCTTGCGGGAACACGGCGAAATCGGCAAAGCCTATGGCACTTCGGATCTAGCTCACGACATTCGCTTGGCTTGCCATGGCCTCGATGCGCACGACAACGAATTCGTGATCGGGCTTATCGGCAAGGCACTCCACCCGCTGTCGCACGTCGTGCAATCGATGCGTAAAACGAAACAAACAGCGCGCTACATTAGCCAGATGGGGCCATTCTTTGTCGGTCACACGGCATGGATGAGTTCACACGACTAAGAGAAAGAATCGGTCGAGCCCCGGGGGGACTAGAGCCGATGGAATTCGGCGCTCAGTTTTGAGAAACGCTCGGAAGCGCGCTCACGCTCTTCGGGCGTCGCATGGGGGAACCGATCCGGGTGGTGCTCCCTGGCCAACAACCGGAAACGTTGGTGCTTCTCAGCCGCCGAAACGGGAGGATTGGCGAACGGATGACTCTCTGGGGGCTTGGCAGTCTCCGGGGCGTTGGCGTTTTGGCCATCGCGGAAACGGGGTCGTCCGCCGAGAAACTCCGATGGTACGAGCGGGATAAGCCTGACTCCTTCCGTTCGAGCTTGGCGTGCAACGTGAAACCGAACGTGCGCTTGAGAAATCTGGAAGAGAGCTTCCAAGCGAATTCGAAGCTGGGTGCGCAGGGCCACACACACCACCTCCGGACTGACGAGAGCCGCATTGACCAAACTTCGCCCGAAGGGCACGGGACCTCCGCTCGGCACAGCCTCGCCCAGCTTGTCTGCCTTCAGCACCCCTCGAGCCCGCAGTAGATCTCCGAGGCGCGGGGCGCCTAGTGGGGTATCGATCTGGTGAACCAACCCGCGTGAGAAACTAATGCGATGGCGCCGCTCGGATTGGCCTCGTGCACTTGGCTCGATCAGTTCCAGAACTCCGTCCGCGCGTTCGCGATAGAGCGCTCCCAGGATATCACCCAGCGTTGTACTCGAAAGACGCCCAGGTAAAATCATGGCACCCGTGGGCTAACAGTTCAGAGCCCGTCCGGCCAAACTTTCATGACCCGGGCTCCGAGCTCACCCAGCGCTCGGCGGCGCGTAATAGTCAACAATTCGAATCGCTTCAGGCATGAGCCCCGCCACCACTTCTCCGCGCATTCCGTGGGGATCGCCACCTATCTGAAAGGGATTGGGGGGATCCATCTCGATGCTCACCTTCTCCACGAGAAAATCCGCAATCATCTCAGAATTTTCATAACTTCCTCGCCATATCTCCTTGAAATTCTTAATGAAAGGGATAGTGCGAATAGTCGAAATTCTGAGCTGCATTCGATCCTCACGCTCGTCAGCGAACGGGAACATGCGAAAGCCAAAGCCGTAGTAAGGGATGGTTGAAAGCGCCACGATCCGTGCCGGCCCCTCGTAGAGGACAGCACCCTCCCGCAGTGGATCGCTCGACACTTGCCCTTTGGCCCCAACTCGGAAGGCATCGGCACCTCGATTGACGACCCGACAGTGCGGCATCTCCGTCACCAGGAATCGCGGCAAAGTCTTCGTGATCGCGGCCACAAAATAGCTAAACGGCCCGGCCGCCAACGGCTTGAGGATTGTGGTGCTGAGTCGCTCTTTGGCGAGCGCATAGTCCTGCACCAACGTGGCGTCCGCGCCCAAGCCACAGAACGGCGAGATATTCCCTTCGACCTCAATCAGTCGCAGGCTCCGGCTTCCAGCATCTTCCTGCAAGCGCTGGATATCGGCCGCTAGGCCCTTGCCCCCACGCCCGATGCTCTTGCTCGCACCCACGACCCAGGCCAAAGAATTCCCCGTCCCCAGGTGCAACAGGCCAAAACGCGGTAAAGGCACGCCCGCCGCACGCGCCTCGCGGACGACCTCCGTCACCACCACCGTGAAGGTGCCGTCGCCGCCCCCTGTGAGCACCGTTTCGTAGCCGCGGCTGACGAGGGTTTTCGCAATTTCGCGCGCGTCGCGGACACTCCGAGAGACGAATAGATCGCCGCCCTTAAGAATTTGATCGAGCGTGGCGATCACCTCGTTAGTGACGCTCTTTGCCCTGCCATTCACGACAACGGCGATGCTCCGGGTTCGTGGACTACTGAGCGGTTCCGAGGGAGGTCCAGGGCGAGTCGATACAGAATTCATGATTGCCGAGGGGTGGAGCGCGCCAACAATTGGACACTACGAGAGATTTTCATAATAATCCGACGCCTAAGGTTGGGCTCAGCTTTTTCCGCAGCTAACCGCAAGATCACGAGAGTCGTCCATGGCAAACAAAGGCACTTCACTCCGCACCAAGCCAGCTTCCGTTGCCTCCAGCCGTCGGGCAGAGAAATCTTCCGTCAAGCCCCGAGTCATTCCTCAGCCAGAGACGCCGCCAACGCCGGATGCCCTTTTAGATCCTGCCGGAGCTGCGGCGCGACGTGGCAGTCGGGGGGCCGCCCCCTGGGCAACTCGCCATGCAGCCAAGCAAGCTGCAGAGAAAGCGCGCCGGCTCGAAGAGCCAGTTCGCCCTGGAAGCGCACGAGCCACCCTCCGAACCCCGGACAACGCGGACGACATCAAATCGCAGATAATGCGGCTGCATACGATGCTGGATCGCCTGAATTCGCTGAAAAAGACGCTGCCTGACTCCTTCTACGAAGCCGGCGAATTGCTGGCGGAGATCCGCGATAAGAAGTTGTACGCACCGAAGGGATATCGGGACTTTGACTCCTTCGTGGAGCGCGAGGTCACGATCGGCAAAACGACGGCCCTCGCTTTGGCTGAAATCCCAGAGGTTTTCACGCGCGAGGCAGCCAAGGGGGCTGGCCTAGAGCAAACGATCACAGCGTTGAGTGCCTTCCGGCAAGCCCACTCCACCAAGCAGGTTCGTGCGAGGCCAAGCCGCCCGCCGGTGGCTCGGGTCATTATTCGGGACTAAATCTCCGCGCATCCCGCAGTAATCCTTGGCGTGTGTCGTGCCGAAGGCACGAATTCGGGCTATAGGGCGCCGCCCCACGATTGTGCGAGTGGGCTTGGACTGAGTTCACGACCATGCGTTTTATCGATGAATGCACGCTGCAAGTATTTGCTGGCAACGGCGGCGACGGCATTGTCGCCTTTCGCCGAGCTAAGTTTGTTCCCTTCGGAGGGCCCTCGGGGGGTGACGGTGGGAATGGCGGGGACGTCATTCTGGTGGGTGATCCGGGCCGTAACACCCTGTTGGAGCTCGCGCACGTCCAGGTGATTAAGGCAGAGCCGGGCGGGCGCGGCGAGAGCCGAGATTGCTATGGCAAAGCCGGTAATGATCGGGAGATTCGGTTGCCGCTAGGCACC
The DNA here is from genome assembly GCA_038246305.1 of Polyangiales bacterium. Lineage (GTDB taxonomy): Bacteria > Myxococcota_A > Polyangia > Polyangiales > Polyangiaceae > JBBRRP01. The sequence goes on along the minus strand of JBBRRP010000119.1, from coordinate 9,405 downwards.
GTCGTGTTTGACGCCGAGACCGGAGAGCAATTGGGCGAACTCACCGTCGCGGGCGAACGTTTCATCGTGGCACGCGGCGGCAAGGGTGGCCGCGGAAATCGCCATTTTACAAGCTCCACCGATCGAGCTCCACGCCGCTCGGAACCTGGGGTTGCGGGCGAACAACGGCTTCTCAAGTTTGAACTCAAAGTCCTGGCTGATGTGGGCTTGCTGGGTTTTCCCAACGTCGGTAAGAGCACCTTGATCCGCGCGGTGAGTCGCGCCCGCCCTGAAGTGGCGGATTACCCGTTCACCACCCTTCGACCCCACCTTGGTGTGGTCACCTTAAATGACCGACACATCAGCACCGAAGGCACTTTTGTCATTGCCGACATTCCGGGACTCATTGAGGGGGCGAGTGAGGGCGCCGGCCTAGGCACGCATTTCTTGAAACACCTCGAACGCACTCGCGTCTTATTGCATCTGATCACCCTCTCGGGTGACCCCGACCGTTCTCCTATAACGGATTACGACATCATTCGGCGCGAGCTTGAACGCTTTGATCCAGACCTGGCAAAACAGCCCGAGATCGTGGCGATGACCAAGTCCGACCTGCCTGAAGTCCAAGAAATTTACCCGAGCATTCAGGACGAAATGGCGCGCCGGGGGATCTCTCTGCAGTTAATCAGCGCGGCTGCGCACAGCGGCCTCACGCAGCTGATGAACCAAGTTGGCGAACACGTGGCAAAAGCCCGTGCTAAGGCGCTCTCCAACGCCCCCAGCGCCCCCTAGCGCCCGCTAACCTTGGGCAAATTCATCGTACTCATCGAAGTTGTATTCTTCGCGCGCCACGTTGTCGAAACGCGTGTACTCCGAGGTGAATTTGGTCATGATCTTGCCGGTCGGGCCATTTCGTTGCTTGGCTATAATAATTTCCGCCACGCCCTTGTCTGGGCTATCTGGGAAGTAATATTCATCGCGGTAGATGAACATAATCGTGTCGGCGTCTTGCTCAATTGCGCCTGATTCGCGAAGATCGCTCAACTGTGGTCGCTTGTCTTTCGCTCCCCGAGTCTCCACTGAACGATTAAGCTGACTGAGAGCCACCACGGGCACTTTCATCTCCTTGGCTAATTGCTTCAGTCCCCGAGAGAGTTCACTTATCTCCTGCTCCCGACTGCCAGCATCACGCCGGCCCTGCATCAACTGGAGGTAGTCGATGGCCACCAGGCCCAGTCGAGAGGCTCCTTGCCCGTCCCGGGCGAGGCCCGCCTGCAAACGCCGGATTTTGGCGCGCAAATCGAGGAGCGAAAGTGCCGGTGTGTCGTCCAACCAGATCGGGAGGCGGCCCAGCTGGGCCGCAGCTTCGGTGAGCTTGTTCCAATCGTCCCGACGAATATCGCCCGAACGCAAACGCGAAACATCGATGCGAGCTTCACTTGCCAATAGGCGTGCCGCGAGTTGCTCGCGCGGCATTTCTAGTGAAAAGAAGGCCACCCCGTAGCCCGGCTGCTCGATGGGCGCCTCGGGCACAGCTTCATCACTCATCACAGCAACGTCGCGCGCGCGCGCCACATTGACGGCTAGATTCATGACGAAGGCGGTCTTACCCATGCCGGGGCGCCCTGCCACGATGTACAGATCGCCCGGATGCAGACCAGCCGTCTTCTTATCCAGCTCACTAAAACCAGTCTCGATACCTGTAACCGCACCACCACGGCGTGAGGCCTCGATCAGAACTTGAAAGGCGCTCGTGATAGCATCCTTAATCGGGACAATCGAACTACCCTCATCGACGCGTCCGATCTCGAAAACTTCCTGTTCGGCGCGATCAATAAAGCTCTGCACATCGCCACAATCGGCGTAACCTTCGGCTGCGAAACGTTGGCAGGTCGCGATGAGCTGACGGAGGCGCCACTTTTCCCGAATCACTCGCGCGTGCCCCTCAACGTTCGCTACCGCCGGAGTTGCGTCCGCCAGCTGTGCCAAATAGGCCACGCCACCCACCTGCGCGAGGCGGCTCTTGTCCTTGAGCCAGCTCGCGACCGACACCATGTCAGCGGGCCGCCCGATTTTTCGGAGTTCAAGTACGGCTTCATAAATTCGGCGGTTTGCATCCGAATAGAAGTGCTCCGCCAACAATAACTGCGAAACCCGATCGCTCACATCGGGCTCTAAGAGAATGGCCCCGAGCACCGCGCCCTCAACATCCAAATCATTCGGCGGCACCCTCCCCTCGCTGGGCACCACAGTTGAAGCAGGATCTGGCTGCTGCCTCCGTTGGAAATTACCTGACATAGACACCTTCCGCCATCACAACCGCGTACCCATCGGCTCTTCCCAACATGCAAAGATGAAGTCCACGACTTATCCTCAGGGTCCCAAATGCATTCACCCCGACACGTAAAAAACGGATCGGGGTGAACTTTTCATCGTGCCTTAGGCACTAGCCGCCGTCAAGCGGTTCGGCGCGTTTGTTTTGTTTGCTTCTCCCCCACCCACCCCCCCGGTGCTCGCGGCGGCGGTTAGCTCAGCTTGATGATTTCGACGCGTAGATTGGCCGTGACGTCGGCGTGAAGCTTGACCGCAACCGAGCGCAAACCGAGCTCACGAATGGGCTCGGTCAGCTGGATTTTCTTGCGATCGACAACGATGCCAACTTCGGCGAGCGCTGACTCGATGTCGTGCGCTGTGACGGAGCCGAACATCTTGTTCTCCTCGCCGACGGCGCGACTGATCTTGACGCTGACGCCTTCAAGCTTGGCCTTGGCCTGTTGAGCCTCAACGAGCTTCGCCTGTACGCGCAATGTCGCTTGCTGCTTCAGGTGATCCACCTTGGCGAGATTTCGTTCAGTGGCAGGGACAGCCAGAGTGCGAGGGATCAGGAAATTCCTCGCGTAACCGGGACGCACCCGCACCACATCGCCACTCACTCCAAGGTTCAAGACGTCGTCTTGCAAGACTACTTTGATATGCGTTGCCATAGCTTTGCCTCAATGAAATGATCAGGCCGTGAACGGCATGAGCGCGATATTGCGCGAGCGCTTGATCGCTTCGGTGAGAAATCTCTGATGCTTCGCGCACGTGCTTGAGATTCGGCGGGGCACAATCTTACCGCGATCGGTGATGAAATAGCGGAGGGTCTGCGTGTCCTTGTAGTCGATGGCAGGAGCATCATCGGCACAGAACACACAACCACGCCGCCGGGTTGTTCGCTTGAAGGGAGAGTCTTTGTCGAATCTGGATTCGGGGCCGTCAAAAGTCATTCGTCATCCTCCACAGCTTTCTTGATGTTCGCGAACGGATTGTCAGAATCGTCGTCATCGTCGTTGTGCCGATCTTCCTCATCGCGTCGCACTGTCCGCGAAAACTCAATTCCGAGAATGGCTTCACGCGTTTCGGCGGGCTCATCTGCGGGCAGCGGCTCTATGTCAGTGAACTTGGTGTCTTCCTCGACAACGGCAGGAACCTTGTCGAGTTCAACGTCGCGCCGGACGAGCACCGTTTGGTACTTCAAGACATCATCGAGCATGCGCAAATTTCGCTCGATTTCGCTGACGACCACTCCGCCACCGAGGTATTTAAAATAGACGTACACTCCGCGACGACATTTCTTAAGGGGGTAAGAAAGCGTTCGGCGCCCCCAGCTTTCGACGAGCGTAATGCGCCCGTTCTCCCGCTGGGTGACTTCCTCCATTCGAGCCGCAACCTTTCGGGCGGATTCAACGGAGACTTCGGGGCGTAGGATATAGATGGTTTCGTATTCTCGCGTGCGAGCTACTTGCTCTGCTGCCATGATGGCTCCTTCTGGCCTATGGCCTCTTCGTCAAGCGAAGAGGCAAGGAGTGAGTTGTTGATTACTTGCGTTGGTTGACTGTGTTCATCGCAGGGGGAAGGCCGCTGACCACTATGAGCCGGACGGCTGCTGCCGCCTCTTCTGCCATGAGGTTTGCTGCCCCCTGGTCTGCAAGGGGGAAGCCCTGTAGCACATAATCCGCGATTTCACCCCGAAAAGTTGGAGGCGGGCGGCCAATTCCGAGGCGGATCCGGATGAAGTCCCCCGTGCCCAAATGCGCACGCAGAGAGCGCAAACCGTTGTGGCCTGCGTCTCCTCCCCCCAGCTTGATCCGCACGGTCCCAAGCGGGAGGTCGAGTTCATCGTGGACGACAATGATCTCCTGGGGCTCCACCTTAAAGAATTTTGCCGCCGGGCCAACGCTCTGACCAGACTCATTCATGAAAGTGAGCGGCTTCAGCAATGTTAGCTTGGAGCCCGCGACTTCGATGGGCGCGAACTCGCCTTGGAATTTCTGCCGCCAGTCCACCCCCGAGGCAAGGTGCTCCAGCGCCGCGAAGCCGATATTGTGACGGGTGGCAGCGTAGCGTTGCCCTGGATTTCCAAGCCCGACGACTAAGAACACGGCTCCCTAGATAACTTGGCAGATCACTTAGAAGATCACTTGGACTTGGCGGCCTTCGCGGCGGCTGGCTTGGCAGCGGCTGGCTTGGCAGCACCGGCGGCAGCAGCAGCAGCAGCCTTCGGATCCACCTTCTTATCTCCTGCAACTTCCTCTGTCTCTTCAACCGCGCGCGCCTTCATAGGGATAATCGCGAGCCGCTGCGTTGAGGGCATGCGCACCTGAACTCCTGCCGGCAGCTTAAGATCGGCCACGGTTACGAAACCGCCCTTCTCAAGCAACGTGATGTCGTGCTCAATGCTCGCGGGGATACTGTCCGGCGTGCAGCTGAGTGGAAGCGTCCTAAAGATTTGCTGCATGACTCCGCCCAGGACCACGCCGGCAGCGCGCCCAGTGAAGTTGACCGGAACGCTGACTTCGATCGGGCGATCCATGCGCACATGCAGAAAATCAGCGTGCTTCAGGGCGCGCGTTACGGGATCATATTGAAACTCACCCAAGAGCGCCGCCACCGGCTTTTGGCCATCAACGTTCAACTCGATGAGTGTGTTTCGACCGAATTTTCCCTTGAGGAGTTCTACGATCGCAACCGGCGAAATGGCGATTGAGAGCGGCTTGAGCCCACTCCCATAGGCAACTGCCGGAATACGCCCGTCGCGACGGAGCTGACGAGCTTCGCCCTTGCCGCGGCCGTTGCGGAGAGTGGCTTCAATTTTTACCGGTTCCATACATTCTTCTCCTGCTCACACAAACAGTGAGCTTACTGAATCGCTGTTGTGAATGCGGCGAATCGCTTCGCCGAGTAGACGTCCAATCGAAACAACTTTGACCTTCTTCGAGGCACGCGCTTCATCCGAGAGCGGAATCGAATTCGAAACCACGACCTCTTCAAGCGCAGAGGCCTCTATCCGCTCAACGGCGGGGCCACTGAGCACGCCATGGGTGGCACAGGCCACAACCCTTCTGGCACCAAACTTCATCACAGCCTGCGCGGCATTGCACAGTGTGCCCGCCGTGTCGATGATATCGTCGACGATAATGCAGTCTTTGCCCTGTACATCACCGATGACGTGCATGACCTCGCTCACGTTGGCTCGCTCTCGGCGCTTATCGATAATCGCCAGGGACGCCCCAAGCCGCTTCGAGTACGCCCGGGTGCGTTCAACCCCGCCGGCGTCTGGCGATACGAACACCACGTCGCTCGTGAACCTTGCCTTCAAATAATCGTTCAAAAACACGGGAAGCGCGTACAGGTGGTCGAACGGGATGTTGAAAAATCCCTGGATCTGCCCAGCATGCAGGTCCACACACACCACCCGCCCGACACCACTCGCTACCAGCAAATCCGCTACGAGCTTTGAAGTGATCGGCGTCCGCGGCGCGATTTTGCGATCTTGGCGTGCGTAGCCGTAATAGGGGATCACCGCCGTGATCGACCCCGCCGAAGCGCGGCGCAGGGCATCACACATGATCAACAGCTCCATGATGTTGTCATTCACGGGCGAGGACGTCGGCTGCACGACGTACGTTTCCAGCCCTCGCACGTTCTCTTTAATCTCGCAGAACGTTTCGCCATCGCTGAAGCGAGAAACGCGCGCCTCCCCTAGCGGAGTATCGAGAACATCAGCGATCTCGCGAGCCAGCTCGGGATTGGCATTGCCTGTAAAGAGACAAACTCGTTTGACGGCCACGCGCCGGATCTTCCCTTCAGATAGGGTTAACTATGCGAAATTATTCAAAGAGTGCAGGGTGAAGGCCCTAGGGCGCGGAGAACTAGCAGGCCGAGGAGAGGGTGTCAACGCAGGACCCTTGATCCTGCTGACCCTAGGGCGGACCTTGCCACGCTGTTCCTAACGAACGCAACGCCTGGCGGAACGCTGGATCCCACCAGCCAATATGGCAGGAGGCGAGTGCGGTTACGCTGTTCGCTCGCATCGCGGGGCGCGGCCCAAACCGGGCGGTGAGGGCCGTCCCTCCCGAGATCATTATTATTTAGGTGTCACCCAAGGACGAGCGCCCTTTCGTTGGTGGTAGCTTCGAAGCGGCTGCGCCGCCGGCTGTCCGGAGCATCATTTCCCGTGCCCGATTTCAAGCACCGCGCCATCAGCCTTTCTTATGATGAGGTGTGCGGTTCCGCCGACCATCCACGGACCACCGTGGAGTGTGCCAACGACATTCCATCCGTCGAGTGCCGCTCGCGATGTGTCATCACCGGCTGCCAAAACAGCCAGGCACCACTTCTTCACGCTCAGTGATTGGAAGCGTTGGGAGCATGCCGCGGCCGCCGATGTAACAACGAATGGTCGCTGCTCTAGTGTGCACTGTTGGCCGAAGGACTCGACGAAGACACGCTCGGCGATGTCTCTTGCGGCATCCGCTGACAGTTCCAAGTTGACATTGATGATAGGTGCCTGCGGGATAGCAACCCCTAGAGTAGAACGGCGCCGCTCACGTCCGCGCAGGCGAGCAAAACAATCCTGATCCGTTTGAGGGTCCGGAGGCGCCGCGGCCTCTGCCTGGCTCCTGGTGGCACCGACTTCCAAGTTCGGAGGCGTGTTGCAGCTGAGGGCCGAAGCAAGGAAAATGAACGCGGTACGGCGCTTTAGTTTCCACACTACTTACACCTCCCTTGGCCGTACCCCTGACGCCCGCAAACCTCACTCTACGGCGGCTGACACATACAGCGCACCTGAAATATCCCGAATTCCTGGCAGATAACCACATTCCAAAAGGACGTGGGCCGTAGCGTCCCTCATGGCGATTCGCTCCAAGGTAGGCAACGGTGGAGGATAGAGGGAGTAGAACGGCCCCTGAACGGGAGCAACGCCTCCGACCGTCGGACCGACTCGACCCTCAACGAGAGCTTCTCGCCGAAATTCATCCGCACTCAGCCTCCCCAGGGTGTCCCGTACTCGGCGGAGCTGAGCCTCGCTGTACCGTGGATTGACATTTTGCTGAGCTCGGGGGTTGCTGAATCGAAAGCGCCTGGTCTCGCGCGCAAGCTGCATCTCAGAGCCATTACAGCCACCGCTACACTCGTAGTCAATTGCCCCATGCAAGAGGTTTCTCGGTACGGCAACCGTTCGTTCCGCTCGCCCATCAGCAGCCACCAGTGTGATGAGAACGTAGAGCGGTGCCGTGGAGGACGGACCATTGAACGCCGCCCTAAAGAGAGCTGCAGGGTTGGTAACAGGTGCAGGCGTCACCGGGCAGCCAACTTTGGGCCCTCCCTCAGCGGAATCGTTGCCGTTACTCCTTCGGGGGCCCATGGATCGCGCGCCGGCAGCCTCAGGGTTTCTGGTGCTGACCACGTCCGGACGCGACACTCGCGGGGTGCGCGCCGGGTCACACGCCACCGCCGCACAAGCCAACACGGCACCTACCACTGCTGCGACCCCGCGGCGAGCACTCAGGAGACCGCCGGGCGGCAATGTACGTTCACGCACTATCGGCATTGGTTGGGCACCGCGCGTGGAACACGGACGGGGTCCAAAAGGTAGTCGTCCCGCACCGGTTCTCCCAAAGCTTTAGCTATCCTCGCCTCCTCCCCCAGAGTGACGAACCCCTCCTCTGCGTTCGGAAATGTAACACCGTACTTCAAGAGGTCTTGTCCCTTCGCTCGCTCGTAGAAGGCATCCGGATTCCTTATCTGGTTTTCGGCATGAGCGGCCTCATGCAGGAGCCCGAGTGCAGGGCTCTGCACTCCGCCGTTGACCGCATTGCCGGAGTTCGGATCCCAATTGATGGTTCGCTCTCCGCTGGTATACTGACCTGGCCCGTGAAAGCTGGTGTCTTGCGAAGAATTCTCCGTTAAATACACGGTTTCGGGGAGGGCATCCAATCTTGCTAGTGCATTGTCGCCTGCAGTATCCAGGTAGGCTTTTGATTCCTCATACGCGTGCTGCCCGGCGGGCGAGAGTCTATCCGTATTAACTTTTTCGCCCTGGGGGTCCAAGAACTCCACCGGGTTTCCTAGAGCATACACATAGAGATTGGCCTGAAATTCTATTGCGCGTAACCGGCGAGGTTTAACTCCAAAATCCCGGAACGCAATCGGATCCCTCCCGACGAATCTCCCCAACTCCGCATCCTGATACCTCGCCCGGAAGTATGTCAACCCCGTCTCCGCATCGTGATACCTCCCCGTAAATCCAACCTGATTCCCCACAGCACTCGAAGCTAACATCGCGCCACCAGGAGACACCACCCGCCGCTTGCCGTAAGGCGTGTACCCGTACCGCTCTGCAAGCTGCCCAGATTGGTTCGAAAGCGCCATCACGGAGTAGATCCGGCTTTGATTTGATGCTCCTCGAAAGAGGGCCAAATGCAAGTCCGGCCGTGCTCGCGAGGCTCCGCGCGGCCGAGCCCCTCTTCGCTGTGCTCCCGCGCCGGTGAGCTGCGGCGCTGTAAGAAGCGCGCGGTCCGCGCGGCGGAGGGGCTGAATCGCAAGGTTGTCCTGGGTGGCTCTCACGACAAGATCTCCGTCCTTGGCCACGCTACACAAACTCGCGCAGGATGTCATGGCGGATTTTATCCACGCCCCACTTGATCGCGTCGCCCTCGCCCACAACACCTTCACCGACGACGCTCTCACTCTCACAGTACGGTCGCCTGAAGGCTTCTCCGCTCAGCTCGAAACCTGTGTGTGGCATCCCTCTTAGAAGCCGTGCGCGACCGCATCAAGACCGTCGACTTGAAACCAGTCAACCGCGTCTTGCTCAACCCCATTGGCGAAGGGAGCTCGATACGCCGCTGTGAGCCTCTGAACGTAGCAACTTGACAGGTTGCGAGTCTGCGACTGCGACGTTGAGCGCCCTGTGGGTGCAGCCTCTTGCTGCCCTGTGGGGCGCTTTCGTTTTGTCGGCTACGTCCGTAACGCCACCTAGCGCACGGGCGATCAGATGGCACCTGGCGTCGTAGGATAGCGCCTTGTTAGCGAGCGTGAAAAAGGGCGGAAATCTGAGCGCGGTTAGTTGGGGTTGACGCGCTTTGCGTGGGCGCGTTCCTT
>JBBRRP010000118.1:0-18576 GCA_038246305.1 Polyangiales bacterium | reverse complement strand
GCCCATGCCCAATCTGTGCGCTGGTAGAGCGCGCTGGCCAGTGTCCGGATCTCCTGCTCGTCTTCATCCTCTCGATCGAAAAACGACGCGGCAGCGAGCATGCCCGCTAGTAGGAAACTGCTATCGATGGTCGATAATTCGCAAAGGCCGGCGCGTCGTCCCGTGGTCATGTCGAGGAAGTGATAATAGAAACCTTTGTAGCCAGTCGCGTCGGGCGCAGCGCCCTGCGGACTGGTCCAGAAGAACCGCATCAGTGCTAGCGTGCGCGTGATCGCGTCCATGCGGGTCATCCAGCCGCGCTCGACGCCAACCAAGTAGGCAGCCAGCGCAAAGCCGACGGCCGCAATACTCGCGGGAGCGCCCGGCTCCGATCTATCCGCGACGAGACCATTCGCGGGGTTGGTCTCAAGCAGGAAATACTCGAACGCGTGATGCTGGAGCATGTCCAATCTCGACTCGCCGAAGACTGGCGGATTCGCGTGTGATGGGCGCGGTTCACTCAGGGTGCCCATTCTCTTCTCGTCATCCCACCGGGTCATGCGGGTCGTGGCGCTCGTGAATTCGCATAACGTGTCGTGCCATCCTTCAGATCGCGAGCCACAAGCAAACGCGGCATTCCGAGGCTCACCACGAAGCCAAGCACGGTGAGCCCAGCAACCAGGATGAAGGACGCACCCGGCAAGATGGCGATGTTGAAGCCGAGCGGGCCGGCAGCTGCGCCCGCGGTGGCCCCAAGGCTTGCAGCTGCCGTCTGCTTGCCTAGTTCCCAGCCCTGAGCGCTCCTGGCCTGGTTCGAAATCCAATAGGTCAGGATGGGCGCGAGGATGCCGGCGCTCGCCGCAACGCCTCCGATCGCGGCGAGCATCAACTTGAAACTGGTGGCGTAAGGCACCAGGAACAACGCGATCGACAGAACCGCTAACGTGGGCGGGATGAGCCAACGGGTGGTGCTCGGCTTAATCCAGGGTGAGAATACGATTGCCTGCATCGCAATCATGACCACGCTGCACTCGGTGAACATCAGCGCGATCTGATAGGAGGTGAGGCTCAGTTCCTGGGTGCCGCGTAATGCTAGGCCGACCTCGAACACTCCCACACCGGCGTAGACGATGAAGGTGAGAGCGAGCAACTTCGGCACGATCCACGCAGTCTTATCGACGAGAGCGTTCGAAGCCGTGCTCGGTCGGTCACCGCGCTGCCCGCCCGGAACGGCAACCACGACCGCAAGCGCGATAGCAGCGGCCAACAGTGCGGTCGCGACGAGCGGGAGCTTCATTGATCCGGCTGGCTGGGTGATCGCAAAGACTCCGGTCGTAATGCGATCGAGCAAGACGCTCAACATCGGCCCGACAAGGAAGCCGACCATGCCGGCCATGCTGACGAATACCAGCCGGCGGCCACGAGCTTGTTCGGTTGTGGCGACGTCGCCGATCGCGGCCGCCGCGATCGGGGTGACGGCCGCAGCGAACACGCCGCTGAGGAAGCGCGCGGCGTAAACCGCGCTGAGACTTTTGGCAAACGAGAAAAGCAGCAGGGCGATGCCGAATCCTAGGAGACCGACCAGGAGAACACTGCGGCAGCCGAGGCGATCCGATGCCCATCCCCAAGCGGGCGCGAACAGGAAAAGCGCGAGCGTGTAGACGCCAGTAAGAAACCCAGTGTGCCGAGAAATTTCCGCCGCCTCGGCCCCCGCTCGCAGGAGCCGCTCAATTAGGTTAGGTAGCAGCGGCAGCACGATGCCAAAACCGACAGACACTGCAAAAACGGCGAGCATCAGCACCGCAATGGGCGGTGCGGCCGCTGAAGCTGTTCGCGCTGATTTCACGTGGCAGGCTTCATTTCGGCCTGTGGGAGCGCTGCCACTGCGTCCGGCGCTTTCTTCCCGGGCTTATGGATACCCGCCAGCTTCGTCCGCTTCAGCATCAGCGCATTGATGGCTACGACAGCCGAACTACCCGACATCGACAACGCAGCGATCGCGGGGCTGAGTACGAACGGGTAGAGCACGCCTGCTGCGAGCGGGAAGGCGATCACGTTGTAGCCCACCGCCCACCACAGATTTTGATGCATCTTTCGGAGCGTCGCGCGTGACAGCTCGATTGCGGCGACGATGTCGTAGGGGTCGCTCTTCATCAGGACGACGTCAGCGCTTTCCATTGCGACGTCAGTGCCTGCACCGATGGCGAAGCCGACATTCGCCTGGGTGAGCGCGGGCGCGTCGTTGACGCCGTCGCCCACCATCCCGACCTTTTTGCCCGTCGCCTGCAATTCCTTCACTTTAGCGGCCTTTTGGCCCGGCAGCACGTCAGCCAATACGCTGTCGATGCCGAGATCCGCGGCGATCCGTTTGGCGGTGCCCGCGTTGTCGCCGGTCAGCATGACCACTTCGATACCGCGCTCGCGAAGCTTTGCCACGGCTGCCTTGGCGGTTGGCCGAGCTGCGTCAGCGATGGCGATGAGCCCGATCACGCGACCGTTCTGGGCAACGTGCACGACCGTTCGGCCTTCGCCTTGCAATCGGATAGCTGCAGCCTCCAGGGCGCCTAGCACAAGCTTTTGCGTGTCCATCAGCAAACGGTTGCCGAGGAACACCAAGCCGCCGGCGGCTTCTGCCTGCGCGCCCATGCCATCGATACTCTTGAAACCTGTGGGTGCCACGACGGCAAGATTCGCCGCCCGGCGCAAGATGGCCTGCGCGAGCGGGTGAGCCGACCCCTGTTCGACGGCGGCGGCAGCGAGGAGCAACACATCTTCCGTGATGCCCTCCGCCATCACCATTTCCACGACTTCCGGTTTGCCAACGGTGAGCGTGCCGGTCTTATCGAAAACGATAACGTTGAGCTTCGTGGCGTCCTCCAGCGCCGAGGCGTTCTTAAACAAGATACCGTTCGTGGCACCCAACCCGGTGCCCACCATCACGGCCATCGGCGTGGCGAGTCCCAAAGCGTCTGGGCAGGCGATGACGAACACCGTGATGGTCAGCGTCACTGCAAACAGCAGCGGCTGTCCGACCCACCAAAACCACACTGCAAACGTCGCCAGTCCGACGCCGATTGCGGCAAGAACCAGCCACTGGGCGGCTTTATCTGCCAAAAGCTGCGCCGGTGCTTTGGAGTTCTGTGCCTCCTGCACGAGCTTCACGATCTGCGCGAGCGCTGTATCAGCGCCCACCTTGGTTGCCTTGTAGCGAAAGCTACCGTTCGTGTTGATCGTGGCACCGATCACGGTTGCGCCAGGGCCCTTTTGAACCGGCATCGACTCGCCGGTCAACATGGATTCGTCGACCAGCGATTCGCCCGACTCGACCGTTCCGTCGACCGGGATCTTGTTGCCCGGCCTGATCACCACGATGTCCCCCGCCACAACATCAGCGGTCGACACTTCCAGCTCGGCACCATCCCGGAACACATTGGCCTTCGGTGGAGCAAGGTCCATCAGCTTCGTGATGGCAGCTGAGGCACCGGCACGGGCGCGCATTTCTAACCAGTGACCGAGCAGGATGAAAACCAACAGCACGGCAACCGCTTCGAAGAACTGATCACTCTTGAAGAGGAACGTGGCCCCGACGCTAAACAAGTACCCTGTGCCCACCGACAGCACCACCAGTACCGCCATGTTGAATTTGCCGTGCTTCAGGGCCCGCCAGGCTGCGACGAAGAACGGCCAACTCGGATAAAGGATGGCTGCGCTTGCGAGGAGGAACAGCCACTGGTTAAGCGCCATACCGAATGGCGGAGTGGGCGCCGGGAAGAGGTTTCCCATCGGCGAGTAGACAAAAACCGGGACGCTGAACGCCAAGCAGATCCAGAATCGATTGCGCATGTTCCGAACCATGGCCGCCAAGTCTTTCCCGCCGCCATGACCCATCTCACGCGCCATTTCACCGGACATTTCGCCGGATTCTGCGTGTCCCTTGTGATCGGCGGCACCGGGAGCCGAGGGCGCAGGTTCGGGAGCTGCGGCCGGCGAAGGTTTCGGCTCGGCCTCTTGCTGTGCAGTACCTTCGGAGGCAGTGCTCTCCGTGGCCGATGCGACCGGGGCAGCAGGTGTGACCGGGGCAGGGTTCGGCGCAGCGGCTGCTGTGTGGCTCTCGTGATCGTCGACCGCCGGTGCTGCGGCTTGAGCGGCGGACTCGAACCCGCGTTGCCGCACGCCCGACTTGATATCGGCGATCTCAAGTCGGGTTTCGTCGTAACGCACCGTGGCGCTTCCTGCCGCGTAATTGAGTGTAACGCTGGCGACACCTGGCACCTCACCGATCCGCTTCTCCAGTTCGTCCACGCTCAATACCGAGAGCATGTCGTGCACATCAATTACGCTCGTTTTCATCCCGCCAAGCCTTTGGGCGGCTTGGGCGGCTTCATGTTATGTTTTTTAGAGGATGCTTCATCAGCGCTTTCATCCGAGACCATTTCGCACGCCGCCGCGGGTGTCGATGCGCCGGCACGCCAAATCCATCCCACCGGGAGAAAGCGGTCTGTCTGGTTTGCGATTTCCGCCGCCGGCTGGAAGGACACTTCCAAGCCAGATTCCACCTGCATGACATCATCTGGCAGCGTCTGGAATTCACCAGTTCGCTCGTCATGCCTGTGCGGCATGAAGATACCGAGCTGGTATTCAGAGAGTCTGCGGAGCATCGCTTGAACCTCGGGGAGGTGGATTGCCTCCTGAGCCGTTCTCAACGCCTGCGGTAGATCACGTGAATTTCCTTGGGAAACATTGGCTATCGTCATGTTGACCTCTTGCTTGGTTGTAGTTGGCAGCAGTTGCCGCAAACTTTGGGTGGGTTATGGTCCTAAGCTTTGTCCGGCGCCGGTTTGTCGTGTTGTTCGTGGCCTGCATGAGCAGCGGGCGCGGCAGCAGCGTCCGGTGCTGATTGCGCCGCTTTGCCTTGTTGTGCGCTGCCGGTAGCAGCGGCGCCTGCGGTGGCAGGCGCGACCGGTGTAGCTTTCGGCGCAGCAGGTGCTGGAGTCGCGGGTGCGCGCGGTCCGGCGTGGCCTTCGTGATCGTGGCCCGCGGATGCGTCACCCGGCGCGGCGGAGTCGTACCCGCGTTGGCGCACTGCCGACTTGATATCCGCCATCTTGATTCGGGTTTCGTCGTAGCGAACTGTGGCGCTTCCCCCGGCAAAGTCCACAGTTACGCTTTCGATCCCCGGCACCTCGCCAATTCGCTTTTCAACTTCGTCCACACTCAATACAGACAACATGTCGTGCGCTTCAATTACACTGGTTTTCATTGTGTCTCCTTGGTCGATTCATGTAAAATAACGCCGAAAACAAGGTGTTCATGCCTAGTTTTTCGGCCCACTTCATTTCGAAAGCTGTCCGGTTTCGAGGTGTGACACGTCGTATGGAAATGCGATTTTTCGGTCCGGGCGGACCAGCCGCTCATCCTTGTCGTGGTAGTGAAGCCGGTCCAGCAAATCTTTGATGATATTGAGCCGAGCGAGACGCTTGTCGTCGGCTCGCACTAGTGTCCACGGCGCTGTCGGATTGTGCGTGCGCGCAAGCATCTCATTGCGGGCCTCGCTGTATGCCTTCCAGTTTTCGAGCGCCTGTTCGTCGATCGGGCTCACTTTCCACTGCTTCAGAGGATCCGACTTGCGATTCTCAAGGCGCTTCCTCTGCTCAGCTTTGCTGATGTCGAGGTAGTACTTGAGCAGCTTGATACCGGAGCGGATCAGCATGCCCTCAAAATCTGAAACCGAGCGCAGGAACTCTTCATGCTCCGCCTTCGTACAAAAGCCCATTACCCGCTCGACACCGGCGCGGTTGTACCAACTACGGTTAAAGAGCACGAGCTCCTGGGCGGCGGGCAAGTACTGGACATAACGCTGAAAATACCATGACGTGCGATCCCGCTCGGAAGGCTTGCCCAGCGCGACGACGCGGGTTTCGCGTGGGCTCAGGTGCTGGACAATGCGCTTGATCGTGCCGTCCTTGCCGGACGCATCGCGGCCTTCCAGGATGATCAATATCTTGTCATCGCATTTGATGAAGTGGCGCTGAAGCTTGACGAGCTCTACCTGAAGGGTGCGCAGGCTGCCCTTGTAGTCTTTCTTCGTAATCGACGGCGGGTGGGTGCCCAATTCTGTCTCATCGGCTTCGTGGGTCATGGCTGTTGCCTGCCCCACGTTCGATGCACGAAGTTGTAAACCGGGACGTACACCATGCCTGCGTACGCGCCGTAAAGAAAACTCTCAACGAAGCCGATGCCGAACCCGAGCCAACTCTTCGGCTCAAATCCCGGCAATATCTGCTGGAGAAACGCCGACATATGAACACTTGAGGGCGTTACCAAGTCATACCCGACACAAAACACGAACGTAAACGTGGTCCATATCGCCAATGACCATGTAACAACCCTGATATTCAGCATTTCGGTGACCTCTTCAAACCTAAAGTGCAAACGCTCAATGATGATGAGTTGTCTCTTGCGTCGAGGTGGTCCGTTGACCGTCGGCACCTACTGATTTGTCGGCATCCCGAGCACTTTCGCCATGCCCGCCGTGCCCGCCATGGCCAAAAAGATGCATCGCTATCATCCCGACGCCGAACAGAAGCCAAACCCAGTTTTGCGAAAGCCAATTCATGATTTCTCCTCGTTCTTCTGGTAGTTCCGTTCAAGTCGCTGCTTACTGCCTGCATCTGGCCGTCATTCACGCTCAGCTGCCCACCGACGCCTTCTTCGTCCTTCTGCGTCGATCGCTAGTTCTACTGCTCACGACCAATCTCCCCACGGGGCGTCATGAGCGTACCCAGGGAGAGCACGATCTATACCAGTTCCACGCCTGCCTCACGCGCACATGTTGCGCAGCTGTGGCGGCCTCGGCAGCGGCGACGCAGGGTCCACGCGTGAGGATACTCGCAATCTGTTCGCGGCGAGCTCTCGATCACGTCGGTGACGCGGCAATAATTGATCCCGCGTGCTTTTTACGCCGTGTAGCTTCGCACATGGGCATCGGTGACAGGAACGGTCACGCGGGTGACGGGAACGGTCACATGAGTATCGGCGACAGCACTGACGGCACGTCTGCAGGAATGAGGATGGCGATTTGGCACCAGTCAAGCGCAGGGGACCAGCTGAAGACGCTTCGCGGCGTGCAACGTGCGAACGCCCAGTGCGTCAGACCCAAACGCTACCGCATGTGAGCTGATGGAAGGACCGGAACGCTCGCAGCCGCGCGGAGCTGCAAAGCCGTCGAATATCGAAGCCGCATTAAGTTCGCTGAATTGGGCATAGCTTTTGCACTCCTGTTTGCAACGTGTCCGAAGCACGCGATGCACACGAGCAACGCACGGACCCAACAATGGTATTGGAGATAGCATGAAAACGGAACTCCTCAATGTTTCTGGTATGACTTGCGGCGGCTGCGTATCCAACGTAACGCGCGCACTTTCCTCCATGCACGGAGTGAACAACGTCGACGTTTCACTGCCGAAGCACACGGCGACCGTCAAGTTTGACGAAAGTCAGACCTCAGTCGATGCCATGCGCACGGCGCTCCGCTCTGCTGGATACGACGTCGTCGATAGCCCCGTGACGACGTCAGCTGGGGGCGGTTGCTGCAGTTCCTGAACTGATTCCTTCGAGGACTCGGGCTGATGTGCTTTTCCGCAACCGCGAGCTTCATCGCGGGATCAGCCCTGTCGGCAGCTGGCATTGTCACGCTCAGGATGACCGAGCGGCGCGCCGAGATCCCGTTCGCGATGATCCCGCTGCTGTTCGGTATCCAACAGCTGATCGAGGGCATGGTCTGGCTCTCCCTTCGCAACGGCTCACCTTGGCCAAACACCACGCTGACTTTCGTCTTCACCCTGTTCTCCCACGTTTTGTGGCCGATCTTCGTGCCCTTTGCGGTGGCTCGGCTCGAGACCGTACCTTGGCGCAAGAAGGCCCTTGCCACCTGCCAAGTCGCGGGGCTGGCGGTGGGTCTGTATTTCCTATACTTCATCCTCCGTTTCCCGGTCACGTCGCGAATCCTAGGGAATCACATCGTCTACGACTCGCCGCACTTCTATGTCGAGTGGGCTACGCTCCTGTATCTCGTCGGCGCGGCCGGAGGCGGCCTCCTGTCCAGCAGCAAGATCATCCGGGCGTTCGGCGCGCTGCTCTTAGTTACGTACGTGGCGGCGTACGCGATCCACGCCGCCACTCTCGTCTCGATGTGGTGCTTCTTCGCCGCGATCATGAGTTCCGTTGTGTACCTGTACTTCCGGGACGCGCGGGCTAGCGCCGGTACTGCGCTTAACGTCGTTGCGCGATAGACACGACATTCCCTGGACTGGGGAACATGGCCACTGCGCGAAGAATGTATACCAATACGATGCTCAGGCTCAATACCAGGAAAGTGACCTCATGGACATAGTGAAGGTGTTTTACCAACCGTGGACTCGGCGGGTTGCGAGACGTGTCCTCGTTGGTCGGCTGCGCGCTCGCGGTGCGCCCGATAAGGGGAGATTTACCAAGGATGACGTCCGCCGCTACCTGACAGTGGCGTGGGACGACTACGCAGCCAAGGCGCCGAAGCTGACGCCGCAACCTACGGTCGGGAGCACAATGAACGTGCGGCTGGCCTGCTTCACCCTCGCGTTCTTCGACGCGCTGCTGGCAGAGGGTATTCGCCGCGAATACGCCATCGAGCTCGTCGCGGATGCCGCGTGGGGGATCTATGGCGTGTGGGGTCGGCTGGCTTCGAAGCTCGCTCGTCTGAGGCCCGGAAAACGCGCTGCACTCGGCTTCGCGACGACTGCCAAAGGTGCGGACGCCGGCTTAGCGCTAAGCTTTCCGTTCAACGCTCCGGGCTACCTCGTCAAACTGGTGAAGGTGGAGCGCGGGACAGGGTTCGACGTCGTGCATTGCCCAGTCGCGAGCTACTTTCGCGAACACGATGCGAGCGATCTGTGCGTCGCCGCGTGGTGCAACCTCGACTATCCGCTGGGGGAGCTGACCCATCAACGACTCGTGCGGACACAGACCCTCGTCCAGGGGATGGACCATTGCGACTTCCGTGTTCTACCCGCAGAGTCGGCGAACGCTGATGGATCGGAAGCACCAGGAGCGGGCTAGTAGTGCTTTGTCAGTAGAGTCGAGTCGCGCGTTAGTACCCAAAGAATTCGCCGCTCGATAGCTGCTGCCTTCGCGGCCGACTCAAATCGGAGCGGGGTCTCATGATTGTAGTTGAGCCCTCTTACTTGCTTTCTGCTTGAGGGGTCGGCCTGCCGCTGAGCCTCTCCGCGCGCGCCAAGATCTGTCGCACGGCTTCACTGTCGTTCGATCGGATCGCGACAGCAACCTCGCTTCCTGTCGCGGTCACGTGCGCCTCGACCCTGTTCGGAACTAGCGGACAATTGGGCATTTCGGGCACTTGATGACCCAGCGAAGCATTGCGAGCAAGGTGGCAATCGACAACACGCTGCAGCCAATCCGCGCTCATTCCGGGGACTGCAGCGAAGGTGACGATGACTCCCGCTGTGCGCTGCGAAGCGGCGTTACTCGCGTCGGTGCGCTCCATCAGCCGCTCGACACGTGAGATGTCCTCAATGTGCTCGAAGGGGCTCATGTCGCGATCATCAGGAGGGATACCGACGCAAGCCCGAGCCTCGGCGTCGCGCAAGGCGGCGGAGGCGCGGCGATGGTCAGCGGCATGCTTGCGGTGTTGTGCAGCAAGAGTCGCGTGGTTTTCCGTGGGATTTCGGATCGATGTCCAACACGCGCGATCCACTTCCGTGCCAGAGGGGTCTCCACGTGGCGAGCATCGTCTGCGCTCGACCGTTGCCTCGGGACGGTATTGGCTGGCGTGAGCTTCCGCAGCGCGAGAGTGTGTCTGGGCTTCGCGCTCGTGCTCTTCGGCACTCATGTCGTGTGGCTTCGCGCCTTCAGTGGCTGCGGCACATGCCGTCGTCGCGAAGGCGAGGATTGATAGGCACCTAATTGTACGAAACATGGTTCCAAGCCTTCACGCCGCCCGTTTGCCCGTGTGGGCTGCCTATCACACTATAGTGTTGCCTTAACCAGTTGCGCTCGCCGCCAAATCTCGGCTGCTGTCTTTGGATCGTCGGCGTGCACGTCGACGGCGAAACCGGCCCCCAGAGCGCGCACTTTCGCTTGCGCACCTTCAGGCACTAGCGGGCAAGCCGACATTTCGGGCATGTCATGCCCCACAGCAGCATTGCGAGCGAGATGGCAGCTGACGACTCGCTGTAGCCACTCGGCGGTAAGCCCCGGGGTAGCCCGAAAGACAATCGTGGCTCCCGCATCGCGCTTGGTGGTGGTCTTTCCTACGCGCCGCTCCTCCTGCAACAGGGTGACACTTTGGATGTCTGCGTCATGTTCGAAAGGACTCACGTCCCGATCTTCCTCTGGCAGCCCGGCGCACGCCTGGGCCTCGGCGTCTCGCAACGCTTGAGATGCGACGCGGTGCGCTGCGGCGAGCTTACGATGTTCTTCTGCATCTTTATGATGCGACGCACTTGGGTTCGTACTTCGTGTCCAGCAGACGCCACCTCTTCCACCGGGACAACGCACGTCTTTGCCGCCAGCGCTCGAATCGTACTTGGAGCTATGCTCCGCTGCTTGGTTCTCTTCTCGAGTTGCCGCCGCCTGGTGCTGCGCCGCGCTCATCTCGTGTGGTTGAGTGCCTGCAGCCGCGCCACAGGCGGAAAACCCCAAAGTTAAAGGAAGAATTACGAATCGTGAAATATTGAGCTTCATGTTGCTGTTCCTCTTATGCATGTTTCCTACGGTGTTTGATCTCATTTTAAATCACTTGACTAAGGCGCAGCTTTTAGCCGCCGCGCTCTCCGCCAAATCTCGGCCGCGGTGTTCGGATCATCTGAGCGCAGATCGACCGCGAGCCCGTCCGCTACCGAACGAACCTTGGCTTGAACGCCTCGCGGCACGAGCGGGCAGTAACCCATTTCGAGCATATCGTGACCAACCGCCGCGTTCCGCGCGAGATGGCAATTGATAACAGTTTCTAGCCACTCTTTGGTCATCCCGGGAGAAGAATGGAAAACGACGGTGGCGCCTGCATCGCGCGTGCTCCCTTGGGGGCCCTGTTGCTCACGGAGTTGCGTCACGCGTTCGATATCGGAGCCGTGCAGAAATGGGCTCATGTCCCGGTCTTCGTCCGGGAC
Organism: Polyangiales bacterium; assembly: GCA_038246305.1. Classification (GTDB taxonomy): domain Bacteria; phylum Myxococcota_A; class Polyangia; order Polyangiales; family Polyangiaceae; genus JBBRRP01. Next base: position 7,435 of record JBBRRP010000118.1, on the reverse strand, counting down.
CCCAGCGCATGCCCCGCCTTCGGCATCGCGCAGCGCTTGAGATGAAGCGCGGTGCTCGGCCGCGAGCTTACGATGCTCTTCAGCTAGTATGCGGTGCTGTTCGGTGGGGTTCCTGGTGGAGGTCCAGCACGGTTGTCCAGCATTGCAGCGCAGGGATTTCGCAGTCAGTCCCGGAGCGTACTGCTTGGTGTGTTGCGAGGCTTCGCGTTCTTCTTTGGCCGCGCTCGCCTCGTGCTGAGGGGCACTCATTGCATGCGGTTCGGTAGCTGCCCCGCGGGCACAGGCGCCAACTGCCAAGGTCAGCGAAACAGTCACGAATTTTGAGAGGCTGAGGTTCATATCAAAAGGTCCTTTTCGGCTCAGCCTTTGACCGTTCCGAGGCAGCCGTAGCGAGCAAAGATCTGCATGAGTTCGTCAATCTTTTGTTTGGGCTCATTGGCTTTTCCGGTCACCAAGACATCGCTCACGCACGTCTCGACATGCGCCCGTAGCACGAGCTTGCTGGCCTGATTGAGCGCCGCCTGTGCGGAGGCGATCTGCAACACAAGCTCCGCACAGTAGCGATCCTGCTCAACCATCCTTGCAACGTCACCGATCTGCCCAGCAATGCGTTGAAGCCGGGCGAGGACCTTGTTCTTGGTGGTGTCGTTCTCATGGTGCGAATCGCCTAACGTGCCATATGCCCCTATGGGGCAAGCGCTGCCTATCCGAGAGCAACGCTCGTGCCAGGGCTGTGATGAACTCGGGTGCTGCCTAAAATGCAGAGCCGTCTCTCAGAACGGACGTTTCTAACTCGCTCAGCTTGTGACACCGAAGGCGCAATGCGTTCGCGAGCGAGCGCTGACACGCAGATTGTGCGCCGCGAGATCAAGCTGATTCGAGCACCACCCCGGCAGTCGGGGCGGCCGCGCCCGCGAAACCCGCTTTTTGGTATCCTGCTTGGGTCAAGCCCCAATTATGCCGCGGCATGCTTGAAAAACAGCCGATAATACCACGACCCCAGGCACCAGAGCGAAGTGGCGAGGATGCTGGCCCCGATAAGAACTAAGCCTCCCAGGATGAATCCCAACACCGCCCAGCCCAAATAGAAGGACAGGGCTGAAGCTGCCAGGAAGACAGTGGAGAGGATGTAGGAAAACCGTCTTGGCGTTGGTGTGGGCGGCAACGCTCGCGCATGGAAAAAATGCCGGACGACGAGATCGTAAACCAGATCGAGAACCATCGATCTAGGGAAAAGGGCTCCACTCAAGGTAAAAAACGACATTGCCCCGAGCCAGATCGGTGACCGCAAGGCCAGCCCAATCACGATCAAGATGACGGCGACTGCAGGCGTGAACCGCAGTGGCAATGCATAGCGGGATTTCGCCTCATCATCGAGGCTCCCAAATCCTTGTTTATTCAGGTTGTCTCTCGTAAAAGCGCTGAGCGTTGCCATTTTCTAACTCCAGTTTTCCATGCCATGTCCTCGTGGCGTTCGCGATGTCGCATGCCAGGGGCTACGAGCAAGGGCTGTGCCGCCCCTTGGCACGAACCCTGCTCGGCAGTCTAAAAAACCAATCGGATGACGCTTCGCACGGGCTTTTGCAGCGCCGCCGGCGAGTAAATGGCCCTGGTAAACCCCCACCCGTGACCGAACCGGTCACGAATTGTGGCTCAATCGGTTATGAACTACTCCACACTCCCTTTAAATGGCCACCCCCCCGAAACCCGCACGAGTAGCGAGAGCACACCCCCAGCGCCCCGACCGGTGGTTGGTCGACAGCTCGCGACGGGCTTCGGATTGGTAGGCCTCGCGGCGCTGATAATGGGCGCCCTGCTAATGGCGACGCTTGCTAACGTCGCGCAGTCGGTGCGTTCGATGCGCGAGGGGGAGCGAGCCGTGCGCGAAAGCCTGGCGCTAGCCATGGCGGTGCGCGAAGAATACATCCACCAAGCGCACACCATCATTGAGGGCAACCATAGTCATCTCAAGCACTACGAAGTCTGGCTCAGTCGCGTTCACGATCACGCGCAGAACCTGTTGGTCGCAATGCCTGTTCAGGATCGGGAGTCGGTGAGTCGAGTGCTCGACGAAAGTCGCGAGCTGGATCGAGTCTTCCGCGCCGAGCTGCTGCCAGCGCTCGATCGGGGCGACCAAGCTGCGCTGATGACCCTGCTTCGCGAAGGAGAGAAGCTCTCTTCAAGAGCGGTTGCCGACGCGGACGCCCTTGCCCAACGTGTGGAAGGCCGCATGAACGCCTGGCACGCGGAAGCGATCAGGGCTACGCGTCGTGGGCTTGCGGCGGGAGCCGTCTGCATGCTGGTAGTTGTCCTATTGTCCGTCTACTATGCCAGACACATTCGTCGCTCAGTGGTGCGTCCCCTCGAAGGACTAGCAAAGTTTGCAATGGCGTTCGGCCGAGGCGAGCTGTCTGAGCCCATCGCTCACGTTGGCGAGGGGGAATTCCAATCGGTGGCTTGGGCCTGGAATCGAATGGCAGAGGAGTTGGCGGCGCGCCAGGAACACAACGCGCATGTCCAGCGGATGGCGATACTGGGCCAACTCGCAGCCGGAGTCGCCCACGAGATCAACAACCCCATCGGCGTGATCAGGGGCTACCTTCGTACCATGAGCCCGGACGATCCCCCCGACGTGCTGCGCGAAGAGCTCACGATCCTGGATGATGAGGCCGGCGCCTGCCAGCGCATCGCGGACGATCTTCTGGCGTATGCCCGCGCTGAAGAGATGGTGACGGCGCCGGTGGCGATGGACGAGCTGATCTCGGACTCAGTGCGCCGCTTCGCTGAGAGCGGCGAAGGCGGAAGTCAAAGCATCGACGTCGACGCCGAAGCCGCAACGATCATGGTTGACGGGCGACGGCTCCGACAGGTTACGCTCAATCTCCTGCGCAATGCTGCCCAGGTTTCACCCGAAGCCGAGCTCGTCGACATCATCGGTCGTCGCCTTCCCAATGAGGGCTATGAGATTCGAGTGATGGATCGCGGCCCAGGTGTGGCACAGGCCGATACGCAGCGAATCTTTGAGCCGTTTTACTCGAAGCGCGATGGCGGCTCTGGACTCGGCCTTGCTGTCTGCTTTGGCATCGTCCGCGCGCACGGCGGCGACCTCAGGGTCGAGCCCAGGCCTGGCGGAGGCAGCGTATTCGTCGTGACTCTGCCCCACGGACCACCTGGGAAAGACTTGGAGGCATCGTGACCAAGGCTGACACGTCTCTGGTGCTGATCGTGGACGATCATCCGAACATGGTTCGGCTATTGCAGAAGATACTGCGTCATGACGCACGCTTGCTCACCGCGAACAGCGGGCGCGAAGCCGTTCGTTTGCTGGAGCAGCACGACGTCTCAGTGGTGCTCGCCGACTTGAAGATGCCCGGCATGGACGGGATAGCCGTCCTCGGGGAGTCGAAGCGGTTGCGACCGAACGCGGAGTTCATCTTGATGACCGCATACGCCACGGTTGCGACCGCGGTCGAGGCGTTGCGACTCGGAGCCTATGACTACCTGACCAAGCCCTTCGAACCGGAAGCAGCGCGGGCGATCGTGCTACGGGCGCTGGGGCGCGCGGCGGTGGAGCCCGAAGCTGCAGCGGTTGGCGGTACGCCTGAGGTTCTGCCTGGGTTTCTCGGTCAATCCGCATCGATCCGCGCGGTGGGCGACATGGTGCGTCGGTTCGCGGCGAGCGATGCGACCATCCTCCTGCTAGGGGAGACGGGGACCGGGAAGGAGCGGGTCGCGCGAGCCGTCCATCAGCTGAGCGCGCGAGCCTCGCAGCGTTTCGTAGCTGTTAACTGCGCAGCGATCCCAACCGAGCTGCTCGAGAGCGAGCTCTTCGGCCACGCGCGAGGTGCCTTCACCGGCGCTGCCAGGGAGCGCGCCGGACTGTTCGAAGAGGCGAACGACGGCACGCTGTTCTTTGACGAAATCGGCGAGCTGAGGACGTCGTTTCAGGCAAAGCTCACCCGAGCGCTCGAGGAGCGGTCCATTCGCCGGCTCGCTGAGTCCAAGGAGCGACGCGTCAACGTGCGCCTCGTGGCGGCGACACATCGTGATCTGGAGAGCATGGTTGCCAGCGGCTCGTTCCGCGAGGACCTCTGGTATCGCCTGAACGTGGCAGTGGTGCGGATCCCACCGCTGCGCGAGCGACGGGAAGACATCGAGCTACTTGCCACGCACTTCTTGCGGGAATGCGCGGAGGCCGGCCCTGAACGAGGCTCCACAGGTTTCACACCTGCTGCACTCGAGACCGCCCTGCGCTACGACTGGCCAGGGAATGTTCGGCAACTTCGTGCTGCGGTCGAACGAGCGTATCTGATGCGAACTCAAGCACGTCTCGACGCAGACGATTGGCCCCCAGAAGTTATTGGCGCGCGATCCGGGAGCTCGGCCAACCTCGCGGCACTTCCTTGGAACGAGGCTCAGGAGCTGGCTCAAACTGACGCGGCTCGGCACTATCTCGAAGAGGTGCTTAAGCGGCACGGAGGTCGCGTTGCCGAGGCTGCCGCGCACGCCAAGGTGGAGCGTGAGAGCTTCTACCGCTTGATGCGTCGTTACAACGTGCGCACTGACGAGCAAGACCAGTCGAAGGGCGACCAGGGCGACGATTAGTCCAGTTTCGGCATGCTCAGGCGGCAGCAGCCTCAACATGCCGGATGGCGCCTAGACGGAGTGCCAAGCGAGCGAGCGCCGCCGTCAGCGCAGACAGGACATCAGACTGCGCTTCCCAAACCTCGATCTGACGCCCTCGCACCTCAGCGATGAGACGAACTTGCACACAGGCCTCCCGCGCTCCTCGGAGCCACAGATGCCGAACCATGAGTCTGGGAGTCTGGTGGATGGCAAACGCATCGCACCACCGATCCAGCGCGCGAGCAATCGCCGCCGAAACAGCGGAGGATTCGGCGGCCCGATCGTTGCGACACCGTTGCCCGATTCCTCCTGGCCTTGATCCTAGCGATTCTGCGGACATGCGAGTGGGACGGGAGCAACCGTCGTGCCAACTTGGTGCGACGCCATAGAGCCCGTCATTTTGGCTCTGTTAATGTGTTGTCGCGCCAAACCTGCGCTGTAGCGGCCTGGCACGCGCAACTCTTTCGCGCCACCGAACACCGGCGCTGGCGTGTCGGGCCGGCCACGCGCAATTGCGGTTGTAACCGGATCTGTCACGTCGAGGTGACCGTCGTGGTTACAGTGGCAAATGTGCGCCGTGAAATCGAGCTGAATTCAAGCGATTCGCGGATCTCCTGCACAGACGGCGCTTGGCACAACATCTGCTGAAGCACCCTGCGCCACCCTGAATTCGTTCGACGCGAGTTCACGACGGAAGGCGACTTCGTAGAAAGCCAACTCGATATGAAACTGAAGAACCTTATTGCACAAGTGCTGCTCGTTCTCAGCACCCCCGGTCTTGCTTGGGCCCAGGGCGAGTCCACAACGCCTCCCGCAATGGATGGAATGGAGGCCCCGCCACCGGGAAAGGCCCCAGTCGAAGTTGGTAGCCGGTCCGCCGCAGGAAATGAGCCAAGCGGCCACCATGCCATGACGCACCCGTTCTTGAGCCACATGGGGCTGCCCGATGGTCCAGGTGAAGCGAGCGTGCGCCTGACGGGAATTCAGCGCGGCATGAAGGACAGTTCCGGCACGGACCTCGCATTCCACGTGGAAGCCGGAATCATGGATCGCCTGGGTTTGCATCTGCGCAACGATTCCATAACGGGTGCGGGAATGCGCAGCAGAGATGGCGAAATGGAGGATCACGGTACTGAAATCATGCTGATGTACGCGCTGCTTCAGGATCCGGAGGCAACGCGCGGGTTATCTGTGTTTGCTGAAACAGCTGCACCAACCGTGCGGCATGACGGGCCGTCTGTGCGCTACGGCGGGGGCGTGGGTGGGCGTTTCATTCTCGCCACGCGCGTCCAATGGGATGGAATCGTGCATGTTTCCCCAGCGAACGGCTCTGTGGAAGTTGGCTATGAGAGTGCGCTCGTAGTGCGCGCAACGGGCCGCGTGTTTGGGGTTGTCGAAACGCGAGGAGAGATAAGCAAGGGCGCCCCAACCAACTACTTGCTTCTAGCGGCAAAGGTTGGGTTGGGTGAAAGCGGGGCTGCGGTTGGCGCTGGGATACAATTCCCGACCACTTCGGCTCGAACTTATGACCGTCAGGCAATGTTTCAGCTCGATTGGGGCTTCTGAGGTCCAACTCGATGCAGCTCGATCTCGATTCGGTGCCAATTCCACCCGGCAGTGTCCAGGCGGTAGAAAGCGCGACGCCTTCCCTCTGGGGTGTGGTGATCGTCTTACTGATGGTCGTCGCGATTGTTGCAGCGACGATTCGGGGACAACGTTCAGCGCGACAACCTGCACGGTTTGCACTGAACACGGCTCCGCTCGCAGCCAAGTTCACCTGGAGCTTCGTGCTCGCCATCTATGCGGGCGTGCATGTGCTTGCCGCAATCACGGTTTATTTGGACACGCGGGTAGTCTATGCGTCCACGGCCGAGTACTTTCAGTTCATCAAGCCCGCTCGATTGATGGCATTGTCGCATGCTCATCTGATGGCGATTGCGACAATGGACGCTTTCGCCGCGCTTCTCTTCTCCTACAGCCAACCGACGTCTGGTTTCAGCACGGGTGTTGTGACGGCAACATTCATCGGGATCGTGGGTGATATCGGCGCGTGGTGGCTCATCAAGTATTGGGGAGGCGGCTATGAACTTGTTTCGATCGCTACAGGTATCCTGTTTTCCGGTGGCTTTGCCACGATGCTCGTTGCCATCCTTTTCGGCACCTGGCGAAGCGGATTATCGTCCGTCACCCCTTCACTTTCGGAGTCAGCCTGATGAAGCCTGAAGCCTGTTGGCTCATTGCACTGGTCCTGATGACAGCATCGTCCGCGCACGCGGAGGTGCCAGCCAATGAGGCTCGCTTTCGACGGCCAGGCGCCCTGCAACAATTCCTGGCGCAGACCGTGACACCGACCGTGCCGAAGCCGGAAACACCCGCACCCGAGTCGCCAGCGGCCCCTGCCGAGTCGCCAGCGGCGCCAGCGACGCCTGCCACACCCCCAGTAACGCCGGCCCCGGTTTCGCTGAACTCCACATCACCGGCGACGGACCCGCTCACTCCGCCTCCCGAAGGCGGCACACTGGATTTGGATGCCGCCAATCTCGCACCTCCGCCTGCACAAGGGGGTGCCGTAGCTGCAGGTTCGGGATTGTCGGCGGGACCATTCTCCAACATCGTGTTTGGCGGCACCCTCGACTACCGTTTTCTATTCCCTAAGGACATGCCTGAGGGAATGTTCATGATTCACGTCAACGAGTTGTTTCTCACTACAAACATTGGGGACCATCTATCAATCCTTGCTGAGCAACTCCTTCTTACCAGCGATCTTGGAACCACGGTTGGACAGGATCACGGATTTGTTTATGTCACT
>JBBRRP010000117.1:0-18685 GCA_038246305.1 Polyangiales bacterium | reverse complement strand
TCAGTTGTCCCGTTGAAGGGCCCCGCGACGTCCGCCTGTATCAGATTGCCACTGCCGTCGACGGGCTTGCCGTTCTCCACCGATCGCCACTGGCCAATGGCATCGAAGTTCTCGAACCCAAGCCCCACGGGATCGATGAGCGAGTGACAGCCGCTGCACGCCGGAGAGGCCGAGTGCTGAGAGAACCTCTCGCGCGTAGTCAGATTCGGATCCAGTTCTGGCGGTTTGATCGCGACGTTAGCCGGCGGCGGAGGCAGTTGCTGGCACAGCAGGTTTTCACGGACGAATACCCCCCGGTGCACGGGAGAGCTCTGGTTAGCCTTGGCCAACCGGGCCAGAACGCCGGGCCTCGAGAGGATCCCCCCGCCTCGTTGGAGGGGATCCAGCTCAATCCTCTGGAACCCCGCCCCCACGGGCGCCTTGACCCCATAGAACGCCGCTAGCTTCGCGTCGCCGAAAGTGAACGATGAGGCAAAGATCGTGTTGAGGGCACCATCGCCTTGGTCAACCACGTGGTCGAAGAAGGATTCGAGTTCGCCACGCCACAGATCCCGGAGCTCGGGCGAGTAGCTGGGATACAGGGTCTTATCTTTCTCCAGGGTGGCTAGCCGATCGAGCGTCATCCACTGGCGATAAAAGTTGCGCTGCAGATCGCGCGCGCGCGGATCCGCGAGCATGCGCCGCGCCTGGGCAGTCAACTGGTCCGACGTGGAAAGCTCGCCCGCCTCCGCCGCACGGAACAGCTCGTCATCCGGCATCGTTCCCCACAGCAAATAGGACAGCCGCGACGCCTGCTCCCAGCCTGTGAGGGCGGCCATGCCCGGCGTGCCGGCAATGGCGGTCCCAACTTCAGCCTTGTACAGGAACGCTGGCGCCTGCAGCATAACTTCCAGCACCGCACTGATGCCATCGTTGAAGTCTGAGCCCGCGCGCACAGCATCGTAAACCTTCACCAGTCGATCGCTCTCCACACTCGTCGGCGGACGGCGGAAGGCACGGCGACCGAAGGTCTTGATGAACTCCCCGGCGCAAGCAGACTCACCGACCTTCTGGGGATCACACGGCAGGATCTGGGCCAGCTTCGGCCGCGACTGCAATGCGATATCGGCGGCAGCTGTGGCAAATTGCTCGGCTTGCAGACGCGTGACTTGCTGCACCTCGGCTATGTTATCGAATCCGAATGCCGTCCCATCGGCAGTGAACGCGTCCGCCGGACGGCTAGTCACCCCCAACAGATCGCGAACGGTGTTGTTGTACTCGGATCGCGTCAATCGCCGCAGCGGTGAAGGCCCCGGCTGAGGGGTCTTGACGGCTCCGCAATTTGCAACCATCGGAGGAAGTCCCGGAACGGGGAGTTCCGATGCTGGAGTGGCGCTTCCGCTTTGCATCCCGACCGCGCTGGGAGCACCGGGAGCGCCTAAACCTGGAGACGCCCGATTTCCTGACGTGGGGATTTGTGCAGTGCACGCGGCGAGTCCGGTGCACGCAGTCACGATCCCCCACGCGATGGCTGTGTTTGGGGGCACACACCTCATCACGGTCTTGTTCGAGCATGAGGTCTTCGTTCGTTTGCTGGCTTGCTTGCTCATGGCGGATCTCCTTCCAGTTCATCCTATTTTGCGATGGTATACGCGTGCACACCGAGCAACTCGATTGAACCCTTGAGCTTCCCGTCCACGATGGTCATGCCCGCAGAGCGACCGGCGAAGGCCGGGGTTGCGGCGCCGGCTATTCCCGGGGGAAGGGCGATGTTCACAGTGCGCGTATCCGGCGCGTTGTCGTTTGGGTTTTTGGTCGTGCCGTAATGACCTGCGTGGACGACAACGACGAGGAGCGAATGTTCGCGCTCCCAAATTGAAGCATAGAGCCCATCGCCAAGATCCTGCCGTGTCAGTTTCCCATCCGTAAGAAACGGCGCAATGGTCCGGAGCTCGGTCGCATCGGCGACGGCTTCTGCCCACACGGCGGGGCTGCGGGTATTGAGAGGCCCACCGATCGAAAACGAATAGTTCGCAATGCCTTTTGCGCCAGCCGCGATGCTTTGGTAAAGCATGTTGCGGTATTCGGCAGCCGTAGGCTCGCGCTTCTCGTCGCCTCCCGCTAGCTGGGAGGTCTGCGGCAGCGTCCACGGTGAGAGTGTGTATTGGGCAGCCTGAGTTACACACGAAAGCGTGGATTCATACACGAGACGAATCGGCGAGCCGCCGTTAACCGGGTAGATTTCCTGACCGGATATATCGAAGCGTTGAACGTCGAACACCGTATTTGGTCCGTTCCCAAGCGCGACGAAGGTGGGGTGATCTAGATCGCGCATGTGGAACGCGTCGTTCAGCATCTTCACGTCGTCGAGGCTTGCGGGCCATCCCGACAAAGGCGAGCCGGAGTGAACATCATCCGCAAGTGCGTAGGAGAACAGTGCAGTCTTCTGCCGGGTCGTCGGGATCAGATTGTAGATCTGCGGCAGGTTTCCTCCGGCTGCGCCCTTGATAGGATCCCAGATCATGCGCAACGCGGGATAATTCGCTGCTGCATCGAGAATTTCGGCAATTGCGGAGAGGTCGTAAGGCTCCACAAACATAAGATTGAATCCACCCGCGCCGACCGTCGCGATATCAGCCTTGATGGCTGCAGTCTCGTGATTATCCGTGTAGAAGCCAAACGCGAAAAACGATGCGCCTGCAGCATCCACGATCGTGCCGTCCGAGCGAACGTGGTAGGGCGCTAGCGGGAGATGGGGAGTCATTCCCCCCTCGAAGGCTCCTGCGGCGTTCATTCCCCCGGAGCTAGGCGTCCCCCCGGAGCTAGGCGTCCCGCCGAAGCCAGGTGTCCCACCGGAGCAAACCGCGGAGCTAGGCGCCCCGCCGGAGCTAGGCGCCCCGCCGAAGCTAGGCGTCCCGCCGGAGCCAACCGCGGAGTTAGGGCTCCCGCCGGAGCCAACCGCGGAGTTAGGCGTCCCGCCGGAGCCAACCGCGGAGCTAGGGCTCCCGCCGCCGCCCGCAGCGGAGTGAGGCGTCCTGCCGGTCGCAGAAGAACAGCTCGCGCTGCACACGCCGAGGAGCACCGCGCTCAGAAGAAGCTTGCGCCAGGTTGTAGCTTGCGTTTGCAGATGCATTTGCGTCGGCGCGAGTCCAGCCACTGATTCGGATTGATCGCCGGACTCCATCGCATCAATAAAATTCATTGCAAGGTCTCTCCTTCTGGCATCCCGACCGCGCTGGGAGCACCGGGCGCACTCGGCGCGTTGGGACCCTAGAGACGTCCGATTTCCTGACGAGGGGATTTGTGCAGTGCGGGCGGCGAGTCCGGTGCACACACTCACGATCCCCCACGCGATCGTCTTGTTGGACCAGCTGACGGCTCGATCTGGGAGGAGTCGCGCGGAACACGGGGCTGGCCGAAAAGTGCTAGGCATCAACAGACCATCGTATTGAGAGGAAGTCTGGGATGGATCTATTTGACAGCCCCTCGAGAAATCTGGCCCTACCGAAATCCTCGCACCGAAGCTGACACGCCCGGCTTCCGTGAGCAGCTACAGACAAGCAAACGGAACGGAGACAACTTCGTCGCTTAGGCGCCGGCAAACTTCGTCGTTGTTGATCACCACGCCGCAAGGGCACTTCCATTCCCTGACAAAGTCGGTGATCGCGCGAAGATCGCGGACGTCGACGCTTTGGGTGCGTTTGATTTCGATCGGGATGAGGCCAAAGTTTCCTTCGAGCACGAGATCGATTTCGGCTCCGCCTCCGGTTCGATAGTGAAAAGCCTCGTAGGCGAGGCCGGTTCCTTCAAGGCCCCGCAGAATATTCTCGATGACCATGCCTTCCCAAGATGAGCCCCCTGCAGGATGGCTGAGCAATGACGCTTGGTCTGGGATTCGTAGGAGGTGGTGGAGTAAGCCGCTATCGCGCAGGTAGCCCCGAGGGTGGCGAACGAGGCGTTTGAGCGTTCGTCTCTCAAAAGCAGGCAAGGTTCTCCACAGGAACGAGCCATGCGCAATTTCAAAATAATCCTTGGCGGTAGGCTGAGAGACATTGAGTGCTCGCGCGACGTCCGCATAGTTGATAATGCTCCCCGAGAGGCCAGCTAGCATACGCACAAACGTGCGAAACCGCTCACGGTTGAGGCCTGGGAAAAGCCTGGCCACATCGCGTTCTACGTACGTTTTCACGTATTGCTGGGCCCACACTTGACGAAATCGATTGGACTTCGCGAGCCAGGGCTCTGGGTAGCCACCTTGAAGCCAGTAGCGGTGCAGATGAGTTACGCTCAATCTCGGATTCAATTCATGGACGAAACGTTCAGGAGTTACCTTGTCGGCGTGCAGGACATCAGCAAACGGTGAAGTTGTGAGGGCGAGGGCTTCCGCCGCAGTAAAGGGGGCCATTTCGATGATCCCCACCCGTCCGGCGAGGCTCTCGGAAATCGCCCGAATGAGCGTCGGTGAGCTCGATCCGGTGACGACAAAGCGACCCTTGTGGGTACGTTCGCGGTCCACCTCGACGCGCAAGGCTGAAAACAAGGTAGGGAGGAGCTGCGCTTCATCGAACGCTGCCCTTTCGGGATGGAGCCGCAGAAAGAGAGCCGGATCTCGCGCGACGGCTTGGTAATCGGCATCGTTTTCCAAATCAAAGCGCGCCCAGCTCGCGGGCAACGTGCCGAGCAGAGTGGTCTTGCCACATTGGCGGGGCCCCAGGATCGCAACCACCGGAAAGATCTGTAAATATTCACGAAGTAGGCTTTCGACAAGACGCTGCACACCGTGCATTATCAAACAGCAGCTTTGATTTTACAAGGCAGGTTTCAATCCGCGGGCATAGGCCGAAACGGCGTTGCGCTCCTCAGAGGGTCCTGAATCCGGTCTGCCTACGGCGCTTTGACCCCGCCACTTTAGTAATTTGTGAGCCAGCTGATCGGGCACGGTGTGGGCTTCCAACTACCTTGGCCCGGAATGCATAGGATTTAAGAGACGACGCTTCGGAGATTCCGGGCACTTTCTCGCAAACGAGCGCCCCAGTCTCCCCGCATTCCTGATCCCACCAGCTATACCCGTCAGACACATCGGTGTTCAGTAAGGCACAATCCTCGCCTGGCAACGGCGCGCTGTCGTTGGGCTGCGCAACTCCCGCGCCCTGCTGCCAATGATTGTAGAGACCGCCGACCGCTACGCCGCTGTCATCGCCAGCCCAAAACTGGGTGCCATCTTGCCGAACCCAGACACCCTCGCGCGCCTGGTCGTTCGCCTGCAGCCAGAGGCCGTTGATGCCAAGAGAGTCGGCTGTGAAACCGACGAAGGTGTTTTCAGCATCGCTATCGATCCTCACGAGCGTCATGCCCGCGGCCTCGCACGCGGCATTGCAAAGTTTCCACCCGAACCCCCGCTCGCCAGCGTGCCTCCGAAGCCATTCGTGCCTCCAGTAGACGTTAGGCCGCCACTACCCGTGCCTCCGCCGCCCGTTGGCGTCAGTTGCGGCGCACCCCCAAGACCACCGCTCCCTCCCGCGCCATTCAAGGTGAAAGCTTGTTCAAGCAAAGCCGTCTTGCCCTCCGGCGTGACTATCAAGAGCCGGTGTGAGCCAGGCATAACACCGGTCGGGAATGTAAAGGTTAACCTGTGAGGTCCATGAGCAATAACATTTTGGCCCGGGACCCGCGCGACGCCCACGTAGGCGCTAAAATGCGCATTGATGTCGACGTCCTTTCGTGAGCTCAAGTCGACGTCTGCCGTGGCGAAAAAGTTATCCCCAGTACCTCTATTCCCGGAGTGGTACCCAGCGCAAAGCCGTTCGGACTCACCGAACGGATGCTGGGATCTGCTGACTCAACCCTGCCGCACGCCAAAAAGAGCACGCTGAAACTGAGCCAACGGAGCGCGACCACCCCCAAGTCTGATGTATTCCGGTTCGGTGCGCACCAAAGTTCGTAACCCCGCTTCCAGCTGTGGTCAGAGGGCGCCGATAAGCTCCGCTATGCCTACATCCCGAAGTGCAAAAAGAACGACGTGAACGATGATTACTTAATAACGATGGCGGGGATCGGAACCTGGCATTCCTTGGCGGGCGTCAGCCACTTGATCATGTTCAGCCAGAATGCCTCCACCTGATAATCCTTGTGATCTACCCATTCAGAGTTGAAGGTGATCCACTCGTCGCCCCACATGAGCACGTGGCCCTTGCCCACTTCTTGAGCCTTGAGCATATCGAACCCGCCCTCTGAGGCGAGCGTTTGCCCCTTGCCCAAAACGGGATAGCCATTGTCCGCCCCGATACGTGTGATCCCAGCCGTTACCGCGTGCGCCTGCCACATGGTGACGGGTACGGTCGAGACGCTTTGCGTTTGCAGGATCTGTTGGGGACCGTAGCTCATGCCCATGGGAGCCAAGAGCGAATTGACGTTCAAGATTTCATCCGGGCTCGGGGCGTACCCAGTCATTGTCATGAAGCCGCCACCGGCTTGAATCCAGTCGTTCAGGGCCGTGACTTCCGAAGGCGCGTACATTCTGCCGATCGTGCTGACATTCTGCGCGACAACAACCTGAAAGTCGGCGAGCAGCTGAGGGGTGAGCACCGTATTGTTTAGATCTATGGCGCCGTTCACGGAGCGCGAGGAGAGCCAGGTGGCAAATACGTCGCCCGCTCCCCTCGGGTTGCGCACACCTAACGTTGCGATCTTCAGGCAATCGCAGATGCCGTCGTGGCCCACATCAAGATTGTCGATAAGGCCATCCGCGTTGTTGTCGATGCCGTCACAGATTTCTGCAATTTCAGGGTGCAGCGCTACCGGCCCACCATTGCCCGAGGCATTGGGATCGCCAAGGCCAGCCATCAAATCGATGCCGGTATTTGCCCCAGTACCGCTACCGCTGCCGTTCGCGGTGGTACTACCGCTGGCGGTCCCAGGGTTACCGCCCGTGCCTGAGTCAGTGCTGCCGGAGCCCGTCCCGCCCGCTCCATGAGTGCTCTCGTCCGTGGCGGCGTAGATTCTTGGACCCCGGTGATCGGTGACACCCCCGTCGCTGCAGCCGGACAAGCTGAGGTTAACTACTGAAAATACGATGGCCATGAGAGGAGGCAGAACGGAGTGACGCATAAGACTTCCTTTTGAGGTGTGGGTGGTTCAGGCGTGCCCGAGGGTTGCACGGGCCGCTATGCCTTGAGCCCTGGGAGCGTTTCGTAGCTGTAGCCGGGATCACCAAACTCACCGTCCCCCGGGGCGCTTGCCGCAGGCGACCTGTCGATCCCGAAATACTCGAGCAGCGACCCTAAAACCTGGGTGTGCGACCTTCCGCCACAGTCGATGATCCGCCCACCCTTGTAAAAGCCACCGCCTGAGCCCGCGATGACGTATTGCGCATTTTCCCAGGAATGATCTTTCCCTTCGTGTCTCTGGGCGTTGTCGCCGTAGGCATTCGCCATCATCACCACGCTGTTATCCAGCAGTGTACCCGCTCCGTCTTTCACGGCATCCAGCTTAGCCAGCAAGTAGGCATACAGCTCGCAGTACGTTTTGGTAACCTTTGAAAACAGGACGCGATCTTCCGTGCCTGCACTGGCATGGGCCAGCCTGTGGAGCCCCTGTGCGCCATCCGGCACGGGAGTGTTATCCACCCCAACGCCAGGCCACGTGAACGACATGTTTGGATTAGACTGCGTCACCTCCAGACCGTAGACGCGGGAAACATCACAGATCAGCCCCATCGCGGTCAGATCCATGTAAGTCCGCCCGAGGGGGATGAGAGCGTTGATGTCATTCGGATCCAATGGAGCAGCTGGATTTTCAAGTTTCGAGCACCCGAGCGACGCCTCGACAGACGGCTTCATGCCATCGCCGAGTGCCAGCTCCGAAGAGCGTACAAGGCTCAAATGGGCATCCAGCTTACCGCGATCGGAACCCACCAATTTCCCTGACATCCGAGTTAAGTCGCCGGTTAACGCATCCAACATGCTCTTCTGCAGGAGCAGATCGTTGACGGGCGTCGTCGCACTTGGCGCGCCCGGCACGAACGACGCAAACAGCTCGTTAATCGCTTCGTAGGGACTGTGGATGAGATTCGCCGGAGACCCTTTTGCTTTGAAAAATACTGGCTGTGTGCCGCCCGGATTACACAGAGCCATGGTCACGTTCCGACGCGGCGTGGGGAACATTAGCTTATTGACGATGTGCTGATCTATCGAGACTCCCCTGGCTTGCACCGCGTTTCCCTCGGATAGCTGAGCGGCCAGCGCTGCATTGGGAGCCGTCTGATGACCATCACCCATCCCCATCGTCACCGTGAGATCTTGCATGACGGATACTTTGCTCTTGAACGGCGTCAGGGACTCCATGGTTGTGCCGGTAAGATCCATCGCAGCTTTTGCGGCTCCCGCAGGAAACCAATATTCAGATGCCATTCCGGTGTGCAAAAAGAATATCACCAGGCGTTTTATCGGGTCCGTCGGTGCTGCTAAAACCTCACGAAATGCCGGAGCTAGAAAGGGTGCCGCTGCTAGTAGCCTCAACATGTCTCGCCGTGAATTGAACATCATGTGATCCTTTTCGTTGCCGGGTTCGGTTCAGTTGGAAGCATTTCTTGTTGTGAACGCATCGCTCGCGGCGATCTCGCCCATCAAACCAGAAATGCTGTAGTTCGTTGCACTGAAGGTTCTCGCCAGGGCATCAAGAGATGCCTTGTCCTCGAGCCCAGCCGGCCTGCCGAGGGCGAACTGATACATTCGAAAGACGAAACATGATGTCAATTCGGATGACTCGGCTACGGCAGAAAAGAATGTGCTGCTTGAGGCAAACGCCGCGGTTTCACCTGTCCTCTGACTGGTGAGAACACCGCTTGCATCGATGGGCGCCCCCCGATCAATCGTGCGGTAGCGGCCCACCGAATCAAAGTTCTCAAGCCCAAAGCCAAGCGGGTTGATGAGACCGTGACACCCCTGACAAGCGGGCAACCGATCTTGATTGAAGACTTCGCGTTTGGTCTTTAAAGGGCCGTCAACCTCTGCCATGGCTTGGACGCCAACCGGAGGTGGTGGTAAGGCACCGCACAGCAGCCGACGGCGCAGGAAGAGCCCGCGGACGATGGGCGAGGTGGATACCTCGCCGCCCGTAAGAGCCAGAACGCTGCCCTGCGAAAGGATCCCTCGGCGCTCTGGGGGCAAGCTGACCGGTATAAAACTTGGGCCCGTGACCTTTCCGACCCCAATTTTGTAGAAGTTCGAAAGTGATTCGTTGAGGTAGGTGGTAGATCCGCCAAACAATGATTTGAGGGAGGAATCACCAGAGAACACAACTGCCTCAGCGTAAAACTGAGTCTCGGTGCGCATCGCTGCAGCGATTTCGGGCGTGTATTCAGGATACAGACTGGCGTCTTTATGAGTGCTCGCCAGCCTGCCAAGCTCGAGCCAATGGTCAAGAAATCCACCGAACGCAGTCCGCGCCCTGGGATCCTTGAAGAGGCGAATTGCCTGTGCCGCAATCTGCGTTCTGTCGACCAAGCTTCCTGAATCTGCGGCAGCGATCAGATCTGCGTCAGGCGGGCCGTCCCAAAAATAGGACGCAAGAGCTGACGCCGTTTCCAGCGGCGCTAATTTCAGCACGCCGTTGACTGGCTGCGAAACCCCGAACTCAGTCCGATAGATGAAACTGGGCATCTGTATCATGGTTTCGACGACATCTCGCAGAGCCGTCAAATGAACGTTTATCTTTCTGCTTTCCGTGTAGACGTTAAGAAGTGATGCCGTATCAAAGGCATCGGGCGCCCTGAGAAAAAGCTGCTTGCCGTACTTGGCGATGAACTCAGTGGCGCAAGGCACGTCGGCCTGATTGGCCCCCACGCAAAACCTGAGAAGACTCTCTGTGGATGCGCCGTCCCTTGCCAGACGAGCGAGCTTCTGTAGCCCCAAGTAACACGACTCGCCGACTTGCAATTGTGAGGACATATTGGAAAAGCCGCTCGGGGGATCGATCGTTTCCACAGGCAAGATGGCAACATCCTTGACCTCGTAGCCGAAAGCAGACTTGAGACTTTGGAAGACCTCATTGTTGGATTTCATTCTCAGGCGCGGGCTGAGATTCGCCTGCAAGGTAAGGTTGAAGGCGCCGCCCCCGCTGCCAGTGCTCGGGGTGGACCCGCCAGTGCCCGAGGTCGCGCCGCCACTGCCCTTAGTGCCCGAAGTAGCGCCGTCAGTGCCTGGGCTGCGGGTTTCGGCGGCTGTCGGCTTCAGGTCGCCGGACATTCCGTCGCTGATGCTTGTGGTGCAGCCTGCGACGAGGCCTGCGCAGCACAAGAGCTTGAATTTCAGAGATGCTCGAGGGGCGCTTGAAGGCAATTGAATTGATGGAATCATTAAGATTTTTCCATTTGATAAAGTCGCGCGGAACGCGGAGCCGACCAGGAGTCGCGAGGCGTCACTGGTTCATCGTGCTGGGAGACGATTTGGGATGGATAAATTAAAGCCCCTAGCGCCGTCCAGGCGAGTAGCCACCGGGGCCGCTGGGGTTCAATTTCCACACGCCGGCCCATTCAGCTTAATTTTTGCGCCTAATTGTTGATTGAGGTCGATAACGCTCTGAGGCATATCGCGCACTCCAAGCTCTTGGCCCCCACCAATGCCGCCGGCCCATAGGTAGCCAAGCAACCCGACAACCATGGGATCAGACACCGCAAGGTCGTAGTAATCCTGAATCACCGGAATCATTTGTTCGGGCGTGGCGATACCGAGTGTTGCGTAGAGTGGCTCCCAGCGATCGTCGATAGTTAGGAATACTTTCTGATGGGGGCTCGACAATTTGGACTTGAGCGTCGCGATGTCGGCCAAAAAGGACGCATTCTTCGAGGGAAGAGGATCGAAGACCGCGTAGCGATCAAAACCAACCCAATCCACCGAGACAGGCACCTGCAGATTGATCAATGTAGGATAGGCCTCTACGAGCAAGATGGGGATATTCGGATAATCGGTTTTGATCGTCTGGCTCACCGCATCGAGCTCAGCAAAAGTAACGCCATTCCACGTCGGCTCGTCCACCAAGTAGAACGCGGCGACCTTGCCAGGAGTTAGGGCCGTCCCGTTCGTCGCTTTGAAAGTGCCCCAGCGTGCCTGAAAATCATCATACAAGTGATAGCGATGACCACTCGGCGCCTGACTATCGTCGACTCGGTAATGGAAAACATCTTGGATCGCAATGAACGGCTTCATGCAGTAGCTATTCATCGTGTCGATGCGCGATTTTAAATCTTGCGACGGATAATACGCCGTCATCTGCGCAACGTTCGAAAAGGCCCCGACTTCGTCGGAAAAATTAGTCTTCGCAACGGCATCGTGCGGATCATCCAGCTCCACGTCGACGAAATAGTAGCCAAAATACTTTAGGTGGGCTGCAGCATCGGTCGCTTCATTGCCCCCCGTGCCGCTAGCTGCTCCGCCACTCCCGCTCGCCTTGCCGCCTGTATTTGCAGCGGCTCCGCCAGTGCCCTGGTTTCCGCCCGTGGTGGCACCCGCGCCGCCAGCACCCCTGTTCCCACCCGTGGTGGCACCTGCACCGCCAGTGCCGGAGGTCGCGGCAGTGCCCGAAGTAGCGTCGCCAGTGCCTGGGCTGTGCGTTTCGGCGCCTGTCGGCTTCGGGCCGGGCATTCCGTCGCCGGTGGTGCAGCCCGAGACGAGGGCACCGCAGCATCGGAGCTTGAATCCTAGAGAAACCAGAAATGCTCGGGGAGCCCTTGAGGGCATTTGAATTGATGGACTCATTGAGATTTTTTCATTCGATCACCGGAGTCATCTATGCGGACGTGGCGATCCTGCTCTTGACGGCCGCCGGACGCCGCTGGCTGCAGCCGGGAGCCCTTTGACGGCTATATGATTGATGAAATCATCTAATTTTGTCCGTTCGCTGGAAGTCGCGCAAAACGCTGAGGCAAGGAAAGTTGCGGGGCATCACCAACTCGATGGTACTGAGGGGCGATTTGGGTCGGAATCAGGATCAAACCTGTGGTGCCGCTGCTAGGATGAATGAGAATGAACGGGTCCAATCCTCCCTCTATCGATCCCCCCGCTATCGACTGGACGGGCGTCGAACCTGATCGATCTCCGATTGGGCCTCTGGATCCTGAATCATTCGTGACCCGGTTGCGCATGCTCAACGAGCGAGCCAACAGCCTTCTGATCTTGCGCGAAGCCTTCGCACAACAAAAACCTTATGCTGGGCAACTTCCTCGAGATTCTAAACCGCCTTCACGACAGTCACGTTGATTTTGTGATTGTCGGCGGTGTGGCTGCGGCGCTTCATGGGAATTCGCGTGTTACATTCGATCTCGATGTTGTTCCCAGTCTCGCTCCGGACTCCTGGGCGGCTGCAGTAAATCTAATGGGGTCACTCGGTGCTCACCCACGAATACCGGAGCCGCTGGAGCGGATCCGTGATGTGGGTCAGGTACGTCGTTGGCGGGAAGAGAAAGGCATGCTGGCGCTGAATTTCCGCACGCCAGATGGCGGCATTGAGCTCGATTTCCTCGTCAGCGAAAGTGATCGATTCGATGACCTCCGCCGGCGCGCTGTCGCAGTTACCATTGACGCACGAACCTTTTTCGTGGCGTCGATCAATGACATCATTGCGATGAAAGAGCACGCAGGCAGACCTCAGGACGTCCTGGACGTTGCGCAGTTGAAAGAAATTAAGGCACGCACAGCAGGATAGGCTACGGACCAAGCTCGCCTCGTCCTGGTGGTTATTGGGTAACGATGATTGGGATCGGAACTTGGCATTCATTAGCGGGCGTGAGCCACTTGATGATATTCAACCAGAATTTTTCCACCTGATGGTCCTTGTGATCTACCCATTCAGAGTTCAGCGTGATCCATTCGTCGCCCCACATGAGCACGCGGCCTTTGCTCACTTCTTGAACCTTGAGCATATCGAATCCGCCCTCTGAAGCGAGCGTTTGCCCATTCCCCATGACGGGATAGCCATAGTTCACACCGATAAGCGTGATTCCAGCCGTTACCGGATGGGGCTGCCACATGGTTACCGGCACGCTAGCGGCGACGGTGCCTTGCAGGATCTCCTGGGAACCGTAGCTCATGCCCACGGGAGCCAGGAGCGAATTAACGTTCACGATTTCATCCGCGTTACCGTAGCCACTCAAAGCCATGAAGCCACCACCCGTTTTAATCCAATCGTTGAGCGCAGTGACCTCCGAGGGCGAGTAGCTTCTGCCAATTGTGCTCACGTTCTGGCAGACAATCACCTGAAAGGGCGCGAGCAGCTCAGGGGTTAGCACCCTGTTGCCCAGATCTACGGCGCCACCCGCTGAACCCGCGGAGAGCCAGGCGGCCAATACGTCCCCCCCTGCTGCTGTTCCTCGCACACCTAACGTGGCTATTTTCAAGCAATCGCAAATGCCGTCGTGGCCCACGTCGAGATCGTCCACGATGCCGTTGTGGTCGTTGTCGACGCCGTCACAGATTTCAGTTGCCCCGGCGCCGAGGATTCCGCCCGCTCCAGCACCGCCCGGCAACATGGACGAGAACACAAAGTCCTCATTCACTCCGCACCCGCAAAGTTGGATGGCCAAGAGAAGCCAAAATGCGAGACGGATTCTTTTTCGCATGCGCTCAGACTCTGACGCCACTATTCAAGGAGCACTGAGCACATGCAAACGGCGCCTTAAAGCCGATGTTTCTAGGCCATTGGGATACTGATTCACGAATTGCTCAATAGCCAAGCGCTCCTCGGAAGTGCGGCCGAGGGCTTTGAGGGCGCTAATTTTTCCAGATAGCGCCTCTTGCCGCAGCGGGCCGGGGTGGCTCAAATAGGTGTCGAAAAAGCTGAGCGCTCGCCCAGGAGCCTTGCGCTGCTCCAGCTCGAGCCTGCCCATGGTCGGCAACACGGTCCACGCCTCTGCGGTTCCCGGAAAGGCGCGTCGCAGCTCTGCGTAGCCATCCAGAGCTGCGCTCACATTGCCGGCTCGGAGTTCGCTACGAGCGCTCTCCAAAAGGCTCGAAGCAGAAACTGCCGAAGTTTTCGCTGAGGGCGCTTTGGCGGGCGGATCGCTCAGGCCCGCTGCATTGTTCTCCGAAGGATCACCGATATCGAGCACCTTGTGGGCTCCGGCGTCGACTTCGATCGCATAGCTGGCTTCAGCGCCAGCTGCATCGCGCACCTTAACTTGATGCTTCCCCGCGGGCAGGAACGTGGAGAGCGGTAAGGCAAAGCGGTGACTTTCGTCAATGGCCGCGCTGAGCCCCGAGGCCGCGCTTCGCAAATCCAAGATACCTACCTCGCTGTGTCGCCAGAGCTCGCGTGGCGCTAAAAGCGCCCAGAGAGGGGCCTCTTCGGCGCGGCCGATGGCTAATTGCGCGGGCTGCACTCCAGACGCCAACCGCCAGCGCGAGTGGCCGTGAACGAACTCGGAGGCAGCCTTAGCACCGCGCTTCACATCGACCGTCCCTTCTAGCACCACGACTTCTGGAGAGGGGCCTCGCGCATCGATGCCAAACGTGGTCCCAATCGCGGTGGCTTTCACGTCGTTCGAGGAGAGCGAGAAGGTCTGCCCCGGCGCACGATGAGTCAGCGTTGCCAGGGCAAGACCGCGCTTGACCTCTAGCTCCAGGTGACCTTCGCGGAGTGAACTCAGCACCACTCTGCTCCACGCCCCTATGCAAATGTCAACGCCCGGATCGATCGTTAAACAAGCTTGACCAGCAGCCGTTTCAATGACGGCTCCCGGCTCAAGCGGGCGCCCGCCGAGCGGCAGCGCTGACACACCGTTACCCAGTTGACCACTCGTAAAAACGAGTTCCGCGCGCGCGGGGGGGGCAGGAGAAGCGACGAATGCGGCTACAGGTTTCTCTTTCGGGAGCGTGGCGACTGGCTCGGGCGCTGTTTGCCGCAGCCACAGCGCAACCCCAGCAGCCAGAACAGCAACCGCAGCCAGTGCCAGCGGCCAAGGGCGCGTGGTTCCGAAGCGAGCGCGTGCATGTTTGAGCGGCGCACTCTCTTCGTGCCTCACCAGCCTCAGGTGGGGCAGTTGCGGCGACAAAACAGGGTGGGAAAGCACACGTTTTATCAGGGCGAGGTCGAGCGCCGTGGGTTCGCCCACCTCCACGCCCTGCTTCAACTTTGCGAGGGCAGCACATTCAGCGGTAAACAAAGGGTCTTGGCTCGCTAACTCAAGGCGGCGTTGCTCTTCGGCTTCCGTGAGTGGCTCGCCCGCAAACCAACTGGATTGAAGGGACTCGTAGCTGCGTTGAACCTGTGTCATGGGGTTACCTTGCGCTCGCACTGGAGCGCATCTTTCTCGATCAAACTTCGAAGTTGCTTGCGTGCAGCGACCAAGCGGTCTTTGACGGTGCCGAGCGGAGCACCGGTGAGAGTCGCAATTTCTTCCGGGCTGTAGCCTAAGGCATGGCGCAACACGAGTGCCTCCCGCCGCTCTTGGGAAAGGAGAACGAACAGCGTTTCTAGGCCGGCGAGTTCGAGTGCAGGATGTTCGGTATGGCTGCCCCAGGGGAGCACTCCCGGGCTCAGCCAACGCACCAGCAGGTTTCTGCGCGAGCGCTCTCGCCGATGCATTTCAAGCACGGTGCGGGCGGCGATCCTATCCCCCCAGCCGGCCAGGTTGCCGGCAACATTGAAGGTTTCGGCAGAACGCAAGATTTCAAGCAAGGCCACTTGGGCTGCATCGTCCGCGTCCGCCCGGGAGCGCGAAAGGAGGCCCGTGACGCGCCGAACGCGCGGAGCCAAGCGTTCCACCAGGATGGCCTGCGCGCGACGTTCGCCTGAGGCTACGGCGGTCATGAGCCGGAGATCGTCTGCTTCGTCGGGCTGGCTAGTCAGAGGCACCAAATACTCAATGGGAGCGAAAGCGGTTTTGGGTCGGAAATGATAGCTTTGCCGCGTTCTTGCCTAGGGCGCGCGAAGTTCTAGGCAGGCCCCGCCGAGGCCAACGAGCTTAAAAGGCGCTGCCAACACCGAATCCGTCCCAGAATCAGCCGAAAACCGCAGTGAAGTTGGGAAATAGGCCACGCTTGCCGAGAGTTCTAGCCCGAGCGAGCCGACCAGGCGATAGCGAACCCGAGCTGCGGCTTCAGCTCCTGCTCGGAAAGCGTCGGAACTCGGGCGCACGGTCACACCGACAGCGGGCGTGGCGTTCCGCCGCCGCAAGAGTTCGGCAGCCGGCCCGAGCGACAGTTCGCCTTCAAATTCGCCGTTGCTCCAGATGGGGCCCCCGCCAAGGGCCAGGCCACTGCGATCCAGCTCGAAGCTGCCGAAGGCTGATTCAAAGCGTTCGGCAAAAAAGTGACTCGCCGACAGGCGTAGTGCTATTTGCTCACGCCATCGAAGGCCAATGGCCGCCGTGGGGCCGAGTTGCAACGGGACGTGGCTTTCGAACGTTACCAGGCTCACGCCCAAAGTGCTGAAAACCTGAAGTGGCGTGGGCGGCCGCGGGGGTGTGGAGAATTGGGAGAGTTGGGGGGCGCGGGCGGGAACAGGCGCGGGCCTTGGGTTTGGCGTGATCTCGAACCCTTGGTGAAGAGCAACTCCGGCTGCGGCAACGATGCTCACGGTGGCCTCCAGTGCCGCCGCATTCTGCGCCGGAGCTCGTAGTGTGCGTACCAACGTTCGCTCGCGCGCCACCTCCACGATCAGGATCCTCCAGACCGCAGCGGAGCGCACATCCAATGCGACGCGCATCAACGTGAGCGGAGCATCCCCTGGCACGCTGAGGCCGCCTTCGGAGTCGGGAACCGATGAGGTCGGCACTAGCAACAGCCCGTTCGCGGAGAGCTCTTGCTTGAGCAAGCTGACCAGCGTCGAACGGTCGCTTTGGGACACCCTACCCCAGACAGAGAACTCCACGCGCACGCGTCGGGTGCGGTCGGGTTGCACGTGCGGACTCACTGGAGAGGGAGCGATCGCCTCAGCGCTCGCGGTTGCCTGAAGTGCGGTGGCAGAGAGCGCCCCCACAAGGATCAGCCGGCTTGGCACAGCCCGGAGCCGTCGACAGACTGTTTCAACCACGCTTTGGACTCCCAAGCGGCGTAGCTAAACATCAGGAGCGCCCACCGTCTAGTATTCACGCGGACGGGTCAGCGAACGACGAACTGATATCTCCCTGAACCCACCCGAAAAACCTGGCGCCCTGCCCCAGACTTTACGGATGCCAAGAATTCGCCGCCGTCGGCGGTTACCTGTTTGCGCTCCAGCGCTGGAACGTGCACAAGCGCAGTGCCGCCCACCGGAACGAAGACTTCAATCGTTAGCACGCTGCTAGGCTTTACGGCAGGGACATTGCCCACAGATGCAGGAGCCGAGAATGCGCTGGCCGTCGTTGGGCCAGGAGCACCGATCAAGATAGAACAAGCCACTTTTGAAGTGACTTGGTGCTCACTGGTCTAAGCTGCTAGCCTGCCAAAAATGGTCGCAAGCGTTCATCCAGCAGACATCAGGGCCTTTGCTGGGCGCAGCTGGGGCCTCGCTGAACAAAGCAAGCGTCACCATTGGGTGAAGTTGTACGAAGTCTCCCGCGGTCGACGAACGGTGGAATTGGCGCATGCACTCGCGCTGCATTCACAGCCACAAGAGCCTGCGATTGCTCGGGCGCACCGCGACGATGACCTTGCTCATCACGTTAGACTGAAGAGGCTTATCGATGCCGCGGCGTCAGCGTTCACCGTTCGTTGAAGCATTGGCGTCGCTAAAAGAGGCGTTGGCAGACCTAGGAGTTAGCTGGTACCTGTTTGGGGCACAGGCAGCGTTGATATATGGCTCCACGCGGGCCACGGCTGACCTCGACGCAACCGTCCGGCTTGGCAGTGTAACGACTAAAAACCTGGTAGCTCGTTTGCGGCTAGCTGGCTTTCGTCCGCGGTTTAGTGGCGCTAAGTTTATTGAGCAGACGCGAGTGCTCCCCGTGGTTCATAGGGAAACAGGGGTCGCCGCAGATCTGGTTCTCTCGGGTCCCGGCTTAGAGGAGCTGTTCCTCAAACGATCCGTTCAGAAGAAGCTGGGGGATGTCATGCTACCGGTGGCGAGTTTGGAAGACATCGTTGCAATGAAGATCCTTGCTGCTAGGAACAAGGACCACGAAGACGTGCTCGACGTACTGCGCGCGAACCTAAAGACAGCCAACCTTGGGCTTAT
This sequence comes from Polyangiales bacterium, assembly GCA_038246305.1. GTDB lineage: Bacteria > Myxococcota_A > Polyangia > Polyangiales > Polyangiaceae > JBBRRP01. The sequence continues at coordinate 559 of JBBRRP010000117.1, read as the reverse complement.
CCGGGAAACGCTTTCGCTAATCGAAGCGGCGTTGGATCAGAGCGACCTCGTTCCGACCTTAGAACGGTTGCTGGCTCGGGCCAGAAACAACGCTAAGGGGGCGAAGCCGAAGCCGCATATGCGGGCGAAGGAACTGAATTCTAAAGGCGGTGGCGATCCGAAAGGTCGGGCAAAGAGTGCCAAGACAGTGCTTCGGAAGTAGGCTCCTAGGCGTCGTGCGCCCGTTAAAGCGGCACCGGGAATGACCTGACTCAAGTCTCTTTCCGTGCGCGTCGTTTCGCAAACGCGATCGCTAACGCGAGCGACAGCATGATGCCTGCCGCACGCTCGGGCGCAGCCGGGCGGCCCGAACTGAGTGCGCAGCTGTTACGCTCAGGCGCTCCGTTGTCAGCAGGGTCGCTCGGCGCTGAGAGTGGGAGGTGTTAGCGAGCGTGAAAAAGGGCGGAAATCTGAGCGCGGTTAGTTGGGGTTGACGCGCTTTGCGTGGGCGCGTTCCTTGGCTTCTTTGGCGCGGTAGCTTTGGCCTTCGATGGGGATGACTTCGCAGCGGTGGATGAGG
>JBBRRP010000116.1:0-18897 GCA_038246305.1 Polyangiales bacterium | reverse complement strand
GGTGCGACGAAGCGCGCCGCGTATCGTATTTGTGTCAAGCACGGCGGTGTATGCTGAGTCTGATGGAGGGTGGGTTGACGAAACGTCGGCGCTCACAGCGGACGTGTTTTCTGCGCGGCGCTTGATCGAAGCCGAGCAGCTGTTGCTGACGAGCGGGTTGCCCGGCGTGGTCCTCAGGCTCGCTGGTATTTACGGACCGGGCCGCACGCGCTTTGTTAGCTCGGTACTTCGAGGCGAAGTACCGGGTGACGACGCGGTGCCACGCTACATGAATCGGATTCATCGGGATGATTGCGTGGGAGCCCTGTTACATTTGCTCGATCTTTCCGAACCCGAAGCGGTCTATCTCGGAGTCGATGACGAGCCCGCCAGCAGAAATAGCGTGGTGGCCTGGTTGCGCAAGAACCTGGGCAAGGAGAGCAGCCGAGTTTCAACGAAAGGCCGAGCCGGCACCGGTCGCGAAGTGGGCAACAAGCGTTGCAATAACAAGAAATTGCGAAATTCTGGCTACGTCTTCCACTTTCCAAGCTTTCGGGAGGGCTACGCCAGCTTGGCCCACGAGTGCTAAACTTGAGCGATGGGTTCAGAAGCGAAGCGCGATCCCTCGCAGACCCGTGAACGAATTCCACCGCATCTGCGGCAGTATGTCGTCCATCAGGATTTGCGTGAGTACAACGAAATCGATCAAGCGGTGTGGCGCTTCGTGCTCTTGCAGCTGCACACACGGCTCCAAGCAAGCGCGCATGGTGCTTACATCGCAGGCCTTGCCGCTGCAGGGATCAGCGTGGAACGCATTCCAAGCATCGAAGCGATGGACGCACTGCTTGCTCAATCGGGTTGGGGTGCGGTGTGCGTCGACGGCTTCATTCCGCCACTCGCCTTTCAAGAGTTTCAAGCCCTTGGGATTTTACCGATCTCTGCGAACATGCGCAGCCTCGATCACTTGGTGTACACTCCAGCACCGGACATCATTCACGAAGCAGCGGGGCACGCACCGATCCTGTCGGACGCCGTGTATGCAGAATACCTGCGGAAAATTGGTCGGGCAGGAGCTTTGGCGTTTTCCTCGCGCGAGGATGCGCGCCTGTATCGAGCCGTCTTCACGCTGAGTGAGGTGAAGGAAGAGCCGAATGCGACGCCGGCGCAGCTTGTCGCCGCTGAAAGCGCCGTACGGGAAGCTCAGTCTCAAGTGTTGGAGCCCAGCGAAGCCGCGCGCCTCTCTCGGCTCTATTGGTGGACGGCCGAATATGGCTTGATTGGTCGTTGTGAGGAGTATCGGCTGTATGGCGCAGGCTTGCTGTCATCGCTTTCAGAAAGCCACTTCTGTCACGATGACAGGGTCAAAAAGCTTCCACTTTCTTCCGCGTGCCTCGACGTGCCCTTCGACATCACCAAGCCGCAACCGCAATTGTTCGTCGCTCACGATTTTGAGCAATTGCATGAGGTATTGCATGAGGCCGAGGCGTCGCTGGCGTACACGCTTGGCGGCTTTCGGGCGCTCACGGTGGCGCGGGCTTCGGGTGAGCTCGCCACGCTGGAGTTCGAATGCGGTCCTGAGCTCATCGGTCAAGTGGTCGATTTTGGAGGTAGTGAGCGAGTGGATTGGGTCGCCGTTGCTGGGCCATTGGCGTGGGTTGCCATGGGTGAGATCGAGGCGCGCTCTCTGGCGCTTGTAGAACCGATGCTAGTTCCCATTGGGAAGCTTCGAGGCACGATTTCGGAGTTCCTGAGTGAAGCGGAGTTTTGCGGGAGTTTTGGGGCAATGGGTGGCGAGCTGGAGCTTGAATGGGTTTCCGGGTCTCGGTGTCACGGGAGGCTTGAGCGGATCTGGTTGAATGGGGAAGGGATGGTTTTGGGTGTGACGCTCAGGAATTTCTTACTCACCGGGGCAGGTTCCCCGGAGCACACGCGATCCGGCGATCAGTTGGAGCTTGGCCTGGTTTCCAGGTTAAAAACCGTGCGCCGTGGAGCTTCCTGCACTGATTTCTATCCGCCAACCCAGTTTTCAGAAGGACGGATCCCGAAGCCCCGAATCTTCAATGCGACTCAACAGTCGCTGCTCGGCTTATATGAGCGCGCCATTTTTGTGTTTCGCTCGGAGCTTGGGAGCGGTGCCGCGCAGGAATTTGAAACACTGTATCGCCGTTTGCAGCAGGAATTTCCCCTCGAATGGTTGCTGCGTTGGAACTTGTTGGAGTGCCTCTTAAAGCTCGATTTCTCGGGGCCACTTCGCGGCGAGCTGCTTTCTGACCTTGAAGATCTCGAGATCCGGTATCAGCATCGACAGCCCGTCGCCTCGGGTTTGCGGTATCTGGAGGGCCTCGTTCGCAGTGGCTCCCTATAGCGGGATTGACAGGCACGGAGACGCATGGTCGCTTCGCGAAATGACTCGTCCCGTGTATGCAGTGATCCTGGCAGGTGGCAGTGGCACGCGGTTTTGGCCCGCTTCCCGACGCTCGCGCCCCAAGCAACTTCTAGCGATTGATCCGAGCACGGAGAGCACGCTGATTGCCGCAACGGTCGAACGCCTCGCCAGCTTTTGCCCACCCGAACGCGTCATCATTGCGACTGGTGAGGCTCTTTTACCGGCGACGCGCGCCATCCTCCACCACTTGCCCGAGTCCTCCTTTCTCGGTGAGCCAGAGGCTAGAAATACCGCGGCTTGTATCGGCTGGGCAGCGAGTGTGATTCGGCGTCGTGATCCTGAGGCGTTAGTGATGGTGGTCCCGAGCGACCAGGCTATCGCTGGGAGTGAACTTTACGAGCGAGCTATTCAGCGCGCATTGGCGTCCGCCAACGAAGGTGTGGTCACCACCATCGGACTTCGTCCAAATCGCGGTGAGACAGGCTACGGTTACATTGAGCTCGGGAACTCGCTCGGCGACGACACCTTCGTGGTTTCAGAATTTAAGGAAAAGCCCGACCAAGCCACTGCAGATTGCTATGCTAAGGGCGGTAAACACCTCTGGAATTCAGGGATGTTCTTCTTCTTGGCCAAGACGATGCTCGCTGCGATCGACGAGCACCTGCCCTTGCTGGGCGAGGGCTTGCGACGTATCGAAAACGCTGAAATCGGGTTGGAACATCAGACGACGCGCGATGTGTTTCCGGGATTGCCGTCGGTGAGCATCGATCACGCCGTGATTGAGAAGCTGGCGCCGTTGCACGTCGTGGTGGGTGATTTTGAGTGGAGCGATCTCGGCAGTTGGCACACAGCCTGGGAGCTTGCGCCTAAAGATGAGGCAGGTAACGCGGCTCGGGGTGAAACGCTGTTCGTGGAGGCCGAAGGCAACCTCGTCTTCGATCTTCGTTCAGATCCGAGTGACACATTGACGGCGGTCTTAGGAGTCGATGGGTTGTGCGTGGTGCACACCGACGACGCACTCCTGATCATGAAGCGGGAGCGAGCGCAGGATGTGCGCAAGATCGTGGATGAACTGAAAAATCGCGGCCAGCATCACCGGTTTTGAGTGAAAAGTGCCGCTCTCGCGGCAGCTTTTGCCCGACTCGCGCAGATCAGGTTACGCTTTCTGACTAGTTGCCCATGACCGAACCGGCCCCCGATCAAATCGTCGCTGAGAAGTATCGACTCAGTCGGATCCTAGGACGCGGCGGCATGGGTTCGGTGTGGGAAGGCCTCCACACCACTTTGGGAACCCGGGTCGCGGTCAAGTTTATTGACAAGCAGTACGCGAATAGTGAGGAAGCACGCACTCGCTTCGAAAATGAAGCGCGCGCAGCTGCGAGGCTGACGAGCAAGCACGTCGTGAGAGTCTATGATCACGGTGTGACCGACGATGGCAGCCCCTACATCGTGATGGAGTTTCTAGAGGGGGAGCCCCTTGATCAACGCTTAGAAAGGCTCGGTCGGCTTCCACCCACAGAAACGGCGACGATCTTGGCCCAGGTGTGTCGCGGTCTCACTAACGCGCATCAAGCAGGTATCGTGCACCGCGATCTCAAGCCCGAGAACATCTTCCTAGTTTGGGATGCGGAAGATCAGGCAGACGTTGCAAAAGTTGTCGACTTCGGGATCGCCAAATTTGAAGAATCTTCGGGCGTCACGTCAGCCACTCGCACCGGGTTAGTGTTGGGCACTCCTTACTACATGAGTCCAGAGCAAGCGCGTGGTTTCAAGAATCTTGATCTGCGCTCTGACCTTTGGTCGATCGGAGTCATAGCCTACCGCTGCATTGTTGGAGCCCTCCCGTTCAACGGTGAGGCGATGGGAGATCTGCTCGTCAAGATCTGTGTCGATCCGCTGCCCGTGCCCTCCAAAATGGCCGCGAATGTGCCTGTTTCTTTTGACGATTGGTTCGTCCGCGCGCTCGCCCGAGAGCCTGAAGATCGCTTCAGTAGCGCTGCCGCACTGTCCGAAGCGTTGCTGGCTGCCTGTGGCGTCACGCAGCCCAACGGTGGCTTTGGGGTAAAGCATTCCGGTGTTTCCCCCGCTGTCACTAACCCGGATGCGTCGCACCTAACACCCACTCCTTTCCAAGAGCGAGATCCACGGGCAAGCACGGGCGCGCCCTTCACGCAGACGAAAGGACACTCGTTGCGCCCCGCACGCTTGGGCAAGAGTGCCTTGATCGCAGCCTTGTTTGCGGGCGTTTTCCTGACGATTGGGATCCTCGCCCTGGTGACAGCACTGGGCAAAGGTGGCGCCGAGAGCGGAGCCCCAACTTCGCAAGCGAGTCCCGTCCCCGAACAGACCAAGGCGAATGGCACCGCTGGCTCTTTGCCACACTCCGATTCAACCACCGGGTCTCAGCCTAAGGCTGACGTGACAGAACCAGCACCAAGTTTAGGAGCGAAGCAAGCTGCACCGAGTGGTACCGTTTCAAAGCCTAAAGAGCGTGCAAACACCGCTCGTCTCGGAGCGAAACCGGCGAGCGCACCGCACAAATCTGCGTCTACGAAGTCACCCGAAGAACTGCTCGGCTACTAGCCCAAGCGTTTTAGCCCAAGCGTTTTAGGTGCCTAACTTCAACGCGCCTTCCCGCAGGTGTGGCGTCGGATCTCCGCTCATGCCATCGTGGCGGCCATGCCCGTCAGCACCGAGAGCGAGTTCACACCCAGCACGGCGCGCCTGCTTTATCCGGCGCCCTCCACGTTTTCTTCGCAGTGGATCACAGAAAGTAACGCGCGGCACGAGTACGGAGTGTTCCTATTTCGCTGCCCCTTCCAATTAGCGTTGCCACCGAAGCGTTTCGTGATCCGGGTGAGCGCTGACAATCGGTACCAGCTCTTCATCAATGGGAAGCGGATTGCGCGGGGTCCGGCGCGCGGCAGCATCGAACACTGGCGCTACGAAACATTGGAAATTTCGGAGTATCTGCGGGGCGGCGAGAATCTGCTAGCCGCGGTGGTGTGGAATCACGGGGCAGAGGCACCATTGGCCCAAATGAGCCTCCGTACAGGTCTGCTCATCGATGGTGAGACGGAGTTTGAACGCGCATTGGTCAACACAGGCCGTGCCCGTTGGCGCTGTCTCCGAGCCACTGCCTATACCCCGGTTGAATTGCCCCCCATGCTTCAGCGAAAGTTCACCGCCGTTGGCAAGGGCGAACGGCTTGACGCGAGACGCCACCCCTGGAATTGGCAGACACGAGATTTCAGCGACGCCGAGTGGGCGGATGCCCTCGCACTCTTTCCTGCAACCAGTCATGCCGACCCTATAGCAGATAACCTGTGGATGCTAGAGCCGCGCAGTATCCCCCTGATGGAGGAAACAGTTGAGCGCTTGCAGCGCATCCGTCAATCACAGGGTATCGATATTCCAGCTCGATTCCCAAAAGAAAGAGAGAGCCTTCAAATCCCAGCGAATTCAAACGTCGCGTTCTTGCTCGATCAAGCCTACTTGACGACAGCGTACCCACGTCTGGTCGTGTCGGGTGGAAAAGGCGCGTTGATTCGGCTTGAGTATGCCGAAAATCTCTGGATTGAGCCGGAGCTGAAGACGAAAGGTCATCGAGACGACATCGAGGGCATGCATCTGGTTGGCATCTTAGATGAGTTTGTCCCTGACGGTGGATCGCAGCGAGTGTTTGAGCCTTTGTGGTGGCGTACTTATCGGTACTTGCGTGTGACCATTGAGACCCAGGGCGAGGCGTTAACTATCGAGGATATTGTCGGTCTCACCACGAGCTACCCACTAGTACGGCGAGCAGAGTTCAGTTCGGAGGAGCCCGAGCTTCTGAAAATGCTAGATGTGGGTTGGCGAACCGCGCGCCTATGCGCCCACGAAACCTACGTCGATTGTCCGTACTATGAACAGCTTCAGTATTCAGGCGATACTCGCGTTCAAGCGATGGTATCGCTCTATATGTCGGGTGATGATCGCTTGGTTCGGAACGCTATTTTGCAGTTCGACGACTCACGCTCCGGCGATGGGCTCACCACGAGCCGCTATCCCACCTCTTCGAGGCAGTATATTCCACAGTTTTCGCTGCTTTGGATCGGGATGATTCATGATCACCTCCGCTATCAGGATGATCGGGAGTTTGTGCGGCGTTTCTTGCCCGGTGTGCGTCAGGTGCTAGGTGTTTTTGAGGAGCTGTTGTTACCTGAGGGCTGCCTTGGAAAAATGCCGTATTGGGCGTACTTCGATTGGGCGAATGAATGGAGCGGTGGAGTGCCCCCCGGTTGGAGTTCGCGCCCCAGCTGGACGTCCAAGCCAGGCCCGGGTGTGCCACTCACTGACCCTCGGGGGGCCTCCGCACTCTTTGATTTTCTGTTGGCGATGGCCAGCGATTGGGCAGCCGACATCGAACGTGAAGTGGGGAGTCCGGAGTTCGCGGCACGCTACGTGAAGATTGCCAGCATGATTCGGTCACAGGCTAAGGACCGGTATTTCAGCCGTGAACGCCAATTGTTTGCCGATACTGCCGCCCTCGAGAATTTTTCTCAACACGCCAATACGCTGGCAGTCCTTGCGGGAATTGTAAAAGGCGAAGAAGGGCGGAGCTTAATGGAGCGCGTCTTGGAAGACGGCAGCCTGGTGAAGGCGTCGATTCATTGGCTCTACTACGTGCATTTAGCATTGCGTGACGTGGGCTTGGGCGATCGTTACTTGCAACAACTCGATCCTTGGCGTCGCATGCTCGGTCGCGGCCTGACGACGTGGGAAGAAGTGGAAGAGCCGTCGCGCTCGGAATGTCATGCGTGGGGTTCAAGTCCGAACGTCGAGTTGTTCAGAATTGTGTTGGGTATTGATTCAGCGTCACCGGGTTGGAAGCGGGTGCTTATTGCGCCAGCTTTGGGGAAGTTACTGAGGGCTAGCGGTCGCGTTCCGCACCCGCGAGGCGAAATCGGCTTGAAGCTGACGCGTGAGGGTTCTGCGCTTCTCGCCGACGTCGATCTGCCACCGGAGGTGAGTGGCGAGCTGATCTGGGGCGGAAAGGTGGTGCAGCTCCTTCCAGGCCTCAGCCAACATCGGATCGATGGTGCTGAATAAACTCGTGGAGAGGCGGGGTAAGCTCATGTGCGCGCGGCCTGGCTCAAGTCCCGATCTTGCCATCGGCTGGCTTCAGTAAGCGGCGTCTCGTCCAGATCCGCGTGGTGTCTGCGGTGCCAAGGTTGTTCTGAGTGCGCTCCATCAGGTACATTTTTCAGTCCTATGTTGTTGATGCGCTTTACCTCCGTCGCGATAGTAGCTTCTGTCCTGTGGTCAGTTTCCGCTCCTGCTTCCGCGGTGGAAGCGAAATCCACCAAGCTCACGGCGAAGGCAGGCGGCAAGAAGAGTCAGAAACAGAAAGATTCTGAGGCAGAGCAAGCCAAGCAAGCTGAGCAAGCCAAGCAAGCAGAGCAAGCCAAGCAAGCTGAGCAAGCCAAGCAAGCTGAGCAAGCCAAGCAAGCTGAGCAAGCCAAGCAAGCTGAGCAAGCCAAGGCCCCCGAAAGCCGGGACGCGACGCCAAACGTCACCGAAGCGGTGGCACCAGCGCCGGCCTTGCTAGCATCCCCATGGACGGTTGCGCTTGCCGGCATGTATTACACTGACCAAGGGTCCTTCCACTCGAGAGATCGCACGAGCATTCTCGTTACGGACACACGAGCTGACGTCGAAAACTTCAAGACGTTGGCACTCTCACTGGAAGCCTTCCTGCCGCACGAGGGCAAGCTGCGACTGGGAGGCGGGCTGCGCTACTTCTTCGACTACCGCTATCTCCCCAACGCAACGCAGAATGATAAGACGCCCACGTCAGTGCTCTTAGGGCAATTGTTAGAAATCAATGCGCGCGCAGATTACCTGCTCACGTTGAGCGACAAGTTTGGCTTGCAGATGGGCCTGCAGGCTGGGCCCGCACTCCTGTTCCCCGATGGGCAGTTGCAGGCCGACATCGATGCCTACAAGAAACAGGGCGTCGGCGTTTGGGATTTGCCGCGGCTTGGGCTGCAGGCGGGTCCTCAGTTTGGCGGTACGTATCGAGTGCTCAGTAATCTTGCGGTTCGCGCGGAGTTTGCTCTGAGTTGGCAGCGCCTCTTCTTGTTCTCAACTTCCGACACAGTGTCTGGCACGGAAGTCGAAGTGTCCCGTAGCCTTGGAATCCGTCGTGGCTCGCTCAGTGTGGGCGTAGAGCTTTCTCTCTAAATATCACCAGGTTTGCAGCGTTGCGCCGAAGGCCGTGTGCTTTTCAAATCAGTTGTGGGTGTAGGGCGTATATGTACGCTGATGCGATCGCAGCGAGATAGCCTATCAATGGTGCTTGCCAGAAAAATGACGCCAAGTTAGGCTCACAGCGTGGCACCGAATATTCGATTGGTTGGCGCGCGTCGTAGGCTCGCGTTGCTTTCTTTGGGTCCGCTTGCTGGGTTGGTAGCTGGGTGCAGCAGCGCCGACGTTCCGAGCTTTAATCCCGCAAGCCCAGGGCGCGGACCGGGATCGATGGTTGGGAATGGTGCCCCAGTGAGCGACGGCCAATTCGGCGAAGCAACCGCGTCTGATCCCGTCGCAGCCACGAGTCCCGGTGTGGTGTGTGACCAAGCCTGTCAGGATTATTGCAGCAGCCTTGACACGACGCTCACTAATCCGGTGGATCGTGGGCTGTGTCGAAGCCTGTGGGGCGTCGGGCTGGACACGCAACCCATCGAGCCCACGGAGGCCTGTCGCCGCTTGTTCGTGGATATGGTGGGTCGCTATCCGACGCGTGCGGAAGTCGAGCAGACCTGCAGCAATCGCCCCTGGGGCGAGGTTGTCTCGGAGTTGATGGCAAAAGATGAGTTCGTGTTGATCAATCAGCGCCGCTGGGCCGATGAGCTTCTGTACAACAACGAGGCCGTCAGCGTTGAGCGCATTTTTGATATGGATGCGTTGGTCGGCAAGTTGTATCGTGGCCTGGTTTCGTACGACGAGTTTGCGGCAGTGGTGAGCGCGCACCCGGTGCTGACCCGGCGTTATGATACCGCGGGGGACCGTGCTGAGGCGCTGTTCAACATCTTTTTGCATCGGCCGCCGTTTGAAAATGAACGCGCCGACATGTCACGCCTCTATTCGCTTTGGTCCAACGGCTATTACGACCACCCAACGCTTAATATGCGCCTTCCTGATTCCACCATCCGGTACAGTTGCGTGGATGCCGGAGGCGGGATCGACGAGGCAACCAAGGGCGAGTGCACGTCGGTGCTCTGGGGCTACAATCAGCTCATCCTAACTCCGGATATCCGGGCCGAAGTAGGCGATCGAGGCGAACGCAGCATGTGGAGCGGCCTTTTGAAGCCAGCTGAGTGGCAGCAATTGCAGGTTCCTGGCACGGTGATCTCGAAGCGCGTGGGCTTTTGGGAGGCGGCTGTCGATCAGGTCATCGAGCAGTACCTCGGTTACGATCTCGCTGGCCAAGTGCCCGAAGTGCGGCAAGCGCTGGTTGAGCACTTGATCGCTCACAACGGTGACATTCGCGCTACCCACTATGCCGTCGCAACGTCGCTTCCTTATCTGCAGTCTTCCGTGCTGGCAGTGCCTCCAGAGCAGGTTATCAACACCGTGCGTTGGAGCTATGGCCCGCTCAAGCAGGTCATGGTCGAGCCTTGGATCGATAGCATTAAGAATTCTACGGGCTATGATCTCGGGCAGTGCGATCATCGCATCTCACGCCCCGATCAATTCCTGGAGGCCTCAAAGAGCTTTGCAGCCGTGAGTATGATTGAAAATTCACGCTGGCAGCTCACTCCTGCTGGAGGGGTGCGGGAAGACTATGAAAAGCTAGCGCGCAACTTGGGTGGTTGCCCAGATAATCAAGTTGGTGGGCGCTTCACGGCGGTCAGCATTTTGGCCACGGCTGCCCAAGAGAATTTTGTCTACCGGGTTTGCAATCCAAAGCAGGATCCAGCCATCCATGGGGTAGACGTGGCACGGTTGCTCCCGCCTGACATGGGAGCAGATCGTGTCCTCGATAGTGATGTGGCGGCGCAAATCGCTGATCACCAGGTGGGGCTGTTTTACAGTCGTGGAGCCAACGCCGCGGAAATCACGGAAGCCCAGCAGGCAGCGTCCGAGTGCTCCCCGAAGCCCTGCTCTGCAGAGAATCTGGCGAGGCCGTTGTGTTTTGCGCTGCTTTCAAGTGGTGAGCAGCTCTTTTACTGAATGAGGCTTGTTATGAACGACACTAAACCAAACAATGCCTTTGTCTCCCGCCGCGGTTTCCTGGCGGGCACCGCAGTTGCCGCCGCGGGTGCAGCCGCCGCCCCCTACATCTGGGTGCCAAAGCGAGCTCACGCGCAGACGGCCTTTCGAGGCACGATCAAGCATGTTCTCTACATTCGGCTGGCGGGTGGATTCCGTTTTCCAACGGCATTTAATGGGGACGTCTCTGAGCAGTTCAACCCATTCGGATTGGCAGCGAGCCGTGCGCCAGGTGCCGAATGGGGAATGAGCAAGCTGCTCGAGCCGGCGCCATTTCTAGACGGCACGGCGGGAGAAGCGCGCGTTGCTCTGGGAATGAAGGCAGTGGGTCAAATAGCCGATCAGATATCGGTGCTGCCTTGCGTGGATCATGAGCCCACGGCGGGAAGCGCAGATGGCAATCACGGGACAGGCCTCGAACGTTACTTAACCGGCTACGTGGGCGGTAAAGTGGGCCTGTTCACCATGCTCATGTATGGCTTGCGGGACCAGCAAGCCGCGGACCAAAAGGCGGGCAAGCTCGTCCTCCCTCCCTTCGTGCTGGGCAGTTCGGACATGGCGCGGGGGCTCGGCAAGTATGCGGCGTTTCGACCACCGGTGTTCAACGGCGGAGGGTTCGATGAGTTCGCCTTCAAGGCGGCTGACCTTCCGGATTGGGCCAATCGCATGATCGGCGCCTACGACACCCGCATGCGGGATCGGCAGCACCCACTCCTCCGCGACAAAGTCGATGCGTACCTACAGACTCGCAAGGCGACCAAGCAATACAGCGAGATCTTGGGCAATGAGGTCCTCAAAGTGGGCGATCGTTCCAAGACGGCCGTTGATGGGATTTCTAATTTCGAGCTGGATGCCATGTTGGGCAATGGCGGTTCGGCGCGCAGCATTAGCCTGGCGTTGCGTCTGTTCCATTTTGGCAGCTCTGCGGTCTATCTGGATCAGGGTGGCTACGACATGCACTCGGGCGAAGAAGACGGCTTGCCTGGTCGCTTGCTTGAGGTCAATCAACTCATCAGCGGGCTTGAAGCAGCACTGAAGAAAATGACGCACCCATCAGGTGGCAGTTATTGGGATCACACTGCCGTCGTCTTTGGTAGCGAGTTTTCGCGCACCACGCGCGGCAATCGTTTCAACTCAGCACGCGGGAGCGATCACAGCGGAGATTACGCCACGCGCTGGATGAGCATGCCCATCATGGGTGGCCCGATCGTGAAGGGGCAGCAGCTGGGCGCCACCGATCCGAGCACCTTGAAAGCAACCGGCAAAGTGTATTCCTACCGAAGTGTTTGGAAGACGCTATTGGAAGGCCTCGGGGCCGATCATTCGGAGTTCTTCACTGACGCGGCCGATGCGCCTTTCGCTGATATTTTCGTCTAATGCGGGGCCTTCTCCACGAGTGCGCGCTGACAACAGGATCCCTATCATGGTGAAAGTAAGTGTCTTTGGGCTTGCGGCCGCACTTCTGCTTGGGGCGTGTAGCAGCCCCGCTGATGATCCGAGCCTCAAGGGAAATATCTCGTTTCAAGCGGATCGCCCAGTGCCGGGTGAAAAGTCAGAGCCGGCTGTTTATACCGGGACGAACCCTACGGTGCTCACAGCGCAGGAGCGCCTCAACACAGGGCTTGATTTGCAACAGAAGGTTATCCACCGGACTTGCGGGCCAACCGGCGGCGTCTGCCACAATAGTAAGGAATATCCAGATCTGCACACGCCAGGTAACTTCGTTGACGCGGTGAGTGCACCTTGTAACATCCAATCGGGTACGCCCGAGGCTGTCTTCGATGGCTGTGAGCCATCCGGCGATTTGCTCGTGCTCGGTGATAGCTTGCAGGTGGAAGTGGGCTACATCGTGTACTACCCGGGGGAATTTGATCCTGAAAAGGAAGAGATCAAAGCGGATTCGCCCGGCTTACACATTGTACTCGCGGATTCCCTGGGCGACTTCAAAAAGCGCTACGCGGAAGCCCGGTTCATTCGGAAATTTGCGCGGAACGGCGCCGTAGATAGCCTTTCGTTTGCTAGTTTTCAAACAGATTGGTGGACACTGAGCGACAACAAGCACCTCTACGGCCGAGTTCGGGATTATCAGAACGATTCGGTGCAACAGCTACTCGCGGTTGGGATCGAGGAAGGTGACACGAATCGGAACGGGATCTTTGGCGCGCGCGCTGCGCCTACCGAGCTGATGGTCCCCGGGAGTCCTGAGACAAGCTATTTAGTCGGCCGCATGCGAGGCGAGATTTTGGGCGCCACGATCCCCGGCACCTTGATGCCGTTGGCCAATCAACCGCTCGACGTTTCGGAGATGCTGGCCCTGTATTGCTTCATCGTCGCGCTCAAGCCCGGTGTCCGGCCCGATCTGGCCTCACGAATCGACTATGCTTCGTGTCCCTATTCGGCTGATCCAGATAGGCTCAATCTGCTTGGGGCAGGAGTAACGTGGGCGAGCCGCGTGCAAAGCGTGCTCGAGTTCAACTGCGGCAGTTGCCACTCCGGCGCTAATCCGCAGGGTAACTTAGACTTAGCCGATGGGGACGTCTATTCGAGGCTCTTGAAGCCCAGTCTTGAGAAGCCCGGAATGAATCTGATCGAGCCGAGTGACATCACTAAGAGTTACCTCTGGCTGAAGATGGTGGCGGATCCTGGGATTGTTGGCCTCGGCATGCCGTTAGATGCGATGGGCAAGCCCCGAAAGCTCTCGCAAGCTGAGCTCGATGACATCAAGACCTGGATTCTGACCGGCGCCGTAGAAACACGGAAATAGGCGCAGCTGGCGATTTAGCCGGAGGCGAGTTCACCGGCGCATTCACTGTCATGGGATGTGTGCCAAGTGTGTCAGTGGCCCCGACACATCCGTTGGTGTCAATCTCGCGGAAGCTAAGGGAACCCCCTAGTTATACGGGTGCGATTGCAGTCTGCCGTCGCCTGGGTCCCAACTTGAGGCCTGGCACGCGTTCTGCAGCTTCGCCGAGAATGTGGGGAGCATCGAGTCGAGATCGTCCAAGAGGCACCGTGAAGTGTCGCGCTGCGCAGGGCAAGTCACGAAGGGATCAGGCGCCCGCGTTCCCTCGATGGCGTGACATCGAACAAAGTCACATGCGCCACCCTGAACATCAATGGGTCGCGGAACTAGGGTTTCCCCCTATTGGCCTGAGAGCCAAGATCAGCCAACAATCGGCTTGTTGAGTTTTACGCGTTTTTTCTGGCTTGTTTTTGGGATTGGCGGAATCGCTGTGAACCTGTCAGGAACCTGCGGCGTAGCCAAGGCCCAAGTGTCACCGATAGCGGCCGCGTCCGCCGAGCGCTCGGCGGCATTCTCGCTCCAGCAGTTTCAGGCTACTTGCATGGCAAGAAGTGAGTTTGTTTCGAAAGTGACTTCGCGTTTGAAGGCGCCTTTCCGTGGTGCTCGCGCTCCAAAGTTCTATGTGAGTATTCTTGGTCCAACGTTGGAGGGGCGCATGGTAGGCGTTGTCGATATTGTCCTCGGAGATGGCCAGATTGTTCGACGAAACGTCAATGGCGGAAGTTGCCCATCGGTGAGCGATGCACTCGCGGTTGTTGTCGCCGTTACGCTAGAAGCTGGCGACACACAGGACGCATCAGTGGTCCCCCTCGTGCTCATCCGTTCGCCTCCCAAGGAGTCTCCGCCAACATGGTCAGTCGGTGGAGGAGGGTTGGGGATAGCGACGAACGTGCTCGGTACGGGCTCCGCTGTTCTGGGCGTTGGTGGCCAGGTTGAGTTTCGGCTCGGAAGCGAACTCGCCGATCCTGTGGTCGGAATTGGGCTCTACAGGTTCGACAATGTTCTCTTTCACTCCACCGTAAGGGATCTTCACCTGAGCCTAACCTTCGCTCGCCTCACTATTTTGCCGATACCGCTCCCGCTCAGCGAGAGCTTTGAGCTTCGGCCGGGGCTAATTTCCGAATTTGGCGCGATTTCAGCTTTGGAAGCTCCGTTGCCCCGTGATTGGTGGGCCGGGGGCGTAGAGCTCTCGCTGGGCTACGTGTCTCGCTGGCTCAGCGTCGACGGCTCTGTAGGCGCCGTTTTACCGCTCGAGACGCAGACCTTCAGCCTGCGGCGACAAGCAGGGGCGAGTGAGCCGATACACACGATCAAGCGCCTCAGTGTTTTCGCTCAGTTAGGAGCAGTTTTGTGGATTCTGTGATCCAAGGAGTGATTGTGAGACATAGCCCTTCTGAGATGGGTCCCCAAGCCGAGCGTGTTGATCCCTTCGCCGAGTGCGACGGCGGCCGCCTTCAGCAGCTGCTGGTAGCGCATTTTCAGTTGGTGTGGCGCATGCTGCGCCGGCTCGGGGTCGAGCTCGGCTCGGTGGATGACGAAGCGCAGCAGGTGTTCGTTATCGCCGCAGAAAAGCTACACCTGATCGAAGAAGGCAAGGAGCGCTCCTTTTTGCTGGGTACGGTGTATCGAGTTGCAGCGAATGCGCGACGCTCTCAGGGGCGAGGTCGGGAGCAGTCTGATTCAAATGCACTTGATAGTGCCAAGGATCCAACCCCGCATTTGGATGAGCTGCTCGGACAAAAACGCCGGCGAGAGCTGCTAGATGAGATTTTGGATCAATTGCCGTTTGAGCAACGGACGGTGCTCATCTTGGGTGAGCTCGAAGGCATGAGCCGCACTGAAATCGCCGCTTCGCTAGAGCTCTGCGAGGGGACGGTTGCTTCGAGGCAACGCCTTGCCAAGCAACACTTTCTTAGGCTAGCTGCGCGGTATCATGCACGGCTCGCGCAGGAAGCAGGAAAAAATGATGAATTGGGATGAGCAGGTTTCTCCCGACGTTGAGCGGTTTGCTGAGGCGCTGCTCGATTCTGCAACGGCCGATGCGCCGAGCGACGCCGCGTTTCGACGAACGGCGGCTACGCTTGGGTTGACGTCGCTGCTTGGCAGTGGGGTGTTATTGGCATCTGGCGCGGCGCGTGCGGCATCGGGGATGTTTGCAAAGGTGGGCACGAGTGCCGCAGGAGCGGCAACGGTGCAAGCTGGAAATGCCGCTGCAGGGTCCAGTTTGGTATTGGTGAAGTGGGCGGGCGCGGGGCTGCTTGCGGGTATCACAACCGTTGGGGTCACGCAGGCTGTCTTTCCGAAGCCAACTGAGAGTCCATCCTACTCCGCAAGCGCAACGCTTCCGGTCTCGAAGCTAGTACCGTCGGTGTGGGTTGGGCGGTCGCAACGCCATCGAGTTGTACCCCAGATAGATGGGGAGCCAGCGCTCTCGGAAGCGGTCTCGCCTGTCCGATCCGAAAAAATGGGGCAAGCCAAGGTGTCAGATCGTGCCCGTCGAGTACGTTCACAAGCTAACTCTTTCGTAGCAAGAAGCAAACACGTCACGGAGGTCTTTGTTGCGGCCCTGGCCCCTGCGGCGGACGCGAGGCGAGTGGCTCGGGCCTCCTTTGCCACAACGGCGGCGTCGGCCGTTCCGGTTGCGAGAGGCGATCAATTGCCGGAAGAGGTTCGGTTAGTGGACGCGTTGCGTTCCGCAATAGCTCGCCACGATGAGGCGTCCTTGAAGGAGTTATTGGCCCGATACGACAGGGAGCACCCCGCGGGGGAACTTCGAGCTGAGGTTGCGGCGATCCGCGCCCGCGCAGTCGCTCAATTGCGCTAGAGCGACCCGAATGCCCACGTTTGGTGCACATTTAGTGCTTGTCGCACTTTCTATCATGATCGCTGGTTGCGGGACGTCGGACCACGCCGTAGTTGATTCGTCGCTTCGTTCGTCAGGAGCTGCGGAGGGCGGCGCGGTCGGAAGTGGTGGCGCTCAGTCGGTGCCGTTGCCCGGCGGGGGAAGTGCTGGTGCCGCGCTAACCGGTTCAACGACGCCGACTGAGAGTTTGGCGGGCTTGTGCGACGCCAGCGCGGGCGAGAGCCCAGATCCCTTGCTCCCAATTGACGCCACTGAGGCCGCCACGCGCGTATCAAAGCTGTTCTGGAATATAGCTCCGCCGGATTACGTCGTGTCGGATGCGAAGACGCGAAACTTAAAGACAGTGAGCGATTTCGCCTGCTTCGCCCAGAGCATGCTGAATGACCCGCGTTCGGCGGCGGGCGTCTCCAAGTTTTTCTTGGATTGGTTGGATGGCGGCGTGGTGCCCAATATCGTGCGAGATCCGAAGCTTTTCCCAGATTTCACCGCCGAGACAGTCGCGAACGCTCGTGCTGCGACGCAGGCGTTTCTCGGTCACGTTTTCTTTCCGAATCTCAACGTGGTCCCTCAGCCGGCAACGCTCTCCACGTTGCTCACGGCGACGTTCGGTTACGTGAACCAGCCCCTGAGTAAAATCCTCGGCGTGCCCTCAACCGCGAGCGCGCTTGAGTTCGTTAATGTGTTGCCGAATCGGCGCATTGGCCTGCTTTCTCAGGCGTACTTTCCCATGGTTGAGGCCAACGCCACGTCAAGTTCTCCGACGCGGCGGGGGAGCCACCTTATCGAGACTTTTCTCTGCAACACGTTACCCAGACCGCCGCTGGGCGTCATCACCACCCCACCCACCTCAGGCGGATCGCTGACCACGCGAGCCCGTTACGAAAGCCAACACGCAGCGGATCCAGTCTGCAGAAGCTGCCATCAGCTCATGGATCAGCCCGGATTTGCGTTTGAGCATTTTGACGCGGATGGGAGCTACCGCGTGCTGGATGCGAATCAGCCTGTGGAGTCGAAGGTCACCCTGCCGCGTTATAGCTTTCGGGATTGGGGTTTTGGCCCCGCGTCAGTCTTAGATCACGCTGATCTGTCGGAATTATTGGCCAAGAGCGAAGCCGTGCGCGCGTGCCTTTCGGCGCGCTGGGTCGCTTACGCTGAGGCCGTGATCTGGGACAAAGGCGTTCCCGCCTCACCGATGGACGTCAAGTTCGAAACGCTTTCCTACGTCATGCGTCGAGGAAAGTACTCGCCGGGCACGAGTAACCTTGCCGACCCCAATTACTTCGATCTTAAGCAAATGATGCTCGCCGTGGTTGAGCAGCCTGTGGCCTACGCTGCGCTCCCTTCATTGCGCTGATACGAAACGGTACCGTCGGAAATATATGCATCAGTTGTGATCAGATTGTTTTTGCTCGGACATAGTCTCAATAGGGCAAGCATGGAGCGGCCGAGTGAAGATGGGCTTCGCTCCGCGCTCGCAGGTTAGCTTTGTCGTTTGGGTCTGAATTAGCGAGGCAACATGTCAATCAATTTCGAAGGCGTCTCAGGGCAATGGAATCTCACTCAGATGGAATGTGAAGTGGTGCGCATGCTGGTAGCAGGGTCACCTAATAGCGCGATTGCGCGCGCGTTGAGCCGTTCAGTCAAGACGGTCGAGGCACATATCACCAAGATCTTGAAGAAAGCCGAATGTCAGAATCGGGTCGAGTTGATTGTGAAGGCGATGGCGTTTTCGGGGCACACATCGGGCACGCTCGATCTTCGTGGCGTGGTATTTCCAGACACGCAAGAGCTCGAACAGCCGCGCTTGATGCAGATGGCTTGAAGTTGTGAACTAACCGCGAAAGCAGCCAACATACAGATTTCTTTCGGGGGTTGCGAAACGCGGAAGCCGTTTCGTAGGTGGGGGATGATAGGGGGAACGCGAATTCGGCGCGTTGTCGGAGCGTCTGAACAGTACGTCTCGGCGAATTGTCAGTGCCTAGTACCTCTGTGTACCAGTGCTCGAATCTGATCGAGGGAAATATTGTTTCGACCAGGTCGTTGTACGTTTCCGTCTCTGAGAAATGTTTTGGTGGCGGCTCACTGCCAGGTGAAAAAAAGGCGTCCTGCTTGTAATTGAATCTGTTGTCGAAGGAGTCGTGCTGCTTGCGCGCCAAAACTGGAGAGCGTAAGAAATGCGCGCCTGGGATCAGAGAATCATTCTGACTCCATCCAGGCGCTCAACAGGAAAAGGCGACTCCTCGATATGAAGCTTCTACACATTTCCGCTCTCGGTCTTACTGCTGTGACGATTGCGGCAGCTTATGGTTGTTCCAGCGCCGAAACGGAGCGCACTCCGATCTTCGTCGCTGCGGCTGGTGGCAGCAAGGCGAGTGGTGGCGGTGCCTCGATTGGAACAGGAGGCAAAGCGAACAGCGCGGGGGGCACGGCTTCGGTTGGAAGTGTTGGCAAAGCCAGCGGCACAGGCGGTGCCTCAGTGGGAAGCGGCGGGGCGAATAACAATGCCAGCGGCGGCAAAGGGAGCGGTGGAGCGAGCAACGCGACTGGCGGAGCGAACAACGCGACTGGTGGAGCGAGCAACGCGACTGGCGGAGCGAACAACGCGACTGGTGG
>JBBRRP010000115.1:0-19022 GCA_038246305.1 Polyangiales bacterium | reverse complement strand
GGGCAAGCGGCTTGCCTCGACCGGTGCGACGACGTCAGTGATCTCAACCCGTACGAGTAGAGCGGACAAGCGGTGCAGCGCCTCAAGCCGTTTGCGCGAGAGATTGCGCTCTGCCTCGGTGACCGCGTACGAAGAGCTCACCAGCGAGAGCGGTAACTTCCAGAGCCTGAGCAGCCCGTTTTCGGCGCTCCCGGCAGCTGAGAAAAGCACGTTGGCATCAAGGAAGACGCGGGTCACGCAGCAGGCTTGCGGTGCAGGACAGCGTCCGGATCCAGCCCCATCGCCCGCACCTCCTCACGCGCCCGTGCGTAGTCATCGGCATCGACCGCGTTCGAGAGCAGGAAGCCAGCGGCACGCTCGTCGCTATACATCTCAAGCGCGGTCGCCATGGCAGGGCGCAGCAGGATGCCTTCGTCATGCTCTTCGGCGATCACCAGTGACCCATCCTGCAGACCGAAGCGCTTGCGCATCGCGGCCGGGATCGTGAAGACGCCCTTCTTGCCGACGGTGCCAGTTTCAGTGTGCCGAGCGCGAGACATGGTCGGAATTCCTGTATTTCTGATATTCTGATATTCCTTATTGCACACGTCAAGGCGAATCCATCCATTGGGACGAACTCAACGCCGTTCCAAGTCATTGACTAATACATTTATGTATACTATAATGTATACATGTCTGAGACTGTTCGCATAGATCCAGCTGCGCATGCAGCGCTCACCGAGATAGCTCGCGCGAAGCACATATCGCTCACCGCCGCGCTGTCGCGAGCAGTCGAAGAGTACCGCCGAGTGATCTTCCTTGAAGCTCTCACGAGCGACTTCGCTGCGCTAAGAGCCGACGCGACAGGCTTGGCTGATGAGCAAGCCGAACGCGATGCGTGGGATGCAACGAACGCAGACGGGCTCGCGGACGCATGAACGCGCCGCGTCGAGGTGAAATTTGGCACGTCGGTTTCGATCCTACGAAGGGACACGAACAAGCTGGCGTGCGACCAGCGCTCATTCTCAGCGTCGACGCGTTCAACGCAAGTGCTGCGAAACTCGTGACGGTTCTTCCCATAACGTCCAAACCGCGTGCCGTGCGTACGCGTATCGAGGTGCGGCCGCCGGAAGGGGGCCTCAGCGTCGTAAGCTATGTCATGAGCGAGCAGACGCGGACGGTATCAACAGACAGGCTCGTAAAATCGCTTGGCGCCGTCTCCGAAGCAACCATGGCGAAGGTCTCCGATATCGTACGAATGCTCCTTGGCCTGTGATGCATTGGTTAGAAGTATTAGGCCCAAATTCATGTTTCAGATTTATAACCCTACACGCAGTAGACGGCGCAACTGATCGAGATGATCTTTTCGAGCAATCACAGATTGCATCCAACATGAAAATCCGGAGGTAGAATCCAGGATTTCACAAAAACGTAACGGGGCCTCGACGCCCGGAAACACGTGTTGCCGTACGTACGTACGTACGCTATCCTACTGGGATGAATGCGACGAAACTTCGCGCCGAGCTCTACACCGTTCTTGATCGAGTGTTGAAGACAGGCACGCCTGTCTTGATTGAGCGCAAGGGGCAGCGCTTAAAGCTCAGCGTCAATGATGCGCCGCCATCCGCCGGTAAGGAAAAGCTGGCGTGGCCAAAGTCTCGTCCGCGCTGGGTCAATGGCAGCGTCGATGATCTTGTGCACCTCGAATGGTCGAGTGAGTGGCGGCCTTGATTGCTTACTTAGACACGCATGTCGTCGTCATGTTGACTCAGCCAGCAAGGCACTTTCCCCGCAAGGCCATTGCCACGTTGCGGCGGGCCCGCCTGTTGAAAATCTCCCCAGCCACGGTTCTAGAACTTCAGTTCTTGCGTGAGATAGGCCGCCTCAATAGGCCGCCCAAAGACTTCCTTGAAGTGGCCCGCGAAGCATTCACGCTAGAGGTGTGTGATCAGCCCTTCGATGACGTGGTGGCCGCTGCCTTGGCGCTCAGCTGGACACGCGACCCCTTCGACCGAATCATCGTGGCCCAGGCGAATGTTGGTCAGGGTGTATTGCTCACCAAGGACCGTCAGATCCTTGAAAATTTTAAGGGCGCGACCTGGGATTAATGACGATTCCCCGCTGCCGTTCAACGTGTGGACGGAGGTAGCGGTGTGGGCACCAGGCTCGGCTGAACGCAGTAGCCGCCGACATAAGTAGTGGAGCCGAAACCAAGATCGACGATCAAGTTGCTCTTGCATTGAAACCCACCGGGGCAGTGACAAAAGGGTGCTTCGTTGGTTGGGCCGTCGCAGCGACACGAGCAGTAGGATTGCTGTGCGTATCCCAAACAGATGCCCGCGCCGCAGCTAGTTGGCTCTTCCTCGACAGAAATGTCTCCTTGCGCGGGGGCGCCAGCCTGACCGCAGGGAGCCCCCACTTTCTCCGCAAGCTTGAGCGAAGTCTTGCTGAACAGCTCTGCTTCACCAGAGCAGCTCGCCAGGGCAAGGGACAGAGACAGGGACAGCGGGAGAAGCCAGAAACTGCGGTTTTGGATGTTGATTCTCATGGCCACAATGGGCCCCCAGTACTCGAAGTGGCTCAGGCGGTCGCCCAATTGTAAAGAAAATCATCACAGATGCCGATTTACTGAGCCGATCTAGGGCGCTCGCGGCCCCACACGCAGGCTAGCTTCGCTCGTGTCATGATCCTCCTACCCTTACGCCCGAATGCCGCCGCGACAAATGTCGTTTCGCTTGAGCGCGTGAGGAACGAGCGCTGCTCGGACTCAACGTTGGTGCTGGGAGCCCAAGCAGGTGACCTTGGCGCGCAACGCGACCTCTACGATCGCTTCGCGCGGCCCACCCTGGCACGCGCCGTGCGGCTCGTTGGGCGTTTTTCAGAAGCAGAGGATATCGTGCAGGAGGCGTTTTTGGAGGCGTTTCGTGATCTTTCTCGACTCAATGATACGGATCGGTTCGATCGATATCTGATGGGAATTCTCGCCCACCGCGCTCATCGCCGCTTTCGGCGCGAGCGTCTGCTTCGCCGCCTTGGATTCTCTTCTTTCCACGCGCAAGATGCGACCCTCGAAAAGTTGGCGCCCGGCGCCGACCAAGAAACGTTGCTCCAGCTATCGCGAATTGATCAGGTCATACGAACACTGGCTCCCGATCTGCGCTTAGCTTGGATGCTAAGGATGGTGGAGGGGTGCTCGCTCGACGAAGTTGCTGAGCAAGGGCGTTGCTCGCTCGCAACGGCCAAACGTCGGATCGCAAGCGCCCAGCAAGAGGTGGCGAAGGTTGTTTCACTTTCTCTAGCTGAGGCGGGTGGCGCTTGAAGCCCTCACGGCCCCTCCAGGTTCCGCTGCGCAAAGAGCTGACTCAATTGCCTTCCGACGAAGCCGTCATGCGGGTGCGTCGCGCTGTGTTTTCCACACTTTCGGCCGCACCCAAGCAGACAAAATCGCGCTATTGGTTGAGTGTGGCCTGTGTGACGCTTGGTCTGGTTCTCGCGGTATTTGGCGTCTTTCTCACGCGCGACCGGTTTGATCACGTAGCGGGACCTGCGGTGGTGTCTCCAGGTCCGTTGCTGACTCGATCAGGCAGCGCATTCGTCGCGTTAGAAGGCGCTGATCACCCCGCGCGGCAGCATTTTTCGGATGGCTCAACGTTTGACCTTGCTGCCGGCGGAAAGGTCGTGGGGCTCGCGTCGACATCGCAGGAATTCGCAGTGTTGCTCGAGCGGGGGACGCTCCATGCTTCGGTGGTGCCAGGCGGACCGCGGCGTTGGGTGATTGAGGCAAAGTTCGCGCGAATCGAAGTGATAGGCACGGAGTTTACGGTATCCAGAACGAACGACAGCATTGAAGTGTCGGTGGTGCACGGGGTGGTGTTGGTGCGTTCGATGCTCTTGCCTCAAGGGGTCGTGAGGTTAACCTCTGGTGAACGCGCACGCATGGAGCCTCGAAGCGAAACGCCGACGGAGAGTAAGGAACACACCCCGACCGAGTCGCCTGCACGGATAGCGGTCGGAGCCAATCCGGCCGCTCACGCTTCGGTGGATGAGCTTTTCGCCGTCGCCGATCAATCACGTTTGCGCGGCAACTTAGCTGGTGCCGAAGCTGCTCTCGAACGAATCACCCGCGAATATCCGCACGATTCGCGGATTCCCGTGGCTCATTACACGCTGGGATTGGTCCGCTTAGCTGGTGCCAACGGAGCGCGGAGAGCCATTCCTGAATTTGAGCGAGTGGTGAGCCTGAGTCCGTCTGGCAGCGTGCGACAGGATGCTTTGTCGCGCCTCGTCGAGACATACCACGCGGTCGGTGAGGGAACGCGGGCGCGCGAGCTTCTCGCCCAATACCGCAGAGAATTCCCTTCGGGACGACACCTGAAACGCCTGACACTCCTACTTCAAGCCGACCCGGTAAGACGACCGTGAGCACCCAGAGTCAGGCGCTTTTCGCTGTTGCGGGGCTCATCTCCCTTGCACTGAACACACCTGTGGCCGGCGCGGCACCGCTCGCCTCACACGTCCAGTTAACCTCTCCCCCGTGCGAAACGTTGCCGTACAACGACGATGCCTTGAGAAAGGCGCTGGATGTCGAAGTCCGCGCCGCTCACTTGTCTGCGGAAACCGCTGTCACTGAGGCAAGTATCGTCGTGAGCGTTTCAGAGTGCTCTGCCGACGCGACGGAGCTTCAAGTCTCCATCGCCTTGCCAACGGCCCCGACAGTATCGAGCGTCAACGCTACCCTGAGTCTGGAGGGCACACCAAGAGAAGCTCGCACCCGAACGCTCGCGCTGGCTATAGCCGAGCTTCTGCGTGGAGCCGTAGCTACCTATCCTGCAACTGCGGAACGCACTGCTACGGCGCCATCCAAAACGCGTGATCCACACGCAACATCGGCCCAGATCATGAAGTCGAGAGCGCAGGAGCACGCGACAGCAAAACAACAAACTGCGCCATTCCTTTTCTACCTCGCCTACGCGACGCTCGAGGAAGTCCAACAAACCAACGCACTTCACGGTGTTGGCTTGGGCGTTGAACTCGCGCAAGCGGGGACGAGTTGGCGCCCGAGGCTCACCGGAGAGGCCGAATTTGGCTCAGTGGTGACGAATTGGGGCTCGGTGAAGGTGAGGACCTTCGCCGTTAGCCTGGAAGCGAGCACCTGCCTCTTGGACCACCCCAAGCTCACGTTGGGACCGACTTTGAAACTTCTGGTGCCGACCGCAACAGCTCAGAGCAATTTGGGAATTAGCGAAGCTCCTCAAACCAAGTTCGCGCTCGCACCCTCCTCCGCGCTTTCAGTGGCAGCGCCACTTTCTGATCGCTTTCAATTGACCGCCAACCTTGAGCTGGGCTATTTCTGGCGTCGGGCCATATTTCTGGGTGGCGGCGAACCCCTCGTGAAGTTTTCCGGACTGCACACCGGTGTTGCCCTCGGCTTCGCTATTAGGTAGCGCATTCACCCATCGAGCCGTCAACAAAGGGCAAGCCAGCAGGGGCGTCTCAGCACTGCCCCGCGGTTCATGATCTTCGAGAGACGCACCTTTTGCGGGTGATTGGGTGGTTCACGGGAACGCGCCGTTGTATGCTCACAACGTGGCAGAGGATGTTCGCTGGAAGCAACGGTTTGAGAACTTCGAACGGGCGTTCCGCCTGCTTGAGTCTGCCGTGGTGGGTCGTGCCCTTTCCGATTTCAGCGACTTGGAACTCGAAGGGGTTGTTCAGCGTTTCGAATACACGTTCGAGTTGGCCTGGAAAACAGTGAAAGACTACCTTGAGTCGACGGGCATAGTGCTGGAACAGATAACGCCCAAGGCCGTCATCCGCGCCGCCTTTGCTGCGAAAGTGATTCAGGATGGGCAGGCGTGGATCGACATGCTGGCTCACCGGAATTTGATGAGCCACACCTACGACTTTCAGCGCTTCAAGGACGCCGTCGAGGCAATTGCGGGGCGCTATGTTGTCGTACTCGATCAGGTCTATCTACTCCTGAAAAAACAAACCGCGGAGGACTGACATGTTTGGCCTTACAGACGACGCCGTCGCTGAAATTCGAGCAGTTCTTGCCAACCATCCGGGGGTGACTTCTGCGGTTGTTTTTGGGTCGCGAGCGCTCGGAAGAGCGCATGATTGGTCCGACATCGACATATCGCTATCCGGCACCCTCGATGCGCTAGAAGTTGAGCGAATTGCCATCGATCTCGAAGACTTACCGCTCCCAATTCACTTCGACTTACAAACCGAAAATGCCGTGACAAACCCAGCGCTACGGGCGCATCTGGCTCGCGTTGGGCGAGAGATTTATCGCCGCGAGGCGCCGCCCACCCCCTAACTCACTTTCAGTGGCGTAGGCTCTGGGGATTGACTGGCCAGCAGGTGTTGGACAGTTTCGCGCAGGTTGACAACCTCGAACGGCTTCTCAATTCGCAGGTTCGGAACGGATCGCAGGAAGCTCTCCACCTTCGCCGTGACCGCTCCGCCACTGATAAACACGACTCGTCGAGCAAGCTCCAGATTGCGCTCAAGGAGAGTCTCGTAAAATTCGATGCCCGTCATCATCGGCATCATCACATCCGAAAATATGAGATCGAAGGTCTCACCGCGTTCGATCATGCCGAGCGCCTCTCGCGCACTCTCCGTGCAAACGAGATCATGGTCAGCCAGGATTCGTTTGAGCGCACGAAGGACCGTCTTTTCGTCATCTATTACCAGGATTCGCCCCCTGAGGACCGTCTCCCGCGTGGGCGAAGCAACGGGCCCAGCGAGCGCGACTTCCCTTCGTTCGTGAGTGGCCGGAGGTAGCAGAACCCGGACCACGCTACCTTTGCCAACAGCGCTCTCAACTTGAATTTGCCCACCCAGGGAGTTCACGATGCCGTGACAAATCGATAGCCCCAAGCCGGTGCCCTCTCCGACGGTCTTGGTTGTGAAGAAAGGCTCGAAGATGCGCTCCAGCACGTCTGGGGCCATGCCACAGCCTGTGTCGGTCACCTCGATAATAACGCGATTCGCCTCGTCGGTCGCGGCACGCACAGAAACCTCGTTGCCCTCTACGTTCCCCGGTGCGATCGCATGCGCGGCGTTCATCAGTAGGTTCAACAGGACTTGCCCAAGCTTGGTTTCGTCTGCTTGGGCCAACGGCACCTCCGCCACATGTGTGGTGAGTCGGGCTCGGTGTCGGAACTCGTGCGCGGTCGTGCGGATCGCCCACGCGATCGCTCGACCAACATCAGCGTCTCCAGACGCCTGCGGGGCGGGTCGAGAAAAGACCTTCAAATCAGCGACGATTCTTCCGATGCGGCTGGCCGCCGATTGAATGTCCGCCTGTGCCTGCTCGGCTTCATCGAGTACCCGTATCAGATCCTCGTTTTGCCCGTCCCCACGCGAGCCCAGCTCGATTCGCACACGCGCCATTTCTTCGAGAACGAACGCTGCGTTTACCATGACGACTGCAAGAGGGTTGTTGACCTCGTGTGCAACGCCCGCAGCCATGCTCCCCAACGATGACAGTCGGTCCGCGAGCTCAAGCTGCTTCTGAAGAAGCTTCTGTTCGGTGACGTCGCGAAAGACCATGACGGCGCCGAGCAACTCTTCTTTGTCCACGACCGGTGCTGCGCTGTCGCCAATGATTCGGCTTGTGGCACCCGCACCCAGAAGCCTCGCCTCAGGTAGCTCGACGGTCCGTCGCTGCTGCAGTGCGCAGTCGAGGGGTGTCTCGGATTGGACGCCGGCTTCGGCATCGACGAGACGCACAACGTCCCTGGCGGGCCTGCCGACCCCATCCGCGAAAGTGATGCCCGTCAGAACTTCCGCCGCGGGGTTCATGAAGGTGATCTTGCCCGCAATGTCGACCGTGATGACGGCGTCTGCGATGGAACGCAGCGTGGTTGAGAACCACCGCTCACGCTCGCGAAGGCGTTTCTCCATCTCATGCCTGTAGACCGCGACTTCGATGGCGCTCCGTAGCTCGGCGGACTTCACCGGCTTGACCAAATAGCCGTGGGGTTCTGTTCGCTTCGCTCGCTCGATGGTGGCATCATCTGCATGCGCGGTGAGAAACACGACTGGCACACCGAAGCGCTCGCGAAGGACCGCTGCGGCCTCGACCCCGTCGCGCTGCCCCTTGATCCGGATGTCCATCAGAACCACATCAGGGCATCTCTCCGATGCCCGAGCGATGGCTTGATCGGCCGAGGAGGCGATCGCAAACGCGTCATATCCCATGTCCGCAAGCGTCTGCTGAAGATCCTTGGCGACAATCCGCTCATCTTCCACGATCAGGACCGAATTGGCTTTCGCGCTCAACATCCTATGCCTCTCCCGAGAACGTCAGCTCGAATGACGCCCCGTCTTGGTTCTTGATAACGAACTCTGCATCCAGCTGTTCAGCGAGAGTGCACACGAGCTGCAGGCCGAGTGATTCAGCCTTCTGAATATCGATCCCCGCCGGCAGACCGACGCCGTCATCCTTTACGGCAAGCCGCAGCCGCCCGCCTTCCAACATGCAGAGTTCGACGCGAATTGTTCCATGTCGGCCGTTGGGGAAAGCGTGCTTCAGCGCGTTCGTGATGAGCTCGTTCAGCACAAGTCCACAGGGGATAGCCTTGTCGACCGCGAGTGTGAGATCCTCGATCGCCAGATAAAGGGAGATGTCCGTTGGCGAGATGCCCGTTGCGTGAAAAACATTGGCGGCGAGACCCCTCGCGTACTCAGAGAAGGGTACTCCGGCGTAGTTGCGAGACTGGTACAGCTTCTGGTGAATGAGCGCGATCGTTTGCACTCGCGCTTGGCATTCCTCAAGAGCGTCTCGGCCGGATCCGTTTGCTAGTTTTCTCGCCTGCATATTGATCAGGCTGGAGATCACTTGGAGGTTGTTTTTGACCCGATGGTGGACCTCTTGCAGAAGCACCTCGCGCTCCTTCAGCGCTGTCGTCAACTCAGTGGTGCGTTCGCGAACGCGCTCTTCGAGGCCCGCGTTCAAACCGCGCTGATCGAGGAGAGCTGCTCTTTCTTGTTCGCCGCGTCGGCGCTCGGTCATATCCTGCGTGACTTTCCCAAACCCGAGCAGGCTGCCGTTCGGGCTACGTATCGCTGTGATCCAAACATTGGCCCAAAACTGCGATCCATCCTTTCGCACCCGCAAACCTTCGACCATGCAGGTTCCGTCCCTGGCTGCAATCTGCAGGTTCATCTGTGGCTTCCCAGCGGCAACGTCCGCCGGCAGGTAGAACTTGGAGTAATTCTCACCTGTGATTTCTTCGGCGCGATAGCCCTTGAGGCGCTCCGATCCTTCGTTCCAACTTTCAACCGTGCCATCAGGCTTGAGCAGAACGATCGCGTAGTCTTTCACTGTTTCGACAAAGAGTCGGAAGCGCGCCTCACTCTCGCGCATGATTTGTTCGGATCGCTTGCGGTCCGAAATGTCTCGAAGGAAGCCGGTGAAAAACGGCGTGCTCTCCCCCGCAACACGGGTGATCGCAAGCTCAACGGTTAATTCTGACCCATCAGCCCGCATCGCTTTAAGCTCCAACACTTTTCCAAGCACGCTGCCCTCGCCGGTCTCAAGGTATCGAGCCAGCCCACGCCGATGGGCCGCTCGAAGAGACGGCGGAACCAGAAGGTCCTCCATCGGTTTGTCGAGTGCCTCGCTGCGCTTGTAACCAAACAGGCGCTCCGCGGCGGGATTGAACTCGACCACAACACCGCGATGATCCATCGAGACAATGGCATCAAACGCCGAGTTCAGGATAGCAGTCTTTCGCGCATCGGCCCGGCGGAGATCTTCAAGAGCTAGGAGGTGACCGCGCCATAACCAGGCCCGTTCAGCTACTGCCTGAAGAAGAGCCACTTCTCTGGATTCCCAGACGCGTTTTTCGTGAGTGCTCACGACCAACATCGACACCCACTCCGAATTTCGAAGGTACGGTACCGCGATGTAAGCACGAATCCCCGCTGGACGGTACGCACTCTCGTACTGGTTCGCTGTCTGGGGGTCCGCGCTGGTGTCGGCCCTGACGATCGTGCGACCCGCGCGCGCCTCCGCGATGCTTTCCGCACCGTACGAGGACAGCGACAATGTGCTAGCCAACGAAGGCAGGCCGCGGGAGTAGTCACGGTGAATGGTGGCTCGATCGTTTGGAAGGTCGATCTCGCAGAAGAAACAGCGCGACACACCAAGGTACTCGCCCAGCAGTGTTGACACTTGGAAGGTTGCCTCGGACGATTCGGTCGAGGCGCGGAGGATCTCGCCGAGGTCCAACAGGAACTTCTCGTCTCGGCCAGCTACTTGTCGAAGGTTGTCCGCCCCGCCTTGGACGTGAGCGTGCCAGAGCGACGCCGAGGCAAAAACACCAGTGCAGACAGTCACCATCAGCGCCGTTCCGAGCTCTGTGCCGTAAAACCCCGCCTGCTGCCCTTTGAGACGTAGCCAGCCTATAATGAGGGGCGCGGCAAGAACGATCGGGAGCAGGCGTCGAATGGTGTGCCCCGCTGGATTGTCTTGCGCGAGAATTGCGATGACGCCGCGCTCTGGGCGGGAGGTGAGCACGCCGATCGAGAGCGCGGCGAATCCGACCGCCGTGTGAATAGCCATCGATGTGTATCCCTCGGCACCGTAGAGCACAGCTGAGTCGAGGCAGTAACCGACGAACGCGACAAACGCAACGAGGAGTACTGTGATCGTAAGCACCTGCGATGCCAAGTGCCGGACTCGGCGTCTGCCATTCAAAGACAGAAGCGCTGTACCAAGGAGGGCAAAATTCAGGGCCGTGGTCGGCGCCATTCGGCCAGGCGAGGATGTCTGTAACTCTCCGGCTGGCGCATGGGAAACAATCTGGCCAATTCCCGTGTCGATCCCGAGCGCATATTCGGTCAGCGTCAGCACGCCCACGGCGAGGACGAGCAGAGCGCACGCGCGCGCGATCCAAACTTTCAGTGGCGATACATCGGATTCGATCTGTAACCGAAGCGAGACGCCCCCCAACACGAACGAGGCGGCCGCGTTGGCCTTCATCGTCACGAGCCCAGGGAGGACGCTCTTCAGGACAGCAATATCGAAGATCCAACCGATCAGACCGCACAAGCCGAGCAGCATCGCAACGGCACTCGCTCCGCGGGACATGCGGTGAAACCTATCGACGTTCATCGTTAGCTCACCAGATAGAGGATAGGCCTGTGCTCACCGACGTGATCGAACGCGTGAGGGACGGTGCTGTCATCCTTGTGCTTTCCCCTTGAAACGTAGGCTCCCCCTCGGCAGCACAATCGGGAAACGAGGATACTGTATTCCAACCCTCGCGATCTAGTGGCAAATCGCTCCGAGGAGGCGCAGAAGCAGAGGCAGGCCTGTTAGCCGGCGGTGATCTGCAGACGTGAGAACGCGTAGCCCCCACCGATAGCGGCGAAGGAGGGTGTCGGGAGGCCACGTCTTAGTCGCTTTAGTACGAGGATTTGCCGCTGGACTCCTGCTTGCTTCTCATGCATGCAGATGACATCATTCAGTGCATGCAGTACACGATCCGGAATATTCCCCCTGAGCTAGATCGCGCTATCAAGGCTCGAGCTAAACAGCTGGGCAAGAGCGTTAATCAAGTTGCGCTCGAACTTCTCGCGGTGAGTTTTGGGCGCCCCCTCCGCCGCCGGGACTTGCGCAAAATGCCGGGTGCTTGGTCGCGACAGGAAGCTACGAACTTCGAGGCCTTCCTCAAGGATCACAGGACAATCGACGCCGAGCTCTGGAAATGAAACTGCTCCTCGACACGAATCGACTGTCAGATGTGCTGGCACAAGTCGACGAGGTGCTGGAGCGTCTCGAGCTAGCAGAGGCGATCTACGTGCCGAGCATCGCGCTCGGGGAGATTCGAGCAGGCTTCCTGAAAGGGCGACGCCCCAAGGAAAACGAAACACGGCTCGCCTGGTTCTTGTCGCAGGAGGGCGTCAGTACGCTCAACGTGGATGCTGCGGTTTCGCACCGCTACGCGGAGATCCACCGCGCACTCTACGTCCGCGGCAAACCCATCCCCACCAATGATCTGTGGATCGCCGCCATGGCGTTCGAGAATAGTTTGGTGGTGTACACGCGCGACGGGCATTTCAGTCAGGTGCCGGGCCTGGCCTGTGTATGAGAAACCTTCATCGCGCGGGCGGGTTGGCATGTTTGTTGGGCTTGAGGGAAGAGCCGCTCAGCCCTAGCATCCGCCTACTGTAAGCCCCCCGCACCCCGTGCGTTACTTAGTAGGAGCCCGACGCGTACTGCTCCGGCCGAAGCGCTGCCCTACCTTACCTGGAGAATCTCCCAATGGCGTTTATTCTTAATCATCTCAAATCAACAGCAGCCATGGCTCTAGCCTTCGGTTTGAGCGCGTGTGGCACCACCATCGTACAAAGCGCCAACAGCCCTGAAGCGATGGGTTTGGTTGTGTCCGGTTTTGGAAAAACGGCCGGCACTCCTGATTTGGCCCGTGCCACGATCGGCGTAGAGGTGCGCGCTAAAACCTCCGAAGAGGCAACCGCCAGCACCAGCGCCCGCATGGACGAACTCACCCAAGCATTCAAGAAGCTTGGCGTTGCGGATCTCGATCTCAAAACCCAGAACTTCTCGGTGAACTTCGAACAGGATTTTCGCCCTGAGCCTACACTCGCTCCACCGGAGCTGATGGCTCCAGCATCCAAACCTGGAAAGGCGGTGACATCGGCCCCGGTTGCACCGGATACACAAGCACCCCGAGGTTGGTTCCGCGCGAGCAATACTCTTGAGGTCACGGTGCGAGATCTCAAACAGCTCGGCAAACTCCTGGGCACGGCCACAAGCCTTGGCGCCAACACGATTTACGGCGTAAATTTTGAGCTTTCCAATCCACAGGCGTTCGAAGCTCAAGCACGCGAGAAAGCGGTCGCGGACGCGCACATGCGGGCGGAGCAGCTAGCACGGCTAAACGGCGTTCGGTTGGGTCCTGTGCTCTCGGTGAACGAGTCCACGGGGCTGCAAGGCCCGATGCCCATGCCAATGATGGCCAAGTCAGAGGGTTACGCTGCAGCGGCGGCCCCGGTTGAGAGCGGCCAGCTGGAAGTGACGAGCGCCGTGAGCATTCGCTACGCGATTGAAAAGCTTGCGCGTTAGTCGTAGCTTCCCGACACCATGACCATCCCAAACCTCGGCTGCCACCGGTTCCTCGGACTGCTCCCTTTTCTTATGCTCTCCTGCGGCACCCTGCCGTCGGAATCCGGAACAGCGTCGACGGCGCGGGCACTGGTTGCCTTCGAGGTGCCGCCCCTGCCCTCGCTTGAGGAGGCCCCGAAGTACGCGGTCGTCGAGCTGGGAACATTCGGAGGGCACCCGGCGCACGCGACCGCGATGAACGATGCCTACGATGTCGTGGGCAACTGCGAGGCCGCGCCCTTCAACGATTTTGGCAACGGCGTCGACCGCGCGTTTCTCTGGCGAAACGGCACGATGAATGACCTCGGGAGTCTGGGTGGTCCGGGCACAAGAAGTTATGCTGTGGCGGTCAACGCATCGGGGGTCGCCGTCGGCTCCAGCGAGGCGGGCGGTCCTACAGTGTACCACGCTACGGTGTACGGCCCCGGAGGGATCCGCGATCTCGGGACCTTGGGTGGCACTCGAAGCCAGGCCTATGCGATCAACAATTTCGGCGTGATCACAGGTAATTCCGACGACCCGAAGTTTATTCAACAGGTCGTATGGGCCTATGGATCGACCGGGATCCTGCCCTCGGGAGGACCGGGCATCGCGTGCGACGCAACGGGGATCAACAGCTCGGGAATGATGGCCGGAGGGTGCGGCCGCAGCGCAACCGATTATCGTTCCAAAGCCATCTTTCGTACTCCCGATTCGACGGCACCGACGGACATCGGTTTCCTCCCGGGCGGAGGCACTTCCTACGCAGAGGGTCTGAACGATGCAGGCACGATCGTTGGTAAAGCAAGCGTGGGGGACGCCGACCACGCCTTCGTGTACGACGCACCCCTCGGGATGCGCGACCTCGGCACCCTCGGCGGAATGAACAGCCAAGCGGACGCGATCAATGCTCACGGCATCATCGTCGGCCGCTCGCAGATTCTTCCCGGAGACCGCAACGCCGGCACCGCTGCGACCCTCTGGCGCGCAGGCAAACCGGTCGATCTGAACACGCTGATTCCACCCGGCACGGGGTGGTCGCTCGTGGAGGCTCTCGCCATCAACGAGAGCGGCGGAATTCTCGCCCTGGGGTTCCAGGGAAGTTCCACGGAAGCGCGCTATGTCGTGCTGGTAGCTACGGCGCTTTACTCGGTGTCCCTGGTGCCCCTCGATGCACCGCTCGGCGCCGCAGGGTTTACCGGGACCGTGCGGATCACCAAGCCCTCGCCGGTCGACTTGGTCATCGCCCTACACCAGGTGCGCGTGGACTTCCACACGCCCTCACTGCCGCTCGATGTACCCGCGACAGTGACCCTTCCTGCGCGTTCGACCGAGGTCAGCTTCCACGTTCCGTCAAAGTGCATTCCAGGCAATACGCCGGTGGGGCTCGATGCATCGTTGGGTGGTGCCACCGTATCAACAACGATCACCGTGCACACGTCAGACGGCTGCGCGCTTCGCGCGAAGCCGAGAGGTATCCAGTAGCACCGTTGGATGGCGGGGTTCAGCCTGAGCTGGCCCCTACGCGACCTGTGACGCTGGCGCTAGCTTGAATCGTGACGTTAATCCGCATCGACGCTTGCACGCTCGCGCTGCTTGCGGCAGCAATGCACGCCATGCCTTCGACTCCCGCATCACCCACCGCGCGAGGCAGCTTAGCTCCCACCTCCACCACAGTGCGGACGTCGCCCGCTAGACGGCGACCCAGCGCGATTTCGGCCTGCACGAGCTCTGGCAAATTGGCTCGTAACGTAGCCACTAAGCGCATCGCGAGCTCGGCGTTCTGCAGGCCCTCCACTTGAACCTGTGCCGGGGTACAGCTGGCGGTGAAATTAGCATGGGCGCTGCAGCTCGCGTTGCACTCGGCATCTGCGCTCGGTGGCCGCACGCTACCCTCGCAGTGCGGGGCTTTCCACTCGCCGTCGCAATGCACATGGCAGGTGCCGCCACAGGTACCACTGCACGTGCCCTGGCATTGCCCCACACAATTGCCTTGTGCGTCCTTGGCTGTGCACGTTCCCTGACACTGTCCCTGACAGGTGCCCTCGCATTGGCCCGAGCATCGCCCCTGGCATGTACCAGATAGGCGCGCGGGCTCACACTGTACGGCAATTTCGCCTGGATCTATTTCAACGTTGCACGCCGCGTCACAACTCGCCTTGGCACTGATATTCGCCTGACATTGTGGAGGTGAAACCTGCACTCGGATCTGGATCCCTTGATGCAAGATGCCATCCATCTGCATCGCCGCGGCGTTGCACGCAGACTGAGCTAAAGCCCCGGGATCATTTCCGCGTGGCGCCATCTGCGCGTCAGTCAAACCCAGATCGCGACCGATATTGCTGCACGCCGTTGCCGCCTGCGCTTCCATTTGCATGCTCAAATGGTTGAGATCGCGCGCCGCGATAAGAAAGGTGCGGATTTTCGCGTTCGCACGGGCGTTAGCCGAAATCTGCGCACCCAATAGATCGCCCTCCCCAACGAGGTAAGGACAGGCCATGCCTCCAAGCCCACCAAAACGCCCACCCTGACAGCTGGGCGCACCCATCGCCACCACGGCCAATCCAAAAACCGAAAGCCAATTCCCTGTGCGCTTCATGGGCCTTCGTATACTCGCAAAAGCACGCTGAATGCTACTGCACCCAGTGGCCTGCGGTGTTTAGTTCACACAATCCGGATCTGAACGGCCGCAGCAACTATCTGGATTGCGGACACACACCCCGTCACGAGGCGGAATCACGCAAGCGACCGTGCACACACGCTGGGGCGGTATGAGGCCACCCACGGAGGAGCAATCGGGGTCCTGGGTGCGACAACAATCGTCGAACGCTCGCTGGCACACTCCATCCGATATTTCGCTGATGGCGGTGCACGCGACGTTTCGGCATTTCACAACATTGGCGCAGTCCTGATCCGAGAATCCACAGCAATCGAGGCTAGGATTCGGGTCGGCGCAGAAACCATCGGCCGGTGAAGGACCTGCCGATGGGGCGCAATCAACGAGCGAACAATCAAGCGGCGCCGTGCCTGGCAAACACTGGTTTCTAGGGACGCAAGGACCGTAGCAAAGGTTGGCCTCTGTAGGCACAGTTCCGGGAAGACACTTCACAGCGGCGAACGTCTGACACGCAATCTTGCTCAAATTGCAGTTGTAAAGCGGGCTGCAATCGGGATCGGCGTCGGGGCAGCAAACGTCCATCGTGTGTGAGCAAACTCCGTCCGCAGTCTGCGGCGCGCACAATTCGCACATGATCGGCGACGAAGGGCAGTCGGCATCCGTCCAGCCACAGCAGGCACTGGGTGCAGATTCTTTACAGATGCCGTCCTTAGGTGCGACCGGCGCACAAGCGACCACCCCACAATTGAGCCCAGGCGTCCCACCACTTCCCACCGACGGGTGCCCACCACTTCCCACCGACGGCGCGCCTCCACTCTGGCTGGGGTCAACGTTCTCGAACTTTCCGCTGCACGCGACACCAAGCAGGAGCTGCGTCAGAGCAAGGATAGTTTGGAACCTTTTCATGGCTGATTCGAAGCAAGGTTCAAGCCATGTGATGAATTCCCGGGGATAAATGCTCTCTCCCGTTGAAAGCTCGGATCCGGAAAACGCCTTCTGTGCCAACGTGTGCCACGCGTGAGAAAGCGCTGTCCGAAGGGCGGCGGTCTCAGCTCAACATTTAACTAGCCCGGGCAGCAGGTTCTTGGCGGGATGCTAGGCCTAAGATCTGGTCAACGTGAACCTCGAAACGACTGGTCCAAACCAAGCCTAGACCCTGGCTATCGACGGCCACCTGTTGCCACGCCTCGAGCGTTTTCGGGAAGCAATACACCTGCCTAAATGGGGCGAGATCGGCAAAATAGCGCTTCCCGTCTGAGGCTTCGATCACGACCTCAGAGTATGTAGGGGTTTTGACACTCAAAATCACTGGAGTGGGA
Organism: Polyangiales bacterium; assembly: GCA_038246305.1. Taxonomy (GTDB): domain Bacteria; phylum Myxococcota_A; class Polyangia; order Polyangiales; family Polyangiaceae; genus JBBRRP01. Next base: position 1,981 of record JBBRRP010000115.1, on the reverse strand, counting down.
GTACCCATGGTATCTCCCTTCCGGCGATTGCGCTGGCCCACGCAGCCTCCAGCGCACCTTGACTCTGCGCGCACCACTCTTGCACTAGCCGTTCTGCACGACCCCCGAGGGCACCCTCCACTAGGTGCCCATCGAGCGCAAAAACCGCCTCCGCACCTTGGTAGCGCACGTGGATGTGGGGCAACTTGTGTTTCTGAGTATCAAACCAATACATGTGAATCACCAGGCCAAAAAATTCCGAAATGCGCGGCACAAGGAGCCAGGAGGCTAACACACCAACGTCGCCCGAGCCAGTCACACCCTGCCCTGCCCACAACCGACGCCGCCTACTGGCAGCGCCAAGTCGAGCTGGTGCTGCCGCAACGGCAAACTCGATTGCTCTGGTTTGGGGCGCCGCCGCTGCTGTTGGCGCCTGCCACTCCAGCGCCTGCTGCGCCGGCAGCTCCCGCGGTGCCTGCGGACCTCCCGCGTTGTTACTGCGCAAATATCCGCAAACGGTTCCGGCGAGGTTCGTACACGCGCTGTTGTTCACCGGAGCGCTGCTAGGGCACGAGAGATTCGCCGTGCAGACGTAGACCCCGTTCGTGCACTTGCAAAGCGTGTTGACCGGCGCAGCATTGGACACCCGCTGGGGCTGGATTGTTAGTGCCACCGCAGCCAAAAAATCCAACCAGCGCGGTCGCCCAGAGTGCACCCCAGATTCTTAATTTCATGGATATCACTTTTCACGTCACCAATAAAAAAACTTGCAGCGCCCAACCCGGCTGCTCTGCACCTGAACACCGAATGCGGAGGACCGCTCCCAGTGGTGAGCCACCGAGAACGGTCCTTCAGCTAAACGGTGCTTTTTAGCCCTGACAGGTCCAGGTTTGACTGCGCGTGGAACAGTGACAGGACGGCGTTCTCGGAGGACGCCCGCCGGTGGCTTGTGCGGGGGCTCCCGCCGCGTTCGCAGCACCGGCCGCAGCCGCTGCGCCACCGGAGCCCTGAGCCGCAGCGTACGGACAATCGAGGCCCCCCAAGCCCATGCAGGCAGCCATATTGGCTGGCCGAGCTGCGGGACAATTGGCCATGGCAACGCACACGAAGGCACCGTTGGTACACGTGCAGGTTGAATCAGCGGTCACGCAAGCTGAGGTGCCCATGCACGTCGCACCGTTTGCGGGCGCCGCTCCGTTTCTCGGGCACATCGTTTGATTCTGATTCTGCGTGAAGCACTGATACATGTTGCTCATCGGGTTACAGAAACAGACGCTCGCTGTCATGCCACTCGTGTATCGACACGCGCCGCCAAGCTGGCCCACACCCATGCCACCGCCGGTTCCCTGCGCGGGTACGGCTGGTGTGCAGGCTGTCATCGCAGGGGGTGCGGCCGCAGGGCAAGTCGCCGGATTCATCGGATTCGCCATTGAGCCACCCGCCGGAATTTGCGCAGCACCGCCCGTTCCAACACCAACAACTCCACCCGAACCTACGGCACCCGGCACACCACCCGAACCTGAGGCTTTGCCGCCGCTACCGACGCCGCTGCTCGTGCCACCCGTCGTCTTCGAAGGATTGATCGTGCCCGAACCGCCGACTCCGCTACCCATTCCAGCGCTCGCCGTTATTCCTCCGGGAGTGTCGCTTCCGCCGCAACCCGCAAATCCAACCACAATTGCTGCGCTGAGCAGTCCTAAAGCTACGATTTTCATGATGCCTCCGAATTGATGTGCCGAAACCGGCTCCTGTGGCTCCCTTGGTGTCCTGCTTGGCGCCCGACGGCTCACACCGGTTCCAACGCAGGACCGAACGCAACGAACCGAGGATGAGCCAATCCTCGCTCACAGAAAATTGCGCCGAGAGGGCAACTTCCAAGGCCGCTCCGCTGATTTCACAGTTCAGCTCTGCATGCTAATGAGCGGCACACTCTCGACGACTTCCAAGCCGTAGCCGTGAAGGCCGGCGAACTTACGCGGACTGTTGGTCAGCAAGCGGATCT
>JBBRRP010000114.1:0-19150 GCA_038246305.1 Polyangiales bacterium | reverse complement strand
CACCGGCGCCCTCCGCTAGCTGACGGCATTGCTCCGCCCTGAAGCGCCTGGCGAGGGATTGGTAGGGTGCCCATGCGTGATTGTCTCCCACGTCACGGAGCCCCAGAAGATCGATCTGCTTCGCCGTCGCTCGACTAAGGAGGCCTGCGCGCCTGGCTTGGGCAGATGTAGCGGCACCGGGTAACAAACGCCCCTGCGAGTCACGTGGTGGGAGGACAGCGGGGATCGCAGGTTTGAGCTCGTCTGAGCGCGGGCACTGCGGGCGAAGCTGATCTTGGGATCGTTCCAGTGGCATGCTTGATTTTACCAGAACGCAACCTGTGCTCAGCCCGTCGGGATTGCGGGTTCGAGTGACGGGATCAGATGCGCGGATTGCGAGAGAACTCCAGGTTAAGTGCGCGGGACCTTCGCAGATCGGAAAGAGCCGTTTTCCCCTGCTTTGTAGCGCTTGCGCATTTCGAGTTTTGATCGTGGTGCGGTTGTTGGGACAGCGCTGGGACAGTGACGTGCGGATCCGGGTTTTTGCGATCGGGCAAGCGGCGTTGATTTTTTGGTGTGGCGGAACGCAGAGAGAAGCAGGGCGCAACGGCTGGGCGCAACGTGCGGATCGGTTCCGTCTTCGCGCCATTGGAAGATCGGGGTGGTCAGCGTGGTCAGCAGCGGTCACCGGGTGGTCAGCGAAGGTTTTCAGCATGATTTCCCGAGTGGTCACCATGGTCATCACTTTTAGAAAAACGCTAATAGAGAGGTGTGTTGTGCAGACAAGAATTTTGGTTTTCACGTTCGCATTTCACGTGCACAACACACACCTTGTGCTGTGGACTTTCCAAAAACGCTGACCACCAAAAACGGGGTTATACACGGCGTTTCTTGAAAAAGCGGCGGTGACCAAAACGCTGACCACCCCCAGCCAAGCGCTTCGGAGCCTTCCGTCATGTCGCCCGGGGGCCAAAAAAGTATATTGGTACATACCCACGTTGGGGCTGGCCGACGCAATTCCGGGTATGTGCGAGGTGAGGTGTTCGGACGCGAGCGTTCCGGATCCACGTGTGCAGACGCGAGCGTTTCGGATCCGAATGTTATCGGAAACATTGATCGTGCGGATCTGATCTCGTGCGATCCGAAACACGATCCACGCCGGTACCGCACTGTGGTGATCGATCTCTATCACTACGCGCTATGTGTGATCGGAAACCTGGCGCCGATTCACGTTGCTTCGGTACAAGTTCAACCTGCTATAATGGTTGTACGTTCGGAGTTTGGATCCGACGTAAGAAGGAACACCATGTCGATCAAACAGATCCGCGCGATCGCGCAATTGGCCGGAGTCAGCCACGTTACCGTGATGAAGGTTTTACTCGGATGCCAAGGCCGGCCGAATACGACCAAACGCACGCTCGAAGCCACCAAGGCACTCGGCCTTCTTCCACAACCGCTCGAAACCACAACCGCTCGCTAAACGCGAAAAAGGGTGCCACCGACGAAAGCGCACCCTTCTTCAATAGGAACTCAATGAGTATCGCAGATCGCGCCCCTGAGGTGCAAGCAAAAGACTTACGGATCCACGTAACGCGGTTCCCCTCGCTAACCTCGCCCGGAAAGGCGATCTGCGTTGGAACGACGTGGCACGAATGGTCGAATTCGATCGTTCAACGCGGCTGCCCTGAGCTCCAAGACAAACTGAAGGGTGAGCTACTTAACGGTTGCAGGCTCGCAGAAGGGGGGGCACGCGGAAATAAATCCGTTCTAGAAGTCAGCCTGATCCCGATCGATCTAGATCACGTTGAACCCGAAGAGCTTGAAGCGACGCTTGATCGGCTAGACGTCGAAGGCTTAGCGTACGTCTGTCACTCCACACACAGCGACGGGAACGACGGTAAGGCGTGTGCCCGGATCTGGCTGCCGTTGGCGCACCCCCTTGCCGCAAGCGCGTTTAAGCCGGTGTGGCAGGCCACGATCGATAAGTTCGCGCCTTCGGGTGATCGGCAATGCAACGACGTCGGAAGGGGGTACTTTCTTCCTTACTCGCAGCCCGGGCGATCTGCGACGGCGTTTATCTTCGCGCGGGAGGGCAGAGCCTACGAGCCGATGGTTTCCGCCGGTGCGCCACGTCCGGCGCTCCGCCTTACCTCTGGCACTCGTGAGGTCTCGGCGGAAGTTCTAGTTGACGTCGCTAAGAAGTGGAAGCGTCTAACCAACCCGAAGAAGATCGATCTTGCGGATCGGTTGATCCGGGCCTCTCGTGGGGAGTCGTTCGCAGCTACGGGCGAGCGAGATGGGATCTTCTTCTCTTTGCTGAACGAGATCGTTGGTGCGTACCCCGATATTTCTTCGGAGTCACTTCGCAGCTTCTTTGCACGCTCAATCGATCGCATGCAAATGGAGGATCCAGAAGGCGCGTTAACGTTGGACGCAGTGGACGACAAGCTTTCGCGGATCCGAGAGTACGCTGCAGAGCAAGCTGTGCGTTACGTCCCCTTTGAAGGCCCGGACACTCACGATCGCTTCGCGGCAAACTTCTACGCCGAGAACTCGAACTTTCGGATCTTCCGGGGCGATTACTACAGGGGCAATGTTCGCATTGAACAGGAGGTGGATGTTCGCGTTGATGTGGGTAAGTTCCTACGACGTTTCTCTGTTGATGGGGAGCCGGTCAACGCTGACATCAGGAGGGTTAGCGAAGTGACGGAAGCACTCACTCGAACACAAGCGTACGTCTCGGGTGATGTGCCTTGCTACATCGCGTCCGGCAAAAAGGCGCCACGTTGCATCGTCTTCAAAAACGGAATGCTCGATATTGAGACTGACACTTGGTACGAGTCAGATCCGGATTTGTTTGCACCGTATGCCCTGCCTTGGGACTTCAATCCGGGGCAGTTTGCGACACCCCGTTGGATCAAATTCCTGAAGGAGATCGGCTTCGCGGAAGATTCGATCGCGTTGCTTCAGGAGTGGTACGGCTACGTTTTATCAGGTGCGACGGATCATCAAAAGTTCATGTGGATCCAAGGCCTAACCCGTTCGGGCAAGTCGTTGATCACGAACATGTTGGCGCACCTAATGGGAAAATCAAACGTGGGAGCGTGCGACGCAAAACAGCTCGCATCCCAATTCGGCCTAGCTTCGCACTACGACAAATCGCTACTCATCATGTCTGAACTGCTCGCAAACGTTCCTAAGGAGACGGCAGCTCGCATCAAAGCGATTGTGGGCCGCGATGATATGTGTGTTGAGCGGAAGGGGCGAGAAGACTTGAAAGTGAAGTTTCCAGCTCGGATCATGTGCACGTCTAACGCACTGCCCATTTTCGAGGATACGAGTGGGAAGGCGATCATTGGGCGGCTTATGATCTTGCGAACAACAGTATCTTTCTTGGGCCGCGAAGACTTCGAATTAGAGGCCACCATTCTCGCAGAAGAAGCTTCAGGGATCGTGCGTTGGGGGCTTGAGGGGCTGAAGCGCTTGCGCGCTAACAAGAAATTCTCTGAACCCCAATCGTCGTTCGATTGCAAGGCGCGGATAGCGGAGACTTCATCGCTGCTACACCAATTCGTGGCAGAGTGTGAGCTTGACGCGCAAGGCAAGATCCCATTGCAGACTTTTTGCAATATCTTTCGCGATTGGCAGGTTAGCATCGGAGAGAAAGAGAAGAGCAGCCAAAGTGCGATCGAAGGCATGATCGAAAATGCGTCAATCAACGGTGTGGCAGTGGTTCGAAGGCGCGAAGGCGCGTTGCGAAAGTATTACGTTACCGGCCTGAGAATGCCTGCGGCTTCAGACGGCTTACGGGCTTCGATCTGTGAGTGGATTGTTAAGTGGCTAATGGAACCCCGCGTGGTTCTCTCGCCAGCGGCTTCGCATAAGCTTTGCGTTGTCGGGAATAAGCCGATCGTCAACGTGGGGGTGATCGCGGAGAACTGGGGGACGTACTTGGGACAATATACGCGACCCCCGGCTACGGCGCAGATCGGCCTTGCGCTCGAATCGATCTCGGAAGGGCAGTTAGTTGCAAAAGGGGGATCTGTTGTGCGTGGTGAGCGTCGAGGGGTTGATCGCATGGGCGGAGAGCACGGGGCTGTGCACCGCGGCGAAGATCAACGAAGCACTCGCGAAAGCCGACAAGGCTCCCCCGACTCCCGCTGATCCCAAGCCGTCCCCGGTTGCGCCCGAGCCCGCGAAGCCTCGAAAGCGCCGTCACCTGAGCCCCAAAGTATCAGTAGCGCGTGCCGCAAAGAAGAGTTCGGCGATCATCGATCACCACGCCAAACATGCCGCACGTTGCGCCCCCACGAGCGATAAAGAATCGCACCAACCCCGCGCGATTGAACTAGCAGCCTCACACTCAGAGAAGGTAATCTGAAAGCGTGATCACCATAGACATTGACGCTCTCTCGACGGCGATCGCCCGAAAAGTCGCCGCAGAACTCCGCGGGGGGCAGTTCTCGGATCTGATCGATCAGAGTGAATCACCTTTGGGGCCCCGAAAGCATATCGCACTCTGTCGTCGTGATTCGCGGTGTTGCCGGGTGGGGCGTCGGTGGTTGGCCCCAAAAGAGTTAGTCGATGAAGTCCTAGCGATCACTCCCAAGAAGCTTGCTAAGGTGCCCCATGATCTCGCAGATGACGACGTCGAAGCTGCCTAAACTGGAGCCCGTTCCGGGGGGGTTCCGGTTCCGACTGCGGTATGGCGAAGGGATACGTCGGCGCTTTCAGATCGACGGCGATCTAGAGTCCGTCGTCAAACGGATCGAAGCGATCGAAGCGCTGAATGCCTCCCTCTGCGCTTCCGGCAACGAAGCGCTAGCAACCAAGTGGATCCCCACGTGCGTCACTGAGCCCGAGACGGTCGCCAAACGTGAAGCCCAGGCCGCTGCATTGTCCGCAGGGACGCTCAAAGCTAAAGCTTCAGAACCGAAGGCAGACGCGATCACCGTGCGTCAGTTCGGAGAACGTTGGACGTCGGGGGCCCTGAAACGGGACTGGCAACTTACGATCACCAACGATAACACTCACGCGGTTTTCTTGCTCGAAAAGCACGTGTACCCGGTGATTGGAAACGTGCCGTTGCGCGAGGTCACGCGGAAGACCTGCGACGAAGTAAAGCGACGTTTGCCAGCGACTTTGAGCGAAACGACAAAAGCACACGTAACCAAGCGGGTGAACCAACTGCTGAACCTCGCTGCGACGTGTGAAGAAATTGAAAAAAATCCCCTGCCCCCCATGTGGGTTTTGCGGCCGAACCCCAAACAGCGGCCGATCCTCTACCCCGCGGAGGAAGCAAAGTTGATCGGGTGCACTGCGATCGATCTCGGCATTCGACTTTTCTACGGCTTCTTGTTTCGCGAAGGCGGCAGGAAGCAAGAGACCCACAACATACAGCGCTGGCAGATCGATCTTGAGCACGGCACTGTAGACTTCGACGGGAAAAATAAAACCAAAAGCACACGCACGTGGAAGCTTTCACCGGACGTGGTCGAAGCCCTGCGCGGATGGTTCGAACTCCGCCCCTTAAAGCCGAACGATCGGATTTTCACGAGCCGGAATGGGGAACCGATCAACGTCGATCACTTGGCATCGCGCGTGAGGGAGCACCTACGCCTGGCCGGGGTGGTGCGTGAGCGCTTATTCAAGCGGACCGACCGGCTCGACCACTTCGGGATCCACTGCCTCCGTCACAGCTTCGTGACCCTCGCCCTCATGCGTGGCGAATCTGACGAGTGGGTTCGCTCCAGAACAGGCCACACGACCGACGAAATCTTGAAGTACCGGCACCAGGCACAGACGGTTGCGGAGCTTGCCCTTGGACGTCCAGCGCCTCTCGCAGAGGCACTCGGATTGCTCCCGGCCGCTCGCCCTGTCCCAGCGAATCGGCCGAACCGGGACAGCGCTGGGACAGAGATTGAGAAAAGATGGTCGGGGCGGCGGGATTCGAACCCACGACCCCTTGACCCCCAGTCAAGTGCGCTAGCCAGGCTGCGCCACGCCCCGGACCATGGCCCCTCGGCGAACCTCAGGGTAGGCGCACCGTAGTCGGTTGCTTTGCGATTGCAAGCACTAACCGTAAAACTTTCAGGCGCTGGTATTTATCGCGTCAACTTCGCGCTAGGTGGGCTGCGAGCCTCCGGTACAACTCCACGCCCAGGCCGGCATCGGCGCACACTTCTCGAAAATCGTCGTAGCGGATGCGCAAGACACGGCACGGCTCTTCGGCGACCGGCAAGATGCCCTGCTTCCAAACGCCGACCAGGGACTCCCCGAAAAGGAGCGCCCCCGTGGTGACAAGCCGGTCACCCGCGCAGCGCACCATCCCTTCGAGCACGATGTACGCCACCAGATCGTTGGCGACCACGCGTGGCACGTTGTCCCCAACCTTGATCTCGACCTCAACGGCCGCCGCCAGCGCCTGCAGCACGAGCGGCCGCGGCAAATCCGACAAGAGCGGGGCCTGCCCGGCATGTTCCAGATCTTGGGCTGCCACGCCTCGGTCGGGATTCGGACGCGTCACGAAACGCTCACCCACCTCGAGGATGAGTGCAGTTGCGTTATCGCGACCCGTGCGCCCGGTGCGCTTCACCAGAGCCTCGGCAGCGCGCTCGATAGGCCCCGAGCGGAGGATCTCCGCTAATTCCGTTTCGCTTCGAAGCTCGGTGTGCACGCCATCACTGCACAAGAGCAGTCGATCACCACGCGTCAGCTCAACAAACAGCGTGTCCACGCTCACGTCGTCCCGGAGCCCAATTGCGTTCGTGAGCGCGCTTGACTGCAAACGGGGCGACGGCCGAAGGAGACCCTGGGCGGTCAAGGCATCCACCGGAACATGGTCATGAGTTAACTGCAGAACAGTGCGTGCGCGCGCCAAATAGGCTCGGCTATCTCCCGCATGCGCAACGAGCGCCGAACTCCTGGCCAGCCATACAGCGTCGAGCGTGGTTCCCATGCCCCGTTCGTTCGCCTGTTCGAAGGCGAGCTTCCGAACTGCCGTGTTCGCCGTCTCCACCGCGTAGCGCAGCTTTTTCAGCAGATAGCGCCGGTGTTCGATGTCAGAGCTTTGGTTGTATGCATCAGCGGCTTTTTGAGATTTGCTCTCCGCAACCGCTCCTCTAAGCGCGAGAATCGCCGCCTCCGCGGCTACATCTCCGGCGTACCCGCCCCCCATGCCGTCGGCCACTGCGAAAAGCCCCAATTCGGGAGCGAGCAGATGCCTATCCTGATCGTATTGGCGATCGCCACGTTCTTTGGCAACGCAGAAGCGAACTCTGAAGTCGAAGCGTGGAACAACCTTAAAGGACAAACTAGCCTCAGCATACGCCTTTGGTCGGAGCAAAGGTAGTTCTTCCCCGTCGCGAAAGACGCATCGCGCCGAACAGCGAAAAGTGATACGGGGCTTGTGATGCGTGCGCTGGCAATTGAGACGTCTGCTGAGGTGGCGTCCCTGGCGTTGTTCGAAGATGGGCGCATTGTGGCCAGCCTGGAGCATCACGAAGCGGAGAGGCATGCGGAGCGGCTGTTTGGGCTGCTTGAAGAACTCTTCCGTGCGGCGCCCTTTCCCAAAGCATCGCTCGATTGCCTATTGCTTGGGATCGGCCCCGGCTCTTTCACGGGCGTGCGCGTCGGGCTCGCACTCGGGCAGGGCCTGGCTGTAGGTTGGGGGCTCCCGATGTTTGGAGTGACGTCTCTCAGCTCCATGGCTGCAGGCGCGATGAGTGGCGGCCAGCGCGTTCTTTGCCCGCTCCTCAACGCGCGCAAAGGCGATGTCTTTGCGGCTGCTTACACTGAATTCGGGGTCGAGCTGGTGGCCCCGTTCGTACTTCCCGGGGCGTCGGTACAAGCGTTTTTTGACTCGAAATTCGAGGGCTCCGAACTCGCGTTCTTGGGGAGCGTCGCAAGTACACTGCGGTTGCGCTCCACCGTTTTGAGCAATGTCCCGTTCGATCGGCCGGGTGCAGCGTCCTTTTGGCGAGCGGTCTGGCCAAGGGGAGAAGCAACACTCCACGGTGCCTCCAACCTCTCGCCAGAGCCCGAATATGTGCGCGAGCCGAATCTGCTGGTCCCCAAGCTTCTAGCCTCACCCTTCCAAACTCTGTAGAAAGATACTCCTAGTGACCACCGAGCCCCCGACGAGTGAAGTTCCGAGTGTCGATCGCCAGCGTTTGCTCTCGCGTTTTGGACGGGGGTTCTCAGCCGGCGATGTGCTCTTTCGCGAAGGTGACGACGCCGTGGAAGCCTACCTCCTGCAGGAAGGCCGCATTCGACTGATCAAGAAGGTGGGTGGCTCCGAGCGCAGCCTCAGGATCTTGCGTGCTGGTGATCTTTTTGGGGAGATAGCCTTGCTTCCGGGCGCGTGTCGCAACACCACAGCCGTGGCGCTTGAAGATGGCAACCTACTCGCACTCGATCACGCCATGTTTCAGCAGGTTCTCTCCACGAATCCAGATATCGGAATGCGCGTCTTACAGCAGCTGGTTCGCCGCTTGCGTGATGCCGAGGATCAAATCGAAATCCTCATGTTGGATGGTTCCGAATCTAAAGTTGTTGCAGCCTTGATCAAGCTTTGCGAACAGGCCAATGTTGCAGGCGGACAACGGGGCAGCCTGGTGATTACTCCGCTTGAGCTCTCCACACAAATTGGCTTGGACGTGGAGACGGTGAAGCGCACGGTGAAGCAACTGAGAGATCAGGGTTACTTGAAAATCGTGAACGAGAAGGTGGAGGTCCCCAGCCTGCCAGCGCTCTCCGAACTCTACGGCTTGCTCGGTGTTAAGGACCAAATCCTCGGTCGCATTCCTGGCCAGGCTTCATCCCCAAGGACCCCGTCTGCCGCGTCTTCCGCATCTTCCGCGTCTTCCCCCCCGGGTCAGCGCGGATGAGGCCATCATTATGGCGGCTCGGCCTGTTGACCGGCATATTGATCAGCGCCTGCGCTTCACGCTCGAATAACGTCCCACCGGGTTCAGATCCCGAGCGCATGAGCCAGGCGGAGATGGAAGTCGCGCGCGATCTCTGGCTCCGCCAAAATCTAGCGCGTGAGGGTCTCAAGCACGCGTTGCGCGCCGCCGAACTCGATAACGACAACGCCGAAGCGGCACACCTGGTTGCGCTGATTTACCTCGATTTTTGCCAACATTCGGCGGCCGAGTGTCGGCTACCTGAAGCCGAAAAATTCGCTCGTTCAGCACTCCGAGCACGCAGCGACTACCGAGAAGCGAAAAATACACTGGGAGTCATCCTGATCCACGAGAAGCGAGCGAGCGAGGCCGTTCCTCTCCTGCAGGAGCTTGCTAACGACATGCTCTACACGACTCCCGAAGATGCTTGGGGGAATCTCGGCTGGGCGTATCAAGAGCTCGGTCAAACGAGCGCAGCAATTGACGCCCTCTCGCGCGCAGTGGCCGCTCAGCCGATGTTCTGTGTGGGCAACTTTCGCCTGGGGCTGGCCTATGAAAGCCAGAAGCGTTTCTTCGAAGCGCTCGGAGCTTTTACACGCGCACTGGAAACAGACCACCCAAGCTGCCAATCGCTCCAGGACGCCGAGGCCGGCCGGGCCCGCTGTCTTGTCGGTTTGACTCGAGTTGCGGAGGCGAGAGGTTCCCTCGAACGCTGCGTGAGGCTGTCGGCAAAAACATCGGCGGGGCAAGAATGCGGCTCCATTCTCGCGAAACTCAAGTAGTGTCGCCCACCGCATGGCAACCCTAGGGACCTTCCTCCGCGAGCACCGAGAGCTTCGGCGCATGAGCGTTGAGGAGATCGCGCGGGCCACCCGAGTGCCCGTGAGCAGCCTCGAACGCTTGGAATCAGATCGGTTCGACGAATTGCCCGGCGAGGTGTTCGTCCGGGGCTTCCTTAAGTCCTACGCGCGCGCCGTCGGCCTGAACCCCAACGAGGTGTTGGCGCGCTTCACCGCTAGCCGTCGAATCGCGTTGGTCTCCCCTTTGCAACTGTCCAGCGCGGCGCGGCCCACTCGAGGCCGCGGGTTCGGCGTCGCAATCGCCTTCGTGCTCTTGCTGATCCTTTTCACGCTCGCGATCAGCATCGTGCTCAAGCCGCGTGGCGAAGACATGCCGCAGGAGCTTTCGTCGCTTCCAACGCCTGTCGTCGGCGCCCTCTCCTGAGCAGTGCCGCGCAATTTCGTAGCCGTCCAGGTCCACGACACCAACGCGCTCATTTTGCACCAGACTCTGTTTGGCGAATCCGATGTTATCCTGTCGTTAATGACCGAACAGCTCGGTCGAATCGATGCGATCGCACGCTTTGCGCGCAAGAGTCAAAAGCGATTTGGCGGTGTGCTTGAACCCATTCATACGCTTCGCATGAAGCTCGATGAACGCAGTGGTCGCGATTTGCTCTCGCTCAAGGAGTGCCAGATCGTGACTCCTCGACGCACGATCCTAAAAGCGCTCTCACGTTTGGAAGCAGCTGGAAAAGCGCTCTCCTGGCTCCGAAAAACTGCCCCGAATCGCACGCCAGAGCCAGAACTCTACGCTCGCACGCTGATGCTTCTCGACGCACTCGATGATGAAGCAAGTGCCAGCAGAACTGAGCTATTATTGGCTGAATACGGTTTACAGCTCATGGCAGCCTGCGGCTTCGCCCTGCAGTTCGCACGCTGCGTGCGCTGCGGCACGCCCTGCCCCGAGGGCCGAAGCTCATTCCTAGACCCGGCCCGCGGCGGATTGATCTGCCAAAAATGCGGCGGAGGGCCGTTGCACCTGAGCGCTCAGGCCAGGGCTCGCTTCACGCTCACCAGTGACGGAACTTTCGGCGCACTTGAGCAAGAAGATCTCGCACTCGCCATGAACATGGTAACACGCGGCCTTTCCTCCCATGTCGGCATCGGCTGAACAACAGACAGGCAAGCCCGCTGAAGAAGGCGAGCATGCGCCGGCACAGATCACTCGCCGCGCGGGCATTGTCGGGGCCGGGACTTTGGCTAGCCGAGTGCTCGGCCTGGGTCGCGATCAAGTGTTGGCGTTTGCGTTCAGCGCTGCGCAAACTGACGCGTTCTGGATCGCGTTCACGATCCCCAACCTCTTGCGCCAACTGGTAGCGGAGGGCGCCGTTCAAAGTGCCGTGATCCCCGTCTTAGCTCAGGTTCGGGAGAAAGAAGGCGAAGCCCGGGCCAAGAGCTTTTTTCAGGCGATCCGCGGGCTTTCTACGCTAGTTTTGTTGGTTTTCACCGCGCTCGGGATGCTCTTTGCGCCCCAGCTGGTGGAGCTGTTCGCTACAGGTTTCAAGCATTCTCCGGAGCAATTTGAACGCACCGTAACGCTCACGCGTTGGCTTTTTCCGTATCTGCTCACGATCGGCACGGTGGCGCTCGGCGTGGCTGCTTTGAACACCTATCGGCGGTTTGTGGTGAGCTCGTTCGCGCCCGCGCTGCTCAACGTTGCCTTCATCGTCTGCGCCTTTGCCTTCTCAGGGGTTTTGGCCACCCACGGCTATGATCCGATCCTTTCGATGGCACTTGGCGCACTGCTCGGAGGTGTGCTGCAAATGGTCGCTCAATGGCCAAGCCTGGCCGCCATCGGCTATGCCTCCCCTCCCCGCTTCGCACTCCGCGATCCCGCCGTGCTTGAAGTCTTGCGCCGCATGGGGCCCGTGGGCATCGGGCTCGGCATTTATTATATCGACGTGATCATTGGGCGGCGCTTGCTCTCCGATCTCGGCGAAGGCCCGGTGAGTTATTTCAATTTTGCCCTCCGTTTATGCGATTTTCCGCAAGGAATTTTTGTGATGGCGCTCCAGGCCGCCACGCTTCCGAGCCTGGCTGCGCTGGTTGCCAAGAAAGATCCGCGTGGCACCGCAGAGTCGTTTGCCTACGGAATGCGGCTCGCGCTCTTCGTTGGATTAGGTGCAAGCGCGATGCTGGTTGCGCTCGCGCATCCGATCGTGGTGATGCTTTTCCAACGCGGGAAATTTTCCGCGCTTCAAGCCGAGCAAACGGCGTTGGCACTGATGGCTCAGGGCGCAGGCATTTGGATGGTCGCCTGCGTGCGACAGCTCGTGTCCGCGTTCTACGCCACGGGGGACACCCGCACTCCTGTCTTTGTGAGCGCAGTTGATTTAGTGGCGTTCATCGTCGTGGCAATGCTGCTCAAAGGGAGCTTCGGCCACGTCGGGATCAGCATCGCCGTCACTTTCGCCTCGTTGGTGCAGATGTCGCTGCTCTGGTGGCAAGTCAAACGGCATGTGCCTGCCCTTGAGAATCGCCCAATCGCAGTTTCTGCGTTCAAAAATGGCTCAGCCGCACTGATGGCTGGTGTCTCGAGTTGGGCCGCTTCAGATGTGCTGGCGAACGCGCTCGGTCCAGGTGCGTGGGAGCGTTTGGTGCCAGGAGTGGCCGGAATTTTAGTGTTTTGCGCGGTCTTCTTCACGCTTTTGGCCCTCCTCAAAAGCGAAGAGTTCTCCGCCGTTTCGGGCCCGCTGCTCCGGCGCCTGAAGCGACACCGCGCAGCCTAAGCGCGAGAAATCGCGCGTCCGTTCGGAGCGTGCTATGGGCGCTCCCGAATGGCAGAGCTTCCCGCAAACCGCATTGTTGAGGCCAGCTTCTCCGCTGGCGCCAAAAACGCGAGCCTCTTCCCGCCGCCGCTTGGAGTCGAAGTCGCTTTTGCCGGGCGTTCCAACGTGGGCAAGAGCAGCCTGCTGAACGCCGTGATGGGCCGGAAGAACCTCGTTCGCACCAGCTCGACGCCGGGCTGCACTCGCCACGTGGGTTTCTTCAAGACACGCTCAACCGACGGCACGATCATTACGTTGGTCGATCTTCCCGGCTACGGCTACGCCAAGCGCTCCAAATCCGAATTGAAAGAGTGGAAGGAGCTGGTAGAGGCGTACCTCTTTGAGCGCCCTTGCTTACAAGCCGTAGCGCTCTTGGTGGATTCGCGGCGCGGGCCCGAAGAGCTGGATTTTCAGTTGATTGAGGCGCTCTCCGAGCGAAAGACAGAATTTCGCAAGCAGCTGCCGCTGATCCTCGTAGCTACGAAGCTTGATAAGATGCCGCGCTCGCAGCAGGCCTCCGCCCTCGCTGCTATCCAGGAGACCACGAAGCTTCCAGTCGTAGGTTTCAGCACCGAAGAGCCGCGCCATATTGAGGCACTCTGGACGCTCGTTCGGAACAAGGTTGGCTTTGTAGAGTCGACGAGCGAAGTGGTCGCGGCGCAGCCAGAGGTGACGGAAAACTCAGCGCCTGGTTGAAACAGCCGCTTAAGGCACAAAACCAATCGCTTCTGTCTCGCTCAGCTCACGACGGCAATCGCCATACAAACTAAAATGATACGGCGAGTTAGGAATCGCAAAACGCCACGCCGGCCCAGCTTTGGAGCGATAATACTCAACCCGCGCAACGCGATCGGTGGGTGCGTTCTTGAGCTTCGCTGCAGTCCAAATCTGGGCGAGCGAGCAACGGGGATCGGGCAGACCCTCTGAGTGATCAGCCGTGCAGGCTGCCCGCGAGTTATCACGCTGAGCAACGATGCCTAGTTTCTGAATGGAAACAGCTTGGCGCCCACAGTACGCACGGCGCGGCACCGTGCCAGGCTCGCGAGCAGGTTGCGGCCCCTGCCCTGGACCACTCTGAAAAGAGTAACGAACATCTGCCGTGGCGGTCGAGAAATCTAACGTCCCGGTACTTGCAACACCATCCATCGCAATACCGCGCAGAATATCGCGACGAGTTAACTCCCTAGCCTTCGCCAGTGCTGCGATCGGATCGACACGCTTAGGCCACCCGACCACGCCCTCCGTCGTCGCTGGAGCCGGCGGCACACTCTCCTCCGGTTGTGCGCGCCTGCGTGCCCACACTGAAAACGCGATCGATGCCAGGAATGAGCCCGTGATGATGAAGAGGCCGAGGCGGCGGTCGTTGCGATAGCGAAAAGGTGCGACACGCTGCAGCGGTTGGAGGTCAGTTGCCATTGGGGCCCCTATACCTCGCGATCCCAGGCAATTCACCCACCGATCAGCGTCCCCTGGGGATCCCCGCCAAAACCGAGACGCACGTACAAAGCCCATCCAACTGCGACCAAGCGCGGGCAAACGCCAGGGTACTGGCCCACGCCGGTCGGGGTGCCCGGCAGCTGCCCTTTCGTTCGTTGGAAGATAGTACGCATGCTTACTATCTTTTGTTCGAGGTTGAGAGCGTCCACAGGCAAGGTCGGACGCAACTTGGTTGCGATCAGCGAAGCGCCGCGCTAAAAGCCCAGCCCCTCAGAACACACGCACTTTCAAAATTCGGGCGCATAACTCAGCGGTAGAGTGCCACCTTCACACGGTGGAAGTCGTAGGTTCAAATCCTACTGCGCCCACTAGAAAACTGGCGAGAAACATGCTGGTTGGTGATCGGGGTGAGCTCGTTGGAGCACCACTTGGAGCTTCGATTTTGGTCGGAGCACCACTTGGTGTTGGATCGGGGATGTTTTCGGTGGCTTTGGGGGCGGGTATTCGACTCATGAGATCGATCACTTTGGCGAGCCCATGTTGCTGCTCCGCGCCACGTACAGTGCTGTAGTGGTGCTGCATGCGCTCGGTCTGGTGACCGCTGATACTTCGAGTCACGATCCCCTCCACTTCCGCCATCCGCGCCAGATCGTTGAACGTCCGACGCATGCCTCGCGGAGTGATGGAAAAACCGAGCCCCAGCGCGTCTGAGATCTCTTGAAAAGGCGTGTCGAGGACTGACCGCGACCGAAAGCTTCCAGTGAGCGACGGGAACAAGAGATCGCTATCTTGCTGCTCGGGCGTGGGCAGTTGAGTCTCAACGTGCCATTTCAGATCGTGAACGATTTCCTCTGGCAACTGAATTGAATAACGCACCCTTTGTTTGGTTGTGTTCATGACCTCCGTTCCTCGCGAATGCGAGCGCCGCACAAGTAGCCGCCCGCTGTCCCAATGGACATCGGACTCTACTCCGTTCCTTCGGAGCGCTCTCAATGTGGAGGGTCGGAGCCCCGTGGCAAACCCAAGCTTCGCCATCGCGAAGTGCCGGGGGAACCACGAGCGCATCAATCCGAGAAATTCTTTAGTCTGCTCGGGGGTTAACGCGTTGGGCAGTTCCTCGCTGTACGTGTGATGCTCGGACACGTCGAACGTCGAGACCCCATCGGTCGCAACACTCGGCAGATCCAGTTCGCGTCTTGCAGCCTTCAGGATAACTCTCAGAATTGAAAGCCATCCATTGGCAGTGCTCGGGCAGTAGTGCCCAGCCGCGATCAGGCCACAAATGCCTTCTTTCCAGCGCTCAACGTGCGCAACGCGCAGCTGTTCGAGGAAGAATTCACCGAACGCTGGCACGTACGTTTCGCCATCAGACGCGGTGGTTCCCGCGATCAAATGTTCGAGCGTAGATTTCCAGCGTTCTCGACCCGCAGCACTCTTGATCTCACGCTTTGCGACTTTGCGTTCCAGAAGCGAGACTGCGAAGTCGCAGAATCGCTGTTTGCGATGCTGCCCCAACGCGCTCGTTTCCAGAACCTTCGCCTTTTCGGACTCCAACCACTCGTAGGCAGCCCTCTCGTCGCTGTCCGAGAGGACCCGCTTGATTTCCCGCAGCCGACCCGATGTGGGATCGGTAACGCGAGCTCTCACGATGTGACCGCCTTCTTTCATCTTCCAAACGCCTGGTAGCTTGGTTGGAGCTACCCACTGCTTCCATTTCTTGGTCCAATTTTTCGTCATCTGCACGTCCTTTCGGAGGCGTGCTCGGACGATCCGCGAACACGTTAGCAAGCCTGGCCCCTGTGAGGAACCGATCCAGCTCCTCAAGCAGAAACATGAGGGTTCCGCGGCCTCCGCGTCTCCCTGCGGGAGTGAGGCGCCCCTCCTTTTTGGCTTTGCGAATGGCTGAGGTTGAGCGGAAGCCGCAGTAGGTCGCGGCCTCTGCGGTCGTAAGGTACTTGCGCATAGGTGTAGGTGTAATGGCGCCCAGCGATGTCATGCCGACACAGTGGCGTGCCTCGCCGCGGCGGGGCAGGGACATTTTTTCGCCAACGCTTGGGCTCACCACTCGCAAGTCTTCGATTCACGTTGTTTGCCATCGACGCCGCAAGGATATGCGTCCTCGGAATGGGCTATTTTTCGGCTGCGGAGTGCTTCCAGTGTCTAGGGTTGTTTGCCGTAACAATCGTTAACACTGGAGACGGCATCACTCTCGTTTTTTCTTAGCGCGCTGGATCTGTTTCCGGTTCACGTCTCGCTGCGATTCGAACTCTGACCCCGAAGGGAAGAGGGACATGATATCAGCCCCCGATGCCCCAGCCCCTTGAATGTCTGCCTTGAGATCACCGATCGTCGTTCCCCAAACGTCAGGTGCGCTAAGGCCAACTGCCGCGCCAAGGCTTCGCGCTACAGAGCCGACGGCATTTTCAAATTCACCAATTGAGGACTCAAGGCTGACGATTTGGGCGGTTAGCTGCTCAACATCCGCCACGTATCGTTCGATCGGATGCACCTGGTCGCGAAAACTTGGCGAGAACTTCTGGTGCTTCTCGACCTGGGCTTGTTGATAGACTGCAAGCCCATTTCTTAGGGTCTTCAAGCGCGTCTTAGCCTCCCTCATTTGCGGTCGTAGAGCTTGGAGCGCGGTGTCGTCGTGGGCCGCCTCAATGCTGGCCCGGTGAGAAATCAGATACGCTTTGTGGTCACCTTCTGCGCTGGCCAGCGCGGCTTCGTAACGCCGCGAGCCATGCGCGGGACCAAGGATGATCGACCGTAGGGCGGCAAGCCGCTGCAAGCTCTTTAGAACGGCCTCCGTGAGCGGTGAGCTGGAAGCATTCGCGCCGCTCAAGTCGACGTCGGGCATCATGCACACCGCCGTCAATGTCACTGGGTCCGCGTCAATGCTCACGCCATGTTTCCGAAGCCATTGGCCATGGGCTCGGATGAACGCGTCGAGCTCCGCTAATTGGGATTCGTCGGATTTCACGGTGGGGATTTAGCACCACATCCTGAGCGGTGTGGTGCACGTATCGAGGCTGAAAGCCTGGCCCATAAACGGTCGATGCAGTCCAAGGACCGTGGACACAGCCGGTTTGCACGAAGGTGGATCCATGAACCAGGTTAGAAAGCCCTTACTTTGTCATTTTCGCCTCAAAACCGGTTGTGTCGAACCGGATCCCGAGGAAGTGACCGCCCTAGTGGAGGCAGCCACGGACGGAGCGCCGCAGAACGCATCAGTAGTGCCTTCGTTTGCCGAGCCGAGCCGACCACGGGGGAGTCGCAGCGTCACCCGTCGAAGTCTCACAATACTTCCGTGCAGATGCTTTGGGTGACAAGTTGATGCTGTGTCATTTCCGAGTCGCCTAAGGGTTGACAGGCCCAGCGCCATCGAGATACCTGTTCAGGGCAACAACAGGCGGGCGGGGTGCCGGGGAACGAGGCTTTCGTGGTTCAGCGAATATTTCATGGCGTTCGAGTCTTTCGGGCCTTTTTCCTGGGCGTTGCTGGGGCGGCCTTTGCGTGGAGCTGCTCACAGCACCCGGATTTGGGCGAAAACGTGCGCTCGTTCCAGGAGGCATTGTCATCAACTGGCGGCCAGGCGGGCGCGCAGGTTGAGCAGCTCGATCTCCAATTTCGGTTACCCCACAGTGTACCGCTGGAACAGGTCATGCTGTCAGGCGAAGCATCGATTAAGGTCGGCCCTAGAACACAGATTACAGAGCCAAGTCGCGCAGTTTTCACTGTAAGTCTCGGGAGTGTCAGCACCGACGGGGAAGTTCGCTTAGGTAGCGTTGCTGCGCGCGGCGCGGTGACCATTGGCAACCAAGCGACGGTTACGGGTGATATCGTCAGCCCTGTCGCACCACACATCGGGGACGAGGCCCAGGTTCTTGGTACAGTACGTAAGGACCCCTTGGCGTCTGTCCGCCTGCTCTCCTTGAAGGTTGGTTTCCCCCTAGTTAGCGGTTCTGGTGTTGTTGTTAACTCGGGCGAGTCTCGGGTTCTCGCGAGCGCCTCATATTTGAGCATTCGAGTGCGCGCCGGAGGGAAGGTCACGCTCGGGGCCGGCACCTACTACATCGGGACGCTCACAGTGGAAGAAGGGGGAGAGATCGCGGTGCCTACTGGCTCGGCCGCGGTGGTTGTCTACGTGAAGGATTCGCTGCACTTTGACGGCACTCTCGCGGGCATTGCAGACCCAGCGCCGGTGTTGGTGCTCCACCTGAGCCCGCACTCGTGATGAGTGAAGTTTCTTGTGAGGCGTGTGGCCCGGTTGAGTTTCGAAGCGATACGCAGTGCGACGTAGGTGGAAGCATCCGCGACGGGGCATGTGCCGCCGGTGCAAGCGGGACGACGACCCGCGAGTCGAAGTGTCTGGCATGCCCATCCTTGCAACACCGCCTCCCAGGCACCAATACCTGCGTTCCGTGTGCACCGGGGGAGGTGTTTAACACAGCAGGCACCTGCAGTCGCTGCCCGGCCGGCACGGTTACGACAGATGGCCTTGTTTGCAGCTCGTGCCCGCCTGGTACGGGCGCGAACTCTACGCAGACCGCCTGCGTCAGCTGCTCGGCCGATCTTTCAATTACCCTCGTGCCAAGCTGCGACCCGGTGGTCGTCAACGTCCCAATCTCCCATCCCGGAGACGAATGTCCAGGTGAAGCGTGGGTTGACGTTGTTGCGCTGGCGGCAAATCTGGGTTGGGGGGTTGAACCAAGGCCGGCTGCCCCACCTTCGGCCGCATTGTGCCCGCAGACCTCAGTTTCGCTTCTGGCGCTCGCGGCCAGCGATTCCCGAGTCTTGGCGGATAAGACGTCGCAGGGGGTTTCATGTCTGGATGTGCTGCTCTGCGAAGGAACCGGAGGATCCTGCTCTTACGGGATCGCCGAACCGATGCCGCCAAATGTATCTGCGCGCATTAGGCTAACTTCATCAGCGTCGTTGGCCGCAAGTGGCTATCAGACAATTTTTAGGGTCCCTCCTCCTCCCAACGCATGTCTCAAGTGAGGTCCATTCCCCGTGCACGCCCCCCGTTACAAGCTCAGATGCCTCGCGCTTTGCGGGCTTGCGTTACTCCGGTGTGAAAATCCCCCGGTTTGGTGGACACCCCAGAAGGCGCGAGAATGCGCCAGGAGTGATCCATGGTCAAGAAGCATCAAAAAAGGAAACGGCGAGTTTTTACGCCTGGGTTCAGGGCGGAAGCAGTGCGTCTCTGTCGCGT
>JBBRRP010000113.1:0-19153 GCA_038246305.1 Polyangiales bacterium | reverse complement strand
ATATCAATCGGCTCCGTCATCTGATCCTCTGATCATGACCACGCCGACTCGGCAAGCACCAAACGCTCCCCCTCGACATTATTTCAACACTGCAAATTTCGCGCTGCCCCGCGTTGGATCATGAGAGCATGCTTACTATCTCTGTTCGCCTTTGAAGTAGGGGTCACCGACACGTTTGGGAGCGCTCAAAAAACAATCAAGATCGATGCAGCTGGATCAGGGGATTAAGCTCACCAGCTGACCTTCGGCATCAAAACGCCAGGGCAAGCCCTCCGGGAATCGATCCCGCGCGACGAAACCGAGGCGTCGAGCGGGCTCCGGGTCCATGCCTTGCTCATCATTGCCCTCGGGGATACTCGAGACGAACGCGAGCGCGTACTGGATATCTTCGATCTCGACGGCGCTCACGAAGAAACGCTTCGCATCCTCGTGACTCAAATAGGCCAGTCTCGCGGTGGCGCGGCCAGGCCCAAAGCCCCAGCGAGTGTTTTCTGGCGTTCGCGGAAACCAGCCAAGCCGAGCACCAATAAATGAAATCTGGTGCGTGTGAGCATAGGTCGAACCGAGCGCCTCAAGGAACACCTTGGTAGCACCGTAGTGGTTCGTGGTTCGGAAACCATCCTCCAGCCGCACGCGTTGTTCTTTGAGATCGTAGCCACGCACCGTTTGCAGTGTGCTCGCACCGACCACGCGCTTCACGCCGAAGCGGCGCGCGGCGTCGAACACATGGTAAACGCCGACGATGTTGTTCGGGAGCAGCTGCGTTAGGAAATCTGCCTCATCCGGCGTCGCACCGAGATGGACAACCGTGTCCATGCCCTTAACCGCGTCATCCACGTCACCCGCTTTCGCCAGGTCTCCGACCAAGGATTCGTCGACGGCTGGTGACGCGTGGAGATCAAAACCACGCACAAAATGCCCACGGTTTCTGAGCGCCTCACTCACCACACGCCCCACGGCCCCGGCCGCGCCTGTCACCAGAACTCGTTTGGGCTGCGCCGTCTTTTCGTTAGGATTCATAAACTCTCGTGTCGCATTAGCTTGGCCAAGTGGTGTCGCTTTCGACGTTGCCTTCTGCAGCAAGGCGCGCCCAATCGATTTCTAGCGGGAGCCCAGGCTCGGTCCCCAAAAAGTATCGATTCCCCTCTCGCTTCGGCGCACGCGCAAAGAACGCTCCGAATGGGGCTTGGAGCGGGAACAAGATTTCAGCGAGCGTGGCCTCAGGGGCGGTGGCCGCAAATACGGCGCCAAGCTCCGGCGTGCCCGGCAACGTGAGCTCGCACCCTGTTTGTTGCGCGAGAGTGCTCACCGCCAGCCACTCATCCACACCCGCGAGCTTCTCAGGTTGCGGCTGCAAGTACCTGGCGCCTGCTCGGACTAACGAAGGGAAGACCTTCGCCGAACGTTCACTCTCGCCCACCGCAGCGGGGATGGGCGCCTGACTGGCGTAGGCCTCAAGAGCGATCAAGTCCGCGGAATGCACCGGCTCCTCGAACCACGCCACGCCGTATTCGGCGATGCGCTTGGCGAAATCCACGGCCTGCTCCACCGATAAAGCTTGATTGGCATCCACCGCAAGCCGAATCTCCGCGCCGACGGCTTTTCGCACTGCCCGCACGCGCGCCACGTCGTCTTCGATAGATCGACCCCAATCGCGTGCCACCTTCATCTTCAGCGTCGTAAAGCCTTGTTCCGCATAGCCCAGCATCTCGCGCACCAGTTCTTCTTGGCTCAAATGAGTACTTCCTCCGGACGCGTAAGCCCAAACAAAATCGCGAGTGGCGCCGAGCATCCGATGCAACGGTATTCCCCGCCGGCACGCGGCTAAGTCGTGCAATGCAAGATCCACCATTCCCACGATGGATGCGTTGGGTCCTCGAAATCCAGAGTTTCTCACCGACCAATAGAGCGCCGAGTAATGCTCCGAGTAGGGGCGGCGACCGGCTGTAAGTAGCCGTCCAACCAGAGCCTCAAGTGTTCGTGAATCTGCAGTGAGCGCGTGCCCCCAAGTACCGTCAGCATCCATGAGAGAAATCGTCGCAAACGATCGACTCTGAAACGGTCCCATGCTGGAGTCGAAAAATGGTTGCGGCAACCGCACCGCGCGCGCACTCCGATAACGCGCGAGCACGATCTCAAATTCGTCGGTCAGCATTTCCGGGCGAGCATAGCCGGCGTTGGCTCTCTCACAAAACTTGTGATGGAGGCGTCGCATACTGCCTCCAGAGGCGAAAACACACAGCTCTCGGCCTCCTGCGAGAAGGAGGCTAGGCTTTCAGGATGAGGATTGCAAAGGGAACACCAGATCTTCGTAGCGATCTTTTCGGAGGCAAGGGAGAAGTGCGTGTGTGGGGCCTGCTTGAAGGCCTCGCGGAACCGTTCACAGCCCTCCTGTCCTGCGAACTCGCACCGGGCGGCAACGTCGGGCGTCATCTTCAAACGGAGTTCCCCGAACTCGTGATCGGTCTCGAAGGAAAAGGCGAAGCGACCGTAGACGATAACCTGCGAGCGCTGGGCCCCGGAGATGCAGTGTATCTGCCGCTCGGGTCGGTTCTGTCGATCGTTAATCGCTCGGAGCTGGAACCCCTCCGCTACCTGATCGTCAAAGCGCGCAGCTGAAAGCAGCTGGGCGAAAACCTAAGACGTGCGCGCCGCGAAGGCGATTCAAGCTTGACGCGGAATCGCCCCTTAGCTGGAACTATTGAGTTCCAAGCTAGATTAGTCCGGTTTTGCCCGTGTGGCTCAGCGCAAGAACATACAAGAGTTCTCCACATCGTATGCAAGAACTCTTTCAAGTGAGAGTGCATAGTATCCGTATTCAATCGTCGTGAACTCACGACTCGCCTCCTGGTGTCTGCCTGCTGGGGCAACCCGTGCGTTGCCCTGCCGAAATCCGACAGAGTGGCGCCGGTCCTAATGAACCAAGGATTGAAGCGTATGCGTGCATTGGCTCCAAATAGATTATTGGAATCGGCGGGAAGCTGCTTGAAGCGGCAGCAGCTATCGGGCCTTCTGCTGGGCTGCGCCTTCGCACTCGGCTGCACCGCGCAAGTGGATAATGGTGCGACACGCACCCCTGGGAATCCTGGCGTGGTAGACCCGAACGCGTCGACCGGTGGCAATGGGAACACGGGCACCACGGGCGGCGTCGGCAATACGGGTGCGACGTCGGCAACGGGAGCTACTGGGCCCACCACGTCGATGGGTGGCGGACTACCAGTACCCTCGAGTTGCGATATGCCCACAGCATCGCGCGCGCCCATGCGTCGACTCACGCGCTTCGAGTACAGCAACACGCTGCTCAGCTTGCTCGGCGACAGCACTTCGCCAGGGAATAAGCTGGCTGGTGAAATCGCAGTGGATGGTGCAGCGAGCGGATTTAGCAACGATGTCGATCTGCAGGCCATCTCCTCGAAGCTTGCCTCGGACTACGTGAACACCGCAGAAGAGATCGCCACCCGGGCGACGGTTCCCGGTGCACTCCCAACTTTGCTCCCCTGCGCCGCCACAGCTTCTACGGCACAGGCAGAAACAGACTGCATCAACGGTTTTATTCCGACCTTCGCGGCCAATGCGTACCGTCGCCCCCTCGCGGCTGGAGAAGCGGAAGCATTATCAGCCCTGTTCCAAACGGTTCGCGCTAGCGGCACTGATTTCGCCGGCAGCGTCTCGGCGGTGATCCAAGGCGTTTTGAACGCCTCGGACTTCCTGTATCGACCGGAATTTGGCGTCGCCGTGCCTGGACGTACCGATTTACTGCGTCCGAGCGGTTCCGAAATGGCGAGTCGGCTCTCGTACCTTTACTGGGGCACGATGCCAGACGCCGCACTCTCCGCAGCAGCCGCCAATGGTGAACTCAACACGCCCGCCGGCGTGCTCACGCAGGCAACACGACTGCTGAATGATAAGAAGACGGAAAACAACCTTGCGTTCTTCTTTGATAGCTTGTTGCCGATCTCGAGAGTCTCCGGCCTGGTGCGTGATCCAGCTGTTTTCCCTAAGTTCTCCGGAACCATCGGCGGCTTGATGGAGCGAGAGACGCAGGAATTCTTGAAGGCCGTGATCCTGACCAACAACGGCAACCTCGATACCGTTTTTACCGCGCCGTACACGTACCTCAACGACCAGCTCGCCACCTTCTATGGCGTGCCTGGAGTGAGCGGTCCCGATTTTCGGCAGGTGGCTCTCCCCGAGCCTGCCAAGCGTATCGGTTTGCTGACTCAAGCCGCAGTCATCACTGGAACCGTGGCGAGAGACGTTACGAACCCTGTGACGCGCGGCGCGTTCATCGTTAAAAAGCTGCTCTGTCAAAATATTCCGAAACCCAGTGGGGCGATCTTGGCCATGATCAAGCCCCCTGATCCGTACTCGTTTCCAACCGCACGTGAGCGCTATGCTGCGCACTCCAAGGATCCGGGTTGTGCCACATGCCACGCCCAGATGGATCCTGCAGGCTTGGCACAGGAGAATTTCGACGCGATTGGCCTCTGGCGAGACACCGAGAATAACGTCACGATCGACGCTACGGGTACGCTTCCAATCCTGGGCGCCCCGTTCAATGGCCCAGTCGAGCTAGCTCAACGCGTCGCTGCGACCAAGGAAGTTGGAACGTGCTTCGCGGGCCAGTGGATGACCTTTGGTTACGGCCGCGCCATCAATCCTGCCGATAAATGCACGGTTGACGCAGTCCAAAAGCAGTTCCTCGAGTCCGGCAACAACGTTAAGTCGTTGCTCACGGCACTCGCTCAGTCCGATGCGTTTCTCTACATGAGCTCGGTGAAGGAGTAATCAGGCATGTCTCACTATCGATTGAGCAGAAGAGCGGTCATTCGGGGTGCCGGTAGCATTGCCATCGCGCTGCCTTGGCTTGAGATCATGGGAACCCCCAGGGCGAACGCGCAGGCTGCAACGCCCCTCAAGCGTTATCTGCAAGTTTATCAGCCGGGCGGCTGCCAGCAGCTCGTCCAAAGTGGTGTCCAGGAATATTGGCCGGGGGGCACAGAAGCCGCGCCCGTCCTCAGTCGGATCTTGGCACCGCTTGAGCCGGTGAAGCCGAAGATCCTCAGTATTCGCGGCCTCAGCATGAGTTGCGCCAACAGCGGCGATAATGCACCGCACCCCGCGGGCTGCACGGGCCTGTTCACGGGCTCCGAGGAAATCCCTGACAAGTATTCGCACCTGCCGTCGATCGATCAGTTACTCGCACCGCGACTCTCGGCAGGCAAGCCCAAAGCCAGTGTTCAGCTGGCGGTCCGTTGGGCCACGGGCCTCACCAACGGCAACGTGCACCCCCAGAATGCGATCTGCTTTGAAAATAGTGCAGCCGCGGCGCCCATCCCGCCCAGCATCGATCCAGTGACGATCTGGAATGATCTTTTCGGAACGCTGACGCCTCCAACCAATGTGTCCTCCGGGCCGCCCGATCCCAGTGTGGCTCGTAAGAAGTCCATTCTCGATTTCACTGACAAAAACTACGTGGCGCTCGCCTCGCGTCTCGGCCCCGCGGACAAGGCGAAAATCGAAGCTCATCTCGAAAAAATCCGCGAGCTGGAGAAGGCGCTCACCACGGTCGGTATGGCTGGGGTTGGTTGCCAAGCTCCCACCAAAGTCGACACCTCCAAGTATCGTCCGAACGAGGGCATTTACGCGGAAGACGACAACGCTGGCCTCAATAGCGGCACCGATGCCATGATCCCCACCGTCGGCAGATACATGACGGATATGATGATCATGGCGCTCGCCTGCGACATCACGGCAGTTGGCTTACTCCAGTGGTCCGACAGCGAATGCCAGCACTCGCTCCCTTGGCTCAATCTCTTACAACACCACCACTACTATCAGCACGAAAACGGCTACGCCCCCGCCGAGATCGCGCAGATCGGGACCTGGTATAGCCAACAGCACCTCTACATGCTGCAACAGATGGGGAACGTAGACATGGGCGGTCACAGCCTGCTCGACGAAACACTCGTCTTCATCGGCTCAGAGATTGGTTGGCCTGAAAGCCATGCACAGGACAACATCCCGATCATGCTGGCGGGCGGCGGCGGCGCCTTCAAGACGGGGCGCGCACTCGACTTTCGTAAAAACAAGAGC
This sequence comes from Polyangiales bacterium, assembly GCA_038246305.1. Lineage (GTDB taxonomy): Bacteria > Myxococcota_A > Polyangia > Polyangiales > Polyangiaceae > JBBRRP01. Next base: position 13,057 of record JBBRRP010000113.1, on the reverse strand, counting down.
GACGACAGTGATCCGGGCATCTCGCACAGCAATCTTCTCGTCAGTATCATGAATTTGTTGGGTGATCCTCGGACAACGGTTCAGCAAGATGGGAAGAATTACTGCAGCGACCCGATCACGCTGACGTAAGGCTACAGGCCTAAGCGCGCGGGCTAGCATCCGCCGAGGCTTCCTCATTCGCTACACCAAGAACGTAGCGAGCCGCTGGGGTGAGGCGCGAAAACGTGGCTGGTCGTAGGAAGCGGCGCTGGTCGAGCTGCGCGGGTAGTTCACGCCGACAAAAATAGGCGTGGAGCGCACGGCGAGGCAGCGTGGTGCGGTTGAGCGTCCCGCCGTGCCACGTATGACTGTTGAAGATCACCACACTTCCCGCCGGCCCTGTCAGCAACACTTCATTGGGATGGCATAGAGAAGGGTCGACCATTGCCATGCTCGGGATGAGGCCCGACCGATGAGATCCGGGCACCACACGCGTTGCCCCATTTTCAGCCGTAAAATCGTCTAACAGCCAAATGGAGTTGCACACCTGGAACTCGCCGGCTCCCACCGCCTCATGCCAGTCCACATGCAAGGACTGAAGCCCAGCGCCTGGCAACGCCGCACGACTATTGAGCGAAGAAAGCTTGAAGTCTGTACCAAGAACCCGAAATATTCCTGCAAGGACTCGCGGGTGCGTAAAGCATTGGTCGAACAGCGGGTCCTTGTTCACGAGGTCTGCCAGCCTCGCCGTTCCAGCTTCTTGGTGCACTTCCTTTCCAGCGTCCGCTCCCTCTTGCGCCAAAAGTTCGTCAGACCGCTCTCGCAAGCGACTCACCGCTGCTTCGGACAACACATGTTCAAGGATTACGAACCCGTCGTTATCCAAGCGGGCGGCCTCCGACTCAGCAAGCGAATTGGAACGCACTCCCAGTTCGAACAGCGCTTCTTCGATACTCATGCTCTGAGCATGCGGGAGAGCACGTGCTCAGAGCATGGCGACGCTTTTCCATCACTTGCTTAAAATTGCCTTTTTTAAAACCTGAGGTCCATTGCGTGCGCAATTTCGGGTGGCTTACTCACGCTTGGCCTAGCCGTGAGTGTCTGGTGGATTGCCGGAATCGAAGCGTCCGGAGGAGCGCCGCGGGTTTCACCCCATGATTGGCGATCTTGCAGCAATATGGGATCTGTGATATGTATACCCATATCCTACCATGAAAACGACTATCGAACTCTCAGATTCAGTGCTGCGCGCTGCTAAAGCCACGGCTGCACGGGAGGGTACAACGGTGAGGGCTCTTGTTGAGGAAGGGCTTCGCAAGGTCCTCGCTGAACACAAAGGTCGCCCCAAGTTTAAGCTTGAGCTCGTCACATTTCGTGGCGAGGGTCTTCAGCTGGGAATAGCAGAGGGCGGCTGGGAGGCGGTTCGCGAGCTGATCTATGAAGGCCATGGTTCGTGATCGCCGTTGACACGAATTTGCTGATCTATGCGCTCCGAGAGGAATCGGTCTGGCATGCGTCAGCACATCACGCATTGACCGGTCTGGCAAAAGCTCCGGGTGCATGGGCAATCCCGGCCCCCTGCATCCATGAATTCTTGGCTGTTGCGACCCACCCTCGTATCTTCTATCCGCCGACACCGCTTAACATCTCGCTCGATTTTGTAGGTACACTTTTGAAGTCTCCGAGCGTTGAAGTTTTGTCTGAAGGACCTGACTACTGGGCTCTCTTAAATTCGCTCTTGCGCAAAGCCAAGGTGACGGGTCCAAAGGTCCACGATGCACGCATCGCGGCCTTCTGCTTACATCATAGAGTCAGCGAGCTCTGGACCGCAGATCGAGACTTCGGGCGTTTTCCGGAGCTCGCGACGCGCAACCCGTTGGTGGCTTAGGTTCATGCTAAGCGAATGCCGGCGCGGCGGTTCTCGGTACTCGTCTGCGCCAAGCGTTCTTCAGACCGCTCTCGCAAGCGACTCACCGCTGCTTCGGGCAACACGTGTTCAACGCCTGCTCAGAGCATGTCTGCGCTTTTCCTCTACTTGTCTAAAATTGCCTTTTTTGAAACCTGGGGTCCATCGCGTGCGCCATTTTGATGCTATACTCAGCATAGATTGCGTACTCCTCGATCATTAGCGGATGTGCAGCTGCTCGGTTGGGGGCGTATTGCGCCACAAGTGGGCTGGTCCTATCCGCTCCATCAGCACGACGACTACCATGAGCTCATCGTCGTGTTGCAGGGCCGCCTAGAAACAAAGATCTTGGGACAAACGATCACGTCGAAAAAGGGTGACGTGCTCTGCTACCCCCAAAGCGCAGCTCACGTCGAGCGTGCCATGGGCTCTAATGCACTTGAGCTGCTCTTCGCTGGATTCCAAGCAGATCTCCGGTTCAAGAAAGATGCTTCCCTCGTGCAATTTGATATGCACGGGCGCATTGAGCATCAAGTACGTTGGCTGATTGAGGAGGGCCAAGCCTCCCGAAGTCCCGATCAAGAGTTCCAAAACGCCCTTATGCTGTCCGCTCTCCGGGAATATCAACGCCTTGCCTTGGGGACAGAGAGCGCAGTGGTCCTTGATGTTACACGCTACGTGCAGAGTCGTTTACCGGCAGCCATCACCCTGGACGAGCTTGCCCGGCACGTCGGGCTGAGCAAGTCCTATTTTGCTCGGATGTTTCATGCGGCCTCCGGCCAATCTCCGATTGCTTTCGTGCGAAAACTCCGCGTGGAGGCCGCGCGTGCCCTGGTGCTCCGAACAACGCGGCCGCTCAAACTGATCGCGGCGGATCTAGGATTTGCCGATGAGTTCCACTTTTCGCGTGTATTTCGAGCTGTAACGGGTGTCTCCCCGAGTTCGTTGCGGCGGGGAATCTGAGGCCTCGGGCAGCGCGGCAGCTCGTTTGTCGGATTGGGGAAAAGGAACGACGCGAGGAGGGGCAAAAGTGGTGCGAGAGTGCTCAATCCCAAAAACAAACCCGACCGGAAATCATGCTAGGCTCGAACCTGTGAGCGCCGCCGTACGACAAGCAACCTACGAAGATGTTCTTGCGGCACCTCCCCACGTCGTGGCCGAGGTCGTTCGCGGGGTGCTGCATCAAAGTCCGCGTCCTGCGACGCCGCACGCGCTGGCAGCGTCGGCCCTTGGCGAAGAGCTCGGCCCGCCGTTCAAACGCAAACGCGGCGGACCCGGGGGTTGGATGATCTTGGACGAGCCAGAGCTCCATTTGAACCGCGACATCGTGGTGCCCGATTTGGCCGGTTGGCGCCGGGAGCGCTTGCCCGAAACGCCGCTCGCCCCTTACTTTGAGCTCGCTCCGGATTGGGTGTGCGAGGTGCTCTCGCCCTCCACACGCGCACTGGATCGCGGCAGCAAGCTAGCCGTTTATGCGGAACATGGCGTGTCCCACGTGTGGCTCGTGGAGCCTCTCGACCAGCTCCTGGAGGTCCTTGAGCTAGATGGCCCAAGCTATCGCATCATTCAATCGGTTACAGGTGAAAGTCCGGCTCGGCTAAAGCCTTTTGACGCGCTTGAGTTCGATTTAGCTGCGCTTTGGGCTCGCTAGCCACACACATTCTCCCAGCGTTGCGCGTGAAGTTGTCTCCACGCTGACGCAGGGCTCGTACCATCGACGCCAGCTAACTACACGGGATCCGCGCACGAGCCACACGCCACGCGCCCATTGCCACAGTCGAGCTTCGGCCCCTTGGCACATTGGACCTCGCAGGAACCCGTTTGGCGGCAATCCACCACACAATCGCCGCCACACTGAACCTGACAGCTCCCAACGCGCTCGCACACCACGCGGCTTTTGGGGCCGACGTGCGGAGTGCACGAGGAGACATCCCGGCAATCATACGCACAGCGGTCCCCACACTCGGCCGCACACGTGGAAGTGCTCTGACAACTGATCGCGCAGTCGGTGGTGCACGTGGCTGAACAATCCGTACCGCTCCGGCAATCATACTTACACTGATCACCGCACAGCGCCGAGCAGCTGTCTGCGCTGGCGCACGCTGGCACGCAACCGCTGAATTCTTGGCACTGATACCGACAGTTGCCCCCCAAACACTGGCAGGGCACGCCAGGACGGCAGCCAGGTGGCGCATCATCCGTGCAGCTCAGCGTTAGCAGGCTCAGTAAACTGAGCATGCCCAGGCGTGCCGCAATGATCACCGTTTGCGTTTTTTTCAACATGTTCATCTCCTTTCGCGCCCGCGATGACAAGCCGCCAACACCTCGTATCAGCGCGCGTCGCTGAAATGCAAGGAACTCAAACCAACGCCTAGCACACCGAGCGAAGACGCGTAAGCAGCCAAGAAACAGCCGTGCGTGGACCGCCCTACCAGAGCCAGGTAGAGTGCTGAGTCGCGAAGAGAACATTGAGACGGCGCGTCGTATCGGTCACGTTGGGCATTGTATCGGGCGCTCTACCTGGTTGTTCTAAAGAACAGAGCACACCAGCTCCAGTTGTGGGCGAAGGAGGCGCAACCAGCACAGGAAACGGCATCGGCGGCGCTTTGGGGAGCGGAGGAGCTTTGGCAACTGGCGGCGCTTTGGGGAGCGGAGGGGGCGCCACGGGAAGCGGTATCGGCGGCGCCTTGGCGACCGGCTGGAGTCACGCTAAACCCTTTCCGGGATACGCACAGATTATCGGCAACAATTACGTAAATTTCGCGACCCCTGGAGGCTACTCGCTCTACAGCGCACTGCGCTCGCCCAGCACGCCTCAGTTTAAGGCCACGATGTCACTCGACGTGACCGCTTCGGGTACACCGCCCACCGATGCAACGCGCGTAACCGGAGCTTTCAGTGGCGAGCCTCGGATCTATGACCTAGGCTCGATCGATACTGCGAACTCCTTTCAGGGAACCGCCAAAATCAACTTGAGCGCGTTCCAAGGTTCCGAAGGCTTTGTCACGATCGTGCCGGGGGGTGGTGTCGACGGTGGCTCGCCAGAAAATTAGAGTCTCATTCGCGCCAACGGCTCAAAGTATTTCAAAGACTTTGTCTATGCCTTAGCCGTGACGCTCAATTCTGGCGCGTACTACTCGATGCATCCGATCACCACCTTTGAAGTTGGCAATGAGGTGAATGAGGAATGTTCGGGCGCTCCAAAGGCGTGGCCAGTGGTAAAGCTCGCCGGTCAGCTGATACGCTTTGCGTCCGCGCCCTTGAGTGACGTCCCGACGACCCGAAGAAGAGGTCAAGGCCTTACGGGTCATCGCATCTTTCACGCGCCGTGCACTTTGACGCCCCAATTGTCTGCGATCTTACGGACCCTCGCGAATGCATTCAGGAATTCAAGGCCACACGCATCGGTAACTTTTCGAGAGATGCGATCAATGGTCAGTGTCCCCGCGACGAGCGGAGGGCGGTGCCCATGGGGGTTGACGTGTCTTTCGCGCTTAGAACGATGGAACGATTTCGGCGCTCGACGAGGTCATTGACCGCGCGGTTGCCAAAGCTGCGTAATTTTTGTTGATATAAAAATTTATTCGTGATCTAGATGTGTGCCTGCGGTGGCGCACGCTTGGATTGCCCAGAAATCAAGCTGATTGGTACGCTCGACCTAAAGTATCGATCTAAAGTATTTACTTCTTTACCGATGGAGGGGGAGGGCTCCTAACCGGCCCTCGCCTGAAGCGAACAAAGTCACACGCAAGTCACGCGTGACACCAGCGCGTTTCATTTAGGGATGTCCCTGGCAATCGCCACCTAAACGCGTGTAGAGAAATCGCAAGTAGCTTGTGCTTCTAGGGTTGCGAACACTGGCGTCTTTCGACTATGCCTGAACGTGAATGGACCAAGAGGTGGAGGCGAGGTGGATCGGCCGGGGAAGCGTTGCTTTAGCAGTGCTGGCTCTCGGTGGTTTGGTGGCGATAGTTGCCTCTTGGTTGGAGGTCGAGCCTATGACCCCTCACTTCCAGGACCCTAAGCGTACAGCTGCGGTGGCGCGGTTTGCGCCGGCCCAAAAGCCGTCGATGCCAACGCCGCAATTCTCAGCGGAGGCTTTTGCGCGGGATCGGCAGGCGTACCTGTCAGATGTCGTCCCGGGTCGCGCGTTTCAGGTTCTCTCGCCGCGGCCTGGCCTCGGCACTCTTCAACCAGCCTCCCCTCTGTCGCCGGTCGTGAAACCTCTCGGAAGCGTGGATTTGGCTGTAAAAGCGCCCCCGAATGCGCCGGTCACCTTTACGAGTGTGGGATTGGGCGCTTTTCCGAACCGCCGCACGTCCATCACGGTTGCGGCCGGCAGCGATGGCGTGGCGCGCACCCAGTTTACGGCCACAAGAGGCACGGTGGGTACCGCGATGGTGTTCACGGCGAGCCCGCTGGCCAGCGGGCAGGTGCGCTTCTATGTTGAAATCCAGAGTGTGAAGAACGTTAGTGGCAGACCCTCTGACGCTCAAGACGCTCAAGAGGGCGTTCGGTAGTTCATGTGTGTAAGGCGGGGCGCGGGGGAGCTCGCGATCGTCTGGAGGAAACGATCATGAGAAATAGGAAGTTAAGAATTGATCCCGTACGCTCATTTGCACTGCTGGCCTTCAGCCTAGTTGCGGCCTTGCTATTCTTCGCTGAGCAAGCGTCGGCGTCTTGCCGTAATTGTACCGGCCCCGACATGGGATCGGGTGGGAGCACTTCGACCGGTGGGAGCGGTTCGACGGGCGGTTCAAGCACGGGCGGCAATGGGACTGGTGGATGCGGTGCAGAGCCCGGCAACGGGGACACCGGCGCGGGGTCTCTCATCGACAACGTGATGTTCGAACATCATCACTTCGCTACTGACTATGAGACGGCTCCAGCTGAAAGAACGAGCGGCTGCGCTAGCTGCGCGGCTCCCCCCACAGAAGGCCACGGCACCGAGCTGCCGAGCTTGAGTTTGAAGCGGATCCACCGGCCGCGCGTATTCTACCAACACGGAGCGTTTGGGCCCGGTGTGTTCAGCAACTTCGACGCGCAGCTTGTTGCGGAAGGGACAGGCGCGAGCGCCTCGGTTCGCTTATTCACCCCGGAGAATAGGGTGCTGGAAGGTATCAGCTTCACCCCAAATGATCCGCTGACCGGACAAACAACCCTCGGCGTATTGTGGCCCAACGAAGCTCAAGCCTACCGATTCAAGTCGCTGACGCTGACGAGTCCGAGCGGTAGCCCATCAAGTTCCGTGATGGAGGGCGGGGCGGCGGTCGTGCTGCTACCGGATGGCAGCAAGTGGTCGTTTGAGATCGTTCGCACCCGAGCGGCCAATGATGGTCAGCTGCTTGGTCGGCTCACACGCCAGGAGGACCGGAACGGAAATGCGCTTGTTATAAGTTATCGCTATCCGGCTCTCACCTCAGATGCCACGCTGGAATATGATCGTGATCGGCTCTGGCATATCTCGACCGTAACGGATGCCTACGGCCGCTCGATGGCTTTCTCCTACACACTTCAAGGCGAGTGGCAGTCTTGGGGTGTCTCTCGCGTCGATCTGCCGAACGGTCAAGCCATCCAGTACGAATACGGGAATGAGAACATTCTCCCGTTAACACACGTAAGATATCCAGACGGCACTGTGTCAACGTTTGAGCATGGCGAGGATGATGTTACTCAGCAACACGCGGTGCGCTACGACGATGCGGGTGCGGAGGGCACACATCGTCGAAAGACGGTCTACTTTACCCGCGATCAATACGTGGATCCCATTTCAGGCGAAGTGGAAAACCTGGTCCCATATCTAATTCGCCGCGCTTTCAACGGCTCCGGGGAGCTGGCCTACATGAACGAAGAGGACGAGACGCTGGACGTTCCTGTGTTGTACGCCTACATGGCTGACCAAGGCTACGTGCGGCTTACCTACGATCTCAGCATTGATTCCTTCATCTCCGAATTCTCGACAAATTGGACCCTTGGTGGGGATCCGAGAACCTTCACCTACGAAGCGAATCGCAACATCGTACTCGACGGGTATCTCAGGCCTGAAATGCGCATTGATGGGCTAGGCCAACGGACGCAGTTTGAATACGATCTTCCAACAGGCAAAATCTCCAAAGTCGTCTATCCGGACAATACCACGGATACATCGACATATAACCAGTTTGCTGAGCCCCTTCGGCAAGTGAGTCGAGACGCTCGCATCACCGACCGCACCTATGATTCGAAGGGGAACCAGCTCTCTGAAACCCGTGGCGTGGAGAGTGGAACGGAATCGACCTGGCGCTACGTGTACAACACGAAGGGCCAGGTAACGAGTGCCACCGATCCCAACTACCTCTCGTCCGCGCCCGATCTACACATCACAAATTACGTCTATGATAGTCGGGGATTCCTGACGCAGCGAATTGAACCCGCAGACACGGCTGGAGGTTCTCGTCCGACGTCGAGTTACGTTTGGGATAGCGCCGGAAGGTTGACTCAGAGTACGGGGCCCTCGGGCCAGGTGTTGCTTTACTCCTACGATCCTAGGAATCGGCTCGTGGCGATCACGTTCGGGGACGGCTCGCAGGAAACCAAGACTTATGGGGCCGGTGTTGATGTCAATCTTCTGGTCCAGCAAACGGATCGCAACGGCAATGCCACACAGTACACGTATGATGCTACGGGGAGGCGAACGTCCACGGTCCAGGCTTTTGGCAAACCAGAGGCAGTTGCGAGCACTTGTTCCTACCTCGCAGGCTCACTTTCCCTGCCAACAAGATGTGTTACGAAAGGCAACGCCACGGACTACGGTTACGACGCGCGACGGCGACGAACGACCGAGACAGCGCACCCCAACGCCAGCGTTTCTCTCACCACAACCACGAAGTTCAACGCGAACGGGCGCCCCGTTTACCGGGAGGATCCCTACGGACGCGCCGACCTTTTTGGCTATGATATCAACGATCGTCCTATACGAACGGTGAGAGAAGCGGTGCCAGCGGCAGTATCGAGAACGGTCAACGTAGCCACATTGACTCGTCCGCCCGGAGCCAACCCTGGCTACGTAATTGAAGACACCGTTTACAGCGGCGACGGAGACGTTGTGCGTCGAACCGATCCTCGTGGAGTCAATCGTGCGTTTGAGTTTGATGCACAACGTAGATTAACAGCACTGGTTGAGGCCTCGGGAACAACGTTGTCGGCTCGCAGTGAGTATTCCTATGACAAGGCAGGGAACCGCACTCGCGAGCGTCGACCTCGTGCTTTCGCCGAGGCGGGCGCTTTCGAATCGGCGTTCGTCTACAATGGCAGGAATTTGTTGCAATCTGTAACGGAAGGCGCCGGTTCTGCCGCGGCAGCCACCAAATCGATGACATACACGCCGTCACGAAAGCTGCTCGCAGAGACCGACTTTCGCGAAAACACCACGGCCTACGGGTACTCTGGGTGCTGCGATCGTCGAACGAGCGTGACCGATCCAAGTGGCGCGGTAACACTGACCGCTTACGATTCTTTCGGCAATGTCTTATCCGTTACGGACCCAAATCGCAACGCCACCCGGATGACCTATGACGCCAGGAACCGAATGCTCACGCGGAAGAACGGCGCAAACGAAACCACCACTTACGGTTACGATGACAACTTAACGGACGGCGTGGGGATCGACGCGCAGAGCAGCCGCGTAGCGGGTCTAAATCTAGGCTTGAACGCCGTTGGGTCCGGGGTTCAAATCCTTGACCCGTTGGGCCATAGCTCGATCGAGCTACGGGACGGCAATCAGCGCACGATTCGCAGTATCGACGGAAACGGCAACGCCCTAACGACGACACTTGATGTCATGGTGAGCGGGTTACTCGAAAGAAAAGTAACCGATGCGCTCGGGCACTCCACACGCGCACGCACTGATGGCCTTGGCAACCTCCGGCGTCAGATTGACGCTCAGGATTGCAGCACCGTTCGCACCTTCGATGCAAACGGCAACGAGCTCAGCATGAGCGATCCCAACTCAACGGGCATGACGTGCCAGTTCGACGTTCGGAACAGGAAGACCTCTTGCACCGATACACAGGGTGATGCGCGAGGTTTCGGGTACGATTCGGAGAGCAACCTCACCTCGCAAACGGACGCGCTCGGTCAGGTCACTAACTACACCTATGATGCTCGGAACCGCCGAGTCACCGAGCGTGATCGTCTTCAGGGCATCACCGCGTGGGCGTTTGACGGAGACGGCAACACCCTCAGCATGACGGACGCGCAAGGAAGCGTTACCAGTTACCTTTTCGACAACCGTGGGCTACTAAGCAGAGACACTCTGCCAGCCCAACAAGCAGGCGTACCCAACGTGCGGAATTATGGGTACGATGCTGGCCGGAGAATGGTGTCCCGTACGGACCAAACGGGCCTTATTACGCAATTCGTCTTTGACGCAGCTAACCGGCTCGTCGGGCGCACCTACCCGGATGGATTGAACGATACGCTCACCTACGATGCCGATTCGCGCCTGATTACCGCGACGAACGGTCGCTACGGTACCTCGGTAACACGCACCTATGACGCGGGCGATCGGATCGCAAGCGAAGTGCAACGGGTGGATAACGTCAACTATACGGTTGGTTACGCGTATGATGCCGCAAACCGGAAAACGTCGATCACCTACCCTGATGGATCGGTGAGTGCTCGCACGTACACGGATCGCAATCAGCTAACAACCGCGAAGCTGGGAACAACTCTGCTCGCCACAAGGGCCTACGATGCAGGCCAGCGCCTGACGAGCACCACGTTCGGTAACGCCTTGGTAGAAACGCGAACCTACCGCCTTGATAACCTGGTAGCGACAATATCGACTCCCGGAATCAATCAGCTCAGCTATTCCTACGACGCTAATAAGCGCGTTACGAATGAAGCGAACCCGCTCTTACCCACAGAAGGCTTGACCTACGGGTATGATGTGGAGGACAGGCTAACCGCGTTTCAGCGAGGTCCGACAGCAAGCCCGCTACAAACCCAATCCTGGAACCTTTCGCTGGTCGGCAATTGGGCAAGCACCACGCGCGATGGCGTGGCGGAGGCACGCACGCACAGCCCCGTGCATGAGATAACAGCCCTCACGAAGAGCGGCACCCCCCAAGTGGCCCTGAGCCACGACGCCAAGGGGAACCTGATCCTGAACCAAACTGGCCAAACGCTCGTGTGGGACGTCGAGAATCGGCTGACCTCGCCAGGCGTTGCGCCAGGCCTGGCGGGCGGCCAATACAAGTACGACGCCCTAGGCAGGCGGCTCAAGAAGGCCGTCGGAACCCTTTCTACAGTGTTCGTGCACGACGGCGACCAAATCATCGCCGAGTACGAAAACGGAACAATCAAGCGCCGTTACGTCTATGGGGCGTACATCGATGAGCCTTTGGCTATGGTATCGAGCACTGGCACTCGGTACTATCATCAAAACCGGATCTACCACGTGATGGCGATGACGAATTCCAGTGGCCAGCTGGCTGAGCGTTACGGGTACACGCCGTACGGCAAGCGACGTGTGGTTTCGCCAGGAGGCTCGACGTTAGCTGCGAGTGCCGTTGGGAACCAGGTGGGGTTCACGGGCAGGTACCATGATGGGGAGACGGGGCTGACGTATTTTAGGGCTCGGTATATGGATGCGGAGTTGGGGAGGTTTGTTTCCCGTGACCCATGGAAACGGGCGCGCACGCCTAAAGGGGCCGTTGGGTTTCGAGTCCAGCGTCCAATGGCGGGAGATGGTTACCCAAACGGGTTAAATTTTTATTCTTCTGCATTCGTGCCTGTTCACACGGATCCGACGGGTTTACATTTTTGTGGGTGTGGACAGGCAGTGGCCAGTGTCCTGGCCGTAGGACCGTTGGCCGCAGAAAAGGCGCGGGAGCTGGGTAACCTTGCGAGCCAAATGGCTATCAGCACCGGGCTACCAGGAATTCACAACGGGCTAGCGGACGCTCTCAAGCACTGCCTCTGGAGTTGCCTCATGGCTAAAGCCCTGGGACCCGACGTTGCCAAGGAGATCGCGGATATACACGAGGAGTGCCAATCCGAAAACCCACCCGCGGAGGAACGCATGGATCTGACCAACAACTTCATCGGGAGGGCTCTCGCGAACGGAGGCGAGGGTTGTGAGGAAGGCTGCAGCCGCGCCCTAGAGAATCATCAACTCCACCTCAATAGCTCCGATCCTGGGCCAGATGCATCTTTGCCTATTGCGTCCGGTGAGTTCGCCGGGGATACGAACCTTGTTCCTGTCTACAACTGACGTCCGAATGCCGATCGTCCCGCTCCGCACGTTCGTATGGCTTTTGCGTGTAGCATTTGTTTGCTGGGCGCTGCCGTTCGCCCTGGGTCTACTCGACTTCACCTGGTGGTACCTAACCAGGGCTGAGTGGTTGACGACCGCGGGAGCCGTCATCGTTTCCGTCGGAATAGTTCTACTCGGTATCGGCACCGCAGCGCTCGTGGCTTACGGACTTCTCGTGAAGAAGCCCCGTCCGCCTGGGTGGGGAGTAAGGACTGCAACTCTCTCCGCGCTGCTGGTTAGCAATTTGCCTCTCGCCGTCGGCTTGGTCTTTTTCGCGGAGCGCCTGATCACGCTCAACTCGGTAATCGTGGACAACCAGTCTATGCGAGCAGTAGAAAGCGTTGATCTGCTGGCGCCCGATGGTGAGCGATTTTCGCTTGGGCCTGTGCGCCCCCGCACTCGAGTCGTGCGGACCTTTCACTTTCGAGGAGAAGGCGAAGTAAGATACCTCATGCGACTCAAGGGTCAAGTCGACCAAGGCGGTGTTGCGTTTCGCGGAGTCAGCAACGGCTTGGACGGGATCACCTCGCTGCTCAACGTCGGGGCCGACACTCGCGTGCGGGTCACTGAACGACCGAGTCACTAAACGCAAGTGGCAACTTCTCCCACTTACATGTTACGCACTTATTTACCATCGTAAGCCGATGCCGAATTGGCGCCGTATGATTTCGCGATGAATCCCACGCATTCATCGTAAATCAGAGCCCCCCACGTCGTAAAGCAAAGGCGTTATCCTACGACGCCACGTGCCACCTGATCGCTCATGCGCTGGGTGGCATTACGACGTCGCGGACAAAATGAAAGCGCCCCGCAGGGGCAGCAAGAGGCTGCACCCACAGGGCGCCGGCGGTCGCAGAGTCGCGACCTATCAACTT
>JBBRRP010000112.1:0-19164 GCA_038246305.1 Polyangiales bacterium | reverse complement strand
TAGCGCGCCGCCAAGTTTCGTACCTCGACTGCCTTCGTTTGAACCAATTGGGCCGCCTCAGCTCCGCTCGTGGTTGCAAAATGTTTGAGGCCGCCGGAAAGCGCTACCATCTCGCGATCCAACGCCAAATGACGGTCATCCAGCTCCTCGAGCTTGAGCTCCAACTCCTGGCGTCGGATTTGCAGCATGCCGCGTTCGCCTGCTTGAGCCTCGGAAAGTAATTCATCCGGAAGCAAGCCGTGTTCGGATGCAATTTCCAATAACTCAGTGTCACACGCGACGAGCGCCGCTTGCAGCAGACTGCGGCGTCCTTCCAAAGATTCCTGAGCGCGGAGTTGACCGGGGTCGCTCACTCCGGAGGCGTGACAGATCTCGGCGACTTCTGCAGCGAGCTGTTCTTTGAGGCTCCTCAGGCGTTCGATGTCACCTTCTTTCTCAACCAACTCGAGCTCAACCCTTCGTAATTTGTCGTGAAACACGTCACTTGAACGCTTACGCCGCAACAGCTCTTCAGCGGCTGCCAGGGGTTCGAGTCCAAGGACGTCAGGGGCCGCTCGCTCTGCGACGGTCGTAAGATTGGAACGAAACCGCTCGAACCGAGCGGCGAGTTCTGAAGCCTGGCGCTCCTTGGCCTGCAGCTCATCGGCCTTCTGAAAAACCAGGTTGAGTTGGTCGAACGCGGCGAGCACTTCATCGGGCGTGGACTGCGCCGAGAAGGGCAACCCATCGAGTACAGCCGCCCATTGTTGAGCCCAAACCTCGAGCGCCCGCTTTGCCTCAGACAACCGGCGTTGCGTTTCGACGATCCGTGCCGTACGGCGCAATACCTCCCGCTCCAAACGGCGAGCGTCCTGCTCGCGCTGCACCTCTGCTTCCACGAGGATCTGCGCTCGCTCCAAACACTCCGTGAGCGACCAACCTTCAGCGGAATGAACGCCTCTTGCCCTCAGCACGTCGACAACTCTCGCTTGTGCCGCGGCATACTCGGCGTCACACGCGGCTAGCTCGCGCTCAATGCCCACCAACGTGACCGCAGCCGTGCGCACCGTTTCGGCACGTTTCAGCCAACCCAGGAACGCCGAGGGGCTCATCGACTCGGCAAGATCCGCCCGTGAGCACAGGCCGGCCAGGCGCTGTTCGAGCTGCATTCTTGCCATTTTCCAGGTGGAGCGTTCGACTTCTAAGCTCGACTCTTCCTTCCCAAGCGCGAAGAGTTCGGCCTCGCACTGAGCCAACTCAATCACGCGCTGCGCTTCACGCCGCAATCTGTCGCTCAGCTCATCAGCGTTAGCCACGAGCTGCTCATACTCAGCCGCTAACGCCTCTGATAGCAGCACACCTGCGGAAGATGGAGACGCCAGCGCCCGAGCCGCCCGGATGCGGCGCCACACACTGTCCCGCTTCTCACGTGTGCTCGCGAGTCCAAGTTCACTCGGGACTTCGAAGGCACGCTGAATCGCCTCAATGCGCTTTGAGGCCTCGATGCTCGCGCTCCTTACTTCGCGGCTCCGCTGTTCCAACCGCCGATGCTCAGCATCGCTCTCCTGGAAGCGTTCGGCGCAATCGGAAACGTCGTCTAGCTCAGGTAGCTCCAAACCTCTGAGTGTGTCAGCGCTGCCGCGCCAAGGTGCCAAGGAGGGCAACAGCAAGTTCAGCTGCTGCTGGCTGCGTTCAACCAACGCACGCTGGCGTGCCCGGTCCGTTTCCAGGAATGCCTTTTGACTGAGCCCTCGAACTTGTGACACCAGAGTTTGGACAGCCTCCGCGTTCAAGCCGTCCAAGCTGGCGGGGCGCGCAGCCTGCAGCTCGGCTGCCTCTTCATGCCATTTCGCCTCAGCGTCCTTGGCGCTTTGTTGCAATTCTGAGGCCTCGCGAGCCAAGCGCCTCAGTCGCGTTTCTCGTTCAACATCCAAGCGCAGGCGCTGAAGGTCCTGGGATTCTCGGCCGAGCCGGACACGCCGCAGAAGCAGTTCAACGTCACTTCGCAGCAAGCCGATCTCGCCCGTGAGTCGCTCACGCTGGATCCGTTCGCTCCGCTCCACCGCGAGTTCTTCGGCGGTCGCGTCCACCTCGAAATCCCCCATTGGGACCTCAGGCGCCCGCTCAAGGCTTTCATATTCGCGCGTGAGTGCCGCTCTCGCTTGCTGACTGCGTTCAAGATCGCGCTCAATTTGCCGGAACTCCTCCGCGATCCGTTGATAGCGTGCAGCATGCTCCGTGATCGAACCACGCGTTTCTCCAAGCTCTGAAAGCTCCCGTTGCAGTTCGCTGCGTCGCGCGACGACCGGCAGCACTGCCTGAGTTCGAGTCAGACGCGCCAGATCTGATCGAGATTGGCGCCGCTCCTGCTCAACCGCTGATTTCTCGGAACTCACGCGATCGAGTGCGGATTGCTGTTCCTCCCAAGCCTCAGGGCGTTGCACTGTTTCGCGCCAGATTTTTTGGGCTTGGCGATGCTCTTCTAGGGCGATCGTAATGAGAGGCCTGGTTCGACCTGTCGGTTTGAAGAGCGCATCGGCCTCAGCTTCCAACTGGTCAAGGACACGGCGTGTGCCTTCACCTCCCATTTTTGCCTCAAATAGGCTCTCCCCCAGATCGCCTTCCCCGGCTAATAACGCTTCCCCGCCCTGCGCCAAGCGCACGTGATCCAGCCCAAACATCGAGCTAAAGAGTCCCTCGCTCTGCCCCCCTAAGAGCGCGGCGAGCGTTGCCTCGGACGCGGGCAAGTCATTAGCATCTCGCAGGGCATCTTTGCGTTTTTTGCGACGCACGAACGTGTGCAATCTGCCGTTTGCATCTTCGAGCACCGCGCCCACCTTCATCAGCTTCGTGCCGTGCGTGTGGTCATCGGCGGTGCGCTCTGGGATCCCAAAAAAGAGCGCGGAGATGGCGCGTAACGCCGTGCTTTTCCCTGCCTCGTTAGCGCCATAGATGATGTGCAAACCACCCGCTTTGCCGCCCGACAAATCCAAACTGACCCCTGAAAACGAGCCAAAAGCGCTAAGATCCAGCCGACGGAAGCGCATTAGCTACGCGTCGCCTCGGCGAGCCGAGCCAACAACAGCTCTTGGGCTTGCTCCAGAGTCCGCTCGAGGTGGAGCGCCCCGCCCAAATCCTCACCCGTGGGGTCCAAGCGCAGCTCGCCTAGCTTTTTGAACAGAGCGTCAAACTCTGACTTGAGCTCAGCTCCTTGTCGCAGGTTGGCCGCCGCGCTGAGCAACTCGCTCACTATTCCATCCTGAGCCTCGCTCAAACTGGCCTGGCCCAGCGCCTGAGTTTGAAAGCGAACGTCCTCGATCCACACGTCCCCAGATGGTACGTCGAGCGCCGCATTTCGCACCTCTTCAACATAGCGAAACTCGTCACGATGAAGCGCAGCGTGAGCGCGTGTAGCGCCCGAGATCACAACACGCAACGCGAGCAGTCGATCCTCCACGCCACTCGCCCACTCGTTCAGCGAGCGGCGCACCACGTCCAAAATATCATCCGGATTGGAGCAGTCCGAAGCCTCCACGTGACACACGCCGAATCGAACGACATCAAAGGCTAGTGCCTCCACGCGCACCACACGCCCCGCCACGATCTCAATCAAAGTGGCCCCTTTTGCCCCGCTTTCACGCACAAAACGCCCTTGCAAATTACCAGGAAAGACCACCCACGGCTCTTCACACAATACCTCGCGGGTGTGCACATGCCCGAGCGCCCAATACTGATAGCCCTTGTCGCGCAACGCATTCAAGGTGCACGGCGCATAGCTATCGTGACCAGGCCTGCCCTCGAGCGCCGTATGCAAGAGCGCAAGATTGAATACGCCCGGGATGGCCTGCGGGTAACCCGCCGCAAGATCTTCAGTGATATCTCGTTTGGCGAAGCCCTGGCCATGAATCGCCAAACCGAGCGACTCGAACTCGATCGTTTGGGGATGCGACGTAGCAAGCTCGGCCACGTTATCGGGCAACCGCAAATGACGGCGGATCTTGCTCGCCGCATCATGGTTGCCACGCAGCCACACGACACGCACACCCGCTTGCCGCAAACGACTCATCTGAGCTGAGAAGAAAAGGCCCGGCGCATAATCCCGCCAGTCACCATCGAAAAGATCTCCAGCGATGACCACCAAATCCACCTGATGCTCAAGCGCGTAGCTCACAAGATTTTCGAAAGCTCTGCGGGTGGCGCTGCGAATGCGCTCAACCGGAGCCGCCTCATACAGCGGCAGTCCGAGCAAAGGACTGTCCAAATGCAGATCAGCCGCGTGCAGGATCTTCAAGGGATCCCCCAAAACAGCGCTAACTTCTGGCTTCCCTTGCTCGACACAGTGACCCACGCTTCTATAGCGCCGTCACGCCGCAAGCCAAAGGGCGAAGCTCCGCGACCTAACTTTGACCCGTTGGCCCCACCGACTTGCGATGATCAACTAACTCGATAGAGCCCCGACAAATCCGCTCCTTCGGGCGACACCTGTTCGAGGGGAGCCAGCTTGGCCTTGTGCACACCTGGGCCTAGCGAGGGCCGAACCGTCGGGCGAGTGCTCTCAACCAAGAGCGGCAGAACGACAAACACTTGCGTGCCGACCCGAGGCTCGCTCTCCACGATCAGGTGGCCACCACTGGCGGTGATAATGTCTCGACTCGTGGCCAAGCCGAGCCCTGTTCCAGAACCTTCTGGCTTGGTCGTGAAGAAACTTTCGAATAGGTGCTGCCGCACCGCGGCATCCATGCCGTGCCCGGTGTCCTTGACCTCCATGCAGCAATACTCGCCTGGGGGAATATCTCCGAATCGGAGATTCTCGGGTCCTGGCAGGCTGAGCTGCCTCACCAGGATATCCACCCTCCCACCGGGAACCAGCGCATCTCGAGCATTAGCAATCAGATTGACCAATACCTGCTCGAGTTGCCCGCGGTGCGCCGCGACTCGCAGCATTTCATCGCGCACTTCGCAATTGAGCGCGACATCGGATCCCAGCAGGCGCTCAAACATTCGCCGGGAATCTGAAATCAGCTGTCCCACCCGCAGCACCGACGGGTGCTCAGCATTCTTCCTGGCGAAACTTAGAACTTCTCGGGTCAAAACCCCAGATTTTTCTGTGCAGTTTTGGATCTCCAGCAGCGACTCCACCAGCTCCGGATCCTCACACAAGAACAGAGCTCGTGAGACCTCAGCATGGATAACCGTCAAGAGATTGCTGAGGTCGTGAGCAGAGCTTGTCGCCAGGCGAGAGGCGAGACCCAGCTTCTGAATGTGGTGGAGCCGCGCGGCGTGCAACTTCTGTTGCGTCGTGTCGCGCACAATACCCAAAATGCCGGACACCCTTCCGGCTTCGAAAACTGGCGTGAGCTTGATGTCGAAGGAATGCCCCGTAGCTTGCTCGGGTCGTACACCATCTAGCGAGCCCCCGAGCGTTCGCCCTTGGAGCACAAACTCAAACACATCCGGCCCGAGCTGTTGCATCAAAGGGAAAACATCCAGGACGTGGTGCTCCAATAATTGCTCGCGCGGAACATTGGCAAGGTCGCTGAGGGTCTCGTTCGCGGCACGGAGCGTGAGCCGTTCATCCAAGATGAAGACTCCGTCCGCCGAGCTATCGAGCAACGTCTGCACCAGGCCCTCGGCGACAGGGTTGGCCCGCCCGGGCGAGCGCTGGACCTTTGAGTCGGGTGCTTGGGAAACTGCCCGCCGTCCGTCAGTGCCCTCGTGTTCTGGAGGCAAGGTTGAAACCCCGGGAGGGAAACTACTCCAAACAGCCTCGCCTGGAGCGAGGTGCCGCGTTTCGACTTTGTTCCGTGTTCGCATTTTCCGAACCTGTAAGGGTACAGACCCTGGCGCGCATTGAACACTCCCAATCGGGCGGGGATGTTGAATTTTGGCCAGACGGCCGAAACCGACGCGGCCACCCGCTCAGTCGGACGCTACGGCACGCTGGCGCGAGGTTCCGAGCCCCTCAATACCCAGCTCCACCTTATCACCCACCTTGAGGAATGTAGGCGGTTTCAGACCAAGACCTACTCCTTGGGGCGTGCCAGTGCTGATCACATCTCCAGGCAACAAAGTCATGAATTGACTGATGTAGCTCACGACCGTCGGCACATCGAAAATCATATCGTCAGTGTTGCTGTTCTGAACCAGCTTATCGTTCACCTTGAGCCATAGCTTCAAGTTGCTCGGATCGATCTCATCGCGTGTGACAAGCGTGGGACCGAGTGGAGCAAACGTATCGCAGCTCTTGCCCTTTACCCATTGACCGCCTCGGTCGAGCTGGAAGGCGCGCTCCGAGTAATCATTGTGGAGGGTATATCCAGCCACGTACTCCAGTGCTTCGCTCTTTCCTACGTAGCGTGCCGTCTTTCCGATGATCACCGCGAGCTCCACTTCCCAGTCGGTCTTCTCCGAGCCCCGTGGGATCTTAAGATCGTCGTTCGGGCCCACGAGTGCCGTTGTGGCTTTGAAGAAGAGCACGGGCTCTGCCGGAATTGGCATGTTCGTTTCTACGGCATGCGCGCGATAATTGAGGCCGACACAGATGATCTTGCTCGGGCGACAAATCGGGGCGCCCAAGCGCACCTTGCTCACATCCACCTTCGGACAGCTTGAGCCATTCTGCTTCAGCCACGCTTCCAGCTTGGCAAGGCCACCGCTGCCAAAAAAAGCCTCGTCGTAATCTGCTCCGAACGCTGAGACATCCACCCAGGTGTTATCTCCCAACACCACACCAGGCTTCTCTGAGCCGGGCGAACCAAAGCGAAATAGTTTCATGATCTTGACCTTTCAGCTGCTTGAGACGTGAACCAACAACCCGCCAAACCTTAGGACACCAAAACTCCGCCATCGACGGGCATCGCGGCGCCCGTGATGAACGCGGCTTCATCGGAGCAGAGAAAAAGCACCAGGGCCGCTACTTCTTCTGGCTTACCCATGCGCCCAATCGGCTGATACTCCGAGAGCTTCTTGAACATTTCCGGCTCCTGGCCTGGGTAATTCTTCTGGATAAAATTGTCGACAAAAGGCGTGTGCACACGCGCTGGGCAAACGCAATTACAACGGATCCCCCTCTTCATGTAATCGATGGCCAAAGAATACGTCATGGTGAGCACCGCACCTTTCGTCATCGAATAGGCAAAACGATCAGCCACACCCACCAACGAGGCGATCGAAGCCACGTTGACGATACTCCCGCCACCCGTCGTGAGCATGCGCGCCACCGCTTCCTTCGCGCACAGGAACACCCCCTTCACGTTAACGTTGTAGAGCCGATCCATATCCGCGACGGCCGTGCCCTCAATATTGCCCACATGGGCAATTCCAGCGTTGTTAACCAGGATATCCAAGCGGCCAAACTTCGCATCCACTTCAACAAAAGCCTTCGCCACACTCTCAGGGCTCGAAACATCGCAGCCAACCCGCAGCATCTGCTGGCCCTTTGCCTCGACCTTGCCTGCCGTTTCTGCGAGCGCGTCCAACGAAAGATCGAAACCAGCTACTTTGGCACCGCTGGCCGCCAGCGTCACGGCGATCGCTTGCCCAATTCCTGAACCAGCACCCGTTACGACCGCGACCTTGTTATTCAGACTAAACATCGTTGTGTCTCACTTTGCTCACGCGCTCACCTGGGCACACCGGCTCGGGACCATCCGGTGCCAGGGCCAGCGGATAAAACACGCCGCCCAAGAGTCGGTCAACGGTATCCCTTCGGGTGCCGTTGAAACCAGCGCCAGGCGCTCTCGATGATCTCCGAAATATCTGTGATTTGCGCTCGAAAACCCAATTCGCGCTGGATCTTGCTCGGATCGGCGGTGAGTTCTGGCGGATCACCGGGCCGCCGTGCACACGCCTCGATTTTGATGTCGCGCCCCACGACTTTCCGCGCCGCGTCGATGATCTCCCGAACGCTGTACCCGCGCCCGATGCCCAGGTTGTAGATCAGCTCCTTGCCGGCAGTGAGCGCATTCATCGCTAAGATGTGCGCCGTGATCAAATCTTCTACGTGAATGTAGTCGCGCACGCAGGTGCCATCTGGCGTGGGATAGTCTTCGCCGTAGATCTGAAGCTTTTCCCGCAGGCCAAGTGCAACTTGCAGGATCACTGGGATCAGGTGCGTCTCTGGGTGGTGATCTTCGCCAAGAATCCCCTCCCGATCACAACCGGCCACATTGAAATAGCGGAGCGCGGCGAAGCTAAACTCTGGATTGGACGCGAGGTAATCCTTCAGCACGCGCTCGCTGGCCAACTTAGACCAACCGTACGGATTGATGGGAGCCTGGGGCATCGTCTCCACGATCGGCATGCGTTCCGGTTCGCCATACGTCGCACACGTCGAACTGAAGACGATGCGATTCACGCGCGCGGCTTGCATGGCCTGAAGCAAGCTGGTGGTGCCTCCCGTATTGTTGTCGTGATAGACGAGCGGTTGGGTGACTGATTCACCCACGTAAGCCAACGCCGCAAAATGCATCACGCACTCGATCTGGTGCTCAATCAGGGCTTTTTGCACAGCCTCGGTCTGCCTCAAATCCAGACGAACGAAGGGCACTTCAGGGGAAAGCGCCGCCTGATGCCCCCGGCTCAGATTATCCAGCGCCACGACGTGATGGCCCTCACGCTGCAACACCTTGACGGCATGTGACCCAATGTATCCAGCGGCTCCGGTGACTAAGACTTTCATCGTGTGTGAGCCATAGTAGACCGCACTACCGCCCGCAACGTCTTCCACGGGGTCTTCCACTAGGAAGACGTGGAAATTTGTGCTTCTGTCCGGAACTGAATGGCGCAGGGCTCAGCCGACCCATGAGCGGAGACAGCGGTGGCAAACGTAAGACTTGAGAAGATCGGCAAAGTCTACCCCGGCGATGTTCGAGCTGTTGGCGATGTGAATCTTGAGATCGCGGATGGCGAATTTGTGGTCTTCGTCGGTCCGAGCGGCTGCGGTAAGTCCACCACACTTAGGATGATTGCGGGCCTCGAAGATGTCACGGAAGGCACCATCAGCATTGGGTCGCGGGTGGTCAATGATCTGGCGCCCAAGGATCGTGACATCGCCATGGTGTTCCAAAACTACGCGCTCTACCCGCACATGAGCGTGTTTGAGAATATGGCTTTCGGCCTAAAACTCAGAAAATTCAAGCGGGAAGAGATTCGAACGCGCGTTGCACATGCAGCGAAACTCTTGGCCATCGAGGAATTACTCGAACGCAAGCCCAAGGCGCTCTCAGGCGGTCAGCGGCAACGCGTAGCTCTCGGTCGAGCCATCGTCCGCGAGCCCGCAGCTTTCCTGTTCGATGAGCCGCTCAGCAATCTGGATGCTAAGCTGCGAGTGGAAACCCGCGCAGAGCTGAAACGCCTGCATCAGCGCCTGAAAACCACGACTATTTACGTGACGCACGATCAAGAAGAGGCCATGACGCTCGGTGATCGCATCGTCATCATGAGCCAAGGAAAAGTGCAGCAAGTGGACGCACCCTTGGCCATTTACGAACGTCCTCAGAACCGCTTCGTTGCTGGCTTCCTCGGAACGCCGCCGATGAACTTCGTCGAAGGCCGATTGCTCAGCGTCGGAGAGCAAGTCATCTTCACGGGCTCAGGCCTGGAGATCGCTTTACCGCAACCATTAGCGGCGCGACTCAAGCCCGTGCTCGATCAAGCGGTGGTGCTCGGCGTTCGTCCGGAATTTTTTACGCCGTTGAATGAGCCGACCGGAGGGCCATCGCTCCAGGTGAGCTTCAAGGTGGACGTGGTAGAACCGCTCGGGCACCTGACGGATCTCTCCCTTTCGACTCCCGAAGGGGCCCGCCTGGTGGCCCGGATCAAGTCAGTTTCTGTTTCTCCCAACGATTCGATTGAACTTCAGTTGAGCACGAGCAAACTGCACGTGTTCGCGCCCGGTGACTACGGCAACAACCTCAGCCTTGCCTGAAACGAGAGCCCCATGCCCCATTATCTCGGACTTGATTCTAGCACCCAGAGCCTTTCGGCGATCATCGTCGACACCGACGCCAAGCGTGTGGCTCTAAGTTTGAACGTCAACTTCGGCAAAGATCTGCCCGATTTCTTATCGCCCCACGGTTTTTTGCGGAACGACAATCCGCGCATCGTGCATGCTGATCCGCTGCTCTGGGTCGCGGCGCTTGAGCTCTTGTTAGAAAGGATTCGAGCGACTGGCTACGACCTATCTCAGATCCGAGGTATCGGCGGAGCAGGCCAGCAGCACGGCTCTGTCTACCTGAATCAGAAGCTCAGCGAGCACGGGCGTTTTGCTTATGACAAGCCGTTAGCACTGCAGGTTGCCCCGCTCCTTTCGCGGAAAACCTCCCCGATCTGGATGGATAGCTCGACGACCCGCGAGTGCGAGGAAATCGCAACGGCCTTGGGCGGGCAAATGAAGGTCACTGAACTCACAGGTTCTCGGCCCACCGAACGCTTCACAGGGCCACAAATCCGAGCGTTCTTCAAACGCGAACCCGAAGCCTATGAGCGCACCGCCGAGATCCACCTGGTGAGTTCCTTCATAGCTTCACTGCTCACCGGCACGAGCGCACCTATCGACTTCGGGGATGGTGCCGGCATGAACCTGCTCGAGCTGGCTCTGAACGATTTTAGTCAGCCGTTGTTAGACGCGACTGCGCCTGGGCTCCGCGAGAAATTGCCGGGCCTTTGCCAGGCTCGCTCCGTCGTCGGCACCGTCACCAGTTATTTTGTGGAAAAGTACGGAATTCGGGCCGGAACCCCGGTCACCGTGTTCACGGGCGACAATCCTTCAAGCTTGGTGGGGATGGGTGCCACGAAGCCCGGCGTCGCGGTGATCAGCCTGGGCACGAGCGACACAATGTTCGCTGCCATGTCGAAGCCCCTCACCGATCCGAATGGCTTTGGTCATGTGTTTGGCAATCCGGCGGCAGGTTTCATGAGCCTGATTTGCTTCACGAATGGTTCGCTGGCGCGGGAAGCTGTCGCCAAAGAGTTTGGAATGGGTTGGGAAGAGTTCAGCGATTCGATTTTGGAACGCACGGAGCCGGGCAACGGCGACAATTGGATGCTGCCCTTCTTCGCGCCTGAGTCCACGCCCCGCGTGCTGAAGTCGAACACGCAACGCTTCGGCAGTCCTGATTTTGTGGCCGGCAAGATCCCAGCGCGCGTCGCGCGTGCCATCGTAGAAATCCAAGCCGTGAGCATGCGCCTGCATTCCCGCTTCATCGGAGAGACGCCCAACACGATCCGAATCACCGGTGGCGCCGCCAAGAGCCCGGCAATTCGCCAGATCCTGGCCGATGTGTTTCAAGCGGTGATCAGCCCGCTCCAGGTGGACAACGCCTCCGCCCTGGGCGGTGCGCTGTTAGCCGCCAACACGATCGGAGAGCTGCCGTTCGAGCAGCTATTTGCCGACTTCGTGCGCACCGATGCGAGCAGCAAAGCCACGCCGATGGCCCCGGCAGACACCTACAATCGGCTTGAGCAGAAGCTCAAAGGCAAACTGCAAGAACTCGCGGGTTGAAGGGCTCAACGATGGGGAAGCTTGCTCACGTGATCCGGTGCCGTCAACACCCGGAATCATCCTGATCACTTACCATGAATGACGCGAAGAATTCGACCATCGCTCTTGGAAATGTCCACCACCGCGACGCCCCCGAAGGAAGATTTCGGTAGCGTCCCCGTGACGGTCCAGACGTCGCCTTTCAAGCTAATGCTGAAGGGCCTCTCTGCCGCGATCGTTTCCTCACCATAGATTACTTCTGCGACACCGTCCGGCGAACCAAGGTCGAGCGAGGCCGGCTTCCAGTGGTTCCGGGCGCAACGCCGCCACTGGTGCGAGTGACAGCCTCGTCATTGTCGTCTGCCTGCTTGCCTGAGTGATACATGCCCGCCGGCACCCCCGCGTTGCAGGAAGCTAGGCCAAGGCAGAGCAACAACTGCCTCATATGCTCATACTGACGAGTGCGTTTCAAAGGTGCGTACAGCTAACCTCCGTTGCTGCTGAGCTCAAACACCAATTCTACTCGAACGGTTTTTCCCTGCAGTGTTGGATCTGGAATCGAAAACATCTTAGTGTGACGCGTAACACACGCGATAACAGTTTGACCCAAATCTCCGTGAACGTTTAGAGTTTTAGTTTCAGCACGAACACGACTGGCATCCTCGAAGACGAATTGCGCCACCATCGATACCTTTCCAGTCTGTGGTCCCTCGCAGAGCAACTCTAAATTGTAACAAGCCGATAGCGTTTTTTTCCAACCTTGTTGCCATTCCACCAGCGATTCCCCGGCACCGGGCGGCAGACCACCTGACACAACACCACGGTTCGGGAGGGGCGGTCGAGGTGGCTGTGGCATATCCGCGACAGGAGCATATTTTCCGCAATACACCTTCCGCAGCTCGTCGTCTGCCGTGCTTAGTGCCGTAGCGGGGTCGGCGTTCTTCTTCTCGGCTCTGGGCGGTCCTTTCGCTTCGCAGGCGGTGAAGTCGCTCATCCCAACTAACGCAAGCGCGCATCCGAGCACTAATTGCATTGGGATGTTCCTGTACCGGTGACGCCAGTTGTCGGAACAAGACCCTGTACCCCATTGTTTGTAATTCACCCTGACCCGTGCGGACGCCTTCGGTTCAGCGCCGTTCGCAGGGTTGGCCAGAGCCGCGCCCCAACTTCGGCTTTGTTCACCACGCCGTCAGCCTGGGCCTCCACGGCCAGCACTTCCAGCTCATGCCCGGGCCGGCTACTCACCAAAATGATCGCGAGTTCGGCACCCCGAGCGTTACCGCGCAGCATGCGAGCCAGCTTGTCCCCGTTGATGTCCGGCAGCATCACATCAACCACGACGCCGTCGACAGCTTGCTCCCCGATCAACTTGCTTGCCCCAATCGCCGAAGGCAACTCAAAAACAGAGCAGCCAGCTTCTTTCAGCTTCTCGGCGAGGATCTCACGGGCAAGATCATCGTCGTCGATCACTAAGATACGGGGAGACAAATCAAGACCAGCCTAGCTGAGAGGCGACACGCCTTCCACCCCTCGGCGCATCTGAGATCAAAACCTGACGCGGCTCCCGAGGCGCCTGCGGAGCAATTGAAAGCGTGCCGAGGCTTGATCGCTGTAAAAACGCACATGAAAATGGGTCAAGTGGCCATATTCATGACGAACGAGGGTTTCGTCCTGACGCGAGCGCTGGAACACGGTGTCTAAGAAAGCGGGCTCCTCTCCGACGCTCAAGGCATATTCGCGCAAAAGGTGCTGAATGGATCGATCCATGAAAACAAACTCGACGTCCGTCTCGCTCATCAGGGCTTTCAGAAGCTGCCAAGTGCGTGGGCGATCAAGGTTCTCGGCAGAAGCCTTCGTGTACCACTTATGCTCACCTTGGTAGTAGTAGCCAACATCGGCATCGCGGCCGGACTGATGGCTGCGATGCGGCCGAATATAACCGCCTGTTTCGCGACTCAAATCGCCGACGCCGAGCGGCGGAGAGCCAGGGAACGCCGTAGCTACATTGGCAACTGCCGCATCAAGATCCCGGATCGTTTCGTCAGTCGCAAAGGCCCGTTCGGGATTGATGATTCGCCAAAAGGAGCGCGCGGGCAAAGCCACCGCGTGCCTGAGCGAGCCGCGGTTGGGGCGCCCAACAGATATGGATCCAGGCCCGAGCCCATCATTGTGAAGGCGTTCGAGGAGCTCCTGATCCGAAGCCTGGGACAAAGGTTCATCGCGAGAATAGAGCGTGATTAGCGGCACTTCGACGATTTTAGGGCGCCCCCCGAGGCTAGCGAGGCCCGGACCTTTGGGGCTGGACGTCGCCGCATGGGCACTTGGGAGCATGTGTTCAAGTACAGTGGGCGCCGGCCCGGAGCAGCCGAGAGCGCCAACGCCGAGAGCGCCAACGCCGAGAGCGCCAACGCCGAGAGCGCCAACAACGCACAGAGCGAGAACACGCCGAGACATCCGCCCCCTAGGCTGCAGGGGATCTGGGTGGCCAGCAAGGCGAGCCTGCCCCTGGTCGGCCAACCCCTGTTTTTCGTTACACAAATTCAGCTAGGCTAGCGCGGTCGTGGGAGAACCCTTGAACATCGAACCGGGGACACTACTGGCTGGAAAGCTTCGAGTGATCCGTTTGATTGGCGAGGGCGGCATGGGTGCGGTGTATGAGGTCGAGCACGAGCTGACCAAACACCGGCGCGCTGTGAAGCTGCTGCACGCCCAGTTTGCTTCGATGCCCAGTGTGGTGGCGAGGTTCCTGCGTGAGGCGTCGGCGGCTGGGCGCATTGGGAGCCCGCACATCATCGAAACCTTCGACGCCGGACACTTAGCCAGCGGCGAGCCGTACATTGTTATGGAATATCTCGACGGCGTTCCCGTCGATAATTTGCTGCGCCGGCGTGGCGCTCTGCCATTTCACGAAGCTGCGGAAATCATTCATCAAGCGTGCGAAGGCATTCAGGCAGCGCACGATGCCGGCATCATCCACCGCGATATTAAGCCCGAGAATCTCTTTCTTCTGCGCGGCGACAAAGTCTACGTGAAGATTTTGGATTTCGGGATCTCGAAGTTTGATCCCGCCACCCTCGGAGCCGTCGAATCCCTCACGCAGGAAGGCAGTGCCTTGGGCACGCCCTATTATATGTCTCCGGAGCAAGTGCGCGGCGATAAGCTGATCGATGCACGCACCGATGTCTACGCGCTCGGCGTCGTTTTGTATGAACTGCTCACGAACCTAAAACCCTTCGATGGCGAGACGCTCATGGAACTTTCGGTGCGCATCCATGAGGGGAAGTATGCCCTGCCCTCGCAAGTGCGTCGCGATTTGCCGCACGCCGTCGATGAGCTTTTGGGCAAGGCATTGGCCGTGAACCGCGAGCAGCGTTACGCGACAGCACGCGAATTTTCCCAAACGCTGCGCCACCTCCAGGTCGGGCAATGGGCGGTTTCCGATGCCACGATCGCGCTCCCGAGCAGTCTGCCGCCCGCCGGCGATGGGTTCTCTGCATTTGGTCCAAGTGCCTTGCCGCACAACGTTCCGCCGACCAGCGCTGGGACTCTTGCCGCTCACGCCGAGCGGCCCGCTCGCGCACTCACGCAGCGCGCCGGCGGCACGACCGCGGGCGTCGGCCTCGAACCCCGAGCGCCCGCCAAGAGTTCCCGTTGGATGCTGGTTGCAGGCGGAGCCGCCGCGGCAGCTATCGGAGCGGCTCTTTTAGTTAACGTCTCCAAGGGTCCCGGCGAAACGGCTGGTGTTGATGCTGGCGCGGCGCCCAGCTCGGCCTTGGCCGCGTCTTCACCGAAGCCCACCGCCGAGCCGGCACCCACCCCGGCCAAGCCCCCTGATGCAGTGCTGGATGCCGGAGCTTCAACAACCCCGGACGCCGCAATTCCCGCGCCCCCCGCACGTGCCCCCGCGTTGCCGGGAGCGGAACCGCGCAGAAAACCCATCGCGAATCCCACGCCGAAGAATAGCCCGGGCGCGAGTGCCACCACACGTGCACGCAGCGAGGGCCTCGCGACAGATAATCCCTTCAAATGAGCAATGCCCCGCCGTCGCCGAAAGGAGTGAGGCGCGGGCGGAGATTGGAATCTTGTGGATCTTGTGGTGAAGAGCAGAAGCAGGGAAAAAAGCTACCGTGCAGCAGACCGCAGGCCCTCAGGGCGACCGAGCCCGTACGAGAGCAAGGGTCGCTGCATCGTAGACGTCGGCCTCGAAGTCGCAGTGCGTCCCGAGCGGCGAGCGATTCAATGTCAGCAACGACGAGAAAGGACACGATGAACTCATCAAGCGACTCGGGGAGCTCAAACCCGAGCGCGTCGTGATGGAACCGACTGGTGGTTACGAAATTGGCGCAGTTCAGGCGCTGGCTCGAGCCGGACTACCAGTTGTGGTCGTCAACGCGCGCCAGATGCGGCAGTTTGCCCAAGCAACGGGACGATTGGCGAAAACTGATGGTATCGATGCCGATGTCATCGCTCACTTTGGTGAAGCAATTCGGCCAGAATTGCGGCCTTTGCCGGACGAAACTCATCGCCAACTCGAAGCCATCGTGAGCAGACGTCGGCAGTTGATCGACATGCGCGCCAGCGAGCGCAAACGAAAGCAGATCGCTCCGAAAGTCGTCCACCCAAGCATCGACTGCGTCATTAAGTTCCTGACACAGCAAATCGACGATATTGACGACGAACTCGGCAAGTTGATGCGCTCCACGCCGCTCTGGCGCGAAGCCGACGATCTGCTGCAGTCCGTTCCCGGCGTCGGGCCCGTGCTTGCTGCGACGCTTACGGCCATGCTTCCCGAGCTTGGCACACTCAACCGAAAGCAGATTGCCGCTCTGGTTGGCGTGGCCCCCCTCCACAACGACAGCGGAACCCGCACTGGAAGGCGCAGCACCTGGGGCGGGCGCTCTGCAGTACGCTCCGTGCTCTTTATGGCCACCCTCACCGCACGTCGTACCAACCCCCCGTTGAAAGCCTTCCATACGCGACTCATCGAGCCCGACAAACCCAAGATGGTCGCCATCGTTGCCGTCATGCGAAAGCTGCTCACCATGCTCAACGCCATGGTCCGCAGCGGCCGCCACTGGGCGCCTCAGATCATTGGACAGGATAATTGAAAAATATCCTCGACAAAAGTAACCTGCTCTCGTCTGGCTCCGCTCGACGTTCTTCCCCCGGCCCCGCAAGCGGTGGCGGGACTTCCCACGAGAGCGCAAGAAAAAAGACGAGGGAAACGAGGGAGGTTTAAGCGGCGAGCGCGACGGGAATCATCTCCTTTACTCGGTGCGCTGGAGGAGCAGATAACGCTCGTGAGCAAACGGAGGCCGCGTAATATACCTGCAGAGGCGCGCACGAGCGCCTGCGGCGCTTCGGCTCGCAGGGGCTCACCGACCGTGGTCCTCCGTTGACTCGTGCAGCACGCTGCACTCGTCCACTCCAGCTCAATCTGGCGTCTGTCACGATCGTCGATGCATTGACGAGCGGAGATGGCACGATAGCAGCCCGCTCAGCGTCGCTGCCAGAACTCCATCGTGATCCGATCGACCGTGTGATTGTCGCGACGGCGATTGAACACAACGCCAAGCTCATAACGTGTGACCGCGTTATCTCGCAGTATCCAGGCGCGCAAGTGGCGTGGGAGTAGTTGAACTCTTCGCGGCCACTACTCCTGAAACACTCTGGCCCCAGGACTCAGAATGGGTTTCGCACCAACCAACATTCAAACCTATCGTCTCGACCCCCTTGCTTTTGAATCCACCACCAGGCGGCAGATCTTCAAGCGTTTGGTATGGGTGATTCCTCTCGTTCTCATCCCCGTCACGATCCAGCTCGGTGTAATGGTCAACGTTCAGAAAGCAGCACTCGACTCTACCTATCTCGATTCCTTTCATTGTCGCATTGCTGGCATTCGCAACGCTCCGGGGGATTCGCTTGCAACTCAAGAATGGACGACCCTCCTGGGATTCCTATGAGCTGACGATGAGCGATAATGTTATCCGTCCCCACGTTGTGAACCTGACACCGGTTGAGATCGTCAGACGCGAGGTGACGAAAATATTGCATGGACGATTCTCCTCATCGGATCCTGGATTGGCACGGGAATCATTCCGGACATCGTCCCCATCCGGCTAACATTGCCCGTACATTTACCTCGGTAATAGGATAGACTGATCGTCACGATGGCTATCGCGCAATCGCGGCGCGAAGGCTGAAGGTCATTGGGTTAGCTGGCCCAACTTCAGCGGCCACAACCGGGGAAAAAGATCGGGGTATACATCGACACCAATTTGACGGTAAATTTGGTGTCGATGTTTCCACGCTCTCTTGCCCTTCCCTGACGCGCGTTTTTCCTGTTCGGGCCGCGCGGCACCAGCAAGAGCGCCTGGATCCGCACCCAGCTCCCGGATGCCCACGTCGTCAATCTGCTCCGGACTGATAGCATGCTGAGATATCAACGCGACCCGACGCTGTTTCGCGGCGAGGTTCTGGCGTTGCCGCGCGACAAATGGGTGGTCGTCGACGAAGTTCAACGCGTGTCGGAGCTCCTGGACGAAGTTCACTTCCTCATGGAGGAAGAAGGCTACAAGAAATTTGCGCTCACCGGCTCTTCGGCACGTAAGCTGAAACGAGGTGGCGCCAATCTCCTGGCCGGGCGCGCCACGGTGCGTCGGCTCGCGCCGCTCACTACCCAGGAAATGTCCTTCTCGACCACCGTCGAGCAACTGTTGCGCTACGGCGCCCTTCCTTTGAGCGTGACTGCAGGTGATCACACCGAGCGCGAGGATTTTCTGCGCGCCTATGTAACGACCTACCTGGCAGAGGAGATCAGGGCAGAGGCGCTCGCTCGCGATCTCGGAAGCTTCAGTCGTTTCCTTGGCGTTGCTGCCCTTGCGGCGGGGCAAAGAACGAACGTCTCGTCGATTGCCAGAGACGCGGGAGTTGCCCGGGATACGGTGCGCGGCTACTTCGAGGTTTTGGTCGACACCTTGATCGGCAGCTGGTTACCCGCATACCGGCCACGAGCCAAGGTCAAAGAAGTTGCGGCGTCAAAGTTTTACTGGTTCGACCCCGGCGTGCTGAACGCCACCGCCGGAGCCTTCGACCAACCGTTGCCTGGGGACTGGAATGGGGTTCTGCTCGAACACCTCCTGTTCAACGAACTCCAGAGCTACCTCCACTACGCTGACATTAAGGGAAGTCTCGGCTATTGGTCCACGCCGAGCGGCAGCGCAGTCGACTTCGTATTCTGGCACGGCAAGAAAGTTGTGGCGATCGAGGTCAAGCACGCCACCACCTACCGCGCTGAGTACCAGAAGGGCCTTGCCGCTATCCGCTGCGATGCCCGCTGCCACCTACCTCGTGTACCGTGGAAAACACGAGCTTCGTGTCGAAGGAACCTGGGTTCTTCCCGTAGATTGCTTCCTCCGGCGACTCCACGCGGGCGACATCTTGGGACTCTAGTGAGAGTCGTCCAGTGCAGAGGTCACCCCCCACCCGAGCCGGCCGTCAAGTTGTGCCCACGATGCTACACATGCGGACTTCTAGACCGTAATTGGCATTATTTCCGGGCACGACAAGATCTCCGATGCTGAGATTGCTCTTGGTGCCGTGGAAATAGCTTTGAATGAAGTTGGGGTGTTGGTCTGGCATGTTTTCACCATTAAAACGTGCGCTAGCGCCGTGTCCTCTGACCTTGCGAAAGTTGTCGTGCC
>JBBRRP010000111.1:0-19297 GCA_038246305.1 Polyangiales bacterium | reverse complement strand
GGAACGAGAAGACGGGCCTTTCAGAGGTCGACACGGCCCATGCCCATGCACTTGTCCGGATCCCGATGGCGGATAGCCAGCCCTCCATCAACCTCGATCAGGCCGTGCAGATTCTGGCTTACGAAATCTTCGCAGCGGCGCTTCCTCAGAAGCCGCCAGCCTCCACGGCTCCTGGAGAGGCCGAGTAGCTACGATTCAGTCCTTGTCGACGAAATCTTCATCCTCGTCGGCTTCTTCTTCGTCGACGTCGAACTCCTCGTCTTCTTCCTCAGCCTCTTCTTCCTCTTCGGCTTCGGGCACTACTTCAACTTCGCCCTCGACCTCTTTGCCGTCGATCTTGATATCAAGCCCCACTTCGCCCAGCTGGGTCTCCAGGAGTTCGAACAATTCGTCGACGTCATCGCCACCCCACTCGTCGAGAACCTCGGTCAGAAACTCGAAGAAGTCGGCGTTATCGAGGCGACGTTCGATCTCCTCGACCTGATCTTCGGTGAAGGCTTCGAGGATGTCCTCGCGAAGCGATTCGATGTCATCTTCTTCGATCGCCTCCTGGGCTGAGAGACGAATGTGCCGGACGGCACGCCTGTCGAGGTGGATTTCCATGGATTTGCGCTTCCCTGAAACTTTGGTCGCCTTTAAACGAAGGCTTGCGCCCGCGTCAAGGCCGCTCGACACTTGCTGCGTGCGCTTTACCCCGCCCTCCCGAAGCCGCGCCTCGGTTTGGGCGCGGATCAAGCATCGTTCAGTGATTGCCGCCGTATTTTTTCTGGCCCCAATATTCTCTTCGGCGACGGTCTCCGCCCTTCCCTCGGAAAGCGAACCCACGCCTCCGCCGATCAACACGGAGGAGTTCCGCTACGGGGTGGCGTTTGCTCTCGAAAGCATCGCCTCGGGCGGCGATGTGTGCCCCGCCGTCGATGGTCCCGCAAACTGCATCTTGGGGTCGGGCTTCGGGTTGGGAGTGCGTGTCGGATATCGACCGCGCCCCTGGCTGTTCGCGGGGGTGTATGAATTTTCACGCCAGCAGTCGGCCAATCTGTTGAGGCTCGGCATTCTGCAGCAGTTGCGTGCCGAGGTGCGCTACTACCACGAAGCAGGTAACCGAACGACGGGCTACCTGTTGGGCGGCATCGGACCGATGGTTTACGGCGATGAGTGGGGAGTCGAGAGCGGTGGTGCTGTGGCTGCGCTCGGTGCTGGCGTGGAATACGAAGTGAGCTCGACCACGTTAATTGGTGCTGCGCTTGCCTACCGGCCGCTGCTGTTCCGACACTTTACCGACGAGGCAGGCGTGCGGCGTGCGGACGGCTACCTCGGGTTCGGCCTAGCTCACGTGATTGGTTTTGAGGTGACGTTCGAGCAGCGCGACGTGCTGCCGCGTTGGTAATGCCGAACTCCAGATTCTCTGAGCGGAATGCGCTCGGCCCGGTGGCCACCCAAAAAGCAACTTGACGCAATCCGGGCGGCACGGTCCCCTTGTAGGGTGCCGTGTCACCACTGTGGGACTGAAAACCCACCTGACTCCCGCTTCTGCCAAGCGTGCGGGGGTTCGTTAGCTGCGCCGGCCAGACCGGTGTTCCCGGCATTCGAGCTGTCCGAGGATAAGCCTCCGTCCGTGAAGAGCGTGTGCAGCCAGTGCGGAGCCGCCAATCCCCCAACCAATCGTTTCTGCGCCTCCTGTGGAATGCTGCTGGGGCCACGTCCGACCAGTTCCCCTCCAGAAGCTGCCCATGGCTGGCCGAGCGGGCAGAGCGCTCCAGCGGCGGATCCTGGGCGTTCGGTTTGCAGTCGCTGCCGTGGCTCAAATAGCGCTGACCTCACCTATTGCCAGTTCTGTGGCAATCGACTGCGCTTGACGGAACCGGCTCCAGCCAGACAGCAGCCGGTATCGCAAGCAGAAGGAACATCGCCGGGGCAGCTCGTCGTGATTGCGCAGGATGGAAGCCCCGGGATAAGTTATCCGTTGGGTAACCTCACCACCGAAATCGGCCGAGCGGAGGGGCAAGTAGTGCTTCCCAACGACCCCTACATTTCACCACTCCACTGCCGCATCACTTATCGAAATCAGCGTTTTTGGGTAGAGGACCTCGGCTCAGTGAACGGGATCTACCTCCGCCTGAAGGCTGAACAGGAACTCGTCGATGGGGACTTGGTGTTGGTGGGCCTAGAGGTGTTAAGGTTTGAGGTCGTGGACCCACAAGAGCGAACCCTGATACCTGCCGCGCGCCAGGGAGCACAGATCTTCGGCTCGCCCGTGTGCCCACGCTATGCTCGCCTGACCCAACAAACCATGGAAGCGGCAACCCGAGACGTTTACTACCTGACCCGTGATGAAACGGTGATCGGTCGCGAGTCGGGAGATGTTGTCTTTACCGGTGATCCCTACATGAGCCGACGACACGCCCGAATATTGAGAGGTTCCGATGCCATGCCCTTTGTGCTGAGTGACCTCGGCTCCTCGAACGGAACGTATCTTCGAATTCGTGACAAAGCTGAGTTGAGCAACCGGGACTACATTCGTGTCGGGCAGCACCTCTTTCGACTTGAGGTTCGTACGAGTGGGCGGACCAACTGATGAATGATCGCACGCCGTCGCCGAGCAGTGGCGCGATCCAAATACAACTCTTCGGACGCACCGATGTCGGACAAATTCGAGAACATAACGAAGACAATTTCGTCGTTGCTGACCTCACGAGGCAACGGCGCGGCATCCGACAGGAAGATCGCGATCAGGTGGTCGGGCCGCGGGGCACTGTGCTCGGCGTGTGCGACGGAATGGGTGGAGCTGCCGCGGGCGAGGTTGCAAGCCAGCTAGCCGTCGACATCATTTACGAGTTCCTGGCGGCGGGCGAGGCGCCCCCTAACCATGACGAATTGGCGCGGCGCTTAGTTCGCGCCGTCGAGTCTGCAGGAATCAATATTTTCAGTGAGGCCCGGGCCGACCGCACCCGTCGTGGCATGGGGACTACAGCCACGGTCGCAGCCTTGATGGATTCTCGCTTGTTCGTGGCGCAAGTGGGTGACAGCCGAGCCTACGTGCTCCGAAATGGCCGCTTCGTGCAGGTCAGCCGTGATCAATCGCTGGCCAATCAGCTCATCGAAGCAGGGCAGCTCACAGAGGAAGAAGCCGAAACGTTCGAGCACAACAACATCATCTTACAAGCGCTGGGCACGGCCGAAACGGTGCAAGTCGATCTCACGTATGTTGACTTGCGCCAAGGTGATGTCTTGCTGCTGTGCTCCGATGGTCTCTCTGGAATGATGCGGGCGGACGAAATGCGCGAAGTGCTCAGCATGTTGCCTGACCCGCAGGCGGCCTGCAAAGAGCTGATCGATCGCGCGAACCTGGCTGGAGGTCACGACAACATCACCGCCATTGTCGCGCGCTTTGATGGCGCAGGGCTAGAACCCCTCAGTGCCGCGGATGAACTCAAGTACCAAAAATACGCGCTACCCGGGGAACCCGCTGTCGAAGCTACGCCAGTCGGAGTCCCGGCAATCGATCCCATCGAGTTGCAGGCCATCGCCTCCCACCCTCCAGCAACCACGGACGGTCGGCTCCGGATTGGGCACACCATGGTTAACGTCGCTTCCCCCCTTTCAGAAAAAACGAGGCTGGCGTCGATTCCGGCTGGGGCGGCTGCCCCAACGCCGCAAAGCCTAAAACCAAGAGCGCCGGTCCAGGACGATCCCGTTGAAATCCCAACCACAGGTCTTCCGCCGAGAGTGGTGGGGGCGCTGATGCTGGGCGCGATCCTGATGGTCACGGTGGCTGGCTTTTTGTTTTTCCGGTAGCAAACATGCGGCAAACGCTGAGGCAGGTCCTAAGGATCGTGCCACTTTTGTTTGTGGTGTCGATCACCGCATTCGGGTTCGTCAGTCTCGCCCTCGCGCCGCATACTAGGGGGGGCTCCACCGCGCAGCTTCCACTTTTCTTGAATCCTGCACCGGAAGATGTGCGCGTCTTCTCGCTCTCGCTGATGAACAAGATTGCGCACGGGGAGCGTGTCGGAGAGCCCGAGAAGAAGCTGGTTGAGCTCGGAGGAGCCGCCCTGCCTTTCGTATTGCCAAGCCTCGACTCACTCCGGCCTGGGGAGCGCGAACTCGTGGCGCAAGCTCTTTTGCCCGTGGCCGCACGCATTGGCCTGACGGCTCCGGGTGTCGACGGATCGCGGGCGGCAGCGCCCGTTTTTTGGCAGCATTTCTGGCAGGATCGCGCGTTCGATTTTCGTCCGCTCATTGTGAAACGCCTCGCGGAACGTCTGGCCGCGGGCGAGAGTCCACTCAGCCGTCGCGACCTCCTCGAACTAGACACGTTTTGCTTGAGCGAACTCATGGCAAATCTCGGGAGTCTGCGGACACCAGCCGATGTCGCCCGAATCACTCGACTGCTGGATGTCGCGGCGCGGGTGACTCAGAAGGACTGGCGGGTGCCTCCGGGCGCTGACCTCGCTGGCACAAGAGCCACCGTGCAGCGCTGGCGCGAGTGGTGGTCGCGCGAACGAGCCCACTACACGGCACTCGACGGCCCTCTCAGGATTGTCGCGCTCGTTTCGGAGACACAATACGGCAAATGGTTAGCATCACTCTTGCGCGGCGGGCTCGGCACCGACCAACACGGACTACCGCTCCTGCCACCGCTCGGCAGACGGGCGCCGATCACACTCGCCTTAATTCTTCCTGCCTTGCTCTTCGCGCACATCGTAGGACCAAAAATCGTGCGACGACTTCGGCAGCTCCCCAACGCTGTGCGGACCGGGCTTTTGATAGGCTGGTTCTTGCCGGTTTGTTTACCCGTGGTGGCGTTGTTCGGCGGGCAAGAACGGCACGCAGGCAGCCTCTGGACGGCTATTCTCGTGATGCTGGTTTGGGTAACGGCGCCGACCATATGGCAGGAACTCGCCGCTCAAACCAAAGCGGATGAGTTGCCGGCATCGCTTCGCATGCTGGAACCCGAGGCTCCGATGCGCGCCATCTTTGGCCTGGAGCTTTCAGCTGTCTTTAGCCTGGCTGTCGTGGTTGAAACCCTGTTTGGTTTGGACGG
Organism: Polyangiales bacterium; assembly: GCA_038246305.1. Classification (GTDB taxonomy): domain Bacteria; phylum Myxococcota_A; class Polyangia; order Polyangiales; family Polyangiaceae; genus JBBRRP01. The sequence goes on along the minus strand of JBBRRP010000111.1, from coordinate 14,253 downwards.
ACTGGGGCAAATGGTTGCTCTGGCTTTGCGGCAAGGGGATCGCAACGTTCTGGTCACCTTTGCGCTGCTCGGCACATTAGGGGCATCGACACTTCGCATCATGAGCGATTCAACCCGCAAACCGCGGCGCTTGGCTCCGCGCCTTCTAGTGATCAGGGATTCTACCCCGGACGTGAACTCTTAGCTGAGCTCGACCCCATGCAACGCAGAGCCAACTTCCTTAGCTATGCCCTCTTGCTGTCGATCGGCGGCTTGGTACTGGTCGGCTCGCTGCTGCTGCAGCAGCCCGCCCTCAACACCACACTCGGTGGGCTTCCGCTTGCAGCAGCCTTATTGCACGCGGGGCGAGCCACACTCACCAGTTGCGCCTTCGTGGCGCTAGTCTCGGCCGTGCTGGGTGTGGGGCTCGGGATGCTCCATTGGTGGGAGGGCGGGCCGGTGCGAGCTCTCGTTCAGGGGCTGACGGATTTGGCGACCAGCCTGCCCACCTTAGTCATGGTGGCGTTGCTCATGGCTGGGGCATGGGGCAGCCCGTTCGGCGGGTTCGTCGCCGGCCTTGGCACACTGCGCGCACTTGAGATCGCACACGAGCTCTCGGCAACCCTCAACCGTTTGCGACCGGCTCACGTTGCGGGCGACGCTAGCAGCCACCGATTACCTTTTTGGGTGTTCGTGCGGCGCTACGTCCTGCCCCAAGCCATTGTACCCATTCTAACGAGTATCGGCCTCTGCTTTCCCGCCGTCGTGGGACTTGAAGCCTCCTTCGCCTTCCTCGGCTTGCCCGGTGCCAGCGCATGGAATCTCGGGCGGATGCTGATTGCCGACGAGCCCCTCGCGCGTGGGTGGGCTTTGGTTTTCGTCACTTTTACTGCCGGGGCGCTTTTTCTCGTGCTCCGTTCGATTTCCCAGGGAGATGGCCTGAATGGGGCGCGCTCCTCGCGCCGACCCGGGCTTGCGGCGCCAGCGGAAACGAGTAAATCGAAGACTTAATATGGCTCTACCCATTGTTACCGAGGCGAATTTTGAGCGCGAAGTTTTACAGAGCGATCTCCCGGTGCTCTTGGAATTTGGCGCGGAGTGGTGCGGTCCCTGTAAAGTAGTGGCACCTGAGCTTGATGCGCTGGCCGCAGAGCTCAAAGGCAAAGCCAAGGTCGTCGCGGTCGACATCGACCGTTCGCCGATGCTGGCTCAACAAATGGGCGTTCGCTCGGTACCAGCCTTCGTCGTCTTCAACCAGGGGCAGCCTGTCGGGGGTAAAGTTGGTGCGCTCAAACGCAACGAGTTACGGGCACTGATCGAGCCCTACTTGCCCCGTGCCGCGGGCGCGCTGAAGCCCAACGAGGTGCAGATGCTGTTCAAGGCAGCCAAAATCAGCTTGGTGGATGTACGGGAAGCGCCGGTTTTCGCCCGAGCCCACATTGAGGGCGCGATGAGCATCCCGCTTGAGGAAATCGAGACACGCCTCGCCGAGCTGCACATGCTGCCAACGCCGGCTGTGCTTTACTGCCGGGCCGGCGACAAAACGAAAGACCTCGCCGAGAAGCTGAACGCAAGCGGCCTCCCTGTCGCGTTCATGGAAGGGGGCGTTTTAGCCTGGGAAGCAGCTGGATTTCGCCTAGTTCGACCTAACTGAAGCGAAGCTTCAGTGGCCCGCGTCCACTTTGGCCAATGTAGCGAGCGCACTCGCGAGCGCCTCGGCCATCACTTCGCGGAGCGGCACGCGTTGGTCGGTAGCGAGTGCTGCACAATCATCAAACTCCGGTTTTATCTGGGGAGGACCATACGGGCCTTCACTCACTTTAACGCGCACGCGCCCGAAACGCGTCTCCACCTCCAACGTGCGCCTTGGCCGTTCAAGCCGCGTGACGCTGCGCCGACGCACGCCCAAGGTGGTCGTTTCTGTGAGCAGCAACGCCGCCAAGCTGGGCGCCAGGGCGGGCTCTGACAGCACGCTCAAGACCAACCCAGGCCGGCCCTTTTTCATGGTGATCGGGCTAGCCCAAGCATCCCGCGCACCAGCCAGCATCAAGGCTGTAATGACGTAGGCGGCCAACTCGCCGGTCATGTCGTCCACGTTGGCCTCAATCAGCTCGTACGTTCCCGAATCGATACCTGTAACGTTGGGGGCGCCGAGAATCGCACGGAGCGCATTCGGGCGGTCAGGCAACTCACGAGTGCCTCCGCCCCACCCCACGCGGATCGGCGAAAAATCAGGCCAAGCCATGAACTTCTGGGCAACCGTCCCCATAATGGCTGCCCCGGTGGGCGTCACCAGCTCCACCTCAAGCGGCGTCGAATAGGTCGGCACGCCGATCAGACACTCCACGGTTGCGGGCGCGGGCAACGGGATCCGCCCATGCCGGCACTCAACAAACCCTCGCCCCATAGGGAGCGGAGAACTTGCAACCGCTGCCCCCAAGTACACCAAGCACGCCGCGGCACCAACAATATCCACGATCGCATCCACCGCACCCACTTCGTGAAAATGAACATCCGCGACGGCAATCCGATGCACCTTCGCTTCAGCATGTGCTAAGCGACGGAAGATGGCGCGCGCCATTTCAGAAACTTCCAGAATCAGCCCGGACTCTGCGATCAAGGCATCAATCTCTGCATACGAACGTTCTCGCCCGCCCGCTGCGATCTTGACGTCGAAACGCCGCACACCGAGCGCACCCGCGAAATCCGACCAAAGCTTCAATTCAAAACCTGTGAGTGCGAGCGCAGCCACTGCTGATTCAACGACGGCGAAGGGCACGCCCAAATCAACTAACGAAGCTATCACCATGTCACCGGCTAGCCCGCTCGGCGCATCAAAAAACAGGATATTTCCAGCACCTTCTCCGGGCTTTAGTGGGGGAAGGGCCTCTGCATCGATGCCTTCTGAAACGACCCTTTGCCCGTGATGGTGCGAGTGGTCGCCATGCGAGTGAGCGTGGTTCGTGCTTCGAAGAGGTGCCAACGGCCGGCTAGCCTTCACCGAATGGATCTTCCTTGGGGGCAGCTCTTCCTGACTCATGCTGCGTCACTCACCTGCGCCTAAGGTCTTGCGCGGGAGCAGCATGCGGGCCACGGCCATGGCAGCGCCAAAGCCGTTGTCGATGTTCACCACTGTCACACCCGACGCACAGCTAGTGAGCATCCCCATCAACGCGGCAAATCCTGACAGAGCTGCACCATAGCCTGTGGAGGTGGGCACTGCGACAACAGGTGCGGCCACCAAACCGCCAACCACGCTCGGCAACGCACCCTCCATTCCTGCCACGACGATCAACGCGGGTGCCGCTTGCAAGCTCCCAACTCGTGCCAGCAGGCGGTGCAGCCCAGCAACCCCCACATCGTAGACGCGCTCACTTGGGATCCCGATCATCGACAACGTCTCGATAGCCTCTTCGGCCACCGAAATGTCGCTCGTGCCGGCCGTAACCACGGCGACCTTCGCAAAATCCAGCGGCACGATCTTCTCTTGACCAAAGGTGGCAACGCGCGCAGAAGCCACATAGCGCAAACCCGGCAGCTGCTTCACCACGAAGTCGGCGCTCTCACGGTCAAGGCGGGTGATGAGCACCACCCCGTCGGATTCGATCAGGCGGCGCGCGATCCCCAGGATCTGCTCCGGAGTCTTGCCTTCGGCAAAGATCACTTCCGGGATGCCCATCCGTAGTGCCCGATGGTGATCGACCGTTGCGTACCCCAGATCCTCAAACGGCAACGATTTTAACTGCTCGACCGCGCTCGGAATGTCCAGCTCACCGGCCTTCACCGCTCCCAGGAGCTGACTGAGCGTTGCCTCCTTCATGGACCGGTGGTGTAGTCCATCCCCTACCACCCGTCGACCGCCCGTCGACGTGCCCGCAAGCGCAAACGTCTCCTGTCTCCCCCATCATCCCTAAAAGTTCTGCGGAAAAACTAGTGCCCGCACCCATCGGTCCCCTTCTTGGATTCACGCTTGGGATCCTCTTTGCGTGGGCCGCAGCTGAAGAGCTTGCGCGGAGCCCTGAGCCGCGCGTCCTCAACCGATCGCAGTTGCTCGTGTTCGCATTCAGTCTGCTGGTATTTGCTCCGCTGGGTGGTTTCTTTGTCGCCTTCGCTCCTGCATGGTCTTTCGTTTATCTGGTGGCGCCTTCCCAGTCATCGAATTTTCTAGATGCTGCGGTTGTGTTGCTCAACGCTGTCAGTGTGCCCCTCGGTTTTTTCTCAGCGGCTCGCCGGGCATCAAAGCGCGACCTGTTGGCCCTGGCGAGGATCGCCGCGGTACCGGCATTGCTCACGGTGGGCGCGCTCGGGGCGTCGCTGAGGAGGCTGGCGTTGGTGGGCTCCTATGCTCAGTTTCACGGAGATTTTGGTACCCAAGCGCTCAGTGGTAGCCCACTTGGCTACGCAGTCTTGTGGATGGGCGCGATCTTGGTGGGTGCGACGCTGTGGACACTTTATTGCCTCCGCCGCATGAATAGTGATCGAAGGAAGTTATGACGGAACAGCGAGACCTCGAAACGATTGCGACCCAAGTGATGCAAGACGCCCTTAAAAAGGGCGCCGACGTCGCAGAAGTGAGCCTCGGCAGGAGTTGGGATCTGAGCGTGAAGGTGCGCCTCGGAAACGTTGAACTTCTGGAGGAAGCTGGGAGTTCTGGCTTGGCTTTGCGGGTTATCCGCGGTGATCGGGTGAGTGTGACCTCCACAACCGATCTGACGGAAGCCGGCCTACTCCGCTGTGTGGAAGATGCCTTGATGTTAGCAGAACTGAGCGAGGCTGATCCGTTTGCAGCTCCCGCGGATCCAAGTGAACTCTCGGAGGGGCCCTATCCGGACCTAGACTTATTCGATCCGGGCATTTCATCCATCACCGGGCTCGATGCCATTCAACGTGCATGTGAAGCCGAAGCGATCGCGCTCAGCCTGGATCCACGCTTGACGCTGAGCGAAGGCGCAACCTTTGGCAGAACCAGCTCGGAAGGCGTCATCGCCCTATCCGGCGGATTTGTCGGTCGCACCCGCGGCTCATACGCGTCGCTGGTAGTGACACCTGTCGCCGAAGATGAAGGAGGCAAGCGCCGCCGAGGTTACTATTGGTCTGCTGCACGCCACCTCTCGGATCTGGAACCGTCAGAGGCCGTCGGGCGGGAGGCTGCGCGTCGAACACTCGCCAAGCTGGGTGCAAGAAAAGTGAAAACCTGCACCGCACCGGTCATTTTTGACCCGGACGTGTCGCGTTCCCTGATCGGAGCGTTCGCCGGCTGCATCATGGGCGGTAGCGTGTGGCGGCGTTCAACCTATCTTTTGGACCGCGAAGGTACAGAAGTGGCTTCCCCGCTGGTCAACATCATTGACGACCCACACATCGTGCGTGGCCCTGGCTCAAGGGTATTCGATGGCGAAGGGCTGGCCACGCACCGAAATGTCGTCGTGGAAAACGGGGTGCTGAAGACGTACCTCTGCGATTGCTACAGCGCACGCAAGCTCGAGCGGAAGAGCACAGGCAACGCGGCGCGCGGCGGAGGCAGTATTTCAGCGTCCACCACTAATTTCATTCTGCAACCTGGCACACCAACCCCCGCCGAATTGATCGCCAGTACCCCGACAGGCCTGTATGTCACGGAAATGATGGGCATGGGTTTCAACCCCGTGACGGGCGATTTCTCTCGCGGTGCCGCGGGATTCTGGATCGAGAACGGAAAGTTAGCTTTCCCTGTCAGCGAGGTGACGATTTCATCGAACCTCGACGCCATGCTCAAAGGGATCGACGCCATCGCCAACGATCTCAGCTTGAAGACCTCAACAGCCGCACCGACCTTACGCATCCAATCGATGACGATCGCAGGCACCTAGACAGCTAGGGGCTCGCAGCAAAATTCGCCGCACCCGGCGAAGAGCCAGGCGCAGCGTGAATCGCGAAGGCGGTCGACCCCTCACTTTCGGGCGACTTGCGACACACACTGATCCCTGAGATTGGCGCTGGATTGGCCGGGAAGCTTGACACGAGGACTCCGGCCGCATCTCGCAACTTCAGCATCTCTCCGGAGTTACTCAAGCCATTGGTACCAAGATGCGGAACCCGAAGAAGCTGAGCGAGTGGATCCGGCAGAGGATCGGCGCCGTTCGTGGCGTCAAAGCTCTCGTTCACGAGAAGTGCGTACCCCCGAGGGGGCAAGGTTGCACTCGGAAGCGCCGTGGTTCCCGCGCTATCCTCAAGCATAAATCCCGCCAAATCTGCCGGAGCTCGGCCGTCGTTGTAGAGCTCAATCCACTCCTGCTGCGGCTCGGGGCCTTTTGGATTGGCAAAGATTTCGTTCAAAACAACGCGCGGGAGCGCCTGGGTCGTCGTGATCTCAAGTTGAGCAGTGCGCTCCAATCCCCCTGGATTTAAGACGGCCATGGAGAGCGAATACGGGGTCTCCGGTTCCAAGCCGAGGAAACTCTGCTGCTCCCCCGCCCCGAGGGCAAAGGCTCGCTCCTCGGTACTGAGCTTGACCGAAACGTAGCTGGCACGCTCAATCGAAATGGTAAATCGATCGTCCATCACACTGGCACAACCAGCAGGTAACGGCAGCGTACCTTCAGCGCACGGAGCTTCCGCCGGACCCCATTCTGCGGGTGCATTCGGCTCAAAGAGCGTTGGCTCAATCGCGAAGCCGGAAAGGGCGACCGGCGACACACTGACACCACTCCCTTCCAGCTGCTCGTTGGATTGAACTCGGAGGCGAACGCAACGCGAGGCTTCCAACCCAAGCGGCAGCCCGGGAACGACTGATAGCGCCTGTCCGCTCGGTGCCAGTGTGGCCTCGGTGCCGTCCAACGACGGAAGGGGACCCGAGGCATCCCGGCAAAATAGCGCCATTTGCCCTGCAGTTTGACCGCGCGTGGGCCATACACGTCGCAGCATTTCACCCGACATGTTCACGGTTCCCTGGAAGAGCACGCCCCGCCCGAGTTCCACCAGAGAAATTGCACCAGAAAGCACCTCCAGCGGCGCCACCACACGAGCTGAATCTCCCTCGCTCCAATTGAGAGAGGGAATTCGTCGATCCAAGAGCGCTTGAGAGGGCTCATCTCGACGGATTTGGCCAAGCGCATACGTCGAAAGTTCGCCGCGAAGCACCCAAAGTTTTGCGACCGATCCGGCGGCCAAAACTCGGAACCGTGAACTCTGACCGAGGAACGACCCTTGCTCGGAACTCACCTCAACCTTCACGTTCGCCTGTTCCGAGGGCAGCGGCGAGAGCCCTACCCCACAAGCCGAAACGGCCACAGCGGCTGCCCCAATACTCAAGAGATTTTTAAGGCGAAGGACGAGTTTACCGGGAGCACCCATAGCGCCCGTTCGACCAGATCAATTCCCGGTTGCGTGATCTTTATTCGTCATCGTCATCGTCATCGTCATCGTCATCATCATCATCATCGTCATCGTCATCGTCATCGTCATCGTCATCGTCATCGTCGTCGTCATCGTCGTCGTCATCGTCGTCGTCGTCGTCGTCATCGTCGTCCGCCGACTCGGAGCTCTCTAGGGGATGACCGCTTGCTGGCTCCTCTTCGCTGGATTTTGGCTTCTCGGGCTCCTGGCTGTCTTCAAGCGCTTCGGCACTGGGCGCTTCGGCATCCTCGCTCACGCCGGAAGGCTCGATTTGGCTGAAAGTTGGCATTTCGAAGGGGCCGTCAGGAACTTCCTCACCTGTTTTTTTCTCAAACTCAGCCCGCGCTTCGCCCGTCAGTTCGGTAAATTCCTTGAGAGTGGGCAATTCGCTCAGGTTATTGATACTAAACAGCTCGTTGAAGCCTGGTGCGGTGCCGTAGAGCATCGGGCGGCCCGGTTCATCTTTCTTCCCGAGAATGCGGATCAGATCTCGCTCGAGCAACCCCTTCAATACAGGACCGCAATCGACGCCCCGAACATCATCGATCTCCGGACGAGTGATAGGCTGACGGTACGCAACGATTGACAGCGTCTCAAGCTGTGCACGCGAAAGCCGGATCGGACGTTGCGCGAGAAAATTCTGCACAGACTTGGAGTAGGTGGCCGTCGTGCGGAACGCGTAGCCACCCCCCACCGAATCAATCCGTACGCCTCGACCCTGATACTGTTCGCGCAACTCACCCAAGATCTCCTCGGTACGCTTTCGATCCAGACGAACCGCGCGGGCCAGCTCTTTAATATCTAGCGGCTTATCGGCGACGAATAGAATTGCCTCGACCAAGCCGCGCAAGAACGCCTGGGTGTCTTCGACGTTCTCCTCGGAGACAGCTCCACCCGCCGATTCAGCGGCTGACGCACTGATTTCGTCTGGCTCAATGGTTTCCCTTAGCTCACTGGCTTCCCCTGAATGCGACTCGCCCAGCTCGGCGGGGGGAACCTCGGACTCGGACAAGTGCCGGCTCTCGGGCTCCGCCACAGGTTGAGCTTTCGTCTTGGGCTTAGTGTCTGATTTCGGCGCCTTTTTCTCGGCTGATTGGGCTTTGGGGCCTTTGGCCTTGAGCTGAGCAACCTTGGCAACAGCAGGGTTCTTCGACGCGGCCACCTTCTTCGCCGGCACAACCGGCTTAGGAGCTGTTGTTGGTTGCTTGGTGGGAGGGAGCGGCTTTTTCGCAACGGCAGGTTTTTTTGTGGGCGGGCTCGCTTGAGCGACGACCTTGGGAGGAGGGCCCTTGGGGCGTGCTTTCGCGGGCTGTGTCGCGGGTGCTTTCGCGGGCTGTGTCGCGGGCCGCTTTGCCGGCTGTTTCGCAGTCGCTTCGCCGCTTGGCTCCGTGCTTTTCGCCGATTTTGAGCGAATCGGCATCACTTTGGCGCCTTCTGCACGCTTCGGGGCAACATGCTGCGAAGTGGTGGTGCTTGGGGCTTTCTTGCGTTTTGCCATCCGTTTTACTCTGACTCCGTATCAGGTTTGGACTCAAAGGGAGCTGAAGCGTCGGCTTGCCCTTCGGTGCTGTCCACTAAGGTGCTCGCTTCATCCAGAGATTGCGGTAACGCAGGTGCGTTCCGTGCCTCGTCTGAGTCTTCCTGAACGGCGAGTTCGATCAGGATGGGTGAGAACGCGCTTTCCTGAAAAATACGCGTCATTCGAAGGCGCGTCATTTCGAGGAGGGCCAGGAACGTGACGATCAAATCAGCTCGCGAGATCTCCCCCTCAAATAGCTCCTCGAAGGCCATCTGATGGTGCTCCTTCAGAAGCAGAGAGAGCTGACCAATCCGATCGCTGATGGAAAAGCGCTCAAAATCGATCTGATGGTCGATGGTGATCTTGGCGCGGCTGAGCAGCGATTGAAAAGCATCGAGCAACTTGAAGAGACTCACCGGAGCCAGTGGCGCCGGACCGTCAACCGACGGTGCAGTCGCTCCACGCGAGAAAATATCACGCCCCAGCCATTCGCGGGCATCCAGGGTCTCAGCTGCATGCTTGTACTTTTGGTACTCGAGCAGGCGTCGAATGAGCTCGGCTCGGGGATCCGCCTCGACGTCGTCGGCTTCGTCCGGTTCTTCCGGGGCTGCAGGCAGAAGCGACCTCGACTTGATGTGCACTAGCGTGGCGGCCATCAGCAGATACTCGCTCGCCACGTCAATATTGAGCGACTCCAACAGCGTCACATACTTCAGGTATTGCTCAGTAATGAACGAGATTGGAATATTGAGGATGTCGAGCTCGTGCTGCTGGATCAGGTGCAGCAATAGGTCCAATGGACCCTCAAACGTGGGCAGTTCGACACGGTACCCCCCACCAGAGTCGCGCTCGCCCGCAACGCTGAGCGCTGCGGCGTTCTTCGAGCTCAATTCTGTGGGCTTCTGAGCCATGGTCGGCGCAGACTAGGAGCCCTGGCTACCAAATTCCACGGATTTCCGAGACATCAGTGCCTCTGGCCCCGGGCCTAGCCCTTTCTCCAAGCGTTGTGCGTGCTAACTTCCCGCCCGATGTCGGGTGTGAGCGCCAGCTGCCCAATCTGCGGGAAAAGCTACGGCCCCGCGGCCCGCTTCTGCGCGCTCGATGGTGCAGCGCTCAGCCCCGACGGGCACCAGATAGATCCCTACCTATCCACCACGGTCGCCGGCCAATTCAAGCTGCTTGAGCTTATTGGCCTCGGCTCAACCGGTCGCGTTTACCGGGCGTACCAAACAGAGCTTCAGCGCGACGTGGCCATCAAGATCTTGCACCGCGAGCTGCTGAAGAGCCCAGCCATCGTGACGCGGTTCCTGCGGGAAGCCAAACTCGCGAGCCGGCTCCAGCATCCAAATCTGGTAGCTCTGCTCACCTCAGGCCAACTTGAGGGCCCCAACGGTGAAGCTTACGTTGTCACCGAATACCTGGAAGGGCGTACGCTTCGCGTGGCTCTTTCAACAGCCGAACGAAGTTTGCCGTTGCCGCGAGCTCTCCACATTTTACGCCAAGTGTGCGACGCCGTCGGCGAAGCGCACGCGAACAGTGTTGTTCATCGCGATTTGAAGCCGGAAAATATCATGCTCATCAAGCGAGGTTTGGCACTGGATACGGTCAAGGTGCTAGATTTTGGCGCAGCCCGTTTAGATCTCTCCGACGCCACAGTCCTCACTCAGAAGGGAGCCATCCTCGGAACTGCCCGCTACGCCTCGCCGGAATGCGCACGAGGTCAAGTGGTGGGGCCCCCCTCGGACGTCTATTCGCTGGCAATCCTGCTCTATGAGTGCCTTGCGGGCAAAACGCCGTTCGACGGCAAGAACCCCGTTACCGTGCTCTTGAAACACATGCAGGAGGAGCCGATACCGCTATCCAGCTTGCCCGAGTCAGCCTACGTGCCGCCGGCCATTTCGCGGGTTGTGCAGGAAAATCTAGCAAAAACGCCGGAAAACCGCTGCCAAAATGCCCACGCTTTTGGCGCAGCCGTCATGGAGGCCGCGCGAATAAGTGGCATCGCAGTTTAAGGCACTCAACACGGTGCACAGCAGGGGCTCGGCCCGGAGTAGCTCATGGTATGCTGGCGAAGTGCGTGTCCTCTCCGGCAAGACCTTAGCGCTATTGGGCGCCAGCATCCACGCCATTTGGGTGTCGAGCGCGCACGCCGAGTCGCCACCCACTGTCGAGCCAGTCTCGAGCGACGGCACTACGAGCGCGTCCTTCGCACGTACGAGTCGCGGCTACTTGGCCATTGATCGGCCGGTTGGCATTGCGGAGTTTGGCCTGGGCGCATTCGCGCTGCCGGGCGCCGAGATTTGTGGACCCGGAAGTTGTTCTCAGGGTGACGTGAGCTTCGAACTGGACGCTTGGCAACTTTACAGGCCGTCGCTGAGGTACTCGTTCGGAGCGGGGGTCACCATGGGCCTCCTCACCATCCGTTCCCCGGGGAGCGAAGATCCGGCCGCATTCGCACGCGATCACAGCCGCGGTTATCTGACGGTTGAGACAATCGGGCGTTATTACGCTTACGTGGGTGAAACGGTTGAAGCCTGGGCTGGCCTGACGAGTGGGTTGGCCGTTGTGAGAGATTCTTTCTCAGATCAGCGACGCGCCGAGGTGGCGCTCGTGCGACCGCGCGGGGCGCCGATCCGGTCGGAAGGGTTAGCGCTTGGATTTGCCCTCGGTTCCACGTTTGCGCTTTCCCCGAACTGGTCGGTTGTCGCGAGTGCCCGTTACGGAGCTTGGTTTTTGCCGACAAAACCCGCCAGCGATCCATTTGGTGACAAAGCCTCTCTCACCGGCCAGACCAACGTCGTCACGCTGGGCCTCGGAGTTGGTTATCGAATCCCGCTCTAACTTGAGTGGAACGCACGGGCGAACAGCTCCAGCATGCGCTCCAATAGAAGCGCTAACACGCAGAGCAACAAGAAGGGCTTGAGTGGAATCAGTACCTGCTGCAAAGGAACGGGATGCGCGACCCTTGAAGCGAGCGCCAACCCCACGTCAATGACAACTGAAACCACGACCAACGGGGCCGCAACAGCCACCGCCAGCCCAATCCCGGCTACCAAATCGTGCACCGCTGCCAACGGAGAGAACACCAGGTTCTCATGTGAAAGCGCGCGCACCAGACGCTCGGGGCCACCTGAAACCAAAAACACCAACGCCACCATCAGCGAAAGCAGAGTTCCGAGTGGCGTGCTCGATTCAAAGCCGATCGAACGGAGAGAACCTGTATTCCCGCGCAATTCATCCGCGAGCGCTCCTGTCATGCTGGATGCCCAAAGCACCGCACTGGCAGATAAAGCCACAGGGAGGCCGCGCGCAAACTCCAACGCGTACGCCAGCGGCGCAACTCCTGAAACGGTGACGGAGAGCGCTGGTGCCACACTGAATGCGAGCGCCGCACCGAGAGTGAGCCGGATTGGCAGAGCTACCGCAGAAAGCCCAAACGCAGGAATGATGAGAACGCTTGGCAGCACGCGCATCAAGGCGGCCAGATAGCGGGAGAACTCCAGCCCCTGCTTCTGGAATTCCAGCAGCAAGGACCCGGCAATATCAGGCGCAGGCGCCACAGGCCTTCAGGCAGAACTGCCCGCGACGGATTGACGAGGAGCCGAGCTGCGCGCTAACGCGGTCAAGAGCAGCGGAGTTGTTTTGCATGAGTCTTGATCCGTCCAAAGTCGGCTACGTTACCCCAGCCTACACCTTCGACTACGATTGGAAAACGGTTGTGCTCTATGCGCTGGGGATTGGCGCCAAGCAAAGCGAACTCAGCTATCTGTACGAAGGCCTCCAGCGCCAGGGCCCAGAAGTCTACCCCACGTTTGGGGTTGTCCCGGCGTACGCCGTATTGACGGATCTCTTGTCTGTCGCCGGCGTGAATCTGAAAAGCGTGGTGCACTCTGGGCAATCCATCCAACTTCACCGTCCGATCCCAGCCGAAGGTTCGCTCAGAACTCACGGCACCCTCACCGGTATCTATGACTTGAAGCGCTTTGCTCAGCTTTCTTTCAGCACCAGTACGACGCTCAACGGGGAACCGCTCTTCGACACCGATTGGACACTGCTCGCGTTGGACGCCGGCGGGTTTGACGGTCCTCGGCCCCCCAAAGGTGTCGTCGTGCGCGCGCCTACCGACACCGAACCGGACCTCGTCCTGGATGCACTCACCACGCCCGAGCAAGCGGCACTGTATCGCTTAAGTGGCGACTACAACCCGCTGCATATCGATCCGGAGGTCGCCAAAGCCGTGGGCTTCGATCAGGGTCCGATCTTGCACGGGCTGTGCACCTTTGGTTTCATCGGCAGGGCCGTCGTGCAACATTATTGTGCTGGCCGTGCGGCGGGGTTGCGCTCGCTTTCCGCGCAGTTCAGAAAACCGATTTGGCCGGGAGAAATGCTGAAAATTAAGGGTTTTACGCTGGCGTCTGGGCGCGTGGCGCTGGAGGCCTTCGCCGCAGACAGAAAAGAGCCTGTAGTTACCAACTGCTGGGCGGAGATTGCTACACGATGAGTCACTCATTTCCTAAATGCTTGGCCCAATGGAGCCTGCTGTTGTCACTATTATTGCCGGCATGTATTGTGACCCCGTTTGAGTCGATCGGTGTGGGTCCAAGGATAGCCACGCCGCCTTCAAGCCACGCCGCGGCGGGTTTGGTTCCACTCAGTGCCCCTGCGAACGAGCCCCATGAAATTCGTGCGAGCCATTTGCTTGTGGCCTACCAGGGAGCCCTCCGCGCAGCACCGGGCGTGCTCCGCACGAAACCTGAAGCGCTACTCCGAGCACAAGAAGCTCTCGCTAAAGCCAAGGCCGGCGCCGAATTCAAGCAACTGGCCGCGGAGTATTCGGACGAACCTGGGGCATCAGTGAGCGGCGGGGATCTAGGCAAATTCACGCGTGATCGCATGGTGCCCGAGTTTGGGAAAGCCGCCTTCGCCCTCCACCCGGGTGAGCTCTCAACCGTGGTGGAGACCCCTTTTGGCTACCATGTCATTCTCAGAACTGAGTGAGCGCGGACGCTACTCTCGGAGGACCCACTTCGAGATCACCATGCGCTGGACTTGGCTTGTGCCCTCGCCAATCTCGCACAGCTTCACGTCGCGCAGATGCCGCTCGATCTCGAACTCACGCGTGTAGCCATACCCGCCATGGATCTGCATGCTGTCGTTGCAAATCTTGGTAGCGGCTTCGCTCGCAAACAGCTTGGCTTGCGACGCTTCTAAGGTGAAGGGCCGGCCTTGGTCCGCGAGCCATGCGGCGCGATAGGTGAGCAGCTCTGCCGCATCGAGAGCGGTTCGCGCATCAGCCAGCATCCAACGAATAGCCTGAAACTCTGAAATAGGTTGACCAAAGGCTTCGCGCTCCTTGGCGTAACGGAGCGCCATCTCTAAGG
>JBBRRP010000110.1:0-19443 GCA_038246305.1 Polyangiales bacterium | reverse complement strand
CGCGCTGCACCGGGTTGAGCGCCAATGGGAGCTCCGCGTCTCGATTGGGCGAGTTGGCTAGACCGTAAACTTGAAGCAAGGGCTCTTCCACGACCGAGAATGGAGCCGAGAGCAGCGTTGAGAGCTTGGCATCGCTTTCTTGAATCACGAAGTTCGAAAAGCTCGCTGTTTCGTGTTGCATGGCGCTCTGCAACGCGGGAGTGAAGGCCGGGAAACGAGCCAAATCCTTGTCGAGATCTGCGAAACGGCGCAGGCCCAACCACTCTACATGGAAACGCTCTATCTGAGCTTTAGCCCGTGGACTCTGCTGCAAGCGCTCAAGCTGCTGCGTCCAGGTCGCTGGATCCAGAAGCCCTCCGCTGTCGGCGAGCGCGCTGAGCTCAGGATCTGGAGTGCTTCCCCACAAGAAATATGAGAGGCGTGCGCCGAGTGAATGGGCCGAAAGGTGCGTTGGGGAGCCTGGTTCGGCGGCTTCCACCAAATATAGAAAATCCGGACTGCTGAGCATCGCTTTGAGCGCCAGGCGCAGACCCGTCTCGAAACTAGTGCCTTCGGAACCGAGCTTTTGCACGGCAACTAGGCCCGCTATTTCGTCAGCACTGAGCGGCCGACGGTAGAGGCGGGCGCCGAGCGTGTTGATGAAGCTTTGAACGCAAGCGTCCGAGGCCGCAGCCAGTGTGCAAGGTATCAATTGGCCTAAATTTGCGGTCTCAGCGATACGGGTCGCCGCCAGATCGTAATTGTCGATGTGCAGCGTGCTGACGGGCGTTAAGCTGTTTGATGTAAAAGCACCCACTGTTTCGTCTGCCGGAAGTGAGATTTCGTCCGGTGCCCCACCGAGCACATCCTGAACACTGCTCTGGTACTCCTTGGCGCTCAAGCGGCGCAGCGGATCGGGATATTGGCGTAGATCGGGTAACGAGACGGGAGCTTCCGAAGTGCCCGACGGGGTCGTCGTCGCGCTAGGCGCGATCTCGGATGGCGCGGGCATCGTTGGCTCCGAGGTGGGCTGTGCGCGCGCTGGTTCCGAACCGCAACCGATTAAGGCCGAAATACTGAGCAAAGATGCAATCAGCTGAGCCAACAAAGGACCTCGGGGACTCTGCGGGCGGAGCAGCCGGTGGGACATAGGTGTTGTTCATCGCGCTACCCCAACGAAATGATCACACCTAAGCTGGGCCGTCGACTCAAGCTGCGATTCAGCTACTGGCGCGGTGGGCGCGCCCCATTCACGGACATGACAGATTCGCAGGCAACAGCAGCACAATCGGGGTTGCCGGTCACGGCTGGGGTGAAGCTCAGCCGCCCGGTAACGAAATCACCGCTAAACGTTGCGACCACAACGTTATTAAAGGTGTAAGTGCAGTTGCCTTTCGATTGCGGCACGGTGCCGAAAATCGTCAGCGTGGCGGAATTGCCTTTCAAGGTCCCTGTGTACTTGTTGGAGCCGTGAATCAACGCTACCACTCCCCCCACGATACCGCCCAGCTCGGCCGTTAGCTCCGCCCCAGTTTGCGTCACGGTGAAGGGCACATTTTGCAGAGCGTTCCCCGTTGGCCAGTCGGTGAAGGCGCAGCCATTTTCCCCATAAACAGCGCTCACCGAGTATTCCCCCGTCACGTTTGGAAGCGATGGTTGGCTGCCGACGCTGCCCTCAGAAGAGCAAGCAAAACACTGGGAGGTTAACAGCAGTGTCAATCCGTAAACGCGAGAGATGCGAGAGATGAGAGGATTCATTGTGGAGCTTTCAGAGGAGTTGGGCTGGCCGCTGGCCCTGTAGAAGGGGTACTTTGAGCTTTTGGAAAGTGAGCGATTGTGAGGAGCGGCTGCGCTAGCAGACTTCGTGGATACCTGGTGACGAATGCTCGAGCTTCACTTTGGGCCGCGAGCTTTTGACCTGCGGCATCTAACGCTCGTATCCGGAGAGACTGTGCTTCGAGCGCCAACTTGGGATGCGCGAACATCCGCTGGTGCCGTTCGAGCAGCGCAAGCGTTGCGGTTGGATCCCCTTGCTGAAATTTGATTTGTGCTGCTTGGATCAGGCCGAGCTCATCCTTGAAACTGGGAATTGGCGAAGGTGTGGCGATCTTTTGGGTGGCGGCCGGCGAGGGCACTGCGGTGCTTGACACTGGCGATACGTCTAGTCCCGCAACTGGTACGAGATTTGCGGGTAAACCCGAAGAAACCTGCCCATTCCGTGCGATCGTGGGTCGAACGACCACGCTCGGTGTTGCACGTTGCGAATCAAGTTCGTGCTTCACGGCGTACGCGCTCGTCCCGCCTACCGCCGCGACGCCTACGACGACCAACACCTTGCCCGCAGCACTCAAACCCGAAAGTGTGGCACCCAATTTCGCAAACAGGCCGGTAGCTTGTGCAGAACCTGCAACCGAGGCAGCAGCCAAACCGCCTGAGACCCCGACACCCAACGCCACAAACAATCGCTGTTGGTGCAGATCTGGCGGTTGGTAGGCACGCGCCGCGGCGATCAGCGCCTTCTCTTCTGGGCTTCCCACTTCGCTCAGTCGCTTGAAGTCATCTTCCATGTGCCAAGCTTTCTTGGATGATCTCGCGTGCGCGCCGAATGCGCGAAGCCACCGTTCCAGGAGCGATCGCGAGGCTTTCGGCGATTTCCGCCATCGTGAACTCTTCCACCTCAAACAGCAAAAATACCGTGCGCAGGCTCTCATCCATGCTGAGCAGAACGAGGTCTAGCTGACTCAGCTCCTCACGGCTTTGCATCCGTTCTTCGGGATCGGGCCCCTTCTGCGGCAGCTCGGGAAACTCGCTTTCAAAGCGCTGGGAGCGAACGCCCCGCGCACGACGACTCCGAGCTGCAATGTGCACAGCACACCCCGCAAGGAAGGCGCGCTCCTTACCTGGCTGCACGTGTTGCAATTTTGCCATCAGCGTGATGAAAACCTGCTGCAAGGCGTCGTCCAAATCTTCGAACACACCCGAATGGCGCAGCAATCGGCCCACGAAGCCAAAATGCTGCTCCACGGCGCGCCGCAGCCGCACCTGATCGTTGAGTGCGACCGATTGGCCCAACGCTTGTTCGTGATTTTCTGGCGCAGCTCTACCTCCACTAGGCACATCGCTCGCAGGCCAGCTTTTGATCATCAAAAAGATCTCAGTAAGCCAAGCTCGAAGTGCCCGGCCCAGACCCCACTTTCACCCACGATTTCTCGCGGCGAGTCCGTTCGTAGCCGAGGACGCAACCAAATATTTTCCGCACCTGCCGCAATTTCGATGGAAAATCTCGCGCTCGGCCGTATGCCCGCTCGCAAAAGCGCCCCGCTTGAACCGTAAAGAACTTGTGCTGAATGGGACTGAGCGAGTTCAGTCGAACTCTTGCCCGTCAGAACCCCCAGTTCGCTGAACAGACACGGGACCAGGTACGCGCCATCGCCAGATGCTCCAGTGATCCACGCGCAGAGCGTCAAGCTACTCAAGGGGCCACTCACACGCACCGTTGGATCTTTTTGGAGATTGTCGAAGAGATAGGCAACACCGAGCCCCAGGTTGAAAGGTGCTGGCTTAAATCCGAAACGGAATTGAAGGCTTGGGCCCGTGAGCACGGGCAACTCAGAGACGAGAACCGTGCCGCCGAGCCCGAGTGAATTCGAGTGTTCACCTGAAGTTGACGGTGTTTCACTCCGGGTAGCCTCGCGTTCTTTGGCGCGCGATCGTGCTTGGCTTGAAGAACTTTCATTGGGGAATGCTGAGCCACACCTGTGGCAGCGTGGTCCGTCGGCGGACTGGCTCCCACCATCGACATCGAAGCGGAAAGCGCCAAGGTATCCAGGACTTCCGCACAATTGGCGGCGCTAACTTCACGGGATTCGACCCCTGCCACTGTCTGGATTTCTAAGCGCCCTTTGACCTCAGCTCCCGTTTTCTCAATCCAAACTTGGATCCCTTCAGCCGCTTCTTCGGGAGCCGCGAGCCGCACGTTGGCGTGAACCTTTAGGCTCTTAAAGAAAGCGTCCGCAGACCCACAGCCCGCACTCCCCAAGAGTTCGACGCGAACTGGCTGCGCTGGGTCGCTGTGCACGTTGGGCTCTGCCAGCAAATGACGGGCCACAGCCATGGTGGCACAGGAGGTGGTCATCAACAGAAGCATGGATAGATTGCTGAGCGCACCGCACCTTCGCGGCTCACGCAGTTTCCTCAGCAAAGAGCATGCCGTCACTTGTAAGGCTCTAATTCCTACGGGGCGCAGCGCAAGGAGTAAACAAAAGTTTGGTGGGCAGCGTGAACTTCCGCTCAGGCGCGAGCTCGGGCCGCGCCCACGCCCGGTGTCTGAAGCTTGTCTCACCATCTTCCTGCCGGGGCCGCAGTCCGTTCGGCACTCGCTGCCGAGGCCTCACGACATCGCAGGAGCAGCCTGCTCAGCGAACGACGAACTGATACTTCCCTGAACCCACCCGGAAAACCTGTCGCCCACCCGCCGAGTCGACGAATTCGCCGCCATCGGCGTTAATCTGTTCACGTTCCAGCGCGGGGACGTACACGAGCGCGGTGCTACCCACCGGAACGGAGACTTCCATCGTGAGCACGCTGCGGCCCCGTTTCCATTTGCTCGCAACCAAACCACGCAGGGTGCGAACCTCCGCGCTCACCCAGTCGAGATCCGGCAAGACTTCTGGGCGAAATACGACACGCTCGTAACCGGGCGCCGATTCATCGGGATTGATCCCGGCGAGCGCGGCGTAGAACCAGGCCGAAATATCGCCGAGAAAGATGTGGTTGCGTGAAGCATCGCCAGCCCAATTTTCCCAAAGCGTGGTCGCACCTTGCTCTATCCAGTGGCTCCAGCCTGGAAAAGCGCGACTAGTCAACATGGCATAAAATAGATCAGCACGCCCTGCAGCCGTGAGCGCCCAAGGTAATGATTTGGTGCCGAGCGTTCCAACGTTAAGTACGCCGTCGTTGTCTTTGACGGCTTGGAGGAGCTGTTCCGTGACCTTGAGGCGCGCCGCTCCCTGCACGAGGCCTTGGTAAAGAGCAGTACTTTGTGCCGTTTGGGTGCCGTTCGAGACCTTGCCAGTTTCAGCATCCAGAAACGCCACGCAAAAGCGCTTTGCCACATCGTTGGCGACGGCGTCGTAACGTGCTGCATCGTCGTCCCGTCCCAACAAGCGGGCAGTGTTGGCGACGATGCGCGCGTCCACTGCGTGATATCCGGCGTGCGTGACGGCAGGCAGGGTCTTGGCGGTGAGCTGCAACCAGTCGCCGAGCCACCCCGACGGGTTCTCGGCCATGTAGTCGCGAGTGCCCATGTAGTCGACGTAACGTTTGAAGGCGACGTAGCTGTCCTCAAGGATCCTCAGGTCACCTGTGTGCAGGTAAACGGCCCAAGGGATCAGAAGGAGTGCGCTGTCATAGGCCGGACCATTACCCCAGCGGTAACCCCAGCCGCCATTCGGAACGATACCGGGCAGGGCGCCACTCGCACGCTGTTCGTCGACGATGTCCTGAGTCCACTTGCGATATCCTTCCAGGTTGCCCCAATTGAACATCGCCTGATCGACCGCTAACTGAGCGTCGCCAGTCCACCCGTTTTTCTCACGGTGCGGGCAATCCGTCGGGATACTGTGGAAGTTGCCGCGATAGCTCCAAAGCGTCGCCTGTTGCAGCTGGTTCAATAGCGGATTCGAGCACGAAAAGTCTCCAATTTGTTCAAAAGCAGTGTGCACGACACGACCGTCGAGGCTCTCCAAGGTGGGCGTTCCGGGCCAGCCCGAAACCTCAATGTATTGGAAACCGTGATAGGTAAAACGCGGCTCCCAGCACTCCTCACCTTCGCCCCGAAGGATGTAGCTGTCCGTTTGAAAGGGGCCATCCAGAGTGTATTGGGCAATATGATGCTGATCCAGCCCACCCGTTTCGGTTAACCGCTCGCCGTAGCGAATGACAATCTTTTGGCCGCGTGGCCCTCTCACACGCAGGCGTGCCCAACCCGCGATATTTTGACCGAGATCAAACAGAAAGACACCCGGTGTGATCTCCTTGACGCTTCTTGGCGTCAGTGTCTCCGTCACTTTGATCGGCGCCATCAGCTGCGGCGACAACACGCCGCCCGGCCCCGCCACTTTGCAGACAGGAACCCAATCCGTTGCATCTTCATCTGCCTCGGCCCAGCGCGGCCGCTCAAGGCGGGCGTCATAGGTTTCTCCGTGGCGGACCCCGTTGAACACGATGGGGCTCGGCGCCGTCTTCCAAGTCTCGTCGCTCACAATGAGCGCTTCTGTTCCATCCGTGTACGTGGCGACGAGCTGAACGAGTGCGCGGGGTGAGCTGCACCAGGGAGCCTGTTCGAGGTTCCACTCGTCGCGCCCAAGAGGAGTATAAAACCCATTCCCGAGGAGGATGCCCACGGCATTTTTTCCCTGAATGAGGGCATTTTCAATCTCGTACGTGACGTACAGAGTACGTCGATCGTAGCGTGTGAAACCTGGATCCAAGACGTGATCGCCGATCTTCTTGCCGTTGATGTAAAGCTCGTAATAGCCGACGCCGGTCACGTAGGCACGGGCGCTCGCGATCTCCTTGTCGATCGCGAATTCCTTCCGCAAGAGGGGTGCAGGCGCGCTCGAGACGAGCAGCGGGGCATGGCCTCTAGCTCGATCGCCGCAGGTTCCCACCTCTTTGCAATCTGGCCAGGTTGAGTTCGTGCGGATCTCGAGAGTCTCAGAATTATCCAGGATGATAACTGCGTGGCCAGCCAACTCGGGGGCTTCGTGCACGGTCTCGACGTTCACGCGCAGGCTGTGTGCACCCTGGCCAAGCTCCAACGGCCGAACAACAATCGGGGTGGCTGTCTCACGCCCGTCTCCGCCCCCGAGCGTTTGCTCATCGACGCTCACTTGAAAGCGTCCGTTAGCCGCAAAAGCGCCGAGAAACGCCGTTACGGTGCGTCCAGCGGGGATCTCAAACCCCAAACAAAACACAGCCTCTCCCCCGCTCTGTTTCATCTCGCCTGAAGCGCTGATCCATTTCGTTTCTCGATCGAGCCTTGGAACAAGGTCTCTTGGGGTCGGCCTTGGCATCGCGCCAATCCACTCAGCACGCCAATCAAGCGATTCCAAGAGGCCCAGTTCAAAATGCGCAGGCGCGCTCCAGTCGCTCACAGATTCATTGCCGTCCCACACTCGCACCGACCAAACCACTCGTTGCCGGCTCTCCAAGCGAGGGCCGCCCCAAGCCACGTGCATCGACTGCGAGGACGTGACACGGCCGCTATCCCAGATCACGCCATTCTTCGTGCGTGCCTCGATCTGATACGCAGCTTGCTGTTCACCCCGTTCGGAAGCCTCAAGCGCCCACGAAAGACGCGGTTTTGGTTGATCAAGACCCAGCGGATTCTGAATCCCCTCGGCGTAAGTGCTCGCGATTCGCATGAGAAGATCTGCTTTCGTTAAGGCGCGCAGGATAGGAGCGGTGGCGAACCTTGCAAGGGGTTTGTTGATCGCTTGGGAGTGAATTCAGCGTCGCAATCGTGCTGACACGGTGCGCGAAAACCTCATCTGAACTGCAACTCCACGTGTACGGGGACGCCCTGGAACAGCTGGAAACGCACCAGCGTGCGGCGCGCGGCACCATCGTACTCCCAGGTGACGTGATTGCCTCCGTTCGGTTCGATCTCAGCACCGTCGATCAGGATCTTCGCGGGAGCAATCTCGTTGAGGTTAAATCTTACTTCGCAGTCACGCACTTCGGGCTGGCCGCGGTAGCGCTGCCCAGAGGTGTCGATCTGCAGGATCCAGCCGCTCAAGGTGGCATTCGAAGAGAGTCGCGCGTGGGTGACACTGACAGATCCGCTCTGATACTCAACGCTTACCCCATCATCTTCATAGAGAACACTTTCGCCACCAGCGATTGGCTAGACTTCGTAGATTAACGGCGTCCACGGCTGACTGGCGTCGATCCATAGTCGAGACGTCGTGGCACTGAACTCCCGTTGGCAGATACACGTCCATTTTCTGCACGTCCGCACACACAGGCGCGACTAGGAGATCCGCCCCGAGCATGTATTAGTGCGGCCACTGGTTTCGGCTGCAATTGGGATCCCGATCGAAGGCCATCAGCATCGGTCGCAATGGCGGCATGCCAGTTCGAAAATCTTCATGCGCTAACGAATAGATGTACGGCAATAAACGGTAGCGCAGGGCCAATGCCGCACGTATTGCTTCAGTCGGCGACTCTGACCAATCAACCGGGGTTTCCGCGTGGGTTTCGAGGGTTGCCGCTTCGAATTCGGGATTCTTCACGCGTCCGGCGTCGTCGACAAAAAACTTCTCGAAATCGCCTAACCATTTTTCCCAGCCCGCGTACCGAGGCTTCATGTGATGGGCCCGCGAAAACATGGTCAGCTGAGTGAACTGATGCCAGCGCACCTGAAGCCTCCAGTTGCGCGCCAGTGTATCGCTATTGAGGTACGGGTAGCCTTGAAGTGAGCCTTCGCTTCCCGTGATGGCCTCGATCTGCCAGCGGAATTCCTTCCACGTCATGTCGATATCGCCGGTCCATTGCACTCCGTAGCGATGCGCGCCCACTTGGTTATCTTTGGCTACTCCGCCTGCCGGCACGCGCTCCTTCTTCAAATGCTGAACGAGCGCCTCAGGCTCCATAGGCGTCGTGTAGTTCGCTTGCCATTCGAGGGACCTTCCCCAATCCGGCTTGCTCGCGTCGCCGGGCGCGGAGTCCCCCCATTCGAAATCAAGGATCAACGTGTCGCAGGGCAGCTCAAGCTTTCGGATCCGAGCCGCAACTTCGAGCAGCTTCTGTTGACTCCCCTCCTCCGCCAAGTGTTGAGTTTGCATGAATCCAAATTGCTTGCGACAAGGAATGGGTGCGGGCCCCGTGATTTCGTGAAAGCCCTGAAACAACGCTGAGTAGTCCGGGCCGTAAATGAAGAACTCATCGAGGAGGAGCTTCTCTTCAATGAAAGTGTCGACGTAGCTGTCGGTGGTGTGTGAATAGAACCAGTGCGCGTAGCGGCTGCAATTGCTAGGCTGCTGATGAGCACTCGCGCTGTCGAACAGGATGTATCCATCGCGAAATAGGCCGTGGATCGGGCCATTGCTCGGGTACACTTGCCGCGCTTCGGGAGTGAAGACCGACCATTCCCCCGATTCGACCACGCGGATTTCGAGCGCACGGGTCACCACGTTGATGCTCGTGGGCGTGCGGCTTATCCCGTAGCCGACGGGAGCCCAGTCGTGAACGTGCCCGATCGCAAACGGGATCTCGTAATCGCTCGGGAACGGTTCACCCGGAAGCTCAGACTTTCGCACCCGAAACGCGCGACTGTTGAACAAGTCGACGCGTAGCCGAGGCGTTATCTCGATGCTGGTACAGTATTGACTCATGCTTCGTTGCGCTTTCAGACGGCTCAATTCATCAAATCTGGATAGCGACTGAGGATCTTCTTTCGTTCCTCCGCGGGCAGTTCCGAGAACTCTCTCGGCGCATCCTGTGGCCGTGTCTTCTTCATGTTGAGCACATTCATCAACGACCAATCGGCGACACCCACGGTTTGGGGTTCAGTCGCCTCCAGGTCATAGCGCGTATAGTCAATCACCAACGGTCGGGAGCTCGACGTGAGGTCCGAAAGCAGCGCCAGGCGGAAGCCTTGGTTCATGTACCAGTCAATCTTCAAATTCTCTTCGGAGCCCTGGGCGATGCCCGTTCCGCGTATTGTGAACCGGTAATCCAACTTCGCGTTGTCGGAAAACGCGGCGCGCCACGCTTCTCCAAATTCCCCGACCGTCGCCGCAAGAATGCTGGGCCAACGTTCACTCGCCGCACGCAGCCAGTGCGTGAGCCCCGCGTTCCATTCGATGTCGAGCGAAACTTCCCAGCTGACGCAGACAAATCCAAACCGGTTGAGTTCAAAGCTCGCGTCGAAGTGATCGGCGGTGGTAGCCAGCATCTGTTGGACACCAACATCCATGCCGAACGCTCCGATGCTCTCGATCGGCCCCACACCGACACGGCTGTTGCCACATTCAAAGCCGACGAAACGGGAGGCGAGAAAGTCGACACTCCAGCCATCCAGATTAACGCAATCGATGAAGTCCCCGGGCCCTTGCGCGGGCTTTAGCATGTGTTCTGTCGACGTGTAGTAAGGATAACAAATGGACCCATCATCACTGCCGTTGTCGATGGCGTATTGGCTGAATATTTGGCCCTGCACGACGTGGATCCCTTCGTGCTCTGCTAAGTGCTGCTGACACGTGGCGGGAAGCATGCCGGCAACGATCGATCGCGGGCGATAGCCATTCCCCATGATTTCACCGATGCGTGCGAGAGCCTCACTCAGATCTCGGTTGATTTCGTCACGCGTGTTGTAAACATTCGCGAAGTAGCCACCCGGAATGAAGGTGATCTCATCGCCGTAGGTGTCGTGGTACTCCCTCATCAGGCGATGGATCTGTCGATAATTATCGCTTAAATCGAACAGCGCCTGCCAGGAGAGTGCCCACGTCATGCGTCCATTCGGGCAGCCAGCACGAAAAGCCTCGCGCAGTGCTCGGACCCGTTCTGGCGTGTTGAGCGCTCGTTCGTCAGCGCCGATGCCCTCGTCGCGCCGGACCTCGATCTGGTTGACGCGAATGATGGCCGTGAAACACACGAATCGATTACCAAAGAGTGACATTGAGTCTCCTGAAAAGGGCAACGCACGCTCTTACTGCCTGCCAAGAGATCAAAGCACAATGTCTAAACCTCTGGCTGGTTTGTATCTGATTGGAACGTGCCGGCCTAGGCAGCCTCAATCACGGCTGGCTCGAACTGGCCTCTGGGCTCCTCAGCTGCCGCACGTAAGCACCCGGCGAAACGCCGCATAAACGCGTAAATATTCGCGTAAAATGATAGCGATTGGCGAAGCCGCACGCCTCCGCGACGCCTTCGATATCTGTGGAGCCACCGAGTAGAAGCTCGCATGCCAGCGTGACGCGGCGGCCCCGAATGTACTTGGCGGGACTGTCGCCTGTGAGCTTGGTAAAGAGGCGTGTGAAGGCTCCCGTGCTGAGACCTGACAGCGTCGCCAACTCAGGGATCGGCAACGCAACCGCCAGGTGATCCTCAATGGCGGTGAGCACGCTCCCCAGGCGCGATCGACTCTCTTCCTCGGAGGCCAAGCTCTCACGGAAGCCTGCTCCGAGCACTTCCAATGCTGCCAACAAGCTCTCTGCGATCAAGGCGTGCGCTGCCAGCCAACTTGCATGGTCCCCGAGGGAGCCCGAAGGCAAGCGTTCGCTGAGCGACTTCGCCCCCTCCGCAATCGGCACTAAAATGGGCATGCTCCCAGCCGCACGGAGCCAATCGCCGCGCAAATGAACCGCATCAAAATGCAGATGGAAGTGGTCGACACTCCGGCTACATTGCCCAGAGAATTGACCCCAAGGTGGCACGAGCACGACTCGATCTGCGGGGATGTGAAACAGCCCCTCGGGCCCTCGGATCGCCGCACCACTCCGATCATTGACGTACAAGCGCCAGTACGGATTGGAAAGACGATGCTTCCAGGTCGGACCGATACGGCACCTTCCCATGAAGAGCAAGCGAATGTGTGGCTCACGTCGTTGACTAGCAGCCAGCTTTGGCGTGGACTCGGTGGACCCTGACGGGGCGCGGGGGCGAGTGCGAGGACGGCTGACAGCGCGAGGACGAGGACGAAGGCTTTTCATGGCAGTTGGTGGCCCGTAAACTGCCCCTACCGCTACCGCACAACCCGATACAACGCAAACACCAATCTGACATTGCCAGTGACCGGCACGTGTGCGACACGGCTGTTTCGAGGCCTAAAACGCGCGATCCAAGAGACTCACCATGAAGAAGAACTCACCAACTTACACCGATCACCGACAGCCCATTTCTCTGCGGGTGAAGGACTTGGTATCAAGGTTAACGCTGAGCGAAAAGGTGGGTTGTATCTTGCACGAGTCGGAGGCTGTGCCCCGCCTCGGCATCCCCGAATACAACTTCTGGAGTGAGGGCGCTCACGGAGTGGCGCGTGCGGGAAAGGCGACGGTATTTCCCCAAACGATCGGGCTTGCGGCAACGTTCGACGTTGCACTCGTCAAGCGAGTGGCTGTTGCTATTTCGGACGAAGCGCGCGCTAAACACCACGCCGCGGTGAAGCGCGGTTACCGCGGCCTTTACTCCGGACTCACGTTGTGGTGCCCCAACGTCAATATCTTTCGCGATCCACGCTGGGGCCGAGGACAAGAAACGTTTGGCGAGGACCCCTATCTCACGTCTCGACTCGGCGTGGCATTCATTCGTGGGTTACAGGGCAACCATCCTCGGTATCTCAAAACGATTGCGACGCCCAAGCACTTCGCGGTGCATTCGGGGCCAGAGTCACAACGCCACACATTGAATGCGACACCCGATCTGATTGATCTCTGGCAGACCTACCTTCCAGCCTTCAAGGCCTGCATCCAAGAGGGCGGCGCTCACTCGATCATGGCGGCCTACAACCTAATTGGCGGAACGCCCTGTTGCGCCAACCCCGTGCTGCTGCAGCAAATTTTGAGGAAAGAATGGGGATTTTCAGGGTTCGTGGTGACGGATTGTGGCGCGATCTACAGTCTGCACGCGCGGCAAGGCGCGGCGAGTTCGGTCGCAGAAGCGTCTGCTTTGGCGATCAAGAGGGGCAGTGATGTTCATTGCGGCGGCTCAAGGGAGGGGATCTCCGAAGCGTTAGCCACCAACCTTCTGACGGAAGCTGAGCTTGATGTCGCCGTCACGCGCGCGCTAACGGCTCGATTTCGGTTGGGCTGCTTCGATCCCCCCGCTCAGGTGCCCTACACCAAAATCCCAACCTCTGTGGTGGCTTGCAAGAAGCACATGAAGCTCAGCCTAGAAGCAGCTCGGAAATCAATCGTGCTTCTCAAAAACGAGAATGGCTTGCTTCCCCTCTCCAAGCAGGTTCAGAAGATCCACATTGTGGGGCCGACGGCGGCGAGCATCGAGGCTCTCTTAGGCAACTACCATGGTTTGAACGAACGATTGATCACCATTCTTGAAGGCATTGTCGCGAAAGTGGATGCAGCACAGCGGGTTATCTACGAACCGGGCGCCTTATTGACCGACGGGCCATTGGGCGCACAAAAGCTGCACGGCTCGGTGGATGCCGGAAAGATCTCCGATGTCGTGATTGCCGTTGTCGGAAACACACCGCTCCTTGAAGGCGAAGAAGGGGACGCGATTGGTTCCCCCCTCGACGGCGATCGAGACGATATTGGCCTGCCCAGCAGCCAAGAGGCTTTTCTGCGGGCGCTCACGAGCCGTGGCGGACGCATCGTGGTGGTATTAACTGGGGGCGGCGCCATCAGTCTTCCCAACGACATCCTAGAGAAGGTGGAAGCACTCGTTCAGGTCTGGTACCCGGGCCAGGCTGGAGGCACCGCGGTCGCGGATGTGTTGTTTGGGGATTACAACCCGGGCGGGCGACTACCGGTTACCGTCTATGAATCCGTCGCGCAGCTGCCAGCCTACGATGATTATCGGATGCGTGGGCGAACGTATCGCTACTTCGAGGGAGAGCCACAGTTTTCGTTTGGGTTTGGGCTCAGCTACACCCAATTCCGCTATCGCAAGCTGCGCATCTCGCCGCGCTCCCCTGCCCCGACCGACAATGTTACAGTTTCCGTCGATGTGGAGAACATCGGCGATCGCACGGGCGACGAAGTTGCCCAGCTTTACCTCCGATTGGAAGAAGCCTCCGCGCCGGTGCCCCTGCGCCAATTGACCGCATTTTCTCGCATTTCCCTGCGCCCTGGTGAACGACAGTGCATCAAATTTGTCATTGAACCTCAGCAACGCTCAGTAGTTAACGTGAAGGGCTCTCGATGGGTCGAACCGGGAGAAATCTCAGTTTGGGTAGGAGGCTGTCAGCCAGGCTCTGAAGAACGAGCCAAAGGGAGCACCAGCATCCGCGGTGGTTCGTTCTCCGCCCGAGGTTCGGTCACCGAAATCCCCAGGTAACGGCAACAAGGAGCAGGCGCGTCAATGAGCTGCGGACGGGTTGCCCCAACTGGGCCACGCTTGACGCTGCCAGCAACACTGGGTATCCACGGCTCATGATTCGCGTCGCTTTCACTATGCGCCTCAAGCCCGGTGGCCTTCCACAGTATCGCTACTGGCACGACAACATTTGGCCTGACCTTGTGAAGGAGCTCGAAGCCTCGGGCATCCACAACATGACTATTTTCGAGAATGATCCGGTGCTATTCATGTACTCCGAAGTGGAAGATCTGGGCACGTGGGATCGCCTGTGGCACACCAAGACGCACGACCGTTGGAGTGAAGTCATGAGCCCGCTCATGGCCATCGGCGCAGGCGGAATCGTGGAATCAAGCACGCTCCGCGAGGTGTTCCACATGGAGCCCGCAAGCTGGAAGCCGCCGATCAATGGCTGATCTCGAAGGGCGCATCGCTGTTGTCACGGGTGCAAGCCGCGGCCTCGGGCGCGAAGTAGCGCTGGGCCTCGCTCGGGCCGGGGCGCAGGTTATCGGCGTGGCTCGCAATGCTGAACACCTTCGACAAACCGAGATTCTAGCACAAGGCGCGCGAGGTTCAGTGGCGAGTTTAACCTGTGACGTTGCAGACATTGCGGCCGTCACCAAACTAGGCGATGTGGTGCGCGAACGTTTCGGCGATGCGACTATTTTAGTCAATTCTGCGGGTGTTTTCGGACCAGTTTCGCTGATCGTGGATTCGGATCCGGTGGATTGGGTGCGAACCCTGCAGATCGACGCTGTGGCGTCGTATCTGACCACCCGTGCCTTCCTGTCGGGCATGCTGAAAGCGGGCTGGGGGCGCATCATCAACGTCACGTCCGCCGCTTCGCTCCACCCTCCCGGACCGATCAATAGTGCCTATGGCACGGCTAAAGTGGCGCTCAATCAGTTCACGCGTCACCTCGCCGCCGAGGTTGCGGGCAGTGGGGTCACGGCCAATGTCATCCATCCGGGGGACGTGCGCACCGATATGTGGGCCGAAATTCGCGATAAAGTCGACGCGATGGGCCCCATCGCCACAGGTTACAAGCGCTGGGCGGAGTGGGTAGAAGAGACGGGAGGGGATCCTCCGCACAAGGCCGTGGATTTGGTGCTGCGGCTGACGAGCGATGCCAGCGCAGATATCAATGGGCGCTTTTGCTGGATTGACGATCCGCTGCAAGCACCCGTCCCAAGCTGGGATGCGCCAAAGGACGAACGCCCCTGGGTGAAGTGACGCAAAGGCCGAGTTCGTCTCTGCCGAAGGTCGGTGTGCCTAGGTTCCGCGTGTCAGTCGACGATAGGCACGCGGTGTGTGACCTGTTAGCCGCAAGAAGACTTTGCCAAAGTAGCTTGGGCCATCAAAGCCCGTGTCGAAAGCAATGTTGGTGATGGAGTGTTCGGTGCCTGCCAGCAATTCCCGAGCGCGATCGACGCGCAGGCGATTCACGTACTCACCGACCGAAACTCCGAGCTCGGCTTTGAAGCGTTCACCGAGATAATTGGCAGAAAGCCCGGTTTCTTTTGCCAGATCCGCCATGCTGATCGGCTCTTCGGGGGAAGCATGCAAATAGGCGACCGCGGTCGCGATGGGTCCCGTGTTGAGCTGGGGATCGCCAGCTTGTGCCGCGCGCTCAACGGTGAGCAACACTTCTAGGGCCAGGCTCCGACACAACAGCTGATAGCCCGGCAGATGGCGCTCAATCTCCTCTCGCATGCGCTCGAGCAGCGACTGGACAGCGTGATCATGCGGCGGCTGTAGACTCACTTTGTGTTCGCGATGGGCGCTCCGTGAAAAGAACGGCAAAAGACCCGGCAAGCTCAGCAGCTGCCGCCATTCGTCGTCCAGAAAGAGTGTTGGCATAAACATGAAGTTGATAATTTCAAGAGAACCACGATCCACCTCATAACGATGTCCGTCGCCGGGCTGCAGGATGTAGAAATCTCCCGCGATGATCGGATAGGGGCGTGCTTCGATGTGATGAATGCCGCGACCCCGCAGCACGTAGACGAGTTCATAAAACTCGTGAGTGTGCACCGTCATCGGTCCGCGATGTGAACTTCTGCGAACCGCCAACGGAAGTGCGGAATCCCGCTGATGGGGTTCCATGGCAAGCGTGGGTATCAGCGCCGGCATCCTTGATCCGTGATATTTACCAAATAGTCCGAGGCAAGTGTGAGCAATCTGGCTTTTCCTAAGATAGCTTCTGGAGTTCCTACCAGAGATGCAATATGGACCAGCATATTCACGCCACCGCAAACAGCTCGTCGCCTGGCGCTATTCACCCCGTCACTCCGCCAGCGTATCCCGCATTGAGACACTACGATCCAACGGACGTCCCAGGGATGATCCGAGGCATGGAGGAAGACGGCTACATCGTCATTCCGGGATTGATGACTCCTCCGGAAGTTGCGGAAATGAAGCAACGTATCGACGACCTCACTCCGTTTGGTTTTGACCGCAAGACGGACACTCGTAGCGGCGTCGATCACCTAAAATGTGTCTTCAATCGACACCCATATTGGTTACAGTTTATCGATCGCCCTGGAGCGATTGAGGCCGTGGAGGGTGTGTTGGGCAAAGACGCGCATATCATCGGCCAAACTGCCTGGCGGACGTGGCCCGGCGCCGGGAATTGGGGCATGCACATCGATCAGCAATTCTTTCCCGTTGCCGAAGTTTTGCTGCTCAGCGGTCAGGTGAAGCTGCCGATTATGTTGGCAACCGGGCACTATTACCTCAACGACATGACGCTCGACCTCTGCCCGACGTGGATCGTCCCGGGTTCACACAAATCCGGACGTGCCCCTCGCGCTAAGGGAGGTGAGGTGGCCTATGGAACCCCGAGCGACGCAGAGCAAGAATGGAATGGGGTGAAGGCGGTGCCGGTGCTACTCCGCGCTGGCGACTTTATTCTTTTCCGTTCGGAGGTTTGGCACTCGGGCTCCAAGAACACCACGAGCGATCAGGTTCGCTACATCCTACAAGTGCACTATGGCCGGCGCATGATGGCGCAAAAATTTAGCCCGTATCTCGACTTTCACTTCAACCACGAATTTTTGGCGGCGGCGACTCCGCGTCAAAAACGGATGCTCGGCGGTCATCACCCCAGCAATTACGACTGACGCCCATTCCGCAGTCGCGAAGTGTGCAAGCCGCCGCGGCCGCGCTAGCGCCAGCAAAGCAGCCCTTTTCGTTGCTTGGAAGATAGTAAGCATGCTTACTATCTTGTGTCGACTTTGAGATAGAGGTGACGGACAAGTTTGGGAGCGCTGCGGCCCCACACAAGTTCTGTAAGGCTGGATTAGGGTCGTTGCCGCGGGTAGGAAACAGGCTCCAGCAAGGCTACCCTCGCGGCCACAATGAAGATTACCAAAGTGCGCTCATTCGTTGCGGGGGATATTCGCAACTTCCTATTTGTCGTGGTCGAAACGGATGCCGGGATCCTGGGCATTGGTGAGGGCGGTATTTCCGGGCGTGAAGTGGCGACTGCCGGATTTGTCCACGAGCTCTCGCATTCACTCATCGGTCAAGATCCGATGCGCAGTGAACACCTCTGGCAGACGATGTTTCGTGGTGGTTTCTTTCCGGCGAAGGGCGTGGGTGCCGCGGCGCTCAGTGCTATCGATATTGCGCTCTGGGATATCAAAGCCAAAGCGCTTGGGGTGCCACTTTATCAGCTGCTGGGTGGGCTGGTGCGCGATCGCGTCGTCTGCTACCCACACATCGCGGGCGATACCGAAACACTTGCGTCGAAGGCACGGCAGAAGGTGGCCGAAGGCTGGCGCTTTGTGAGGTTTGATCTTCCGTCCGAGGGGGAGCTTTTCGAACCAACCGTGGCGGTGCGTCGTGGCATCGAGGATGTCCAAGCGGTGCGCGAAGCGGTGGGTCCGGACACGGAGATCATCATTGATGTGCACACGCGGCTGGATCCCTCGGACGCTATCACTCTCTGCCGGGGGCTCGAACGCTTTCGGATGTTTTTTGTTGAGGATCCTGTGCGTTGTGAGGATGCCGATGCGCTCGCGCGGGTGCGCAGGGCCACCAGTGTGCCGCTTGCCATGGGCGAACAGCACGCCACCAAATGGGAGTTTCGCCCGCTGATCGAAGGCAAACTGATCGACTTTGCCCGCATGGACCTGTGTATCATCGGTGGCTTTACCGAAGCGTTGAAAGTCGCGGGCTGGTGCGAAACTCACTACATCCGGTGCGCCCCACACAACCCGATCGGTCCGGTTTCAACCGCGGCCTGCCTGCAGCTGGATCTTGCGACCAGCAATTTCGCAGTTCAAGAATTGCCATTTCCGCCAGGCACCTTTCTGAAGGAGCTTTTCCCAGTGCAGGTCCCATTCGAAGCGGGCCATCTGCTGGCACCCACGTTGCCGGGCTTAGGAATTGAGTTGGACGAAACAGCGCTCGATCGCTATCCGCCGCTGCCACACCGTGAATCCCGCCTGTATCGCGCAGACGGCACGTTTGCGAATTGGTGAAGGCAGGCCCATGTCCAAGCCAGAAAACGCCTTGCAGCCTCAGCCATCGCACCCCAACTGGCATCAACCAACGCCGCTCCACGGCAAGCACGGCGTCCCCATGCGCCTGCACAACATTCTCAGCTATGCCGTCACACTTGTGCTCTTCCCGCTAGTGGGCGTGTTCTCTCACCCGGGCTCATTCAAGCACCCGTTCGGAAAGCCGATCCTGGCACTCGCCACGCTACTTTGGATGCTTCACTTTGCGCGCCGCACCGCGGAGAGCGCCTGGATCCATCGCTATTCGAAGCCCCCTGCCCCGTATCTTGGCGTCCTTTTGGAGTACCTCTACTATTGGGGCCAGGGCAGCCTGATTGCTTACAAGCTCTCGGCTCCTGACTATTTGGGAACCAGCGTTCTACAGCTAGCCTTGGGCATTCTCTTGTTCACATTCGCCGAAGCCGGCAATGCTTGGAGTCATTTTAAGCTGCACAGTTTGCGCGCTCCAGGGGAACTCGCGCATCGCATTCCACGCGGCGGTCTATTTGAACGGGTGTCGTCTCCGCACTATCTTTTCGAGATCTTGGCGTGGTGGGGCTACGCACTAGCGTTTCCTTGCGCACCGACGCTGCTCTTCGCATCGCTCACAACGGCGATCCTGCTCAGCTGGGGGCGAGCCCGCCAGCGATCTTATATGCGCGAATTCGACGGGCAAAACGGCAGAGACCTCTATCCGTCCCAACGCCGAGCCGTCATCCCCTGGATTTTCTAGCTCCCGACCGTTCACTCCGTGGCGTAGGCCCACTCAGGTTTCAGAAATCATTTCGACGTCGAAGTACGTTCGCGGTCGATGCTCTCAAGGATGATGCTCTTTGCCTGGTCGACGTCACCCCAGCCGAGCGCTTTTACCCACTTTTTTTCTTCGAGATCCTTGTAATGTTCGAAGAAGTGTTCG
>JBBRRP010000109.1:0-19650 GCA_038246305.1 Polyangiales bacterium | reverse complement strand
GCCCAGCGCTGATATTCCGCGAGGCGCGCGGGTTGACCCGAAGCCAAGGTTGAGACGATCTTGGCGGGCGAATCAGCGCGCGCCAGACGCGTGATCTGTTCACCAAAATTGCGGAGACGCGAAAGCTCCGTGTACGCGTTGCGCTCGGTTTGCCCGGCTAAAAGCCCATAAACCAGCATATGGACCAGAAAGGCCGTAGCGAGCGCCAAGATGGCGATCGTGACAGCCGAACGAAACATGCGATACGACATCCCGGAAAGCGCCAACTGAATGCCGCGCGCGGGACCTAGAGCGACTTGGCTCTGGGCAACAATGGCTTTCACGAAGCCTCCTCGCGCTGGTTGAGCACGAGCACCACGACTTGCCGCTCCACCAATGAGCGGAGAAACGTCACAACGCTGAGCTTGGCTTCGTGAAACCTCACGCGATGCCGCTGAGCGAACCCCTCCGTGATCTGCTCAATCGTGCGCTGGCCGTCACAGGCCTCCCAAACTTCACGGCCGAGGGAGTCGAGCGCGAGCCCCTTTTCGCGCCGAAATGGCAGGAGCCAGCCGAGCGGCCCCCGCATCCACCAGCGTTCGCGAATTGGAACGTAAAGGATCAGCGTCTGCCCACGATGCTCCGCACGAACTGCATGATTGGCAGCTGGAACCAGATCGAGCATCTGGGAGGGGTCAAGCTTCTCCGGGGCCCGGGTCATGGTCGTAGGGGCGGCAGTGTACCTTCAAATCGGTGGGCCAAATGGGCGGTCTCCGATAGCCTGAGGAAGAGACCTCGTACAAGGCGTTTTCCGCTGTGCAACTCCAAAGGCGGATGAGCGTCCGCACCTGTCGGCCGCGAAGCCGAGTAATCACCGGTGCCGGGTACACGCCTGAGGCTTCGGTTGCCGGGTGGGCACCCTCAGTGAGTTCTGAAAATGCGCTAATTCTTAGCTTGGGCGCGTGGGTACGGATCAGCCCTTTTGAGTCGCCGGTGAACCAAGAATCAACCAGCCCCAAGCGGCGAACCCGAACCCTGTGAGCCAAGACCGGCTCTCCATCGGCATCCACTTCCTCAAATTCGAGCGCTGCATCGCACGGCTTTATCTCAGCCACGCACAAGCGATAACCCGAAGGAATGCTGACATCGATGTCAAAAGCTGCCCAGCGCAACGCCTGGCTGCCCTGGGCTTCCACCTCGAAGTGACGACAATACCATTGAAAGAACTCGTCAACCTCCTCTGCCTCGGACGAGCTGATCACTACCTCAACTAAGCGCTTGGTTTTGGCATCGTAACGCACCGCTCGGCTCACGACCGAACCCCGCGAAGTGATGCGAAGCGCACGCCAAGCACCGAGACCCCTCAAAGGCTCGACACGTGCCTCGGGATCTTGCTTCAGAGCTAGCGAGCGCTGGTTATCAACCATGCGCTCGAGATCGGGCTCGTTCTGACAATCCAGCCAGTGCACTTCGAGCCGCTCACGTCGACGATCCACAAAGACAAGGCTGCCTTTTTCCGAATTCTTGCTGTGGCGCACCATCTCCCAATCGAGCGGCACGCGGAAGCGAAGCCCCATCCAACGCACGATCTCATCGGAACTGGTGTTGAAGCTGGACATGAGCGTGAGAGCGTTCGGTACCCACGTGCGCGTGTAGTCGAAGAGTGCGAGATAATCCAGCTTTTCTCCCGTGGCGCGAGCCATGGGATGAGCATGGCGAGGCTGCTCGGAGCCGTGGAACATTTGACCATGGTTGTTGACCATGGTATGATTATTCATGCAGTCCATGCCCATTTCGAAGTTCAAAGCCACCTGCCTTGCCGTGCTTGAACGCGTGCGAAAGACCGGGCAACCCCTACAAGTGACTCGTTTTGGAAAGCCCGTTGCGCAAATTATTCCACCGCCACCGCCCACGGTGGCCGATGACTGGTTAGGGAAGATGCGTTCTACCGGGCGCATTGTTGGCGACATCAACGTGGCAAGCGACACCTTGGTGGAATGGGACGTGTGAAACTTCTTCTCGATACTCACATCTGGCTATGGACGCTGTTAGACCCCGATAGGCTCACCTCGCGGGTGAGGCAAACGATTCTGAAGGCCGAAGAGGTCTGGCTTTCATCGATCAGCGTTTGGGAATTTCTTTTGTTGGTGGAAAAAAAGAGAATCGTGCTCAACGAAGATCCTCGCGCGTGGTTGGAACGCGCAGGAGCAACATCTCCGATCAAACAGGCGCCGCTGACTCACGAGGTTGCTATGCACAGCCGGAGTATTCAAGTGCCGCACCAAGACCCAGCAGATCGGTTTATTGCTGCAACCGCACAGGTGTACGGCCTTACGCTAGTGACCGCCGATGAGCAGCTTTTGGCAGGCAAAGGTTACAAGACGCTTGCTCAGCGTTGATCTTGACGAGGTGTGCACGCCAGAGCGGCGCGCGTGGGCTATTGGGCTGCTGGGAGCGCCAGGTTAGACCCTTGTTGGTTCCTTGGAAGATAGTAAGCATGCTTACTATCTCGTGTTCGACTTTGAGATAGCAGTCGCGGGCACCACTCGGAGTCGCGTTTTCGGAGCATGCTAAGATGCACGTCTGCTATGCGGCGCGGCGGCGAATCTCTACGGCTGCTTGCTGTAAACAACGCGCAACGTCTCTGCCGCTGGATCCGGTAAGCTGAGCTAGCTTGCCTTCGGCCAGCACGTCTGGCATGCTCCGCGTCGTGAACGGTCGTTTCCGATTTTGGTTTGGATATTGGTGTGCGAAAGCACAGCGTCCAGGCTAAATCTTGTAAGCGGATTGTTCAAAAGGTCCCCACAAAGAAGCCCTGGTCGCACCACCGACCGGGGTTTTTCGCTTTTGTCCCCCTCGCCCTCACCGAATCCCATGCCGACAACTTCCAATCTTAACGTGAATCAGATGAGCCCACTGCTAACACCTACCGAACTTTTGGAGGAACTCCCGCTCAAGGAACCAGAAGCCGCCGGAGTCGCGAGAAATCGCCAGGCATTCCGCGCCACCCTGAACGGCGAGGACCCGCGCGTGGTGGCCATCGTTGGCCCGTGTTCCATTCACGATCCGGCGGCTGCACTCGACTATGCAACTCGCCTCAAGCGCCTGGAACATGAGCTCTCACAAGACCTCCTGATTGTGATGCGTGTCTACTTCGAAAAGCCCCGGACGGCTCTCGGTTGGAAAGGGCTGATCAATGATCCGAACATGGATGGCAGTTGCGATATTGAGCTGGGGCTCCGTATTGCGCGGAAGCTTTTGCTAGATATCGCAGCCCTGGAGCTGCCGATTGCTACCGAGTTACTCGATCCGGTCACTCCGCAGTACATCGCCGATGCGATCAGCTGGGTCGCGATCGGTGCCAGGACCACCGAGAGCCAGACCCATCGTGAAATGGCCAGTGGGCTCTCCATGCCGGTGGGTTTCAAGAACGCAACGGATGGCGGGCTCTCGGTGGCCATCAACGGCATCTTGTCCGCGGCTCATCCCCACAGGTTTCTTGGCCTGAGCCAAGACGGCCGAGTTGCGGTCGTCCACGCACGGGGCAACGAGGATGGCCATCTCGTTCTGCGTGGTGGCAACACGGGCCCCAATTACTCGCAAGCGCACGTGCTCGCGGCGAGCCAAGCGCTCAAAGCTGCGCAACTCAATCCGAAGCTGCTCGTTGACTGTAGCCACGGGAACAGCGAGAAAAACTACCTCCGGCAGCCCTTGGTTGCCGCCAACGTGAGCGAGCAAATTAGAGGCGGTTCACACGAAGTGCTGGGGTTATTGCTAGAAAGTAACCTGATGGCGGGCACGCAGCCGATCGGAAACGGTCAAGGTCTCACGTATGGCCAGAGCGTGACGGACGGTTGTATTGATTTTTCAGCTACCGAAGCGGTCCTGCGGGAACTTGCCGTGGCGAGCGCAGTGCGCGCACGCAGTCACGACTCGCGCTCAGCCAGGATCGCCTGAGGGTCTGGCGTAGGCCTCCTGCCGAGGCGGCTCGCGAAGGGCTAACACCCCAGGCGTTTCGTTCAATTCAAGCTCTGTGCGGTGGACCGTCCAGCCCCGCGCAGAATGCCCTCCGCCTTCTCGATACCAGCGTGCACGGGATCCGCCCCAATCGTGCCTGACAATTCATTCAGGTAGGCTTTGTCTCGCACACGCACCAGTTCACGCTTCGCTTGCTCCAATCGCGCAGGAACAAGCAGGCGTTCCGCTTCGGCGCGGTGGCTCGGCAATGCCAAGAAATCCGCCAAGTACGCGGTGTGGCGTTCCCAGAGCAAGATATCTCGCTGTTGCTTAATGATGAGCCGCGCTTTGTACCATTCGCTGCTGAGCAGGGCTTCGCGGGTGAACATGGCTCGCAGCTCGGGATGGTGGGCATCTTTCCCCTCAAAGTGCCCATAGGCCATGATGTGAAGCAAGGCGGCGATCGGTGGGCTGGCATCTTTGATGGCTCCGTCTTCAAAATAGGCCAAAGCCACGCGCTCCTGAGCTTCGGTGATATTCATGACGCCATCGGCAAAGACCGCAGCACCCTGGGTCTCGGGCTTGAGGATTTCTTCGTTGAAGACGGCAGTCGGGTTGTCGAACACACGCCCGAAGAAGGTACGAATGAATTTGCTCGTGATGCGATAGCCGAGGCGGCTGGCGAGCACTTTTTGACCCTCAAATTCATAGTCCAAGAGTGGCTCCAAGTGCCCGGCCTCAATCATCCGTTTCGGATCACGTTCGTGAGGGAACAAGCGACACCAAATCTCCGGGATCAAGAGGCTCACGTCGTGCTCCATCTTGTAATTCGCGCCGATATAGCCTGCGGCGGAGCTGAAGCCTGCGTAGCCGGTGAGCAACATGGAGACGAGCGCGTTGTTGAGATCTGCCGTGGCACTGATCGCATTGAAGGGGCCCTTGGTGAGCGCACCCTCGGAGCCAACACCTGTGGTGCTGGGCGATTTACCCGTGAGCGAACAGATGTAATCCATGAAGAGCTCCGGCAGCTCTTGGTAGTGAATCGGATTGAACACGCAGAGCGGCCGAATCCCATCTTCGGGTGGATTATTGCGGCGGCCGGACAGCACGCTGATCACGGGAAATACCACCGATTTTTCCAGCGGAATGCGCCGATAGAGGCGCGCGCCCATGTACGCCACGTATTTATCGCGCGGCTTCACAACATCCGGCCGCACTTGCAGGTAGCGCGGATTCTTGGAGGGCTTTCCGCCCACCATGCGCGGCTTCGCCGAACACACGCTGAATGCCGCTTTGCTCTTGAGCGAACGCACGATGTGCTTGCGCATGGGCTGCGTGAACGCATCATGCAGCGAAACATCTTCAGCGATCTTTCGAATATCCGTGGGGCGAAGCGGCTGGAAATTCGAGACAAACAGTCCCTCGCCGGACATATCGAGCTCGGCTTGCTGATCGACACCGGGCTGAATGGCATCATCGGGCCGTTGAAAAAGACGCCACTCGCAGTTCTCAACGACCTTCAAGCTCGGATGCCCGTCGTATTCTTTGGGCAGCCCAAGGAGCTTACTCGCGGAAACCACCACGGACGCCGAGATATCGTCCTCCATTTGTACTTTATCTGCCGCAACGAAATCTTGCCGTAGCTTGTACGTGCGCCAGGCCCCATTCTTTCCAACCCCCACCCGCAAATAGAACCCGACCAGCTTTCTCCCGTCGTACCGCAACTCATGCCCTTCGGCGCCATTGATAAAATCGACGCTGAAGTGCCTGCGCCAATCCTGACCCCATTCGGTGCGAAAGAAGCGCTTGATGATAAAGACCATCGCACGCACGTGGTTCGGAATGGAGTGCAGCCAAGCGTTGTACTCATCAGTAAAAATATCATCATTCGGCGTCAACAGCTTCACCACGGAGCCCAGTGAACGCTCAAAGGAGAGCAGAGGGCGCTCGCCGCCTCCGTCATCTCGGTGCGTGGAGGTTCGATGAACTTGGCCGTAATCCTTTTTAAAGATCTCGTCGACCAACGCCATTTCCTGTTCATAATGGCCCACATAGATGGGCCCAAAGATCACGGCGTCGACCAAGCTTTTGCTGATCTCAGATTTCCCGCCGCCTGAGACGGTGCATGGCTTGTGGCAGAATGTCCCTTCAGGAGCGGTCGCGATCAACCGCCAGCTGGGTGCCGCGGGGTGCTTTTCCATGCGGATCTTGTAGCCACTCGGATGGATGTAGATGTTGTCGGGCAGAAGCTTCAGGTGTTGTTCTTCGCCCCTACTGGTCCACGTCACGTCCTGCTTTTTCAAATCGATGGCCATATCCTCAGGCAAATAGTGAATCTCAGGATAAAGCACGTCCGTCGCGTAGCCCGCATCATGAACTTCAACACGCTCCTTCAGCAATTCAAGCACATCGCTGAAGCGATGATTCGTTGAGAGCAGACGCGCATCCGGCAAGAAGCGATCGCCCATGCTGAAAGTGGCGAAGGCCAGCGCCCCACCAGCGTGCTCCTCCTCGGCCAAGCCAAAGAGATTGGCGCTGAAGCTGATCTGAGTTTTTACCTCTTTTTTGCAATAGCCAAAATAGTTATCGGCCAAGACCGTGACCATCACGCCGTCGGCGCTGCGGAGCGTGATTTTGAAGGCAGAGCCTCCGTTGTAAAGCTCGCCTTCATCCTCCCAGCACATGCCAGAGGATTTCTGTTGTGGCGTTGCTTCGCTCATAGGGGGCAGCCCGAGGTCTTTCTTCTTTAGCCTCGTGAGGTGCGGCGCCAATACGACGCAACCGGTGTGCCCCGTCCAATGATCCACATCTAAACCCGCGTCGTTTTCGGGCAAATGCGGATCGCCGGCATTGGCAAAGATGCTCTCGATAAAATCCAGGTTCGACACGCAGCCACCTGGAACAAAGAAACGCACCTCCATCCGTTTCTCCTGAATGAAACCCGGCACGGCGGGACACACCAAGGGGCGCAGCATCAACGACGCCATGGAATGGACCGGCTCCTCCCAGTTAGCCGTGAACGGCAGTCGGTTCAACTCAGCCGGCGGATTGAACGCTGCGCGCAACAGTCGTGCGTAGGCGATCAGCGGCACACTCAGCTTATCGCCAGGCACAGGCAGGCCGGCGTCAGCCACATGGAACACTCCCGCCGTGGTCCGACGATCATTGGTGGGATTGTGCATGACCCCATTGGCCAACCGATAGCTGCTCACGACCTCGTTGTGCCACTCCTCGGCGCTGTCGGGCAGGCTGAGCTGGCGAGCTAACCCATAGCGGTCCAGGATCAAGGTCTCCGCGGGGAGCCGGACCGACTCACTCGGATCAAGCCGGGAAAGCTCTTGATCCAGAAAATTCTGAATACGCCGATCCGCCGGACACAAATGCTCGCTCAAGAGCCGCGTCTGCTCCCTGTACCTTGCGAACAGATCGCGGGCGAGCACCAAGAGATCCTCATCGCCCGAGTGTTCTGGAACATTGAAACCGAGCGCTGCAAGCTTCAGGAGGACAGAACGCCGCGTGTTCTTGTCATCCAGCTGTATGGGCTTGCCGTGCGCCGTCAAACCAACGTTTCGTTCAAGTTCCATGAGAGCCTCCGGAGGAAGGGCGTTTTACCAGCGGCCAGTCGCCCAAGCCAGAACAACTCGGAGAAGACTGCGAAAAAATTGGCAGAAACTGCGGCCTCCGCCGCGCAGAGGAGTTTCCGTTTTGTTTCAGCGTGCGTAAGGATCGTGATAGGAATGCTATTTGGCATGGATTCTCCTTTCGCTTCGTCCCCCCAGTACCGGATCGAAAAGCTGCTCGGCTCGGAGGATGGGTTACAGCGGGCGCTGGCGCGGGACTTAAATAGCAACACTGAGACTGTTGTGCTCGTCACGGACGGGGCGCACGCGCGGCGGCTGCTCGCGCGCAAGGGCCTGAAACACCGGCACCTTGCCACGCTGCTCAGCTGTGCAGAGGGAACGGCAGCCCCCACGTTCGTCGCTGAGCACGTACCTGGAATTACACTCGCCGAAGCGCGCGCCAAGCATCCCATTGACGCGTTTAAAGCGTTAATCTGGTTCACGAGATTGCTTGAAGCCTTGGCGGCGTTGCACGAAGAGCCCGCCGTGCACGGCGCGGTTTCTCCACTTTCGATCATCGTCGAACCGGAACAGCGTGCCATCGCTCCCGTTCTCACTCAGCTCCTGGTGCCCGCACTCGGAGCCTATTGCTCGCCTGAGCGGCTTTCCGGAGAGGCACCCACGCCCGCTGATGATACCTGGTCGTTGCTTTCCAGCCTTTATTTTGCCATCACGGGCAAGCCTCCATTTGGTTCCGAATCCAGCGAAAAGATTCGAGAACGAGTGCAAGCCCGTCAGATGGAAGCGCTCTCAGAGGCGGGTGTCGAGGAACCGGAACTTGAGCGTCTGTTCATCGCAGCCTTCCACCCCGATCCCAGTCGACGCCTGACGAAGCTCACGCGAATTCGTGACGCTTTCGATAAAATCGAACGCGGCGAACAGCTCCCTGGGTCGCTCTTCATCGGCGATGCGCCGTCGCTCCGGCCGCGTTCGCCAGGCGTGGAAAATGAACCCATCGTCTTTAACGAGCAGGCGGTTCTCAGCACGTTGCGGGGGGCCGCGGAAGGGTTACTCGGTGCACCCCGCCCCAAACAAACTTCCCTCGGACCCGACATCACACTCGGACCTCAACTCTCGATTGGTCCCGGGGATTCGCTGTGGCCAGCTGCAACCGAAATGGCAGAAGCGACTGCAAAAGTTAAACGTCCGAGGCCCAGCTCTGGACCTCCGCCCTTTGCTAAAAAGAAGGCCCCTGCTTGGCCGTTGGCCTTCGCCGCCGGCGTAGGAGTAGCAGCCGTGGTCGCGGGGGTGGTATTTTCAAGGAGTGAATCTGACGTTGCTGTTTTACCTCAGGCTGCTATCCCAACGCCCCCGACGCTCAACGCTAAGCCACTCCCGAAGCCAAGCACTCAGCTGAGCTCGGAGCAGTGCTTGCTCTCTTATTTTCCGACGGCCACTTTCTTGGGTTCGCCCAGTCTCGAATTCTTCTGCCAAACCAAGAATTTCTTGCAGGGCACCTCGCTCCTTTTCGCGCTGGTTCGCGCCCACGCCGCCAAGAAAGTTGAGGCCAACACACCGCCGCCCGCTGAAGACGCGCGGGCGCCCGAGCCACGTAAATCGGACAAGCCGGACGCAGGCGTTGAGCCTGCGTTGCTCGCCGCCCTCCCCTACCAAGCCGAACTCGGCTGGTATGATCTGGCCGCCGCGGCGATCATGAAGCGAAATTGCTGCAGTAAACCCGAGCAAAACATCGATCTGGAACGCACGCCCGGCTACTGCCCGCAACTCACGGATGTCGTCCAGGCGCTTGCGGATGCGAGTGCTTTGCCTGGTGATCTCTCGCCTCAAGCTAGGCGATTTGATGAAGCCGTCACTTGCCTGATCACCACCAAGGTGCCGCACGGCTTTGGCTACGAAGCAGCGCCAACGCTCGAGAGTAGAGCGGCGTTTCAGCGCTTCTTAACCTACGCGGCCGTGAGCGACGCCAAGCGCTCGGCGTTCAGGAAGTAGATATTTTCCTGAACGTGGTAACGGCCTGTGTGTCCAGTCTTCAAGGCACGCTGGCGACGAATCCCAACGTGCTGGTGAACTCCGAGCCTTCCGCCTTGCGGATCCCCGACTGGAACAGCTTGCGATCCGCCCAATCAAAACGGTTGTCCAGCTTCAGCACCACGCCGGGAGTGAGATCCGCGTCGAGGGTTAACGTGCCGGTCATCAGCGAAGCGCCATCTGCGGTCAGGCTCGAACCCTTCGCGCGCGGGATTGCGAAGCCGTCTTTGTCGGCGAAATATTCGCCACGCGCTCCAACGCCAAACTTGCCGAGATCGTAGCGGGCGCCGAGCATGCCGCCCCACCAGGTGGCTGCTACAAACTTGTTACTTTCTTTGGGATTCGGATTTCTCGTGTGATCCATGCCATAGCTCAGGTTGGCGAGCACGGCGAAATCCTTGCTTGGATTCAAGCCCACGACCAAGTCCACAAAGTGGCGCCAGCCTTTGGTGTCGGAGTCAGCACGATCCACAGGGAAAACACCGCCCAGCGCACCGGCTTTCGCCTGACAGCCCGAAGCAGGATTGAGTTCGAAGCCTGGTTCACACGTGAGCACGGTTGTGTCGTCGTGTTCAGGGCCACCGAGATATCCGAGTGCAACTGACACCTTGTCGTCACGGCTTGCGTACTTACCCTGCAACCCGAAACTCTTGCCCGCGTTGTTGTCCACGGAATTATTCCACCCGTTCACAATCAGCAACGTGCCGGCGAGTTCTTTGGTGGCTTGATACTCAACGCGTAAGCCGGTGTGAAAAAGTGGCTGGCCGAGCCAGTACAGAACGCCGCGCGTGTAGTTCATATCGAACTGGCTGTCGGCGACTTCAGCACCATAAATGGTGTCGAACTTCCCGAGATCCAGGGTGAGCCCCGCGACGGGGCTGTAGGAAGCAAACGCCTGCTTCACGTTGCCTAGGCCATAGTCGGCATCGCACCTGCCAGTGAAGCAACTGCTCGAATAACGCTGCGCCGTCGGGCCAAACCGAAGGCTGAGCGTGCCACCGACCGGCGCTGCTGGCAGGCTGAGAT
The DNA here is from genome assembly GCA_038246305.1 of Polyangiales bacterium. Taxonomy (GTDB): domain Bacteria; phylum Myxococcota_A; class Polyangia; order Polyangiales; family Polyangiaceae; genus JBBRRP01. The sequence goes on along the minus strand of JBBRRP010000109.1, from coordinate 9,079 downwards.
CCCCCCCTACCCAAGAAAGCGCGAAACCGTTCGTTTGATCGTACGCCCGGACTTCACCCTGACCGTTGGTGCCCGTCTGCGGTTTCGGGAAATTCCAATTGAGCGAAGTATAGGAATCTACAAACACCCGATACTCGGCGGCTTCGTACCACTTGGGCTCGGCTGGAGGAACTTCGGCAGCTACAGGTTCCAGAGCGGGAGCCGCGAGCGCTACGGTCGCGGGAACCTGTGGTGCGGGGGCAAGAACGGGTGCAGGCACGGCACCTTCTGTGGCCTGAGGCGGTTCGGCGCCAAGGGATACAGAGGCGGAGCCTTCAACCGGAGCCGCGCCTTCCGCGGGTTGGCTTTCGGCGGCCGGGGCTGTTGCGGCTGCCGGAGCTCCGGGAGCAGCTGCCGGGGGCTGAGCGCTAGCTTGAGCGGATAGAAATGAAGCCGCCGAAAGGGCTGCAAAACAAGCAAAAGAGTGGGTGCGCATGGTCTTCCTCCGAAGTGATGCCAAGTGTTTAGGCGTGAGCCTAAGGCAGGCCCATCCACTAACACAATGAGCCTTCTCACCCTAACTTCTCGACCATTTGGCCTGTGGACCGCGCGGGCCACCTGACCTAGGTTTGCAGGCTCTCGGTTCGCTGCCGCACCGACAGGAGTCCCGCATGCACGTCACCATGGTCAAAAAACTGCTCCTCGATGGCTCACCCTGCCGAAAGTGTGCCCAGGCAGAACAATTTCTCCGAGATCGCGGAGTTTGGGAGCAGATCGACGAAATCGTGTGGGCCATCGAGGGCGAACCGGACTCGCCCGGCATGCGGCTTGGCGCCCAATACGGAGTCAGCTTGGCACCGTTTTTTCTGGTTCGTGATGAAGGCGGCGTCCAGATCTTTGACAGCGCCCCTCGGCTTTTAAAGGAACGCTTGGGCGCCAAATCGAGTGCGGCGGCGGAGCTCGCGGCAGCGCCTCATCGAGGCCCCGACGCGCTCCTCTCGGACCAAGACATCGCCAGCGCCGAGGCAACCCATGCTTCGCAAACGCCCCAAGAGATCCTCCGCTTTGGCCTCACTCGTTTCGGAGCGGGGTGCGCGATCGCGTTCAGCGGGGCCGAAGATGTCGTGTTGATCGACATGGCAAGCAAGCTCAATTTGCCGTTCTCGGTGTTTTGCTTGGACACGGGGCGTTTGCATGCCCAAACCTATCGCTTCCTTGAACGAGTGCGAACTCACTACAAGATCACGCTGGAAATCTATTTTCCGGATTTTGTAGCAGTGGAAGATTTGGTGCGTCGGCGCGGCCTCACCAGCTTCTATCAAGACGGGCACCAAGAGTGCTGCGAGATCCGCAAGGTGCAGCCGCTATTCCGCGCTTTAAAAAACTGCTGCGCTTGGGTCACAGGCCAACGCCGAGATCAGAACCCGTCAACCCGCGGCCAGCTAGCTGTGATTGCCAAAGATCTCTCGCACACTGGCAAGTCCGGGCCACTCTTGAAGCTGAACCCGCTGGCACATTGGTCGCTCGGGCAAGTCTGGGAGTACATCCGCGAGAACGACGTGCCCACCAATGAGCTGCACGAGCAAGGGTTCGTTTCGGTGGGCTGCGAACCCTGCACCCGCGCTATCCGCCCGGGCGAACACGAGCGCGCCGGGCGTTGGTGGTGGGAAGAGGCGACCCAACGCGAGTGTGGTCTTCACCTGGCCAAGTCGTGAGTAAACGCTTCTGTTTAGGGTACATGCCTTTACGGCTCGGGTTTTTTCTGGCTACAAGCCGCACGGGTTACGGCGACGGTGCAGACGAACGAGCTTCAGAATAATGAGGCGTTGGAGTCCCACAAGGTCTCCGAAGGGCTCGCGTGGGGGTGGGAACCAGTGGCTGAAGGTCGCTGGCTTCGCCTCGCTGTCAGTGCCGTCTGGCTCGGTGCGTCTCTAGCATCGATTGCCAGCACCTTGCTCGCGTGGAGGTCAGACGACTCCATCGCGGCATTCACGACCACCAACAGCGTTGCGCCGATCCTTCGCGGCGGTGTCATCAAGTGCATTGCGACGGGGATTGCGCTTCCATGCCTCGTGGCGTGCCTCCTCTGGTTCTCGCGCCCGCGTCACCGAGAGCAGCTCTTGTCGGCGTTCGACACTGGCGCCCGCCTCGCTTGCCCGGGCTTGTTGGCGTGGCTGCTCCCTCCACTTCTGGAGCGCTCCGTCTGGGATGATCGTCTGCTGACGATGCTCCTCACGCTCGGGATTTTTAGCGTCTGTCTGGAGCGAGCGTTGCGCGTAGCTTTCGGCGCCATTTCCCGCGCCTGGCGCGAAGCTGGCTCACTCCTAACGCGCGCGTTGCCCGTATGGCTGGCGCGTTTTGGCCCGCTCACCTGCGTGGTTGCCGCTGCGATCGCGTACGCCTCTTACACCGGCTACCACTCCGTCCTTCAACACCACCGCTTAAACACCAGTGCCTACGATCTCGCTATTTACGACAACTTGATGGCGAACGGCGTGCGCGGAGACTTCTTTCAGTCTTCGGTACTCTTTGGCCCCAAAGGCGGCAATAGCCTGGCGAGCCACGCCAGCCTCGTGCTCGTGTTCTTCCTGCCGATTTACTATCTGTATCAGCACGCGGAGACGCTGCTGATCATTCAGTCTCTCTTGATGGGTGGCGCTGCGATCACACTCTACCTGTTCGCTGCCACGCAATTGCCGCGCGTCCCGGCGGCCCTCGTCAGCATCTTGTACCTATTGTATGCGCCACTGCACGGAGCCAATTTTTATGACTTTCATTGGCTCACGTCGTCCAGCATTCTGCAGTTTTTGCTCTATTTTTCGATTGCCCGCCGCCGACATGCGCTCCTGTTGATCACCGCATTGCTGCTGTTTTCCATCCGGGAAGATATCCCCTTAGGCATCGGACTCCTCGGAGCCGGATTGATTGTTTCGCGCACACGTGCGCGAGAGGGCGCTATGCTGATTGGCCTCGCGCTGCCCTTCTTCGTGCTGATCAAGTTTGTCGTGATGCCCTGGGCTGGAACTTGGTGGTTCGCCGACCTGTACAAAGGCCTGATGGTACCCGGCGAACGCGGCTACGGCAGCGTGGTCAAAACGATCGTGACCAACCCGCTCTACGTCTTTCACTCGCTGCTCGATACCAAGAAGCTCGTGTATTGGCTGCACCTTGCAGCTCCCCTCGCGTTCCTCGCTTATCGGCGTTGGGGATTGGCCCTCGTAGCCAGCTCCGGAGCGCTGATGACGCTCCTCACGACAGACTACGCCCCAACCGTCTCGATCAGCTTTCACTACACGGCGCTTTGGATCCCCTACCTTTTCGGAGCCACCGTCGTCACGCTCGGCCAGCTTGAACAACGTGGCAAATGGTGGCGAGCGTCGGCGCTCACCTCGCTCAGCGCGGCGCTGCTCCTTCACAGCTACCACTTCGGCGCGATTCTTCATCCGAATGGGTTTCGAGGCGGCTTCGGCACCATACCCTTCCGTCCTCTGAGTGCTGAAGAGAGTTCTCGCTATCAGGCGATGCGAGAACTGGTGGCCATGATTCCAAAGGAAGCCTCCGTTGCTGGAACCGAGGAAGCCCTGCCCCATGCGTCCAACCGGCCCCTAGCTTACCCAATCCGGATGTGGACCGGCCACGCTGACTATCTGTTGGTAGCCACGCGCACTTTAGGCCTTGGAAGCACGAGACGGGCGATTCGACAGGCTGTCTCGGAGGACGGCTATGGTCTGATAGCGCAAAAGGCGAAGCTCTACCTCTTCAAGCGAGACCACAAATCAGATAAGACCGCGCGAGCGCTCACAGAGCTCGGCATCTAGCTTGAGCGAAGGAGGGAATGACCGATGGAACCCAAAAGCGAAGCATCCCCTAAGCCAAAACCCAGTGTGCGCGCTCGAGCCTCGGAGTGGCTCTGGCAGACGGACGCCCTTGCCAGTGCGCGAAGGCGTGCGACAGCAATTACCGCGCGGCAACGCCTCCAGCTTGAGCAAGCTCGCTCACTCTTCGATTTAGGAGAACGCGTCCGTGATCGGATCACGACGGTGACTTCCGAATCGACAGCCATCACGGCTCAGATCCTTTTCCATCAAGCCAGCCTCCTGGCGTTAAGCGCGCTCACACCGGACGGAGAATCTCCCGAGTCCTGCTGGAGAGAAAAGCAAGGCCACATCGCAAAATTGGCTGAGCTCGATCCCGCGGCCGAAGCCCGTCTCACTCAGATATTCCCGGCCCCTTTCGAAGCAGACCCTTCTCTCTCAGAATCACAGATTAACTCCGATACTGACCTTTTGCAGCGCGCTTTAGGCCTGTTCGTGGCGGAGGTTGAAGTCCCCCACCGGCAGGTTGACGTGGTGCGCGGCATCCGAGCCTTCCACGTGACGCTGGCGGTGCTCGCCCTGCTCGCCCTCAGCGGTTTGCTTGGATTTTCCACAATCAAGAGGAAGCTCAACCCACCTAACCTGCTTGAAGGAAAGAGCTGGCACGCCAGTAGTGTCTTGCCAAACACGCACGCCAATCTGAACTGCGACGGAACGGTTGGGGGTTTTTTCTTTCACACTGCTAACGAGCTGAACCCCTGGGTACAGTTCGATCTGGGGAGCGAACAGAGCGTTCGGCGCGTCGAAGTGGCGAATCGAGCCGGCTACGAAGATCGCGCCTTACCCCTCGCGATTGAACTCAGCTCAGACGGGAAAAGATGGCTTGAAGTGGCTCGCAAGACGGAAACGTTCACGAATTGGGACGTCGACTTTGCTCCGAAGGACGCACGCTATCTCCGTGCGCGTGCTGTATCGAAGACTTGGCTTCATCTTGGGTGTCTAAGGGCTCGCTGAGCCCAGAATCTGCAGAGGGTTGACGCTCAACGCTGAAAAAGCCTAGCTTCTGCTGCTTTGATGGACCTCAGCGTCATAGTTCCCGTCTTTAACGAGCGCGAGAATCTGCGACGTTTGCTCGACGAAATCGACGCGGCTCTCATCCCGACGGGCAGAAGCTACGAAATTATCGCCGTGGACGATGGCAGCACTGACGGCAGCACTGAATTGCTGCGCGAGCTGCACCAAGAGAAGGCGCATGTGAAGGTCATTGTGTTCCGGCGCAACTGTGGCCAGGCCGCCGCCTTTGACGCCGGCTTTAGGTTCGCAGAAGGCAGCATCGTAGCCACCATGGATGCTGATCTGCAAAATGATCCAAGTGATCTTCCGAAGCTGATCGAGAAGCTCGAAAGCGGCTACGACGTGGTCAGCGGCTGGCGCAAGAGCCGAAAGGATGGCTTTTTTCTCCGCAAAATCCCATCCAAAATTGCCAACGCGTTTATCCGCCTCGTCACTGGCACTCGAGTGAATGACCTCGGCTGCTCGCTGAAGGTTTACAAACGCGAAATTGCGAATGAGCTCCACTTATATGGGGAGATGCACCGATTCTTGACCGTGCTGGCGGAGAGCCAAGGGGCACGCGTCGCAGAAGTGGTCGTGAACCATCGACCTCGCCATGCGGGCACATCCAAATATGGTTTAGGCCGAACCATCAAAGTCCTTCTGGATTTGCTGACCGTTTGGTTTTTCCGAAGCTTTCAGACCAAGCCCATTTACGTTTTCGGCGGGGCCGGCGTCGGGCTATTGGGGATCGCCGGCATGCTTGCAGGGCTCGTGATGTATCAGAAGTTTGCCTATGCAACCTGGGTGCATCGAAATCCCCTTTTTATGATTTCAGTGATGTGCACCCTCATGGCAAGCCAGCTCATTGGCCTCGGCTTGCTCGCTGAGATCATGGTGCGGACCTACTTCGAATCGCAGGCCAAGCATGCTTATCCCATCACTGACACCTTGGGCATCGCGCCCAGGTCATGACGCCCAATTCGGCTTTGGCGAAGCTCAAGCGCGCCCTCCGGCCACTCCTCTTGCTGATTGCTTTAGCCTTTGTCGGCTACACGGGCTGGCAGCTGGCGTTGCGCTGGCGCGAGTCGCGGAGCGTGCAGGTGGAGCCCATCGCACTCACGCTGAGCCTCCTGCCGCTCTTGGCGGCAACCTTCTTTCAGGCGCAAGCCTGGGTCTTCGTCGTCGAACGCCTCGCCGGTCATCGAGTGCCACATGGCAAAGCGCTGACACTCTACTTCGACTCGCTGTTAGCCCGCTATGCTGGGAAGCTGGGATTGCCCGCGTTGCGCATGGCAGGTGCGAGCAGCATCGGCACCTCCGCAGGCCTGATAGGAATCTCGATAATCCTTGAAATGTTGAGCTGGGTTGCGGTGGGTGGCACGGTTGGGTTTGGTCTCAGCTGGGCTAGTGGCAGCTTGGCGCACTTGCCCATTCTGCATACCTGGCTTGCCCCCGTTGCTTTGGGAGGTAGCCTGATTGTGCTTTTTGGCATGTCGCTCGTTCCACTCAAGCGTTATCCTAAATTTGCCCAGCGTTCACTTCGAGGGCCACCTAATCTTCCGCTCGTCTCGGGTTATACTCCCCTCTATCAGCTCTGGTATTGGCTGGCGTGGGCCGGGCATGGCGCACTGATCGCGCGTGCGCTCGGCGCGGATGGAGCGGGTGTCATTCAGGCTGCCGGTCTGTTCCCACTTGCGACAGTGGCTGGCTTCGCGGTGCTCATTACCCCGGGCGGCCTCGGGATGCGTGAAGCCGTTTTAGCGCTCGGATTGATTCCTGCGCTGGGGGGGAGTGCCGCAGTGGTCGCGGCTATCTTGTCCCGGATCTGCTCATTTCTGGCCGAGATTCTGGTATGGGGCGGAGCTCGGTTGGCGAGTTCGAGGGAGCAACGCCCGCTTGACCTATAAGTCACTCACTCGCATAGGCATCAAGCTTCGAAGTGTCATCCCACTCCGCTCAGTCTATTTCGCCGCGTTGTTCTTGGTGATTGCCTTCGGGGTGGAGTTGCGCACTGGGCTCTACCTTTCGGCGCCTGCGCTCTGGCTCGATGAAACGCATTGGGCCATCAGGCTAGTCAGTGAACCTCTCCAGACGCTGTACGTTCGTCCGGTCGGCTTCATGTGGGCTTCGCTGCTAATCGTTCGGGGGTTTGGCTTCGATGAGTTGACCCTGCGCGCTATCCCGTTCCTGGCCTCTTGTGCGACCTTGCCGGTGGCGTGGCTGATTTTACGAGAAATGTTGACATCAAGGTGGCTACAGATTCTCGGCGTCTTATTGTTTTCAATTCATCCTTGGTTCATCGACTATGGCACTGAATTCAAGCCCTACGCGCTTGAGCTATTCCTGCATCTCCTGTTCGTTTGGTGCTGCTTACGCGACCAACGCCAACCCGCAAGCCTCTGGGTGCTGGCTGCCACGGCTGGGGGAGCTGCGGTCTGTTTCCTAGCGGCCTATAACCTGATTTTTCTCTTTCCCGCCTTCTTTGGAGTGCACGTTGTGGCGGTGCTCAGGCGTAAGGCCCGCCTTGGTCTCTCCTCCGTCCAACAACGCATGACGATCCTGGGAGCCGCCGCCCTCGCCGCTGCCGGGCTGATCTTTTGGATCCGGCAGACCGCATTGTCCGTTGTCGTGCAGCAGGATTTCGCGCCTTATTGGGCAAACAAGTATGGAGTTTTCTTTGGTGATTCAGAATCAGCAGGGACGACACGTGTCGACTGGTTCGTAACCCAATACCTGAGCTTCACCGATGCGCCCGCACAGCTCGGTGAGTGGGGCTTTGGCCAACTCGGAATTCCCGCAGAGGCTTTAGGGGAATTGACAAATCTGCTCAATCTCAGCTGGATACTGCTTCATTTCTGGGGCATTGGCGCGCTCCTGCGCCGAGGTCGCTGGACCTGGCTGGTGTTGCTCCTCTCCCCCACCCTCGTGGCTGCGCTCTTCAATTTAGTGGGGAAATGGCCCTTTGGCGCCTTCAGGACCAATCTGTTCTTGCTTGGATATTTCGTGATTCTTGGCTTCGTGGGTCTCGACAGCCTGCTGAGCGTCAAGCAACCCATGCTACGTCGCTTGGTGTTCTTGCTGGCGTTCGCACTGGTACTACCCGCTACATGGATAGCAACCGGAGGGCGTCGTGAGAAGGCGTGGTCGGGAGCGAACATGCGTGACGGGCTGGCCCTTGTTGCCAAACTCTCAGCGCGCCCTGACTTCGTGGGTCGCCAGATCCCTGTCTACTGCGACTCCTACAGTTGCTCGGATCTGAACGCTTACACAAATTACCACACAGGCTTCGCGCCTCTCTATCACGACTTGTTCAGCAACGCCTATCGGATCCGCAGAGGGTTTCACGTCCGAGACATCGCCGCCAAATTAGGCCGCCAGGCGACGGGCCCCGCGCTCATCTTTCTGTCACGAACCTATGAGTTTGATATAGCTCGAGACCAGCTACTCGTGCTTTGTTCCAACTTGACGTTCTACGACCAGCTTAAGTCTCCGCTGATCGCTGTGTGCATACGCGGAAGGTCTCCTGGATAGGCCACCTTAGGGCGATTAGATACCGGTGTTCATCGTCCCGAGCCGACACTCGCGCGGCAGCGTTGGCCCAGGCCACACCTCAAGAAATCGGCCTCGAATGCTGAGCCGGTAGTAGCAGCGAGGGTTCAGATCAAAACGCGGAGCGGCAGCTGCAGGGGAAGCAAAGGCTCGGGGATTCTTCGCAAACCAATAGCTACCTGAATCTTGCGTCGTGATAACCTGGTCCAACATCGGCAGCTTCCCTCCACGGGCAATGCTGGGGTCAGTCAGGTACACGCCGAAAGCCAAGCGCAAGGCTTTCATCCCCTGCGTGCCATCGCCCCGAAACGGGAGCCCCCTCTCAAAAGCATCAACGAAACTATTGGATCTGCGACTGACAATGCTCCAGCCAGACTCAGCTGGCAGTCTGCCCTCGAGCCCATAGGCGTAAACAGCACTTATCAGTGATGTACTGAACAGCGCAAACAGCGCCGGATATACCGGCCCCGGTGTGCCCCGCCGGTGTCGCCCCCGAAAACACTCGCTGACTGCAGCTACCAGAACACACGCCAGCGCGGCCATTGCAAGAGGTGCGATCGACATGAAATAGCGGGATTCGAAGCTGAGCCACGCCATCATTGGATGCAGTTTCCCGAGCGCAAATGTGACACAAAACAGGAAGCTAAATCCCGCCAACAGGGTGCCCCGGGCCCGCACCG
>JBBRRP010000108.1:0-19685 GCA_038246305.1 Polyangiales bacterium | reverse complement strand
TAACACTTCGTCGGGCACCGCTTCAAAAGCTCCACGATCCACGTCACCAAGTAGTCGCAGATCGCAAGTCTTCAGCAGATTCTCCCGAAGCTCCTTGAACTGCCCCAAGAACATCCAGCCTCGCATCGTGAGGAGCGCTGAAAGCCCTCCCTCTTTCACCAGCTCGAGCCCTCGCTCCAAGAAAGCCGCATACAAATCCGCTTTTCCGCGCGGATACTGCTTCGCCACGTAGTCCGAGAGCGCAGTCTTCGAGAGCCCCTGATACGGCGGATTCCCCACCACCACGTCGTAGCTGCCCTCTTTCACCAATCGTACAAATCGCACACCCGACGCCAGCTGCTCTCCATCGAGCCGTAGCCCCAAATCTTCGGACGCCGAGTGCCTGGAAAGAAATCGCTCCAGCTTATCCAGCACCGTCGCTTTTGCTTCGCTCATCGAAAGCTTCAGCTGCTGCGTCGCAAAGCCTTGAAACAGATCGCCTTGCCCCGGCACACCCCGTTCGATCTCTAGCTCGGCCGATTGCAACGCTTCGTCCACCGCAGAGTCGACTTTAAGTAGCGTGCCCAGGTGATCCACCCCAGCTAATGCGGATACCAGCTTGCGCGTCAGAGCTTCCGGAATGCCTGCTTCTCGCTTGAGCTCGCTTCGCAGCTGCACCAGCGAAGGATCTTCGTCGGGCAAATTGCCAAGCTGTAGCGTTGGAGCCACCAAATTCACTCGGCTAGGACGCGCCAAGGGAGACAGCGTTTTTGCCTTTAAATACAGGGCTGCCGCCGCGATCTGGATTGCCCTCGGATCGATATCCACGCCGTGCAGATTGTTCGCCAAGATTGCTTCTGCGATCTCTTGATCCGAAACCACGCCGTGCCGGTGCCGAGCCTCCTCGCGATAAAGATTCGCCAACAAATCAAACGCTATCACCAGGAAATGCCCCGACCCACACGCTGGATCGAGCAGCTTCAATGAGTGGATGGAGTCCGGCGCTTTCGCAACTGCTGCTTCCGGGATTGGTTGCGGCACGTAATACTTCCAAGCATCTTCAAGCTCGCCCTCGATCGGCATCAACGCATCGAGCGCAACTTCTCCAGCTTCTCGTCGTTTCCGCCACTCGGCTCTCCGAGCATCCAAGAGGGGCAAAACGCGATCCGCATCTGGCGTCCAACCGTTCTTCTTGCAGATACAGAGCCAGGTTAGCCCCAAGCTATTTTGTAGCAGCCACTCCACCATGTAGCGTTCGGTGAACATCTGCGTTTTGGACGCGATCTCATGCGGCTCAATCTTGCCACCATCTGCGATTTTGGCGTCCAACGCCTCACGCTCCGGATCGTTCCAATATTGATAGACCCAGCCGAGCGTCGTGTCGTCTTGCCAGGCTGATTCAAGCTCTCGCGCGTCCAGCTTCGCTACCAATTCACGCAACGTTGCGGGCGGGATCGGGAGCAGCTTGCTGAGCCCCACTTCACCGAACAAGCCCGGAAGATCGATCGCCAGATCGTCAAACACCAGTTGCAATAAGGTGGCGTAACCCTCCGTTTCGTCGTCCAAGAGAGCCATCCCGAAATCGCGAAATTCCCGGTATCCCTTGCTGTTCCAGCCGCCTGTCACGACCTCCGGTGCAGCCAAGCCCCGGGCTTCCAAATGTCGCATCAACACCAACCGGTTGAGCAACGTTGCGCCCGCTTCCTTCACCGCTTGTTGCAACAGTCGCTCACGAACAGCCAGGCGCTCCTTGTCGGTCTTGGCCTTGGAGGCTCGCACTCGCTCGTCAAACCATGCGTCGAGCCGCTCCCGCCGGCGACGATGTGCTTCATCGAGCCCCGCCTGGCTCAACGGCACCGAAAGGTGGTATCGGCGTTCCGCCTCGTCCCGGATATCGCGCAGCAAGCGTTCTCGCAGGCTCCGGATGGTCGAAGAAAGGAGCTGCTTGGCGGAAGGAGTGAGGGTCCGGCTTGGCGACTCAGCCATGGTGGGCTCTCCGGAACTGCCAGGGGTATGTTGTGGGCTCGACGAAGGTAGAGTCATTTCCCTGCGGAATTTCTCCAGATTGTTGACAGAGTCGCCTGGCGCCACCACCCTGAGGATACGGACTGGGAATTCTCGGTCGGCTTTGCGCCTCGGTTAACATCGAGGCGCTCTGCTTTTGTGGACCCATCAGGGAAAGCATTTAAGCCCCCATCCGTTTATTTGTCCCTCGGGCGATTTGCGAAATTTCTTGCTCAGGAGCTCGAACGCTCGATTGGGCTGCTTGGGACGGAGCACATGCACGCCGATGGGTCGCGCAACCAGATCGGCAAACTGTAGCCCACAATGATTGGCGTGCTTGCGAGCGAACACGGGCTCCATTTGCATTCGATGCGCAGCAGGGCTTTGGTCGCAAATGCGACGGAACTCTAACTCCAACGCACCATCTTCCTTATTCCCGCGGCTTTCGAAAACCACATGCATCACCCCAGTATCACCGAGAGCTTCGCGGTGTCGCTGAAGTCGCTCAAGCCCAAATTTTAGCGCCAGATGGTACGAATTGTCTGGATGTTGGTATAGCGTGTGAAGCTGGTCCTTACGGATTGCTGCGGCTACCAATTCGAACGGAGCTTGTTCGATGAGCCGCGAAATGTCATCCATAAATTCGGTTTTGCGCCTTGCAATCTGCAAGAATTGAAATGGTGCCAAGTTCTTTCTGATCTCGCGTTCGTGCAGGACGACTGTGTCGTGTCCGAAGTGTCTGAACTTAAGCTGGTGCATTAACGACGTTACTTGGTCGGCGTAGCTGTTTTTCTGAAAAATGCAGAACGCCAAAACAAAAACTGGATACTCCTCGGAGACAGGGCCGTGATCACCGCTCTCGTCAACATACACTATTAGATCGCTGTAGGAATCGGCGGGCTCTGACATTAGGTGATCCTTACCAAATCCTCACGCGATCACCCTGGTCCAAAAGGGGCCCGATGCGTTCTTCGAGTTCGCGAAATACGGCGTGAAGCTGCTCTCGGCTCTGAACTTCCCGACCCCGGATGTTCACCTCGACCTTCACGACTTTTTGTTGAGTCGACTTATTGCGTTCCTCGTCTAGCCGATCGCGAGCCAATTCTTCGGCCGCCCCCAAACGCCCTGCAAAGCTCTCGCGAAGGGCTAAAAGGCTTGGCGACACAGCCTCGGCCGTGGTGTCGATCTGAGCTTCCAGGATGGGCTTAAACACCCGGTGCACTTCATCGGGCGTCAACAATTCGAAGCCTGGGATCCGGCGGATGCGAGCTTGTGCCGTTTCAGCGGCCGCGCTCTGCTGACTCAAGATCCCCCTCCGGATCTCGGTGTAGCGCTCGCGGAGCCGTTCGCACGCTTCATCAATGCTGTGAATGGCTCGCCAGGCAGTCTCAGACTTTAAGTGCTCCCGGATGGCTTCTGCGTCTTGTTCGAGCCCGTCGAGGTTCGAGGTTTCGAGAAGCTGCGTGAGCTGGAAATCTCTCACGGTTGCGGCAGCTTTCACGGCTTGAATATTCTGCTCCGTCATCTCGACTTTGAGGATCTGGAGCTGTTCCATTCCGTCACGCAGAGCATCCAAATGCCGCTTCAGCTCTACTACGATGTCTTGGATCGGGCGGTTGCGGCAGCAATCCTCCAGCGCCTTCCCGAGCTTTGCTAGGCGGTCCGGAAGTGCGGGCCTGCCCGGAAGCTCATCGAAACGCTTCTCAAGCTCGCGGAGAACCTGGCGCTGATGCGGGAAGTACTTGAACGCTGCATCCGCGAACGCTTCATCTTCGCGATCGAGCTTGGATTCGAGGAAGGTTTCGAAAAACTTGGCGATCCCGATCCTATCCCGCGGCGTTACCGGATCTTCTTCCGGGGGGAAGAACTCGGCTTTTCGGAAGGCGCGATCTTTGGTGAACAGATCTTTCACGCCGGCATCGCGATAGGACGTGATGCTATCGCCCGCTTCGTTCCGGATCCGTAATTGCTTGGCTCGGAGGAGCCCCGCAGAGCAGGCTCGGACCAGATCGGCAGGGTAACCGTAGGGCGGGCCGATGAAGGTTGCGATCAGGGTTTGGCCCGAAACGCCCCCCGTTTTCTGGATCTCGTTCGCGATACGTTGCGGGTGCTCGCCCTTGCAGGTTGCGATGTACTTTTGATCGTCGAGCGAAAGGATCCCGAGCGCTCCGTCCAGGAACTTGGTGGAAGGGCCGAGCAGCTCCGCTTCGAGCAGCTGCTGCAGCTCCATATCGGTTATGGCAATGAGATCCGTGGTGTGCGGATAGAGATCGGGAAGGATGCGATTGGCCGTCGCGACCAGGGCGGAGGTGAAAGCGGAGCCCATTTCTCTGGGGCGGAATTGCTGCCCGCGAAAATAGATCGCGCCTTCATGGAACGCTGCTGCGACCGCTTTTTGCACAGCCTTTTCCAAGTCTTCGCAACGCGCTTCTTCATCGATCACGAGCTGCTGTTTCGGCTTCGCGAGGGAGGCCCAGGACGTCTGGTGCTTGTAGCGTGTGATCATTCTTCGTGAGCGGGCAAGATCCCGCGCCGCATTCTTGGCGTCTCCCTCACCCACAACCCAAACCATTCGGTTAACCAGTTGCTCTTGAGCGCTCTTCTGCACCCAGGTGGCAGCTTCGCGGCCGTCTTTGATGAAGCGGAAATCAACCGTGACGGTTGAGTCTTCACGGGCGTCCATGAGCTTCACGTCGTGCGCTTGGTGCCCATCCGAAAAGTAGAGTGCCCAGGGGAAGCTGCGGCCCTTGTGTTTGGGGCGTTCCTGCATGGAGCCAATCAGGCTCTTGATCGTGCCTTGCACAATTTCGCTGAGCGCTTCAAGCGCTACTGGGTGATCCAGGCGTTCGCGTTCCCACTCTTGCCCGGCTGAGCTTTGGATTTTGAAGCCCATTTTCTCCGAGTAAGAGAGCAGATTGAGCGTGCGCAGCTTCTCCAAGGCTTGCGTGATAGCCGGCACCCGGTTCCCTTCGCCAAGCCGAGCATACAGGCAGGAAGCGACCAAGGCAGGAGTCGTGGCGGACTGTTCTTGAATCAACTCCAAGAGTGCGACTGCCTTGGCTGCCCGTTGAGCTGTTGGATCCTCGCGTACGTCCGAATGGGTGAAGATACGGAGCAGGGTGGCCTGCACGTCGGCGTCGAGCGCGGTGTGCTGCACGTCGAAGATCGCATCGAGCGTGACCAGCTCGCCCACCGGCTTATCCGCAAGTTTTTGCTCACGAAATAGCTCACCCAAGAGTTGCAGCAAGCCTCGGATCGCGTGAGCATCGCCCTGGGTTCGGGTTGAGCCGGAGCGCATGTTCGAAGTGATCTGCATGAGCAGCTCGATGTGACCCGGCAGCATGGGATAGACCTCGATAAAGTCTTCTTCCGTCAGGCTCTCGCACTCGTAGCCGTGGAGCTTGAGACAGCTTCGGTGCTCCTTGAACAGATCGCGCAATTGAACGATATTTTCCGGCTTTTTTCGCAACAGGCGTTTGTGCACCACGTCCCGAATGTTGGTGTGATCAAGATGAACGCGCAGGGCCGGGGGGAACCGATCCTTCAACTTGCTGATGTTGCTCTCGCCCCCGTCTGTTTCTAGCTTCTGCTGTCCCGTCGCTAGGAGCCATACCGCACCTTTGAGCTTCTGGCCCAGCTCCGACACGAGGCTCTGCAGCTTCAGCATCCGCCCTTCGTCCTGATGCACGTACTGCGACACTTCATCCACCACGATGAAGAGCGTCTTGCCTTCAGCATTGATCGCCAGCATGGCGTCGATTGCCTCCACCACTTCTCGCACGCTACTGCCCGCTCCCGTGCGGGAGCCGGCCCGGCTATCGATCCAACTGGTGGGATCGCGATAGCGCTCTGGATTCATCACGTGAAGTACGTGGGAGAAGTGATCGTCTGCCTGCTCTTCTTCTTTGGCGAGCGCCCAGTCCTTCTTCAGCACTTCACGGGCTACGTGTTGGAAGCGGTCCCAATCGCCATCTTTCTGCAGTTTTAGCTCGTGATCAGCCACCAGATTGCTCTTCGAACAATAGCCAAGCCGCCGCTGCACTTGTCGCAGAATGGCGGAATGAATGTGCTCATTGTCCCGTGCCACACCGCCAATATCGAACACGACTGCGATCGGATCGACTCGGGCCCGTAGCTTCTGCCACGCGGTCAATAGGTCCTCTCGCTTGGGCGAATCATCCCGAGCGAGCAAAGCTTTCTCCAAGGGCGTCCCATCCGGAAGCACGACCCCGTCGAGTGCTAGGCCCAACAACTTAGCAAAGCTTGATTTACCGGAGCCGTAGAAGCCGGAGATCCAAGAGGCTGGAAGCTCGGGCCCGCCTTTCTTTTTGAATTCCAGAAGAATGCTCTGCAGCAGGTGCACGAACTGATCATGAATGCCGCCTGTGCCCCCGCTCGCTCCGTAACGCTTGGCTCTGGGGTCGCCTTCAGGATAACCACCCGTGACGATGTATTCCGAAACTTCAGCTTGAAGCTTGGCGGGGCTCTGCTCGTGAAAGTAGACAACGGGCGGGATATCTCGCGTGATGTCGGCTGCAAATAGTTCGCGGATCTGCATGGGGGTTGGGTCTCACGGGTAGATGCGGGGGCGATAATCGCGGTCCGGCGGAAGTTCGCACATAAAAGAGAGCCCGCTCTTGTCCACGCGTTTGCCGGGATAGAGCAAGACGACGGGAATATTGCGGGTCTTGCCGTCGATGTGTTTGAGCAAGGCTGAAGAGCGGAAAAACGGGTAGAGAGAGCCTGCTCGCCCGATCACAACCAGTGAGCGATCCGCCATGCCCGGGTTCTTGTCTGCGAAGGCACCGATCAGACGAGCCACATCGGCTGCGAGCCCGTCCGGTCCCTCAATGTGAGGAGCGATCTTCTCGCTCAGGTGGGCCAAGGCACGCTCGGGATCTCGCTCGTAGAGACGCCGTTCACGCTGTATGAGCTGCTCCACGTTCTCTTTGCCGGTTGCTCGGATGCGATCCAAGAGCAACTTCTGAAGTGAAATGGGCAGGACCGCCCAACCCTTTGCCCGGAGCGATTCAGTGAGTTGGAGGATCCCAGTTCGGAGCTTGAATTCTTCACTCGGCAGATAGGGCAGGATGGCAAAGCGGTAGTTGCGCATGGTGCTGATCTGAGGCCCATCTGTGGACGAGAGATCTTGGCTCAGTGCACTCAGTGCTTCATCGAGATCGCCAAACTGCATTTCTTCGGTCGTCATGAGATTTCCCCCGCGGCCCAGGTGGCAAGATCGGGATAGGCCCAATCAAACTCCACGAGCCCCATCATTCTTCGCAGCTTCACACCTGGCAGCGAGCGGGCTCTCTGTGCCAACGTGTCGGCGTCGATCCCAACCGACACCAGATAGGGATTGCTCGTTAAGCTTCCCTCGAACTTGACCTCTCGTAACAAGTACAGAAGGTACGCGAGGGTCTGGTTGGGTATTGGGGGAAAGCTGAGCGTCCTGGGATCGCGCCGTGAAACGAGCCCGGCTTCTAAGGCGGCAGAAAGCAGCTTGCTCGCAAATTGCACGCAGGTGGCCTCGGACCAGCGGTTTGGATATTCCGACTTCACCCAACGCAACACGGCGTCCCGATCCACCTTCGGTTCGCGCCCTGCACGGCGCTGCAGGAGACACTCACTCGTGAATCTCCTGTAGATCGGATCTGAGAGCTGGAGGTGCCAGTGGCAAACCGCTTGGCGCGACGCCAAGTCCATGGAAGGCCAGCTCTGAAGGACCCGGAGAGCGCTCGGGAACACATCGTAGCGAGGCACAAAAGACCCCAAGACGTAACGCACGCGATCGAGGCTCTTGGCTCCAAACCACCGTTGCTCAAAGGCGATTTTGGCTCGCTCGGACGGCGGGACCGAAACATCGACGTGCTCCCAGTAGGCTCGCGACTCTTCGATCGCGAGCGCAAGACGCAGGATGCGAGTGTGGATCGCCGAAGCTTCCGAAAGCCCCAACGGGGGCGGCACGCTCGATCGCTTACGGAATGCGCTCGGCTTCGCCATGGAGCCCTCCCCAACCAGCATGGCCTACGCTTCAGCCTTGAAGAAGAAGGGCAGGGGGTACTCTTCGGCGACCGGCAGGAGCACGGCCGCAAGTTTCTGAACCATCTCGTGCGGGGAGGCCGGGACCGCACCCTTGATCTGGCGTCCCGCCGGCGGCACTCGATCAAATGAGATCTTGCCAGGCTGCGATAAAGCTTCGAGCACTCTCGCTGGGTCAAACTCGGACCCCAGCCGAAAGGGGAGCGGAAGCGCATCTTCCGGGGCTCGCCCTTGCCGCTTCAGCTCAGCCAATCGATCCTGCACTTTCTCATCCAGCTCGAAACCAAGAAAGAAGATCGTTCGCAACTTATCGGGGTTGCCATGCCGCCCCCTGGCCTTCGCGTCCGTTCGCCGTGCGGCCTCCCGCACTAGCTCAAGCGAACCCCAGCGATGCGTCCGAGGGGCCAAACGAGCCACCAAATCCCCGCCTCCCGCCTCATCGATCAGGTCTGTCTCCCACCACCCAAACCGCCGAGGCTCCGACCGCCCCTCACCCGCCCAAGCTACCAGAAGCTGAGTTGCCAGAATGCGGTCAAGCTCGCTCAGGGCAGTCCTCTCAATCATTGCTGGGCAGCGTATGGCAAGAAGTAGCCCCCGGCTAGCCTGAAACCAGCGGGCAAATCAGCCTGCCCCGTGCCACTCTTACCCCATGCTCGCTCGACCACCCCCCTGCCCGGACTGCGGCTCCGCCAACGTGCGTCCAATTGTTTACGGCGAGCCACCGTTCAGCCTGGCACTCCAGGCTCGAAGGGGCGAACTCGTGCTCGGCGGATGCGTGATCACGGAGAATTCACCGGACTGGGATTGTGCAGACTGCCGGCACCAGTTTGGCAAGATGTTAGGCAAGCGGTCGAAGACTGCAGGGCGGTAACCTGTAGTCAGTAGAGGGGCCGGGTACGTGGGGCAGCTCGCCGAACTGAAGAAAGGCCCCGCAACGGAACCTGGGGGGGGAAGGTCGCTCGTCGCGGGGCAGGGGAGATGTAGTGCCGGTTGGGCTCGGGAGCAAGTGATCCTGTTCCTACCGTTGCACCGGGAAGCGACGACAGAGTTCGGCCATTTCGCCACGCGAAAGCTGAGGCACAGGTTCGGTCGCTTTTCTTGCTGGATCGGGCGGAGCAGGGAACATGACCTGATTGCGTTCCGCTGCTGCAAGGGAGGAACAAGACGGCGCGGAGCCGTGGACTTCACTTCCATCATTGCAAGGATGCACAAATCCAAGTGTGTGTCCGATCTCATGTGCGAGCACGCGTACGAGTGAGTTGGAGTCTGAATTACCTAAAATGCTCCACTTCGACACCACCGCGTTGATCTCGATGTCAGACTCAGGAGCACCATCGTCGAGCGGTGGATAATTCGAATACGTTGACGTCATCGCCAAGGCATCCTCGGGGTAACATGGTTTCTGTCCCTCTTTGCCGTCGGGGCACCACCAGCTGCGCCGAAATGAGAGTGTGCGCAACTTGTCCCGCCCAAGCCGCCCGAATGCTCCCGTGGACTGCACGCCAATCCTCAATGATGAGCACGGCGCTGCCCAAACTTGAGCAGCACGCTGCACGGCAGCTAGCGTCTCGCTCTCGCTCATCCCGCGAGGTAATTCGCTTAGAGAGACGAGCATTTCGAACGGCTTTTGTTCCTTGCCAACGTCAGGACCTTTGCACCCAACACCAAGCAATACCACCGTGACAAGTGCGCTCGTTCGCCGCCGCTGAAACATCTCAGAGGCGTTGTGCTGTAACGGCGAATTGGCACATGTAGTCTGACTCAGGTGCACTTGCGCAGCGCGAATTGGGATCAGGCGAGAACCAACGAGCTAAGACAAGAGCAGGCACCTCCCCTGGCGCAGCCGTCCCGAAAATTCCAGGTGACCCAGGGGGCTGGATCAGGGCCACACGCCAGGCCCCTGTACATCCGTCTACCATAAGAGCTTTGTATGATGCTTGAAGGGCGACGTCACCGCCCGAAAATGCTGGGCCTCCCGGAGTCGAGAGCAAAACTCCGTCTAATGTCACTGACCCAATGCGATAATCGCAGCCAGCGTTATGCCTTTCATAATTCCGCTCCACTTTGAAGTTCAGGTTAACCCCATCGGGCAAATCACCTCTGTAGCCGCAGCCGTAAAAGGTGTGAGCGGTGCTCACGTCCACACGCTTGAACCGAGATTGCTCATTCCACTCTTCGATAACATTAACCTGAAGACGGTCGCCAATCGAAAGCCCGGGAACACACGGGCCTGAGTTCGACTCACTAGGAATCAGGAAACAACTGGGCGCACCCAAAAGAGGGAGCGCTACGGGAAGAGCGGAAATGAGGGCACGAAGTCTCATTTGCAACCCTTATTTACCCTCTCTGACATTTGCGCAGCCTGACACATTCGCGCGGGAGCCGCAAAGTGGGATAAGAGTAGGCAGTCAAATCTTGATGCACGGCCTCACGGCCATGTTCTCGGGAACGCACACGTCTGTCTTGTTAACTGCTTGGCCCGTAGGGAGGCAATAAAACGCGCTCTGCCCAATGGCGACCAGGCAACTGAGCAATCGATCATATTCCGCGGGGCATTTTTCATAAAAAATCGGAGCGCAATTGCTGCAGTCGGGTGGACCCTTCGGGCAGCCCAACGAGCGTTCGAGCTCACACCACGCACACCCCGGACCCCCAGCAGCCCCGCCACCAGATGCACTGGCACCACCAGCAGCCCGACCACCCGATGCACTGGCACCACCGGATGCACTGGCACCACCGGATGCACTGGCACCACCGGATGCACTGGCACCACCGGATGCACTGGCACCACCGGATGGGCCAGAGCAGGCGGCACAGATCCAAGCAAAAAGCAGCAACGCGTAGCGCATCGTTATGACCCTAACGAATGACAGTGTAACCGACTAGCGAGGAGTACGTCAATGTTGCGCTGGTTTTGGCGATGACACGCACCGTATCGACCCCAGAAGCCAGGCTCACCGGGACCTCGAACTGTTCAACTCCGCAAGCTGGGCCAGTGAGGTTTAAGCAAGTCCCAGAACCAGTGCACGCAAACACCCCATCCGAGAACTGCCCGACGCGCTGCTCTTGTAGGTAGGGAGTTGCTAAGCCGACGCCATTCACCAGTTTGACGGCAACGTCGGCGTGGACGGCCTGACATACCGTCTGATCGCTCGTGCTTGAAATAACGCTAAAAGGCAACGTTGTGATGTTGCAGCCGCTAGCGAACACCCCATTAACTCCTGTAAATTCCACGATTTGCACACCATCGCACAGACTCGATTGTGCCCCTTGGATGGTGGTTTCTCCTGAGAAAATGCAGCCATTTTGTTCGAGCCTAACGGTTACATCTACACCGCATCCAGAACAAGCCGTCTGGGTCAGGTTTGGCACCTCTCCAGGCGGGCATGCCTGGCAAGAAGTACCATTGAAGACCTCGTCATGATTCGCGCAACTGCAGCCTCCAGTGGCATTGGCCATACGCCCTCCACCGCATGCGATGCAAGAACTCTGGCCTAACGAATTTACAACCATCACGTGTGTCGGATCTGCGCAGATGCACGCACTTGCATCGATGTTCGCGATCTCACCGGTTCCGCAAGCCACGCAAGCACCGCCTTTCAGGATTTGGTTCGGCAGGCAAACATCGCAACTATCGGAGAGCTGGGCCAGGGGTGCCGGCGGCTGACCGACCCAGTTAACAAGCGGACCTCGCGTGCACGCCTCCATTTGGTCGCGCATTACCGATCCTGAATTCGGTACGTGCAGGGCGAACATCTGGCATTTATCACACCAGCTGTAGCCTCGCATGACGCCAGCTAGGGAGTTAAACAGTTCATCTTTAACTAGCGTGGGGAACGTCTTCGTCGCCCAACCTGAGATCCAGGTGTGAATAGAGGAACCTGGCAGGGTAATTTGCTCATCGCCGCTGTCGCCATATTCGGTAGCGGTGAACTCCAGGAGCTTAGATGTGCTGTTCAAAGACCATGCATCTCCGTTGGTGGGTCGAGTTATTCCTCGCCACGGGGAGCCATCGAACGCGTCGTGGAACAACGTCGTAGCCTGCGCGATTTCATACCGGGAGGGAAAGTCCCCGAAAATTTGACTTCCATCCCCCGCAACTCCCGTGCCGTTGGCGTCGAGGCAGATCCCAGTCCCTTGGCAGTAACTCATATTCTGCGAAGGCGCCGAGTTCGGCGGTGTAAAATAGTTCACGCTGCTTGTGACCTGACCAGCAATGAAATCTGCGAACGCCTCATTGAGGATGGCACTTTCGTCCCCTAGGTCAACGTCTGACCCTTCGAAAACCCGCTTTGCGGTGAACGCGGACATCGCCGAAGGGTTAGTTTCGTGGAGCATGCTACAGAGCAAGAAGTGGCCATACTCGTGCACCATCACGGCGCGATTATCGCGAGTTATCGCATGGTTCGGCATCACAATGTCCACCTGATTAACCGCACCAATCACCTCGCCCAGCACCGCGCCCAGTGGGCCCACGACGGAAAGGACCGCGCCAACCCCTGAGTTGATGACCTCTTGAGAAATGTTTGGAAAGCCAAAACAGGGGGCGTACGCGGTCTTACCTCCGCTGAGTAGGTTACCCAGCCATCCGTGCGCGATGTCGGCGTGCGCTGGCGTGTGTCCAGCTACCTCCATCGAATAATGCGCTGCATCGGTCACTTCGTTGAGAGTGTGGATTTCGTAGTTCTGGGCCCGAATATTGATGTTTAGATTCCGTGTGAAATCAAATCCATTGGGTCCCAAAAACTTCCGGAAGTCACAGACCTCTGTGGCCAACAGAAAAGTCGTGAGTGTCGCCGCACCATTGTCCATGTCCATGCACAAGCCACCTCCGCGATCAGAACCCTCACTCGAAACCCTGATTCTCACGTTGCCGTCGAGGTCCAGAATACCGTTGAATTGAGTTGGTAGGAGCAGGCCGCCATTCTGGAGGACCTCAACGCGCACGCCGCCAAGCCTGAGCTCAGACCCCGCCTGGGATCCCCAAGCCCGTGTCATCACGTCGCCGCCGAAAAGCGCATCACGATTCAGAACGTGCATGTCCACCGCGACCGTCGTCGAATCAAAAAGCAACCGATCGAACGCACCGAGCCCCTCCGTAATCGCGCGGGTGACACCCCTAACAGTCCCGGCTATGGCTTTGACCAAACGCCGCTTCAAACGATTCCAGAAAGGCTGTTGCATCGGCTCGTCCGGGAATACTCTCAGCCCCCGATAATAGTAGCCTGCGTGCTGGAGTTCTCTCCAAGAAAGTGAGCCATCTGCGTTCGTCATCCCCTTCGGGGCATCGCGCAGAATAATCGACTCAAACAAAGTTTGATCACCTTCAACCGGATCGGGATTCAGCGCTGCTTGACGAATCAGGTTGTAAGTAGCTGCTGGAAGGATCGCGAACACGAATGAACCGCGTCCATCACCGTCGTATTGAAAGGAGCCACAACGTCCGTAGTACTGGGCGAGTTCCGGGGCAAAGAATGGCTTCTTGTTCGAGTGAATGAACAGCTCATCGAGGGCCTGAAATTCATCCTTGTCACGCACGTAAATCAGGGCATAACGGAGTGCGGGGTGCCCATCGGGATCTGTTTCGGGCAAGGCAGCTGTGCTCTGCCATGAAAAGCCACGTCGTAGCCGGACGCTCTCCTCGGCCGAGATAGGGGGATCCAGGGGGGCGCTGCAGCTATTAACCCCCAAGTGCAATTCAACTGCCGTCGGCCCGCGTCGGTCGTCGCCACCGTTGAGTCCTAGCGTGAACCAACGTGAGCGAGTGATTTGGCCGCCTCGATAGCCTTTTGTGCAAGAGCGCAATACATAGTTTCGGCCTTTGGCAAGTTCAAGCTCATCATCCGAGCGGCACGCCCTCGCTCCGCCGCGGTAGGTACATTGCACCAATTCGTTGTCTTCATCCTTGAAGGAAAGCACAGCCAGTTGGTCCCCCGCGTTCCCTTGTTGAACGCGAAGTTTTTTGGGGATCTCAAATTCTATTGGCTGCGCAAGGCTGGCCTGACCGATCTCCGAAGGGCCGGCAGTATTACTGCGGGTTGCCCGAAGAATGACGGGTGCGTCGCTCCAGCCGAGATCGATATTGCTCGTCGCCGCAGTTCCGCAGGCCGGGCTTTTCTCATTGGCCGTCACGGTCGTCCCAACAAGGGTCCACGAAATGCTTCCACCAAACGGAACCTGGAAGGCGTCTGGATGAGCACCTGACGCGAACGTCGTCGGTTGACCCCGATTGGCAGGTGCCGGTGAAAAGTAGTTCAGGGGGCCAACTGCGACAGCAACAGAAGTACTAGAGCGCTCAGAGCCATGAGCTGCTTCGGTCGCCTCGTGATCGTCATTGTCTTCGGAGTCGTGGCGATCGGAGTCGTGGCGATCGGAGTCGTGGCGATCGGAGTCGTGGCGATCGGAGTCGTGTTCCCCACGCGGTTTGTGGTCATCTTCGGGCAGAGAGTAGTTATAGCCAAAATGTGCGACCGACCCCGCGCCGTCCCGGGTTACGCAGCGCAGCGTGGGAAGCAGACCGCGAGGACCCTGAGGCGACACGGTCAACGCGGCCTGTGAACGACCCGCTACCGATTCGCTGTACCCTTCCCCAGAACTGCAACTTGCTAGCAGGGCGATTGCCCACCCCGATACCAGATAGTGCCACCCTGAGAATTTCAATTTTGTCATCAATTCGCCCTATTCGAAACCTGAACTCGCGGTTGTTGCTGGAAGCTAGGCGCCCCCTGGCGGACGTGTCAACCCTATGGTGCTGGTTCACCGCGATCGGATAACGGCAAGCTTTGGGCGAACCGATTGGGCGCAAAGCAAGCCGAGCCTGGAGGGAGGTGAACCTGTGTCGAGAAAAAAAGAGCAAAGCGCGACGAGTACTAATTCGGTCCACGCTTTCGTTCACCGATCAAGGATCCCGCGCAATCTCACTCAAGCTCTCGCTCAACTCAGCACGCGCCCTAGTAGCCATTGTAAAGAACGGGTATGAAGCCGCGCTCGTTCTCAAACGACGTCTCGATAGCTAAACATGTAGGCGATGCCAGGTTTCTCGTGCTTCGCGTAGACGATTGCACCAGTGTTCGGCTCGATCAGCATGGGGCGCAGGGCACGCAGCACCTTGAGGTCTTCGAGGTTGATCACGCTCTGGGCCGGACCCCACCCGCCTTCGTCTATACCCAACGGAGCCGATAACTTCGAAAGCGGTAGCGTATCGGGAAGGGGCCATTCGATAAAGTTAGGCCGGACACAGGCCTCAAGCTGGGTTACGCGCAGCCGCATTGGGCCCGTCAGGTCTGTTCCCCGTGCGTAAAGCCCGGCAAAACGATCCTCGATCAGCCGAATCGTCGACCACACTGCGGGGTTGCTTTGGGAGCAAGCAGACAGGCATGCGAATCGACTGGAGCCGTTTGAAAGGAGATAGCCATTGGTATCTGGCAGCTCAACGGGATCTGCATCAAACGTCCGCCCGCGCCATGCCTCCCAGGACTCATAGTGCGATGTGGTGATGAGCTCTTGCTCTTCGCTTTCGGTAAGCTTCCCTTGCCTGACAGGGGAAAAATAGCTGAAAGGGGATGTTTCTGCCGTCGCGGCCCAGATGTAGAACTCACACTTCCCGCTGAGGAACAGGAAATATATTCCATTTTCTCCAAAAACGCCTGGTTCAAACCGTGACGGCGCAATTGACCAAGCAAAACGAAGGCCGGTGGAGCCATCGCAGATTCTTGCAGTTGAGTTGTTGGGGGAGCCTCCTTCGCCAGAATGACCTCCCGCTGCATCCGTCCCGAGTGCTCCGCTGCGACCTGCACTCGCCGCAGGCATAGGTGCCACGCTAAACTCGGCACGCCCACAAGCGACCAAGGCAGCAGCATTGCCTGCTAAGAAAGCGATACGTAGCTTGGAGCGCATGCCGAGGACCTCTGTGGCTATTGTGGAGTGCAGTTGATTGCACGCGCGGGGTTCATGTAAATGCCGTAGGAAGCAAGATAGTTGTTCCTGTAGCATCCTCGATGCATTGCGGGTCAATTTGAAGAGTGCCTTCGATGGCCCCGTGGTGGGCGGCTGAATGACTCCCTTTTTCCCCAGCCACGACGGTCTAATACTCTCGGTGTTATGGTAACCGACGAGGCGCCCACGCAGGGGGCAAGCCAATCAAAATCGCGAGTGGGGTCAATTATTCCTTCGTCGAGACGTTCCAGTAAATGAAGCACCCTCCACGAAGCACCCTCACAAGCCTCACCAGTCACGACCAAAATCAAAGCCGTTAATAGGACCACAAGTTCTCCAAAATAACGTCGAAATAGCGTCGAAACTGGTTCCGAATGAGCGTGAACGACAGCTTGCGTGATCAATAAATGGCTTCGTTCACGCTGGTTCGCTCCCGTTCGCGACGAACTCGTGGGATTTAGGTTCCGGTACCGTAAGGTGTGAAGGTTCAAGTCCTTTCTCGTGCACTGGCCTGGCAGACGCGAGGCGTCGTGCACGGGAAAGACTTAGGCTTTCGCCGCTTGGCCACGGAGCAAGTGCTTTCTCGTGCACTCAGGCGTAGCGGGAACACTGAAAGGCTGACACTGTGAATCGTAACGAAGGCAAAAATAACCCAAGCATTGGGCGGCGGCAATAGGCTTCCTCCGAACCTGTATCGAGCGAGACGAGTTAGGCACGAGGCAACGCGAGTCGCCAGGCCCCTGAAGCGAGTCCTTCCGGACCACGCTATTCCCACCTCAGTTTTTCCTTCAGCTCGTTAAGTTGTGAATGCTGAATCACCTTGTCGTGTTGGAGCCTGCCGACCACGATCCCAGGATGTACCCCTTGTTGGGTCGAGAATCGCTTGATGGACAGTGCGGAAAAGGAGCCTTGTTCTCGGAATCGTGCGTAGTCAGTCGGAGGGATCAGGTGATCGGCCGCGAACTCATTGGCTTCGATCTCTGTCTGGTTCGACTCGTTCCCATTTTCATCAATGAAGATCAATTTCTTGCCATGCAGCAGGATATGCCCCGCTTCGTGAAAGAAGCTGAACCACGCGTGGTCACTGGTCTTGTGACGCAGGCTGAGTTGAATGAGCGCCTTGTCCTTGGTGAGCCAGCGAGCAGCACCGCTCAGATGTGTCTTCGGCAGCTCAGGGGTCAACGCCAGTGCAACCCCTGACGCAGCGCACTTGTCACGCAGTTCATCCCAAACGTCTGGAAACGACGCTCGGGTGAGCGCCCGAGCCTCGCTCAGCGCAGCTCGGAACTTGATACGATCAAAGGGTCGGCACTTGACCGTGGCCGCTTCGAGCTCACCCCTCCGTAGCCAAGCTGAAACTGCCTCGGGAGCGGCGTTGAAGGCGGGGGAGCGGCGGAAAGCAACACCCGGTTCAACGAACGATGATTGCCAGCCAGCAACCGTTCCGACTCCAAAGAAACCGAGCAGCTTCGTCACCAGATCGGCATCACCGGTAGGCTCCTCCAAACAACCTGCCTCGACCAGCGCCTTGATGGGGAACTTCTTTGCCCAAGCGGCGTGACCGGACAGACTCGCGTGGTCTTCCTTCTCCGCGAGCTTGAGTCGATAATTAGCCTCCAAGTTTTGCCACAGAGATGCTGGGCGACCAAAGACACGGCCGAGTTGAATCGCAGTTTCAGCTGTGATTGCGGCCTTCCCATGAAGGATCTCGCTGATGGTCTTCGTGGGGCGCCCACAGCGGACTGCCAGCTCGGCTTTGGTCATTCCCGAAGTCGCCAGATAATCGCTCAGCACTTCGCCTGGATGGACGAGGTAATCTGGCTGGTAGGAAAAGAAGCGGGCCATTAGTGGTAGTCCAGAATATCCAGGATGACTATCGAAGTGATCTTCTGCAAGTCGTGGCCTCCATCTCGTTTCTTAGGGGGAGGATCCTCGGCAGGTTGGAACACAAGCCGCCACGGGTGACGCAGATCAACTGAGTAACAACCGGTGAACTTCCCGGTCAAGAGATGCCGCCGCTCAGGAGGTGTTGTAGGTACTTCTGCAAGGCATTCCACTGCTTCGAGCGTTGCCAGACGAACCTTTATCACCTGCGCGTTTACGCCGTATTCCCGCTTGAGCAGGGATTCACTGTTCAGGATGTTCGCGAGCTTCTTGGATCTAAACGAGATATCCACGAGATTTCCAGGGAGTGCGCTCAGGCCGGCGGCCAGCATACAGCTTCCTCCTGCTGGGCCCGGCAGTGATTCAGCTCCCACTCGGAGAAATGCTTTGATGTGTTCGACGTTTCCATGCTTCGACTCCTGGTTAGCTAACTGCCGCTTTGAGCACAATACGAGCACAGGCTTCCGCATCCGAAGCAGCATCGTGGTGCTTCAAGGGAAGGCCAAGGAAATCGGCCACGTGCCGTAGCGTTGTAGGGCGAAGAGCCCATGTCGCTCGCGCCAGCTGGACCGTGCATTTGAACACGATATTCGGCAACGGGATGCCATACCAAGCGCAGCTCGCTCGAAGGACCCCAGCATCAAACGGTGCATTGTGGGCCGCCACGAAGTCTACGTTCTCGAAAAACTTGTCGATCTCAGGCCACAGGTTTTCAAAAGTGGGAGCCCGTTTCACTGTGGCCCAGTCGATCCCATGAATGTGCGTGAACTCAAAAAATACCGACGGTGGTCGAATCAACCGGTGAAGGCGCTGGACCACGCGCCCACGTTCAACGCGCACTAGCCCCACTGAGCACGCACTGTTGCGGTATCGGTTGGCAGTCTCAAAGTCGATCGCCACAAAACTTGCAGTGCGCTTAGTAATCATAACCCTAAGGGTTACGTAAATTACTTTAAGGGTCAAGCGTCCCGCGGGGTAAGGTGGGAAGAAAAATGTCACCCCCGCGCAGTTGGGCGCACGAATTGGAGCCTTTTTGCCTTCAGGTCGCGATCACCGACCATGCAGAGAGCGTGCTTCGCCCAGCGTTCCATCATACGGTCCCCGCTCGCGTTCACCCCTCAAGCGTCCCGCACAATCTCGCTCAAGCTCTCACTCAGCTCAGCACGCTCGGGGTCCAGGTCCGCAAACTCCTGGATCGCGGCCCTCCAGGACAGTGGCGGATTCGGGCGATTGGAAATCCGCCATCTGAGTGCTAGAGCGACCGAGAATAAGGAAGCTCTCCTGGGAGCCTGGCATGACTTCTTCTCTACCTGAACTACGGCGTCCCCAAGCTCTCCGCGTTATCGTAACCGACGAGGCGCTGACAGTTGATCTGGTTGACGGGCGCACGGTTACGGTTCCGCTTGCCTGGTATCCGCGGCTGGCTCACGCAACAGGTCCTGAACGCAACAACTGGCGATTGATGGGTCGGGGTGAAGGCGTGCACTGGCCCGAGCTTGATGAAGATGTGAGCGTGGACGCACTGCTCACTGGCCGTCCATCAGGTGAATCGCAGGCTTCGCTTGAGAAATGGCTGCGAAGCCGCATGGCGGCGGGGGATGCACGCTTTTGATCTTGTAGGCACACGGCCGACCCTGCCTGACTTGTCAAACACCATCGAACAGGGGCATTAATAGGGCGACGGGGCTCTCATCTTGGCTGGTGTTAGCGAGCGTGAAAAAGGGCGGAAATCTGAGCGCGGTTAGTTGGGGTTGACGCGCTTTGCGTGGGCGCGTTCCTTGGCTTCTTTGGCGCGGTAGCTTTGGCCTTCGATGGGGATGACTTCGCAGCGGTGGATGAGG
>JBBRRP010000107.1:0-19800 GCA_038246305.1 Polyangiales bacterium | reverse complement strand
CAACTTGGCCTCGGTACCACTCCAGCGCACTAAAACGCGCCCTTCAACCCCAAGCTGACGCTCCACATGGGTGATCAGCGCACTCAAGACCGGCATCTCGCTCACCGGCCTCTTGGTGGGCATTTTTCGGCTTTCAAGCAGCTGCGGCACCCGCTGCATGATGTGAGCAAGCTCACTCACGGGTCGGCCTTCGGCCACCATGATCGCTAGCACCTGGAGAGCAGCGACGATGCCATCCCCCGTCGTCGCATGATCCAAAAAGATCAAATGCCCGGATTGCTCGCCACCGAGCGAATAGCCAGAACGTCGCATTTCCTCCACGACATACCGATCGCCGACGGCGGTGCGACACAGTGTTCCGCCGACGGACTCCATGGCTCGCTCGAGGCCGATATTACTCATTACCGTGGCAACGAGCGTGTTCTTCGCGAGGCGCCCAGCCTTGAGCAAACGCGTTGCACAGAGTGCCATCACGGCATCTCCGTCCACCACTTGCCCCTTCTCGTCCACAATGATCACGCGATCCGCGTCGCCGTCCAGCGCGATACCAATATGGGCGTTATTCTTGAGCACTTCGCCAGCCAAGATCTCTGGATAGAGCGCCCCGCAATTTTCGTTAATATTGCGACCATTCGGGCGCACGCCAATGCTCGTGACCTGCGCGCCCAACTCCGTGAATACGGCTGGGGCGACTTTATAGGCAGCGCCGTGTGCCGCATCCACGACGATTTTTAGCCCATCCAGCGTCAGCTCTTTGGGGAACGTCGCCTTGGCCGACACCACATAGCGGCCTCCGGCGTCGTCGATACGTTGGGCGCGGCCAATCCCCACTCCGGAGAAGCCAGAAGCGTGAAGCAGTGGATCTTCGAGCAAGCGCTCAATTTCAAGCTCTTCGTGATCTGGAAGCTTGAAGCCATCGGGCCCGAAAATCTTGATCCCGTTATCCTGAAAGGGATTGTGGCTGGCACTGATCACCACACCAGCATCCGCGCGCATGGATTGGGTGAGGTTGGCGACCGCTGGAGTTGGGATCGGCCCGCACAGCATCACCATGCCGCCCATGGCGCAAATTCCCGAGGCTAATGCCGTTTCCAACATGTAGCCGCTCAAGCGAGTATCTTTGCCGATAACAATCCGTGTCTCCCGTTCGTGCCCACGGCGCGCCACAAGTGCGATGGCACGCCCCAAGGTGAGCGCCAATTCGGGTGTCATCGGGAAGACATTGGCTTCACCACGAATGCCGTCGGTTCCGAATAGTTTGCGTTCAGTCGCGGAAGTTGGAAAATTGGAGATCAAGATTGAGTGCCTCGTCATCCTTCTCGGCCCTGAGTAGGGCGATGATTGCCTGAAGATCGTCGCGATTTTTACCCGAAACGCGCACGGTGTCCTCCTGAATGGAGGCTTGGACTTTGATCTTACTGTCTTTGATCAGCTTCAGAATGACCCGGGCCTTGTCGGAAGCGATGCCTTCAGTGGCTTCGACCAAGATCTTGGAGGCACCCCGCGCCGTTAGCTCTGGGTCTTTTGCTTTGAAGTGCTTCAAGCTCACTTTTCTGCGAATCAGCTTCTCGCGCAGCACCTCATAGGCGGCCTTAGCGCGATCTTCACCCATGGCGGTGATCAACAGGCCACTTTCGTTCTTTTCGATTTTGGCGCCGGTGTTCTTGAAATCGAAACGCTGAACCAGCTCCTTTTGGGCCTGATTCATGGCGTTGCTCACCTCAGACCAATCCAGCTTTGAAACCACGTCGAAGGACGGCATGCCCACCCCAACTTAGAGATCAACTGCTGGATCTGTCGGCAAATCGAGCAAACTCGCGCGAGCAGCACCCACGAGAAAAATGGATCCTGTCACCACCACCAAGCCCTTGGAGCCAACTTTGGCGCGCGCTAGCTCGAGCGCCTTCGGCACACTCTCCGCCACTTCACCGGGCAAGATCTGCGTCATCAGATTGGGATCCAGGCCTTTGCTGATCGGGGGCGCGACGTAAATGCGGTGGCCGGCGACATTTTCGAGCCGGCGCAACATCGCTCGATAATTCTTGCCCGCGATGGCGCCGAACACGAGGGCAATCTCTTTGCGCGACGAGATGTCTCCGAGCGTTCCGGGATCGAGCGAATGGGAGAGCGCCACCATGCCGTCTGGATTGTGGCCGCAATCGAGCAACGTGAGATCTTGCCCATTTCTGTGCAGGAGCTCATTCCGACCGGGCCACAGTGTGGCTTCGATGCCGCGGGCCATATTCTCGGGCGCTAAGTTCAGGGCGCGGCCAATCGTGGACGCCACCGCAAGATTCGTCCCGATCATCGCGGTCCTGGGATACGCGAGCCGAGCACCAGAAAACGGTTCGGGACTCCCGAGCTCCACGAGTTCAGCGCCCACCTCGGCGATTTTTGCCTCAACCACAGCGCGCGCATCGGGGTGCAATTTCCCCACCACCACCAGCGAGCCCGGTTTGATAATTCCAGCTTTTTCCTGGGCGATTTGGCTAAGCGTTTCGCCCAGCTCGCCCATGTGGTCAAAAGAGATGCGCGTGATCGCTACAGCTTTCGGGGGCGGGATCACGTTGGTGGCGTCCAAGCGTCCGCCAAGCCCAACCTCAAGAACCGCAATCTCTACCTTGGCCTCCCGAAATGCGCGAAACGCGGCCACCGTGGCAACTTCGAAAAACGTGAGATCCGGCCCAGCATCCATCACCTGATCCAGAAGCGGGCCCAGGTGCTCGTCTGATATCGGCTCACCATTGATCGCAATGCGTTCGGCGAAGCGATTTAAATGCGGTGAAGTGTACATCCCGACCTTGCGGCCCGAATGAAAGAGCATCGACGTAAGGAAGGCGCAGACAGTGCCTTTTCCGTTCGTGCCCGCGACGTGAATCGCCTCAAAGCTTCGCTCAGGATTCCCGAAGTGATCGCAGACCACCTGAACACGTTCCAACCCCAGCTTTCGCCCGGATGGGATGCGGGCGTAGAGCCGTTCGAGGGTTGCTTGGTAATCGCTCACTTGGGCTCGCGTGAAAGGTGGTTGAGTAACGTGTTCAGCGTCGATTTCAGTTCGGCCCGTGCCACGATGGAATCGACCATACCGTGCGAGAGCAAGAAGTCCGAACGCTGGAAGCCTTCCGGCAGTTTCGTGCGGAGGGTATTTTCGATCACGCGCGGCCCGGCAAAGCCAATCAGCGCGTTGGGCTCGGCAATGTTCACGTCCCCGAGCAGTGCCGTGCTGGCGGCCACACCGCCGGTGGTCGGATCCATCAGGATGCTGATGTACGGCTGGCGGCAGGCCCGATAACGGCCCAGTGCGGCGACCGTTTTGGCCATCTGCATCAGGCTTAGAATGCCCTCCTGCATGCGCGCGCCGCCCGAAGCGTGCAACAGGATCACTGGCAACCGTTGCGCCGTGGCTCGCTCAAATAAACGCACGATGCGCTCGCCCGCCACTGAGCCCATGGTGCCGGCCATGAAGGCGAACACGTACGATCCGTACGCGACATCCCGCCCAAAAATCTTTCCGCGGCCAACCTCGACAGACTCGCTGGCATCGACAGAGCTCTGAGCTTTCAAAAGGCGATCCGTGTAGCTCTTCTGATCGATGAACTGGAGCGGATCACTCGGCTGCACGTGCTCTTCCCAGGGGCTCAACAGGCCATCATCGAGCAGAAGTTCGCGCCAGCGCCCGTGCTCCATGCGATGGTGAAAACCGCAGCTTGGGCAAACGTGCCAATTGCGTTCCAAATCCGTGGCGGTGAGCACAGCTGCACAGCCCTGGCACTTGTTGAACAACCCCTCACCAACGGATCGTTTCTCGTCAGCCGAGGTCAGGTTGGGGGTTTTTGCGGGTAGAGTCACCGGATGGAGCTGCAGAGAGGGTAGCAACTGACCCCCCAAAAAGGAATTCAGGGCGGGCGCGGGGCGGGCAGCCGCTTTCGCATAGCCTCCTCGCGCCCGGAGCTCAAGCTCCGACAAGGGCTGCGCCGCTGGCCGGGTGAGCGGCGCGAGGTGGCGACCACTCGGGATGTTCCCGGAATCGACCTAGCTCTTGTTCGGGGCCACAAACAGGTGGAGACTCGGCAGCTTATGGATCGGCAGCCCGATTCGCTGAGGCTGCGTGCTGAGCTCGTGGGGCGGACCCAAGAGCTTGAGACGCTGCGCGAGGCGTACAACCACGTTTCTGAGGAAGGCGAATTTCAGGGGGCAACGCTCCTAGGGAACGCCGGGCTTGGGAAATCTCGACTGATCGAAGATTTTCTGGAGGGCCTGAGCGGTCAGTCTGGCACCAAGCTCCGTGTCTTCTCAGGACGGGCACGTTCGCAGGTGCTCGGGTACGGCATGTTTGGCCGCCTCCTGCGCGAGCGCTTTGAGATCACGGAGGGCATGGATCCTGAGCAGATCCGAAATGAGATGCGAACCCGTGTCGCGGAGGTGCTCGAAGACCGGAAAGTGGGCGATGTTTGCTTCTTTCTGGCCCAATTGATGGGCGTGGAGTTTGAGGAAAGCCCCCTCACGCGGGCGATAGCCGACGATCCGGCCCAAGCGCGATTTTTACGGCGGGCTGTCGTGCGGAGTTTCCTCGAAAAAGATGCTCAGCTCTCCCCGCTCTGTCTGCTGTTTGAGGACATCCACCACACGGATGACGATTCAGCGGAACTCTTGCTGTACCTACTCGAAAACCTGCGGGGAGGTATTTTACTGCTGTGCACGGCTCGCCCCGAACTGCTCGTTCGCTACCCGAATTGGTTCCAATATGGTGGGTCGCGTCACCAACGCCTCGAGTTAACTCCTCTTGGCCAGGAAGAGAGTGTCGAGCTCATTAGTCAGCTTTTGAGCCCCTGTGCCGATGGGCCGCCCGAAGCTCTGATTGAAGCCAGCGTGGGGGTGGCGGGCGGAAATCCTGGGCTGCTTCGCGGCATGGTGAATATATTTCATGATTCAGGCGTGCTGCAGCGAGCGGAAGATGGCGGAAGCGGCTGGGTCGTCAATTTGGATAAACTTGCGAGCGTGCGCATGCCGCTCACGGTGGACGACGCCGTGGCCTTGCGCGTTTCTGCCATGTCAGCCGTCGACCGCCGAGTCTTGGAGCATGCCGCTGCCATGGGCGGGGTGTTCTGGTTGGGTGGTTTGGTCACTCTTGAGCGAATGGAGCACTCGACGCCCGCATTCTGGCAAGCCGACGATCGTCGCGACACGCGCGCGATTGCCAGAGCGCTCGACGACCTCGTGCGCCGAGATTACGTCCTCAAGCTTCAGGATTCCGCCTTCGTGGGAGATATCGAATACGTCTTCAAACACAATCTTGAGCGCCAGAAGATTGCCACCCTGACGAGCGCTTCCGCCAGCCAAAAGTACCATCAAACCATCGCCGATTGGTTGGCGCAAAAACCCCAAGTGAAGACCCAGGAGAGCTATTGCGCCATGCTCGCGCAGCACCTGGAGCAGTCTGGCTCTTTCACGCGCGCCGGATTGGCGTACCTCGACGCGGGTGACTTAGCGCGCAGCCACTACGCCGCGCGGAAGGCCGATGAGTACTATTCCAAGGGCCTTTCGCTCTTGGGTGCGGACGATTGCCTGCGCCGCATCGACGGCCTGCACAATCACGGGGACATGCTGCGGGTGCTCGGCAAGACCGATGAAGCGCTGGCCGCTTTTCGGGAGATGCTGAAGCTCGCTTTTCAGTTTGCGCTGTTACCCAAAGGCGGCGCTGCCCACAATCGGATCGGACGCTTGTGCCGTGACACGGGTGCTCTGGTCGACGCTCGCGAGCACTTAGACACAGGCTTGAAGTTATTTGAGGCTTCGGAAGATAAGCGTGGCGTCGCCTCCAGCCATGACGACATCGGCATGTTGTTGTGGGTGCGCGGGGACTACACGGCGGCGCTCAAACACATGAAAACAGCGCTCGATATGCGCAAAGAAATTGGGGATCGGCGTTCGATTGCGCTCAGCCTGAATAATATCGGCTTGGTCTGGATGGAGCATGGTGAAGCCCGGAAGGCTGCCGAGGCGCTGGAAGCAGCCCTCCAGATCCGACGCGAGGTGGGGGATCCGTTGGGAGTTGTGGAGAGCTTGAACAACCTCGGGCGTCTCGCCCACGACCAGGCTGACCACGAACGGGCCCTCGTGCTGTTCAATCAGGCGTACCAGGCCGCACAGGATATCGGCGAGCACAACCGTATTGCAGGGGTCCTCACGCGCATCGGCGAGACCCATCATCGCCTTGGGAATCCCAGAGAAGCCCTGCGCTTTCTGACGCAAGCCGAAGAGCTGTGCGACGAACTCGGGGATCGGCTGCACCTCGCGGAAGCCAAACGTGGGTTGGCCAAAACCTATCTGCAGCAAAGAGAGCTTCTGAAAGCGCGCCAGGCCATCAAGCACGCAGTCGATCTCTTCGGTCAGCTGAGGAGCAAAGTCCGGCTCGCCGCGGCGCTGCGCACTCTCGGAGAAGTCACCGGAGCGGGCGCTTGGGGCGAAGGGCACGAGGCCAAAGCGGTGGATTATTTCATGCGCTCGATCGCGATCGCCAAGGAGATCGGCAATGAACTTGAAGTTGCCAAGAGCTATACGGCATTTGTAAAATACGTCACTCAATCCTCGCACTACCAAAAGAACGATGCGATCCTCCGGGAAGCAGCCAAGCTCAAGGAGATGGCCAGCGAGATTTTTGAGCGCCACAGCAATCAGAGTGAGCTGGCCGTTGTAAACGCCAAATAGGGAGCCAACATGCTGCGTTTGAAAGTAAAAGCAATCGGCCAAGTGCCCGTTCCGATGCCGGCGTATCAGTCAGCGTCGGCTGCGGGGTTAGACCTGTGTGCGGCTTTATCGGCTGCGATCACGCTCTTGCCGGGTGCAAGAGCACTCGTGCCAACCGGGCTCGCGTTCGAGATCCCCGAGGGCTTCGAGGGCCAGGTGCGGCCGCGCTCTGGGCTCGCGCTGAAATCAGGGATTAGCATCGTGAATGCGCCGGGCACGATCGATGCGGATTTTCGCGGTGAAGTGGGAATTGTGCTGATCAACCACGGCGAGTCAGCATTTGTGATTGAGCCGTTGGCACGGATTGCTCAGCTAGTGATTGCGCCGGTCACGCGAGCCCAGCTCGAATGGGCGACAGAACTCAATGATACGGCACGCGCTGCTGGAGGCTACGGCTCCACGGGAAGCCTTTAGCTTTCGCCGCCTTTAGCTTTCGCCGCCTTTAGCTTTCGCCGCGAACGATCCCATAGCCGCGGATCTTCTTGTGTAAATTCGTGCGTTCAACGCCGAGGAGGACCGACGCTTTCGAAATATTCCACTCCAATTCCTGGAGCGTTCTTAAGATGTATTGGCGCTCTGCTGCGTCGCGATATTCACGCAAGGTGAGGCGATCGTCGGCAGGGTCCGAGTCAGGTAAACGACTGCGCGGTGAACTTTCGGCTTCGTCGGCCTCGTCGTCGTCGAACGGGCTGGCGTGCGGATCTTCCGGCAAATCAGCCACGGTAATGCGCGCTTCCGACAGGATCGCCGCCCGTTCCACAACATTTTTGAGCTCCCGCACATTCCCAGGCCAGGAGCGCCGCGCCAAGACCTCGAACACCGCCTCGTCGATCGATTTCGTTGGCATGCCGTTTTCACGACAAAACGCTAAGACAAATGCCTCGGCCAAGGCTCGGATATCTTGGCGCCGTTCGCGGAGGGCCGGCACGGCGAGCGGGAAGACGTTCAAGCGGAAGTAGAGGTCTTCGCGGAAACGCCCTTCGACCACGAGCTTCTCCAGATCACGATTGGTGGCGGCCAAGACACGCACATCCACGTGAATCACGTGTTCGGAGCCCACCCGCACCACTTCTCCATTTTGAAGCGCGCGCAGCAGCTTGGCTTGAGCCGAGAGATCCATATCCCCGATCTCATCCAGAAAAAGCGTACCTCCGTGCGCCTGTTCAAAGACGCCCCGTGTGCGATTTTGGGCTCCGGTGAAGGCACCCTTTTCGTGCCCAAAGAGGGCGCTTTCGATCAATTCCCTGGGAATCGCGGCACAGTTGACCTTCACAAACGATGCCTCACTGCGCGGACTCAACCGATGCACCGCACGACTGATCAATTCCTTGCCCGTGCCGCTTTCACCGACAATCAGAACCGTGGCCTTGGTGGGCGCCACCTTGTCGATATCTTGAAAGAGCTTCTGAAGGGGCGCACTCGTGCCAATCATCTCATAGCGTGCGCCCATTTCAGCACGCATTTCCGCCACCGTGCGGCTCAGCTGGGCGGCGCGCAGGCTATTCATGACGCTGACCAGAATGCGTTCGCGATTGAGCGGTTTTTCAAAGAAGTCCGTCGCGCCGAGCTTGATGGCGTGCACAGCATCGAGAACGGTGGCGTGCCCGCTGATCACAATAACGGGCAGATCGCGGGTTGCCTCGTCGGCACGAATGCGAGCTAACGCATCTAAGCCGGACATGCCCGGGAGCTTGAGATCAATGATGGCGAGGTTGACCGGCTCGGCTGGGCTCGCGATGATTTCCAGCGCTCGCTCGGCATTTTCAGCCTCCAGGAAACGGTAGCCTTCTCCGGTTAACACCATCCCCAAGGTCCGACGGATGTTCTTTTCATCGTCGACCACTAGCACCGTCGGTGCCACTAGCGAAAGCTGATTGCCGGAGCCCGAAGTGGTCATGGCAGCTGCGCGAATCCTATGGTGCCTGGGGAGGCGCGCCGCTCGGAGCAGATTCTTTCCCGAGCTGGCTCAAAAAATGCTGAGCGGGGATCACAAACGCACTCTCGGGGAATTCCGTGATGACCTTATTCAGGAGCGAGCGGGCTTCTTCTGGCTTCTTCATCTTCAAGTAGATTTCAGCCAAAAGAACGTACGCTTCTGGCTCAAGTCCGGCGCCTTTCTGGCTCGAAAGCGCGAACTTAACGCGTGCCGCCGCCGCCTCGAAACGGTCATCGGTCAGGTGAAATCGGGCTACGTACAGCTCGTGGCGCGCTAACACACCGCTCGTCACTTCGAGCATGTAGTGGAGTTCAGGGAGCCATTTGGAAGTAGGGAAATCAGCTAGATGCGCCAGAATCGCGTTGTTGGCGTCGCGCACTTGCGCCAAATCACGTTCCTCAAGCGGTGGGAGCAGCGCGCTGTCGCCGGTCGACAAGAAGAGCGATTTTGCACCCCGAAATCGCGCATAGGCAACTTCTGGATCGTTCGGATGATCGTGGGAAAAACTCTTGTAGGAGGTGCTCGCTTCAAGATATTTTTGCTGTTCGAATTCGGCGTCTGCGATCCGCAGCGCGGCGAGCCGACCCCAGCGACTGTTGGCGTACCGGCGTTCGACTTCTTCCATCTCAGGCACCAACCGCTCCCAGTCGTGGTCGAAATAGTCCTCCATCGCTTTGTCGTAGGCGCGCTTAGAATTCTCGCGATATTCCGCGGCTGTCTCGGGGCGTTCGGAGGTTGCCGCACAAGCCAGGGGCAAAAAGAACAGGGATGTAACAAGCCAAGAAAGCCGCATTCGAGCCTCTCTGCCTATCGAATCTGCGCAGACGGTGCAAGGCCCCTGCCGATGCGGGGTTCCAGTGCCCTGAGGGAAAGCGCGGCCCGGGCTTGATTAGGCCCACGACTCAGGTATTGAGTCGCCCCATGGCAGTGGACACCGTCCCGATGACACCCCGAGGGGCTCAAAAACTCAAGGAAGAGCTCCATCGGCTCAAAGAAGAACGCCCCAAGATTTCAAAGGAGATCGGCGTTGCCCGAGAGCATGGCGATATCAAGGAAAACGCCGAATATCATGCGGCAAAAGAACGCCAAGGCATGGTGGAGGCGCGAATCAAAGATATCGAAGATAAACTGGGTCGAGCCGAAATCATCGATCCAACGACTTTAATGGGCGCCAAAGTGAAATTTGGGGCAACCGTCTGCCTGCTCAACATCGCGACTGAAGAAGAAGTGACGTACCAAATCATCGGCGCCGAAGAGGCCAATATCGATGAAGGTACGATCTCGATTTCAGCGCCGCTGGCGCGCGCGATGATCAGTCGAGAAGTTGGCGACGAAATTTCGGTAACGCTCCCCGGCGGCAAGCGCACCTACGAAATTGTGAGCATCGAGTACAAGTAGCCGTGAGCGCTGCCAGTGCTGGGGTTCGGCGAGCCGTGCTCGCTGTGTTCTGGGCATGGGGGTTCAGCCTTTCCGAGCTCTTGGTCGTTCTGGGGCTTAACCGCGCGCGCCTCACAGGATACTGGGAGGTTCAATCTGGGGTGATGTGGCTGCTTCCAACACTCTGGCTCGCTGCTTCTGCAGTCGGTTTGTTGGGCGCCGCCTTCTGGGCACTCGCCACTCACGAAAAACGCCGCGCTCAAGGCCTGGGGGCTCTCGGTTGGGGTGTTTTGATCGGCGGCTTTGCTTGGGGCATCGGCGGGGGGCGCCATCTGGAAAACATCGCGTTGCGTGCCGGGTTCGCGGCGTTGGTTGGGCTAACTGCATCGCTTCCGGTTTGGTGGTTGGCGCCACGCCTGAGTCGGGCGGGAGAGCAGGGCTCCAGGGCGTTTCAGGTTTCATTGATCACGTGTTCCCTACTGCTGGAAGTCGTTAATCAGCTTTGGCTGGTGCGGCTCTATCCGACGTTTCACTGGTGTCTCAGTACGGTGGCGTATGTGTTGATTGTGGGCGTGCCTTTTCTCCGGAAACTCCGAGTCTCTGAACGGCCGACCCGAGCCGCCGAAATCGCCGTGCCATTGGTGATCTTAGGCTGTGTTGTGGCGCTCAAGCCCAGCGCCGAACGCTTGAGCCACTTCGACAATTTCCGGCTGACCCTGTTAGAGGCCGCGCCTTCCGCTCGCTACGCTGTGAATCTCGCTAGCTTGTTGGCGCCACCGCCTGCGCTCGAAGTCTGTCCACCCAACACGGATTGCGCTGTGCACGAAGTGGAGCGGACGGGTGATCGGACACTGGATTTGCGAGGCAGAAGTCTGCTCTTGGTGAGCGTGGACGCGCTCCGCGCCGACCATGTGGGCATTTACGGCTACCCACGCCCCACCACTCCAAACATCGATGAGCTCGCTCGCACTGCAACGGTGTTTGACTACGCCTATTGCCCAACGCCCCACACCAGTTACTCGGTGACTTCCCTCATGACAGGGAAATACATGCGGCCCTTGCTGCTCCAAGGAAGCGGTGGAGACTCCGCCACCTGGGCCGAAATCTTTCGCACCTATGGCTACAAGACCGCCGCCTTCTATCCGCCGGCCATTTTCTTTATTGATGGGGCACGTTTTTCGGGATTTCAGCAAAAAGCGCTCGGATTTGAGTATCGAAAGGAAGAGTTCGCTGAGGGCGCTCAGCGCGTGGGGCAGGTGAGTGATTATCTCAAGCGCGTCGATCCCAAGGCGCCGGCATTCGTGTGGGTGCACTTATTCGGACCGCACGAACCTTACGAAGATCACGCCGAGCACCACTTTGGGGAGCGGGATCTCGACCGCTACGACTCGGAAATAGCCGATGCCGACGCCACGATCGGAAAACTCATTCAACTCGTGCGCACGCGCGACCCGAACACGATCGTCGTCGTAACCGCGGACCACGGCGAGGAATTCGGCGAGCACGGCGGCCGCTATCACGGAACGAGTGTCTACGAAGAACAGGTGCGAGTTCCGCTGATCGTGCAAATACCGGAGCATCCACGCGCGCCGAACTCTGCAAAAATCTCCGCGCCCGTTCAAACTATTGACCTTTTGCCCACATTCTTGGACCTCCAGCGCATTCCTGTGGCCCCGCGTATCCGTGGGCGCAGCTTCGCAAGCATGCTTTCGCGCCCGATCACCCCCGTCACCCCCGTCACCCCCGTCGAGCCGGGCCTTGCCCTGGTCGAAACCGACGAACAAACCTTGCTGGCCGAAGGCACCTTGCGGCTGATTTGTGCCCGAAGTGTGGGCGCTTGCGCGCTTTACGACCTGAAGACGGATAGGGCCGAGCTTCACGATATTTCTCGCAGCGAGGCCCAGCGCTTCGGGTCTATGCGTTCCAGATTAACTTCTCTCGCTGAATCTCATGGCACCTTTGAGCAGCAAGGACTGCGGGCCGAAGGGAAAGGTTGGCCTTCCCCGATCCTGCGGGCGATGGCGGGCGATGGTGACGTCGCACTCGATCTGGCGGCACTGCTCGACGACGCAGATTCGAGTATCCGGGTGAAGGCGGCCGAAGAGCTTTTTGCCTTGCGCCGCGCAGAAACGGCACCGGCGCTCCGCCTGGCGCTCCGCCGGGATGAGAATGAAAATGTGAAAAGATGGGCTGCGGTGGCACTGACTCGCCTCGGGGAAGGGGCGCCACTCACGTTCGATCTGCTTCAAGACCGCGACCGTCAATGGCGTCGTGTGAGCGCCCTGGCGCTGGCGGAGGATGGCAATCCTGCCGGCCAAGCCGAACTGATTGCCTGGTGGCTGGATACCGAGTCGCGTGATTTCGAGCGCTCGCGTCTGATTCTGAAAGCGCTGGCGCGGATACGCTCTAAAGATGCTGTGTATGCGCTGACTCGATCGCTGGGTGACGTGCGTCTTCGAGCCGAGATCGCACGCACATTGACGGCAATCGGCGAGAAAACGGCCGTGGGACCGCTCCTCAGCGCGTTCTCTGAAGAGCGCTACCAGAATACCCGAGTCGCGCTCGGGGAAGCGCTGGTTTCACTGGACGCTGGTCCGGGCATGGCGACGCCACTGATCCGTTTTCTTGGCGTTCCAGACCCGCTTCCAAACGGTCTTTGGGTGGGATCGCAAAGCCGAGCACTGGAGTACATCGGAGGCCCGACGCGGCGCGATATGGACCGGCTGCGCGCCCAGAGTCAGCTCGGGGCAGCCGTGCGCGTGACCATCCCGAACGGTGGGAATGGCCACGGGGTCCGCGTGCTGGTGCGAGCCCGGGCGAGGGAAGGCGAGGGCTGGGTGAAGGTGAGTTCTGGCAAAAATATCTTCAGCTATAACAGTAAAGGTAAGCTTGTAAGTTCCCGTAATTTGCCAACTCTTGATAATAAGACAGCGGTCGAACTTCCTGTCCCCCGCGCGCCTGAGTTCGCGCAAATCCAGGGCAGCCTGAACGCTGATTCCGGAGCTGTCCCCGGGCAAAGCACAGTCTTCATCGTTGTCGCTGCGGCCGGTGTCGAACTGGACTCGATTGCCTTCGTACCCTTGAGTGACGAACTTCCGCCGCCGGCACCCCGCCCCTGGAGTGCAGCCGGCGTGCCTGAATGACGTCGCGTGAGAAGTGCAGAATGAGGTGGTAGGCAAAGGGGCTCGCGGTGGTATAGAGGCGCCCGTGTCTGACCAGGATTCACGGCAAGGTGCGACCTCAAGGCGAGCACAACGGCGTTCGCAGGGCGAGGTTGTAGAAGAGGCTCCGGAGGGCGGGGAAGTCGAATTTCGCCCCGGCACGGAGATCCGAGATCGCAATCAACGTGTGCGCGAGCTGGCCGCTCAAAAACGCGATGCTTCGCGACAAGCTAGGTCTCGCGCTCCCAAGGCAACTGGGCTGGATGCCACTGAGATGGTGGATGACGCGCTGACGCGCAGCACTCATGCAGCCCTCAGCTTCACGAAGAAGCACTTCAATGTACTCCAATGGGTAGTGCTAGGAGGGATCGCCACGGCGATTGGTGCGCATCTGTACAGCCATCGTCGGGAGGGGCAGCTTCAAGCAGCATCGGACGTGCTGGCCAATGCGCTCAAGGTCGAGAACGCCCGAATTGGCGACACCGGCGAGCGTGGCCCCGACAAAATGACGGGCTTGGTCGACGTGCAGCCAAGCTTCCCGACCGACGCTGAACGCGGCAAGGCAGTGGCTCGCGCGTACGAGCTTGCTAAGGCTCAAGCAGGGACCAAAGGCGCCGCGATCTTAGCTGAAATGGGCGAGGCCGCGGCCGCCTTCAACGCGCACAAACTGAGTGAGGCTGCTCGGCTGTATGCTGACGTCAAGGCCAGCGATATTGCTTCCGAAGATACCGATCTTAAGGCGCGGGCGCTGCTTGGGATCAGCCAGTCCAAGGAAGGGCTCGCAGACAGCGAAGGCGCTCTCAAGCCGCTGCGTGAACTCGAGAACATGGGCGTTTCCAGGTTCGTTCCGGTTGCCCAGTATCACCAAGCGCGGATGTTGCAGGCGAACGGGCAGTCCGAGAAAGCAAAGCCGCTACTCGAAAGGGCGCTGAAAAAGCTCGAAGCCGATAAGCCGAGTGCAGAGTCCTTTGAGCCGCCTTCGGAACTTGAATCTTCGGTGCGCGCACTGCTCACGTTGATCGATCCAACCCAGGCTCAAGCACCCAGCTCCGGCGGAATGACCCCCGAACAGATGGCGCGTTTTCGGGCCCAGATCGCCGAACTTGGCAAGAAGCCGCGCGGTCCCAGCCCGGGCAAGAGCGCCCCGACCCCATGAGTCGTAGGTTCAACAAAACGGGCATTACCGGCAGCAAAAGCCAGCTGCTCTGGGCTATCGGGTTCAGCCTCCACGGGCTACTCAGCTGCGACGCAGGCCGCACGGGCGCGAGCCCGGAAACGCCGCTGTGGAAATATCGCCCGAGTGGCTCGCTCAGCTTGCTGTTCTCAAAGAATCTGAAAGCAAAGAGCCGAACTCAGGGCGAGCCCCACGAACACGCCAGGGCGGCGCTCGACGTCGATGGCCGTCGGCTGTTTATAGGTTCTAGCGATCATGGGCTGTATGCGCTCAGCGCCACTGATGGCAACACGCTGTGGCGCTTCGAAACGGCTGGCCCCGTCAAGTCTACCCCGCTGTTCGATAAGTCCAGAAATTTAGTGTTTTTTGGCTCTCATGATGGAGCTTTGTACGCCGTCGACGCCGATACCGGAGCGCTCCGTTTTCGCTTCATGACTAACGCTGAGATCCAGCGGCCACCGGTTCTCAGCCAAGGCCGGTTGATTGTGGTGAATGCCAACGACACCGTGCTCGCGGTGGATCCGAGCAACGGAAAGTTGCTGTGGTCACAACACAGGACGCCCGCCATGGGGATGGAGGTTGCCGGTTATTCGGGCCCGCTCGTAGCCCACGGACGCGTTTACGTAGGCTTCAGCGATGGCGTGGTGATGGCCTACAACGAAGCCACGGGAGCCCAAAGCTGGAACCCCGTGGACCTCGCTGCCGAAGCCGAACAGGTGCTGGGTGATATTCCGACGTATCTGGATGTCGACACCACGCCCCTCGCTGCCACCACTGAAGCCGGCCCAGCCGTACTCGTTGCGAGCTATTCTGCCGGTGTTTTCGCACTTGATGCTGAAACCGGTATCCAACTTTGGGCGAACACCG
This sequence comes from Polyangiales bacterium, assembly GCA_038246305.1. Taxonomy (GTDB): domain Bacteria; phylum Myxococcota_A; class Polyangia; order Polyangiales; family Polyangiaceae; genus JBBRRP01. The sequence goes on along the minus strand of JBBRRP010000107.1, from coordinate 4,538 downwards.
CGCCGCGCGGTGTGACTGAACTCACACTTTGGCACGAGCCCGAACATGCGCCCCGAGGCGGGCAGCGTGCGGCGCTCCCCATCGCCGAAAAGACCCTAATTCTGGCCAGCAGCGGCACGACAGGTCTTTGGGCTCTGGATCCGCTCACTGGTTCGATGCTCTGGCAGCGCGATCTGCCCAACGGCGCAGCCTCCGAGCCGGTGGCCACACAGGGGGTCTTACTTTTGGCCGGTTCCGAGACAGGCCTATTCGCACTTTCGCCAATCGACGGCAGTATCATCGACGGTGTGCATTTTTCCGGCGGCATCGACGCGGCGCCTGCGGCCTTTGGCAGCCGAGTGTATGCGCTGACCAACGCTGGCGTGTTGCTCGGCTTACATCTCCAACCGCCATTCTGAGCCAGATGCGTTCGCGCTGACTGTTAGGCGGACTCACCGAACCAGCTCAGGTGGGCGGCTATTAGCCCTTTAAACCGGTTGTTAGCACTTCGCATAAGATGGATTATGTAAACTTTCGACAGCGCGATTGAGGGACGCCCAGGACTTCACCTGAGTAGCTCGCTGAGCAACGAACGGCTAAGAGAAGCTCCGATGCGAGTTGGTTTGTTTGTCCCGTGTTATGTGGATCAGCTCTATCCGGACGTAGCGTTAGCGACGCTCGAAGTCTTAGAGAGCGTTGGCTGCGAGGTTGTGTATCCCGAAGCTCAGACGTGTTGCGGCCAACCGATGGCAAACACTGGGTGCTTCGCCGATGCCGTGCCCTTAGCGCGACGCTTCGTTTCCACGTTTTCGGGGTTTGAATATGTTGTGGCACCTTCTGGTAGCTGCGTCGCTATGGTGCGTTCGCATTACGCAGAGCTGTTGCACGACGACCCGAGTTATACGATCTTGGCACCACGCGTGCTCGATCTGTCGGAGTTTCTGGTGGATGTGATCGGTGTCGAAAAGTTGCCTGTTAGGCCATTTGCTTATCGCGTCGGTCTTCACCAAAGTTGTCACGGTCTACGTGAATTGCGCATTGGCCGCTCAAGCGAACGAATGCTAGAGAACTTCAATAAGACAAGGCGAGTGCTGGAACGCATGACCGGAATTGAGTTCACCCAGCTGTCGAGGCCAGACGAGTGTTGCGGTTTTGGTGGCACGTTCGCGGTGGCTGAAGAGGCCATTTCTTGCGCTATGGGCAACGATCGAATAGCGGACCACGAGCAAGCGCAGAGTCAAGTCATGACGGCCGGTGATATGTCGTGCCTGATGCACCTGGAGGGCCTGATTCGTCGGCAAAAGAAGGCTATTGCGGTGTTGCACGTTGCGCAGATCCTCGCGGGGCGGATCCCGGAGATTGCAAGCGTATGACTACACAGCTCGCGGTGTTGCCGCCGAGTCAGGCTCACCCAAGGCGCGCGGCGTTGTTCGTTGCGAACGATGAGCGCATGCATTGGCACGACAAGGCGCTGTGGTTCGTCCGCCAAAAGCGGGATAAAGCGGCGGCGAGTGTGCCGGAATGGGAGCGTCTGCGTGAGCTTGCCTCCCAGATCAAAACGCACACGCTGATTCACCTCCCCGAGTATTTAGAGGCATTTGAAGCCAAGGCGCGAGCGCTCGGGGCGGAAGTGCACTGGGCCAAGGATGCAGCCGAACATAACGCAACTGTGCTCGGAATTCTTGAGGCAGCTGGCGCCAAGCGCGTCGTTAAGAGTAAGAGCATGCTCACCGAGGAGTGCCACCTCAATCCCTTTCTGGAAGAGCGTGGGTACGAGGTGGTCGACACTGATCTGGGCGAACGCATTGTGCAGTTCCGCAATGAAGCCCCCAGCCACATCGTGCTGCCTGCCATTCACATCAAAAAAGAGGAAGTCGGCGACACGTTTCACCAACACCTCGGCACGGAACCCGGCGCGTCTGATCCGCAGTATCTCACCGAGGCTGCACGAGGCCACTTGCGGGCCAAATTCATGGAGGCTGACGTCGGGATCACGGGTGTGAATTTTGCGATCGCTGAGACGGGCGGCTTCGTGGTGTGTACCAACGAAGGCAACGCCGATCTTGGGACAGCGTTACCCAAGATCCATATTGCGTGCATGGGTATCGAGAAGCTTCTGCCGCGCACTCGGGATTTGGCCGTTTTCTTGCGGCTATTGGCGCGTTCTGCGACGGGACAGCCCATCACCACCTATTCGTCGCATTTTTTCGGGCCTCGCCCACAAGGCAAGCTTCACATCATCTTGTTAGACAACGGTCGAAGTGGCATCAGCCAAAGCCCGGAATTTAAAAGTTCACTGCATTGCATTCGCTGTGGCGCCTGCATGAACACTTGCCCTGTATATCGCCGGAGCGGTGGCCACAGTTATGGCACCACCGTGCCGGGACCGATCGGCTCCATTTTAGCCCCTGCCCGCGATCCGCAAGCCTACCAGAGCCTCCCCTATGCCTGCAGCCTGTGTGGATCCTGCACGGATGTGTGCCCGGTTAAAATTAATCTGCACGAGCAATTGTTATTGATGCGGCACGAAGTGACCCGCCAGGGCTTTTTGCCGAGGCTGAAACAACTGAGCATGACGCTCGCGAGCTTCGTCTTTCAACGACCGCGGCTATACGCGTTTTTGGGCGCAATGGGTCGCGGTTTTGCACGACTGCTGCCGGCACGCTGGGTCAACAATCGACTGAATGGCTGGGGCCGTCAGCGTGATTTACCGCCGCTTCCCGCAAAGAGCTTTCGCGCGCTCTACCGCAATAGAAAGACTCCGTAATGAGCAGCCGCTCCAGTATTCTAGCGGCGCTTCGCAATCGCCTAAGTGTCCCCTCGCCAGCTCCCCTGCCCGCGCTCGATGAGGCGTTTTGCACGTACCCAGATCCCTTAGCAAAGTTTACGGAAGTACTGGCAACGGTGGGCGGCAAAGCGATATCTGTGGCATCGCACGCTGAGGCCCAGCAAGTGCTCGAAAGTGAGGCCGCGTATCGGGAAGCAAAGCTGATTGGTTCCTTAGTTCCGGGAATTGGAGAGCCCACCCTCGATCTTCTGCAGGTGGCGGATCCTCACGAGCTTGAAGCTGTGGATTTTGCGGTCGCGCCGGGGCGTTTAGGGGTCGCCGAAAACGCCGCGATTTGGGTAAGCGAATCGGATGTTCCAACGCGCGCCCTGTTATTCATCACTCAACATCTCTGCTTGGTCATCAATCGCTCGATGCTGGTGAACAACATGCACGAGGCGTATGCCAAGCTGGAGTTCGGCAAGGCAGAGTTTGGTGTGTTTATTTCAGGGCCGTCAAAGACCGCGGATATCGAGCAAAGCTTGGTCATCGGAGCGCACGGTTCACGATCATTGATCGTCTTTGTTGTCGGCTAGCTACGCCTTGGCTAGGCTTTCCTACGCAAGCAGCTGACACGACACTGTGCAGGCGACCTGATCTCGATCTTCTGACTCACACAAGAGCCTAGATTTGTTGTGTCGCCAACGGTGTGCGGAGTGGACCCCGGAGTGCGTCGACTGCCTCAGCAAGAGCTACAGCACAAACTGATCGTTGAGCCCCAGCACTGTCAGATTCACACCCGCAAGCTTCGCACATTCTGTTTCTACCTCGCTTTGAAATACGGGCTTGATATGGTAGAGAAGTGTCGGCAAATCCTTGGCTTTTCCGTATTTTTTAAGATCTGCCATGAGAGTTCGTGGGGTATGGTGGCCGCTCAACGTTGCCAACTTTTGCTGTCGATTGGGGAAGCTCACCTCCATGAGGAGGGCCTTTAAGCTTGGCTCTTCACGCAGGGCGGTCCATATCCGATCGGTGGGGCCCGTATCGCCGCTGTAGGCTATCGACGAATCAGCGCCGCGGATGATAAACCCAGCCGATTCAATGGTGTGATCCACTAAGATCGGCTTCACACTATAGCCGGCAACCTGGGTCCACTTCTCGGGCTTGAGCTCCAAGTAGGCAATCGTCGGCCGCCGAACGCTGGGGATTTGCGAAAAATCAGGCCACAGCAGGTTGTTGAAAAAGTGCCGCTTTAACACGCGAAGTGTGCCCTTGGTTCCCGCAACAACGAGGGGCTCGCAGCCGGCCTGACAGCGATTATCCGAAATAGTTGCCAGATCTCGGATATGATCCAAGTGCGCGTGGCTCACCACAACGGCACGCAACTTGAATTGCCCCTCAAGCTCTAGGCCGCTCGTGAGGGAGCCAGCGTCGATCGCCAACTCCTCGTCTAAGACGAAGGCAGATGTGCGGTGCTTGGGCGTCTCACCCCCATGACATCCAACAACCCGAAGCTCCATGTTAGCAAAAGGACGGTAAAGCACCTTTGCCTATACCGTTATCGACATGATACGTGGAGCTGCCAGGCCTACAACCTCAGTTTGTAGACCCGTCAAATGCGGCAACTTACATATCGTAGTCGTCGTGGCCGCCGCCCATTCCGCCCATTCCGCCCATTCCGCCCATTCCGCCCATTCCGCCCATTCCGCCCATTCCGCCCATTCCGCCCATTCCGCCCATTCCGCCCATTCCGCCCAGTCCGCCGCCACCGCCACCACCTGGTGCGGGGGCT
>JBBRRP010000106.1:0-19981 GCA_038246305.1 Polyangiales bacterium | reverse complement strand
TGCTGGACATAGGTCGCGCGGCGGCTGTTTTCGCAATAGTCGATACCCTTGTCGCGCACGAAGGCATCCTGGATCCCGCGGAAATCCACCCAGACATGTGAGTACTGATGGATGAAGAGCGGACCACCGTAGATGAATTCGTGGCCGTAAATCTTCTTCCATTCGTAGGTGGATACCCAGGCCGCGTAGCTCTCCGGCGGTAGGGGGTGCGTCGGAGAGCCCAGCCCGAGGACGTACAGGAGCACCGCCTCGTCGTAGCCTTCCCAGCGGTAGAGCAGAAAGCCGCTCTCCGGGGTCCAGCCGTGGGTGAGCGTGGCGCCGCCATTGCACGCCCATTGCCAATCAGTGCGCCGGTAGAGCGCGTCGGCCAACGTCCGGATCTCCCGCTCCTCTTCATTGTCTAGATCGAAGAACATCGCGGCGGTGAGCATGCCGGCGAGCAGGAAGCCGGTGTCGACGGTGGACAACTCGCTCACGCCAGCGCGCCTTCCGGTCGTCATGTCGAGAAAGTGGTAGTAGAAGCCGTTGTGCCCGGTTGCGTCCAGCGCCGTGCCCTGCGTGCTGGTTGAGAAGAACCGCAACACCGCGAGCGTGCGGGCGATCGCGTCGGCGCGTGTCATCCAGGCGCGCGCGACGCCGACTGGATAGGCCGTGAGCGCGAAGCCTACGGCCGCGATGCTGGCGGGAGCACCCGGTAGCGATTTATCCGCGACAAGACCATTCGAAGGGTTGGTCTCGCGCAGGAAATATTCGAAGGCGTGACGCTGCAACACGTCCAGCCTCGCCTCATTGAAGCCCGGTGGATACGCATGTTCCCCCTCGTGCTCGGCATTGACCCTCATGTAGTAGCCTGCGTGTCCAAGGCGAGCTCGGCGAGCGGCTCGAAACCTTCCTGATCCGTCGGGAGACCGTCGTACTTGCTCATCGCTCGGTTCCGTTCTCTTCGCGGCGGCGCTGCTCTGCCCGTTCTTGCTTCGCGTCGGCCTGGTGATATTTCTTGAGAATGTCGTCGATATTCACCGTCGGCTTCGGAACCTCGATGCCGAGGTTTTCCAGCGTCTCGACGATGATTCGTGCGATGGCGAGGTTGCGAAACCACTTGTGGTCCGACGGAATGACGAACCACGGGGCGGCGTCTGTGCTGCACCTGCTGAGGGCGGCCTCATAGGCTTTCTCGTAGTCAGCCCAGTATTTTCTTTCTGAGTAATCCGCCTCGCTGATCTTCCAATGCCGTGCGGGATCATCGAGTCGATCCTCGAAGCGCGAGAGCTGCTCCTCCTTGCTGATATGGAGAAAGAACTTCAGGATGTGGGTATCATTCGCGACGAGGCGCTGCTCGAAGTGATTGATCTGTGCGTACCGCTCTGACCAGATTTCTTCCGGGACGAGATCATGCACGCGAGCGATGAGGACATCCTCATAGTGGGAGCGATTGAACACGACGATCTCGCCGCGCCTTGGGGTCTGGTGTTCGATCCGCCACAAAAAATCGTGCGCACGCTCTAAGGTCGATGGCTGTTTGAAACCCACGACGCGGCAGCCTTGCGGATTCATCGAGCTGATGACGTGCCGGACCACGCCGTCCTTGCCGCCAGCGTCCGGAGCCTGAAGGCAGATGAGGAGTGAACGCTTCTGCTCGGCGTAGAGCTGAAATTGGAGCGTATCCATCCGCTGCTTGAGCTTCTCGAGCTCCTTGCGTGCATGCTTCTTCTTTTCGTCGCTATCGGTGAGCCCTGGATCGAGGTTTTCGAGCCGTATGCGGCTACCCGGTTCGACGCGGAACGCTTCGCGGTAGTTCATGCGCTGACCCTCCTTCGGGAAAAATGCTGCAGGGCGTCGTATCCGGAGATGACGTCGAAGAGCTCTTCGTCGATCCGTTGCTGACGCAGACGGTGGAATGTGGCGTGGAGATCCTGCAGGAGGTCGTTGATGTTCTTGTCCGCGCGCTGCATCGCGGCGAGGCGACTGGCGTTCTCACTTGCAAGCGATTCGGCGCACGCGCGAAAGAGCGAGATGAAGAGGTACTCTCGAATCAGCGCCTGCAGCGCCCCGCTGACGCCGCCGAGGAGCTCGGGGCACAATCCGTTAGGCCAGCGGACTTCGGCCAATGTCTCTTGCCACTCGACGCCGTGTGGCAAGAGACGTTGGTGGACGGGCTCGTAAAGCGCTCCCGAGCGCGGCCGGTTATGGAAGACGTACACGCGCGTGTAATTGCCTTGCGTTCGGTGCGATTCGCTCTCGAGCTGAATCCTCCCGAGGAGCGGAGCGATGGCATTCACTGCACTCGGCACGGGGAAGAGGCCGACCACGTTGACGCCCGCATCCAGAAGACGCGCGTGAACGCGTTCGCCGACGGCCCAGATCGCTGGTTTGCCGGGTAGAGCGCTGAGTGTCTCGATCGCGTGGTCAGCCACGACGTCGTTGAATTGGCCCACGAGACCCTGGTCCGAACCGAATACGACAGCACCGATCGTGTCCCCTTCGGACTCTCCTTTCCCCGGTAGGGGCGAAGCCGTCGGCTCGATCTCACGAAAACAGGCGCTCAAGCCGAGCTCGACGGTCCGATGGTAGTCTTCGAGCGCGCGCACCGAATTCTCGTATTGGCCAATGCTCGCAGCGGCCAGCGCCCGCATGGTGCGGACGACGGACTGCAAGTCTGCCGCGCCGCTGATCTTTCGCCGAAGGCTAACCATCGTGTCGCTCATGCTGTTTCCTTGGCGGTCTGTTCGGTTTTGGGGTCCGGCGTCGGTGTGGGTTTCGGTTTGGGTTGAAAGCGCGTCAGCGCTTGCCGCGCGCTCTCGACGAGGGTCTTACGATCTTCGTCGCTCAGCGTTGCGGCGGTGTCGAAGCGCGCACGTACCTCGGCGGGAATGGTCTCCGCGGCCTTGGACAGCGCCTGCTCGGCGTCCCTGATCTGGTCTATGGGGACGGCATCAAGGAGTTTTGCGCTCAATGCGAGCAGGATGATGAGCTGTGCCGGCACCGAGACTGGGCTGAACTCGGGTTGTTTCAAACAGGCGCGAATTCGCCTGCCATGTTCGATACTCTGCTTCGTGTCGTCGTCGAGGCGAGCACCGAAGCGGGCAAAGGTCTCCAGCTCTTCGAACTGCGCATACGCGAGCTTCAGATCACCTGCGACGGCACGGTACGTCCCCCGCTGTGCCTTGCCTCCAACGCGCGAGACGGATTTCCCGACATCAACGGCCGGGAGCACTCCCAAATCGAAGAGCGACGGCGACAAATAGATCTGCCCATCGGTGATCGAAATGAGGTTGGTGGGAATGTAGGCGGAAATGTCCTGGGCTTCCGTTTCGATCACGGGAAGTGCCGTGAGCGAACCACCGCCGAGCTCTTTGCTGAGGTGCGTCGCCCGCTCGAGTAGACGGGAATGGATGTAGAAGATGTCGCCGGGGAAGGCTTCGCGCCCCGGAGGCCTTCGCAACAGAAGCGAGATCTCGCGATAGGCGCGCGCGTGGTGCGTGAGATCATCGTAGACGATCAGCACATCACGGCCGGCCTCCATGAAGTGCTCGGCGATGCTGGTCGCCGCGTAGGGAGCGATGAAGGCGAGACCCGGTGGGTCATTGCCCTCGGTCACGACGACCACCGTGTATTTCATCGCGTCCTTCTCTCGAAGCACGGCCACGGACTTCGCCACGGCGGAGGCGCGCTGCCCGATGGCGCAATAGACGCAGATGACGTTCTGGTCTCGCTGGTTCAGGATGGTGTCGATGGCAATGGCTGTCTTTCCGGTCTGCCGGTCTCCGAGGATCAGCTCGCGCTGACCGCGGCCGATCGGAATGAGCGCGTCGATCACTTTGAGACCAGTCTGCAACGGCACTGTGACGGGCGCTCGATCCATAATCTGCGCCGCCGGGCGTTCAATGGGCAAGCGCCGGGTCGTCGCTAGTGCTCCAACGCCGTCAAGCGGCCGACCGAGTGGGTCGATGACGCGTCCGAGCAGCTCATCACCCACGCCCACGTCCATGACCCGGCGGGTTCGTTCAACTTCGTCGCCGGCGTGCAGATCCCAGAATTCCCCGAGCAGCACGACGCCGAAGTCCTCCTCGTCCACGTTGAAGGCGATCCCGAACACACCTCCCGGAAACTGGATCAGCTCGTCGAACCCCACGCTCGGGAGGCCGGAGACCATGGCGATGCCGGTGGACACGTGCGTGATGGTGCCCACCTCGCGCGACGTCAGTTGTGGCGCAAAGCTGCCGAGCACGTGGTCTACTGCCGCGAAGGTGCGCTCGAAAACGCTCTTTAGGCTCTCAGGCTCCATGCGCACCAGCCTTCTGAACCTCCCGCTCTGCCTGACTCCAGTCTTGATTCGCCGAATCGCTCTGGTGGCCGTGCTGTTCGTACAGCTCATAGGCACGCTCCGCGATCTTCGCCGTCTGCTCGTCCGGTGCCTTGGTTTCGGAATCCGCGGTGTCCTGCGCTTTCAGAAGTTCGCCGACGCCCTTCTCCAGCGACCCCAGGTAGTCCGCAATATTCCAGGCCACCTTTTGTCCATTCGTGGTGAGCTCGATGCCGCTGACCATCTTGGGCGCAGTTTCGAAGCGAATACTGATATCGGCCGAGAACGTTTCGTTGAGCGCTTTCCGTATTGCTGCTTGTTGCTCCGTCGGTAGCTCAAAAGCACTGCGCAGCAGGGCGGGGTCAGATGCGGACTTGAGAGCCTCGGCGAGTCTCTGCTTGCTCTCGGCGTCCAGCTCTCGCAATCGGCGGTTGAACACCTCGGCCATGCGCTCTTCCAGGCTTGTTGTCGCAAGGTCAGTGAGCACCTTTCGGGCGATGGCAAAGACCTCCTGCTCGGCGCGGCGACAGATGGAATGATTGAGATGATGGGCGTCGCTCCTTAGCATTTCCTGTCGTTTCGTGCTCAACACATCAGCCGCCTTGCGCGCTTCGTCGAGGAGTCTTTGACGCTCGGCATTCGCGTCGTCCGTCGCCTTGCTCAAAAGTGCGGCGCGCTGCTTTTCAAACTCCTCGTTCTTGCGCTGGAACTCAGCCCGCTCTTTCTTCGCCTCGGTCTTCTTGGCGTCAGCATCTGCGAGCTCCGTGGCGATGCGCTTCTCTCGCTCGTCGATGGCGTGGAGGATCGGCTTGTAGAGGAAACGCTTCATCAACCAGACGAGGACGAGAAAGTTGAGTGCCTGCGCACCGACGGTGAACCAATCGATGAGCATGGCTACTTTCCGGCGGCCTGAATGAAATGATTCCAGAAGGGATTGGCGAAGATGAAGATCATCGACAGCACAAAGCAGTAGATGGCGCAGGACTCGATCATCGCGAGACCGACGAACAGAGTTCGTGTGATGGTCGGGGAGGCGTCAGGTTGCTGCGCGAGCGCGCTCAGCGCGGTAGCCACCGCCTTTCCTTCCGCGAGCGATGGGCCCATCGTGCCAAAGGCTGTGGTGATGCCGGCGCACACCATTGATACCACCGCGATCATCGTCATCGTGTCCATAGTTCTGTCCTTCGTTGCCTCACGTGCTGAGCGCTGGTTTTGGGTTGGGTTTGCGGGTTTGCGTCCGCACCGCGGCCGCCACGTAGACGGCAGCCAGGATGCTGAAAATGTACGCTTGCACCATGCCGGTAAGCAGGCCGAGCGCCGTCATCACGATCGGAAATAGGAATGGAGTAATGGTGAGAAGGATCGCAATAATCATCGCGCCGCTCATCATGTTGCCGAAGAGGCGGACCGCGAGAGCCAGCGTGCGCGAGACTTCGCTGATGATGTTAAAGGGCAACATGATAACAGTCGGCTTGATATAAGATTTGAGGTAGCCACCCAACCCCTTCTCCGCGATGCCAAAGAACGGCACGGCGACAAGGACTGACAGCGCGAGGGCAGCGGTGGTCGAGAGCGAGCCGGTCGGGGGCGAGTAGCCCGGCAGGATGGTGCACAGCGCCGCTGTGGCGACGAATAGAAAGAGCGTGCCGAGGAAGCCCACGTACTTTTCGGGATGCGGAAGCCCGACTTCTTCGATTTGCTTCATGATGCCGGTGACGACGATCTCAAGGAAATTCTGCCAACGGGCGCGTTTTAGGTCCGTGGAGAGCCTGCGAGTGATCAGCGCCGCGCCGACGGTGAGAAGCAGCATCACGCCCCACGTGAAGACGATCGTGCCGTTGAGTTGGATGAACCCATAGCGCCAGAAGATCAGCTCGTCAGGACTGAGCGGCATGGCTCACCTCCCGCGCTGGCCTAGGGCGCGGCCGGGCAAACCAGGTGATCGCTGCCCGCGAACCGGCAAATCCAAGCACACACGCGACGATCCGTTGCCACTGACCCGCGGACACGAAGTAGAAGCCGAGCAGCGTTACGCCCATTCGGAGCAGCAGGCTGCAGGCGAACCAGAGCGCAGGCCGCGGCGACGCCATCGCCTTGCGCAGCGTCCACCAGAGCCCGCCGAAGAACATGGATCCAAGCCCCGCGCCTGCGAGGCTCGCCAGGATCAACGTCGGCGTTTCATTCATGGTCATCGTCCTTTGGTTCGTCGCGCATGGCCTGGTCTTCTTTGGCGACCCAGTGCCACGCGTTGAGGCACCCGATCACAAGGCCGGCCACGAGCAGCGCCAACGTCCACGAGAAGCGTCCAGGTTGGCTCTTGTCCAACCACAGCCCCAGCGCCGCCCCGAGGAGCGTCGGAACGACCACCGACCACCCGACGAGCCCCATCATGCCGAGGCCGAACCAAACGCCATGCGAGGACTCACGCTGCGCCTTGAGCTTGCGCGTCGCCTGTGCGCCGATGGCGCGGCCCAAAGATGGCGTGCTTCTCCGCTCGTCAGTCATGCTGAAGCCTCACGAAGCGGCGTAGAAAGCCCGTTTCAAGCTTCGCCATGACCGCGCGCACACTTTGCTCCTGTTCGTCCAGCGTTAGAAACTCTTGCTCCACCGAGGTGCGCAGTTGGTCGAGTTGGTCTTGCCCGGAGCCTCCGATCGCTCGACGCACGGAGACGAGAACATCCTGCCCGGTCTTGAGCAGCACTCCTTCGTCGACAGCGAGGTAGACCTCGCCCTCCGATTCGCTCTCGTACATCAGAATGCCGGGCACGAGCGGCGCGACGCAATCGAGGCGATGCGGGAGAAGGCCGAACGATCCGGCGCGCGTCTCCGCCACGATGCGCGACACATCGGTCTTCTCCGCGAAGATCCGGAAGGGGAGCAGGACCTTGAGGTTCATTCGTGGCCCGCGCTGGCCGAGTGCTCGGCTGCAGATGAAGGTTTCGCGGCGGGTTTCGGATCGCGTTTCGCTTCGTCGATCGCCCCTATCATGTAGAGTGCACTCTCCGGGTAGTCCTTAAACTCATCGCGCAAGATCCGCTCACAGCCGTCGAGCGAGTCCTTCAAGCTGACGAGCTTCCCCTGGTGCCCGGTGAACTGCTCGGTCGTGAAGAAAGGCTGGGTGAGAAACCGTTCCAACCGACGCGCGCGCGCCACGACCTTGCGATCTTCAGGCGAGAGTTGCTCAAGGCCGAGCATGGCGATGATGTCTTTAAGATCCGCATATTGCGCCAGCGTCTGCCGGATTTCCTGAGCTAGGGCATAGTGCCGCTCGCCCACAATGCCCGGCGTAGCCATCTTGGAGTTGGATTGCAGCGGATCGATCGCCGGGAAGAGACCTTCGGCTGCTCGCTTGCGCGAGAGCACGATCGACGCGGAAAGATGCGAAAACGTGTGCACCGCCGCCGGATCGGTGAAGTCGTCTGCCGGCACGTACACCGCTTGGATCGAGGTGATGGCGCCGGCATCCGTGTTGGCGATACGCTCCTCCAAACCGGCCAGCTCGGTGCCCATGGTCGGCTGGTACCCCAATCGTGACGGCATCTGCCCCAAAAGGCCAGACACCTCCATCCCGGCCTGGATGAAGCGGAAGATGTTGTCGATGAGCAGCAGAACGTCGCGGTGTTCGTCATCGCGGAAGTATTCGGCCATCGTCAGGGCTGCATGTCCGACCCGGAACCGTGCACCCGGCGGCTCGTTCATCTGACCGAAGATCATCACCATCTTCGCGAGCACGCCGGCCTTCTGCATCTCGTGGTACAGCTCCTCGCCTTCGCGGCAGCGCTCGCCGATGCCGCAGAAAATGCTCACGCCCGCCTGATGCCCAATCATGTTGTGGATCATCTCGGTGAGCAGCACCGTCTTGCCGACACCCGCTCCGCCGAAGAGACCCGCCTTTCCGCCCCGCTCCAGCGGAACCAAGACGTCGATGACTTTGATCCCGGTCTCGAAGACTTCAGATTTCGTGGAACGTCGTACAAGGGGGGGAGGCGCACGATGCACGGAACGCCATTCGACGTCGGAGAGCGCCGCTTGGCGGTCGATGACGTTACCGAACACGTCGAACATCCGCGAGAGAATCGCTTTTCCCACTGGAGCTTTGAGTGGTCCCCCCGTGTCCACCACGGCCATTCCGCGGGCAAGCCCTTGCGTCGGCGTGAATGCGATTCCGCGCACGTGGAACGCATCTCGCTGGGCCAACACTTCAATGACGATTCGACCTTCGTCGCCCGCGTGCAGCAGCGAATAGATGGGAGGCAGGTGCGCATCGAACCGAATATCGACGACACTGCCGCGCACCGCCACGACAACGCCGCGATTCGACGGAGCCGTTCGTTCCAGCGGGTGGGTCGACATTATGAAATGATCTCGATCGACTGAAATTGGCCGCCAGTTTTGCGCAGACGCGCACGCATTGCGTTCTGTGTGTTTGGGTCCATCCTGAATATGGGCGTGCGTCTGCTGATTTGGAATCGCATGTGGTATGCCCCCATGGGTTTTACCGTCACTAAGCAAACGCCATGCCCAGCCGGCCAAGCGTCGAGCGAGCTGGACAACACCGGGCGCAGTCCAAAAACGGGAAAACTCCAGCCGTGCGGTGGCCGAACATGCGCGAGCAAGAGCGCCCCACTGAGGCGACTCCGCGTATGCCTCTCTGCAACGTGTCACTAGCTTAGATCCAAGCTGCTGACGTACCAATCGAGCAGACCCATGGCGAGTGCCGCTTTGGTGACGATCCCCATGGGCGCGCCGCTCGCATCGAGCACCAAAGCAGCTTCAAATTGGCCAGCTTGGAGCTCGCGCACCAACTCCGGCAACGTCGCGTTGGCCTGAACGCTCGCCACAGGCCGCGCCACGTCAGCAGCTATCAGCATCTTGCCGAACTCCTCGTCCCGAGCAAATTCCCTCAAGTGTTCAGGCAGGATCGCGGAGAACCCAGAGCGCGCATTCGGTATCACAAAAGGGCGATCCGGGCGATCTCGGAGGCGCCCAATGAGATCTGAAAGCTTCGTGCTACGCTCGGCAAGTTCAGCGTGGACCATGAGGGAAGAAGCGGGTTTCTCGGGGAGGGGTCGCAGAGAAAGTGAGGACTTCGATCCTCGATCTGCGCCGCGGTAAGCCCGTGCGTGGGCGCGCACCACATCGCTCATGGCGAGGAGTCCACATGGCCGTTCGTCCGTTCCGTCGATCACAACGAGCTGGCGCACGCCAAGGTCATTCATCTTCACCACAGCTCGCAGCAGTGACTCGTCTCGGTGGATCACGTTGGCGGGGCGCATGAGGGTCGTTAGCGTCGAATCGGATGACGTGGTGCGTAGGTCGTCTTCTCGGGTCATTGCGTCCGAGACTCGGAGTTGATCGATGGGGTGCGGCGACTGCGTGGATTGCGGGATGTGGATGCCATCTTGTGCAAGCAAAGCCTCGTAGATCGGCGTCGGGCGCAAGTGCCGAGCGAGCATGTACGAGCTCATGTTGGCCAACATGAGCGGCAGCACCAGTCCGTAGCCGCCGGTCATTTCAAAGATGATCAGCACAGAGGTGATGGGGGCGCGAATGACACCTGCAAAGACGGCCCCCATGCCGACGAGGGCGAACGCCCCGAGCTGGGATTTCTCGTGCCCCAGCAGAAGCACGTCGAGGTGCCCGACAGCGCCCCCCAGCATTGCACCGACAAAGAGAGCGGGCGCGAAGATACCTCCAGCGCCGCCGCTCGAATACGAGAGGACAGTCGCCACGAGTTTCGCCGCGCAGAGCGTGAGGAGGACGCGCAGGCCAAGCTCACCGTCGAGCGCACGTCCGAGTGTCTCGTAGCCACCACCTGTGATTCCTGCGGCTCCCAGAAAGCGAAGCAGCACGACGGCAAGCAGCCCTGTGACCAGTCCCCCCACACCGGGATGGGCCCACTTGGGAATTGCGCGCAAGCGCTGAAACCAGGCTCGCACGCGGAGCAAGCCTTCGGTGAAGGCGATGGAAACGAAGGCCGCGGCGATTCCCAAAAGGGCATAGAGAGGCAGGGAGGAGGCGTGATCGAGACCATGGGCCGTCGTTACCTCGATCACGGGGTGCACGCCCAAGATCCCACGCTCGATCACCGCGGCGAGCGCTGCCGCAACGATCACGCCCGAAAGCACGGACTGGTCCAGCGTTCCGACGATCTCCTCAATGGTAAACGTAACGGCTGCGATCGGGGCGTTGAACGCCGCAGCAATCCCCGCTGCAACACCCACAGGTGTCAAGCGTCGCAGGTTGCGCGGTGGGAGCGAAGTGACCCGCGCTAGCAAGCTCGTGGCGCCAGCGCAGATCTGCACCGTGGGGCCTTCGCGCCCGAGCGAAGCACCCGATCCAATTTGCAGCGTGCCGACGACAAACTTTCCTAGTGCGTCTCGAAATCGGATGCGCCCTCCTTCAGTCGCAAACGCTTGTTTCACCTGAGGGATCCCTGAACCTCGAGCGCCTGGCACCAGCCAGGTCAGCGCCGCCCCGGCGATGAGGCCCCCCAAAGTGGGAGTGATGATCGTCCACGCCATCCAAGAATCCCCTGGGGCGTGGAGAGCGTGTTCAATGAGGAGCTGTTCGGCTCCGCGAATAGCAAGATGAAAGGCAACCGCAACCAGGCCACAAGCGGCGCCCACCAGGAGCGTGAGTGCGAACAGATGCTGCCCTTCATTCGGAAGATAGCGGCGACCGAACTTACTAAACAGCACCAGAAGCGCCGAGAAACGTGCCCCAACCCGTCGAAACCGAAGTGCCAACGCGTTGACCAAACGCGTCCTCGCCGATGAATTGATTTCAGACCCTTCGATGAGAGGAGCCGGTGTCGGGGTCATTTCTCGGTGGCGCTACTCACGAAGCAAACTCCGACCAGCGGGGTGCTGCGGCGAACGCTGCATGGATCAACCCCACGTGAGAGTACGCTTGGGGAAAGTTACCGGACATGGCACCAGAGAGCGGATTAACGTCCTCCCCGAAGAGACCGAGCGGGGAGTTCACGTCTTGAATGCCCGCCATTAGGGTCTGAGCCTCTTTCGAGCGACCCAGCCTGGCGAGCGCCTCGATTTGCCAAAAAGTGCAGAGCATGAAGGCCACCTCGGGAGCGCCGAACCCGTCGTTGGTGCGATAGCGTTTAAGCCAACCGTGCCAGGCCAGGTCCGCCGCCACGGCGTCCACCGTCGTGTGTAGGCGTTCATCTTCTGGTGGGAGGAAGCGCAGCGCTACGGCCTGGAGGAGGGCGGCGTCCACTTCACTGCCCCCGTAGTCAGCGACTAGACACTGGCGTTCTCGGTCCACCGCGTGCTTCAAAATTTCTTCGCGAATCCTCTCCGCTGCTAACTTGAACTCTTCAGAATCACCCATCTGGTGTTGATCCGCAATTCGCGCCATGCGGTCCGCGGCGGCCCAGCACATGAGCGAACTGAAAGTTTGAGGCCGCCAATCCGATCGAAACTCCCAAATCCCCGCGTCGGGCTTGCCCGCAACCGAAATGGCTTTGCGCGCGAGGCGCGCCACGAGAGCCAGCAACTGCGGCGTCACGTGCTCCCGAAAGCGAGCGTCAAGAAACAGCGGCGCTAGCGCCAGCACCATTTCGCCGAAGACGTCGTACTGTTTATGAAGCGCAGCCTGGTTGCCCACGCGCACCGGCTGTTCGCCCATGTAGCCAGCCCAATCTGCCTCAATGCGCTCGGTGAGGTCGGTCTTGCCGTCGATGCGATAAAGTGGGGCCAGATCGAGATCCGGCGTTGCCGTAGCAATGTTGAGCAAGAAGTGAAGAAATTGCTCTCGCTCCTCGAAGTGTCCAAGCAGACGAAAAGCACCCAGCGTGTAATAGGCGTCGCGCAACCAGCAATAACGATAGTCCCAAGTTCGCCCAGAACCGGGCGCTTCGGGCAGCGAGGTGGTGAGGGCAGCAACGATCGCGCCTGTATCCTCAAAACAATGGAGTTTCAGGGCCAACGCGGAACGGATCACCTCCGTTTGGTAGACCGGCGGAATGTTGCAGGTTTTCACCCAGAGTTCCCAATATTTCACGGTTTCGCTTAGAAAGCGCTCGCACAGTGGAGCTAACGCCTCCTCGACAGGCGCACCCCATGCCAAGACGAAATGCTTACGCTCGGACAGCGCGAAGGTGTCTCCCTCCAAATAGGATAGGGGCGCGTCTGTGGTCAGTCGCAGCTCGGTTTCGTAGCCAGCGAAGGCGATGTGGTGCGAGCCGTGCTCACGCTTGGGTCGTTGGCGCGACCAGCCGAGGATTGGATCGCAGCTAACTCGAATTCGCGGGGTGCCGGAGAGCGGCTCGACAATGCGAATCAGCTTCGTCGGTCGAAAGCTGCGTTCGTACTGCAAGAACCGCGGTGCAAAGTCCAGTACGCGAAAAGCCCCGTCGTCGCTCTCAAACTTGGTTTCGAGGACGTTGGTGTTCGTGAGGTAGCGTTGGACCCCCATGCGGCCATCGGGCGGGCCGATTGAGAAAGCTCCTCCATGCTCTTCGTCGAGCAAAGCGCCGAAAATCGGCGGCGAGTCAAAGCGCGGCAGGCAACACCAGACGATCGCCCCGTCGCGTCGGACGTGCGCGGAAAGTTGGCAGTTACCGATCAAGCCTAGGTCGGAGAGGGACATAGATGCGCTCTAGCAGCAACTGCTTGGGTATCCAAGTATTATATGGTACGCGACGCTGATGCGCCGAGCGAGTCGATTCTTGGGGGTTCTGCTGGTGGGCCTGAGCCTGCTGGCGGTGGGTGGATACCTCGTGCTCACGCAGACCATGCGCAGTTGGTTTGAGGCTGATCACGCACTTCGCTCCCGGCTTGCCGTGGGCTCTGCGCGGCAAAGCCTTGCGGACAACTGGCACACGAGTCGCAGTCGTCTAACCGAAACATTGGCGGACATCACGCGGGACGAGCGGATCATGGGAGCTGCTGCGTGCAGCGAAGACGGGCAGTTGCTGGCCGCTACCGAGTCGTACCCCGTTGAATTCTCCTGCAGGTCGGTTCTGGAGCGGATGAGGAGTGAAGCCAGAAAGGGAGCTACCTCTTGGACAATGTCCCCGGAGCTTCCGTCCGGGCGGCTCCATCTCAGCGTCACGCTATTCGAGCAGGGTTCAGAGGCCAAAGGAGCGATCGTGCTGGTGCATGATCTCAGCTACGTCGGTCGACGAGAGTTGACGACCCGGAACATCCTCCTGGCCACATTTTTCATCATGGCGCTGGGGGCTGCAGCGGTGACGTTGATCGCGTTGCGGTTTGCGTGGAAGGACTGGACCCGCGAACTTCGACGTGCCTTGAGCGGAGAGGCCACCGATGAATTCCAGCCGCTCGTCAGCGATGTACGCTCCCTGGCTCAGCGTCTTGCCAACGAGCGCGTGCACGAGGCGAGCGGTGGGCGCTGGAGCCCGGCCCGCCTGCGTTCCGCATTGACCCAGTATTTGGAGGGGGAGCGAGTCGTGATCCTTGCGAACCGAGAGCCTTACATTCACGAGAAAACGCCTGAAGGTGTCCGTGCCGTGCATCCTGCAAGCGGGTTGGTGACCGCGCTTGAGCCGGTGATGCGCAGTTGCTCAGGTGTGTGGGTTGCACACGGAAGCGGTAGCGCTGACCGGGAAACGGTCGATCGTCATGATCGAATCCTGGTGCCGCCTGGCGAAGAGTCCTATCAGGTACGGCGTGTCTGGCTGACCGAGGCGGAGGAGAACGGCTACTACTACGGCTTCTCCAACGAGGGCCTGTGGCCGCTCTGCCATGTAGCGCACACGCGACCCTTGTTTCGTGCTGAAGACTATGAATACTACGTGCGTGTCAACCAGCGCTTCGCGGAAGCCGTCTGCGAAGAAGTCGATTCCGACGATCCCATTGTGTTAGTGCAGGACTATCACTTCGCTTTGGCCCCGAAAATGATTCGGGAACGCTTGCCCCGAGCCACCATCATCACCTTTTGGCACATCCCGTGGCCTAACGCAGAACGCTTTGGCATTTGCCCCTGGCGTGAGGAGCTGATTTCGGGGTTGCTCGGCTCGAGCATCTTGGGCTTTCACACCCAGCTTCACTGCAATAACTTCATAGATTCCGTGGACTCCTTCATGGAGAGTCGCATCGACCGAGAGGAACACGCGGTGATCCAGGGAGCGCGCAGGACTCTCGTGAAGCCCTATCCGATCTCCATCGAGTGGCCAGTGCATTGGCTCAATGACGTCCCCAACGTGGCGGACTGCCAGCTCCAGGTGCGACGCGAACTAGGACTCCCCGACGACGCCCTAGTCGGTGTAGGCGTGGATCGCTTGGATTACACCAAGGGCATCGAAGAACGACTATTGGCTGTTGATAGCCTGCTGACGCGGTACCCGGAGTTTCGTGGCAAGTTTACCTTCGTGCAGATCGCCGCCCCGAGCCGAACCAAGATCCCCCGCTACCGCGAGCTCAATGAGCGCGTCGAGGCGATTACTGACGAAGTTAATAAAAAGTGGTCTTCGGGGACCTACAAGCCCATCGTGCTTCTGCGCACCCACCACGAGCCAGCCAGCGTCTTCCGCTTCTATCGCGCGGCTCAGCTCTGCTACGTCAGCAGTTTGCACGATGGGATGAACCTGGTAGCCAAGGAATTCGTGGCGGCGCGGGACGACGAACAAGGGGTGTTGATACTGAGTCAGTTCACGGGAGCAGCTCGAGATCTCACCGAGGCCCTGATCGTGAATCCCTACGACCTTCAGCAGGCCGGTGACGCCATGGCGGGGGCCCTCAGAATGCCGAAAAGCGAGCAGCGGGAGCGCTTGCATTCGATGCGTCGTTTGGTGTCCGAATTCAACGTGTACCGCTGGGCTGGGCGGATGCTCGTCGACGCCGCAGAGCTCCGACGCAAAGAACGCATGACGGGACGATTTGCAACCGCTCAGCCTTCCACACCGACAGAACCTTATGAAGAACCTCCTGTTGCGTGAAAATCGCGAAGTTCTCGCCCAGCTGGCGGGCTCCAGGGTGCTGCTTGGGTTCGATTTCGACGGCACCTTGGCCCCGATCGTCGAAGACCGAGAGTGCGCCTCGATGCGAACGCGCACCGCTGAGCTCCTCGGCAGGCTCGGTCGACTGTATCCTTGTGCCGTCATTTCGGGACGAAGCAAATCCGACGTCGAGGCCCGTTTGGGCTCGGCTGAGCTCAAATACGTGGTTGGAAACCATGGGCTTGAGCCGGGGAGCGGCCTATTGGAGTTTGAGCAGGAAGTTGCAGAGGCGTACGTGCTTCTCAAGGAAGCTTTAGCCCAGTGCGCTGGCGTCGACATCGAAAACAAACGCTACACCTTGGCGCTCCACTACCGGCGTTCCCGCCAGAAGCGACAAGCCAGACAAGCGATTGACCGAGCGGTGGGCGCTCTTCCCTCGCCGATGCGCTCGGTCCTTGGCAAAATGGTAGTGAACTTGGTGCCTGAGCGTGCTCCCAACAAAGGCACGGCTCTGCTTGAGCTGAGGGCGATGGCAGGCGCTGATACCGCACTCTACGTGGGCGACGACGTGACCGATGAAGACGTCTTCGAACTCGATCAGCCGGGGCGACTCTTGAGCCTGCGTGTAGGAGAATCGCAGGTGTCCTCGGCTGGGTACTTCCTGCGTGATCAGAGGGCGATAGATGAGCTTCTCCAAACACTCATTTTACTCCGCAGTAACACCGCTGGTTAACCGATGAAGCCGGAGCCGCAACAAAGTTTCCCGCTGGGCCCAGCGCTGGGTTTTTTGGATCAACTTTGGCAGCTGAATCACGCGCTTTTGCAGCTCTCAGGGCACATGGACAAGCGCCTTGGGGTCACGGCGCAACAGCGTCTGATTGTGCGTTGCTTGGGCAAGTATCCAGGGATGACGGCGGGCCAATTGGCAGCGCTCCTTCATTTGGACGCCGGTACCATTTCCGCGTCCCTCCGCCGGCTGGAGGAAAAGCGCGTGATTCAGCGGCGCCGGGACCCGCGAGACAAGCGGCGCGCGTCGCTTGGCCTCACTGAGAAAGGACGCGCCCTCGATCGCTCGGCGAAAGGCACGGTTGAATATGCCGTTGAACAGCTACTCTTGGAAGGCAATCAACAGGAGGTGGCGACGACAGCGCGAGTGCTGGGTCAGCTCACAGCGCTGTTGATTCAAGAGTGTGAGCCCGGCTTGAATGCGGGGGAGCGCGCGGCGCGTTCGGTGCTCGTGCTCCCCATTGCCACGGTTAGACGCAAACCCCAATGAAGAATGCACAACAGCCTCATCGTCCCATCCGGAGTCCGTTCTGGCGCGTCGTCGCTTGGATCACCCCCGTCGCCAGTGCAATACTGGCGGTTTCGACGCGGGTTCACGCCCAAGTGCCGTTCAATGATCGCTGGCTGCTCGATCGCTTGCCGGCGCCGCTACTCCGGGTCGGACCCAAAGAGCTACAGTACTGGCAGTGGCTTGCGCTGCCCTTGGTTCTGATCGTCGCCTGGGTCTTCGGTCACCTGCTCAGTCGGGTCACCGCGCGGGTGCTGAGAAGCATCGCGGCTCGAACCCAGACCGAATGGGACGATCAGGTGCTCTTGGGCATCGGCGCGCCACTGACGTTGAGTTGGGCGGTGGCTGCCACCTACCTGCTGGTTCCTTGGCTAACGCTGCCCGAGTCCGCTGAGGCATTCCTGAACCGTTCGATGCGTGCGGTTCTATTCTTGGCGTTCTTCTGGTTTTTGGCTCGCGGCGTCGAATTAACACGGCAGGTTATCGCAGCATCTCCTTGGGGTCGCGAGCATGCGGTGTCTCGATCTCTTTTGCCGCTCGGGGCGCGCGTCGGAAAAGTCGTGTTGTGGGCGATTGCTCTGGTGGCGCTCATCTCGGAGCTGGGCTACCCGGTTACAAGTCTCGTGGCAGGGCTCGGCGTCGGTGGGCTCGCCGTGGCGCTGGCAGCGCAAAAGACGGTTGAGAATCTTTTTGGCGCGTTTTCGATCGGCGCAGATCAACCCTTCCGCGAGGGTGATTTCGTACGCGTGGAAGACTTTGTGGGCACGGTTGAGGCGATCGGTTTGCGTTCCACCCGTTTCCGCACTTTGGATCGTACGCTCATCAGTATACCGAACGGAAAGCTGGCCGAGATGCGCCTCGAGTCCTACACGGCGCGTGATCGCTTGCGCCTCGCGTGCACCATTGGGCTCGTCTATGACACGAGTCAGGCCTGCCTACGGGGAGTGCTCGAAGGTTTTGAACGAGCACTGAGACAACACCCCAAGATTTGGCCGGATACAGTGATCGTGCGGTTTACTGGCTTCGGCGCGTCATCACTCGATATAGAGATCATGGCCTGGTTTCAAACCTCTGATTGGAATGAGTTTCAGCTGATCCGACAAGAAGTGCTCTTGAGCTTCATGGGTGTAGTCGAGCAACACAAGAGCTCCTTTGCGTTCCCGACGCGCACGCTGCACCTGGTTCACGACGAAAACCAAGGCGTCTTGGGCGAAGCCTCGAGTCCAGGTTAATACTCAGGCACCCTGTCGTTGCGGGATCTGAAGCCCGGTGCGCCCCGCTTCGACAACCGCCACAACTCCTCGGTGGCGAATGCGCCGCTCGGTAGATACCGCGTAATAACTCTCACGCAACCCCTCACAGCGGCCAACTAACTGCACCGACGGGAGGTCGTCGATATCAGCCCGCATGGCAGCTCTCACAGGAAATACGCCGCGTCCGCCCAAGCCCAAAGCGCGAATGAGCCCAGCGTCGTCCGCCTCTGCCTTGACGATCGGGTGCACTCCGTTGGCGACGAACCAAGCGTCGAGCCTGCGCCTAAGTGGCGCACCAGTGGGAGGAAGGACGAACGGGACACTCGACAAACTTTGGGGAAAACGTAGCTTGGCACGTCGTGCCAGGGCGGTCGTGGCGTAAAGAAGAATGTCGGTTTCGCCGAGGAGACGCGAATGAATGCGCGTTCCCTGCGGCGCGACAGGGATCTCATTTTGGATCGTTAACTGAAGCCGCCCAGCCACCAAGGCTTCGAGCAAAGCTGGGCCCTTGTCCTGCACGAGGAGAAGCTGCACGCCGTCCTGATCCAACGCAGGGCCCAATAACTGATGCGCAAGCGCTTTGGGGATCCCGGGAACGACCCCGATCCGAAGCACGTCGCGTCCCGACCCCGTGCGACCCTTCGCCACGTCTGTCAGCTCTCGACCGAGACGAAAAATATCGGACGCGTAGCCCAGGGCATCGAGTCCAAACGCCGTTAACACTAAGCGTCTGCCGCGGCGTTCAAACAGCGGAGCCCCAAAGTTGCGCTCAAGAGCGCCGAGCTGCGCGCTCAATGTCGAATGCGTCAGTCGAAGCTTGCGGGCCGCGGGGGCGACGCCGCCCTCCTCGGCGATCACCGAGAAGTAGTATAAATGGTGGTAATTGAGCCATTCCATGAATGGGATGGTCGCCTATATCGACAGGATCAGTCAATCTTTCGTTCTGTTAAACATACTCGGTCGGGCTCATGATGCAATCAACCCAAAGGAGAACATCATGGCAATGCCCTTGAAGGATCTGAAGAGTGAACCTACCCCTCGTGTTTTAGTTGCGCTGCGGGAAAGCGGATCACCGAGTTCGTGCGTCTTGCGGGCTCGGGCTCTAGCGCTGGTGATGGGGGCTGAGCTGGAAGTTGTGCTTGTTTTGCCGGAGCAGACACGCCTGAATACGCTTTTCCCTCAACACAATCTACTGGACGCCATGCAGAGCGCAGAGCTTGCGCTGCAATCGAGTCAGACCACAAGAACGTGGCTACGGGGTTTGTTGGGTGGGGATGAATCTGCGGTGCGGTTTGCCCTTGTGCACGGAAACTTCGTCGCGGAAGCTGCTCGCTACGCGCAGGACATCGGTGCGCAGTTGATCGTTGTGCCGGAATGCGAGGACTCTTGCGGCAGTGTCGCAACCGCGCTCGCCCGTGCGGCGCAAATTCCTGTCCTCGTGGCTCGTTCCGGAAGTGGGCGTGAAGCCATCGTAGCCGCAACGGATTTGGAAACTGAGGGCTATCCGGTGCTGCGTTGGGCTGCCGATCTTGGCCGACGCTTGGAGGCCCCGGTGGTGGTCGTGCACAACGTGAATCCAGAAGCCACTAACGAGGAAAAAGCGCGACCGCTCCAGGTCTTCAAAAACGACACCCGAGGAGTAGCACTCCTACATCTCCTGGAAACGCCTGCCGAAGATCGGTCCGTCGATGGTCTGCCCTCAGTGCTTCGCGCCGACACGGACCCCGTTAGCGCTATCTTGTCGGAGGCGAAGGCCTTTGACGCGGACATGATAGTCGTGGGCACGCGCGAGCACGGTTTCCTCGGGCGGTTGTTTGGAGTTAGCGTCCCTGCTCAAGTGGTGGACGAATCTTCTTGTTCAGTGTTCGTGCTACCCATCGATTAGGGGTTGTCCCCGCGGGTTGTGTCGTGGGCCTGTTTGGCTACAGGCTCGCGAGGGGCTGTGGGCGTTTCGAATTCGGCCACTGCAACCTTGAGCAAGAAGCCCGGCACCAGCGTGTTGACGATCGCAAAAATGATGAGCGCGCCAAATAAATAGGGAGGAAGGGCGAACTGTTCTTGCAAGATTTCGAGCATAAGACAATCGAACTGGCGAAATGAGGTAGAGGAAATGCCAGGCCAGTTGACCGAGGAGGCGCTGCCCCCTGCTCACCAGGACACCGATGGCCAAAGAGCGCTGAGCACGACCGACTGCTGAGCTCAAGAGCCAG
>JBBRRP010000105.1:0-20164 GCA_038246305.1 Polyangiales bacterium | reverse complement strand
TGTAACTTCCGCTTGCCTCCTCAATCAAAGGCCTCTTCTTCTTGATCCAATCAGCAACGTTAACTTGAATGTGCTTCAGCACAGCTTCTTTGGTGCCGGGACCCTTGTAGATGGGGAACTCGATAGAATCCACCTTCGCCTTCTTTTTCTCAGCAAAGTAGAAGAGCGCCTCACCCACTGCGTCGAGTGCTCGACCCAGGCGTCTCTCCTGTGCTCCCGGCGCTTCTCCCGGGATGCCCCGAATTTCAGCAACCGCCTTGGCCGGGTCTTTCCACAACCCCGCAACCGATTTGTACTCCTGATCGGCGGGGCCTCTCTTCATCTCAACGTACGAGCGGCCGAGCAGCGCATGAGCTTGTGCCCGCACATCCAGCGTTGCGCTCGTGTCGATCATCTTCATCGTTTGGAACAGCTGCTTCCTGACGCCGTCCCAGTCCTTCTTTTCACCATAATGGCTCGCTATGGCGAAGGCTATTTGAGCCGTCTCGGAGGCCTTTCTGCGACCGAAAAATTTGTTGAAGTTCTTCGCCCCTTCAATGGCCTCAACTTCCTGGCCAAGGCCCAAGCGAAGAACAATTGCATCACTCAGAGCCTTATCGGCAAATTCACCTTTATATTTGGTATCCTTCGCGTACTTCTCGAAGAAACTCGCTGCCCGATCGTAGACGGCAATTGCTTGGTAGTTTCCGCCGATCTCGTAGGTTGCCTTTTCAGCCAATGCGGTTTGATGAAGCCCGTACTTCGGATTCAGCAGAATCATTCTTGCCTGAATCGACTTCAGGAGGAGGCGCCCAGCCTGATAGGCCTTGGCCATGTTATACAGAATCTCGTCGGCCTGTTCGCACTGCTTGGGCTTCTCGTTTGCCCCGAGCGGTTTTTCACAATAGGTCTGCCACAGCGACAGATACTGGTCGGCGCCCTTTTTATAGTTATCGAGTGCTTCGCGCAGGTTATTTTTTTCCGCCTGTGAATCTGCCAACTCGATCGTCTTTTGGGCCGACAAACGCTGAACATCAAACTTAATGCGAGTCAGAAGCTCGCACTGATCCTTGTTCTCGTCCGCTTTGTTTCCTTTACAATAGAGATCCAAAAACACGAGCACGTCCCCAGCCATATCGTCGAAGCAGGCGGGACGCGGCGGCTCAGCCTTTGAACCGAGAACGTTGACCGATTCGAGGTAGAGCTGGGCGGCAAAAATGCCGACTTCCTTGTCCGCATAGTTGAGGGCGACGTCTCGAAAACCTAAGGCAGCTTCCTCCCAATGCTGTGCCTCAAAATACTGGCGAGCACGAGCGTACTTGACCTCTACGTACTGTTCTTCTGCCTCTGCATTCCCCTTGGGCGGCTTGATGAAGCAGATATAGCGGCTGAATGCCTGCACCATGCCTTTCTGCATGGAGCTGAATTCCTTGGGTTTGAACTTCTCCCATTCGCCCTTTGAGGCTTTTCGATCTTCAGCAGAAGAGCCTTTAGGTCCGAGCCCCTTACCCTTTCGGTCGGACGCTCCTTTATACATCTGCTCGTACATTTTCTGGTAGCAAAGCACCGAAGCGTACGCAGCCTCCGCAGCGGCCTCGCCCTTCGGGTCGGCGATCACGACCGCATCAAACGCGGGCCCGCACTCTTCCCAGCGCTGTTGGAAATAGAGCAAGTCTGCCATCGCGTAACGGATCTTGTACATGGTCGGCCAGTCGCCGGCCGCGATCCGCGGAAATTTGAAGGTCGCGAAATCCTGTGCCGTAAACGTATCTGCAACGCGCTTGTACAGCGCCGCCGCGAGATCCATCGTCTTCTTATCGCCGGTTCCGCGAACTCCTCCAGAGCCGACCGCCTCAAGGTGCCAGCTCATCGCCGTCTCTGCTAGGAACTCCGCAGTGTGATTCGAGCACTCAAGCTTCGCGGCCGCTGGGTAATTGGCCTTGATGAAGTCGTTCCGAACCCGGATCTGTTGGTCCAATTCTTTAACGACACGGTCTTTATCACCTGAGAAAATAGCCTGAACGGCGAGTGTGACCTGACTCTGGTAGTAACAATACTTAGGCCCTGGATCTCGGCTCATCAGATCCTGGTAAAGGACCACACCTTCCTTGTAGTGACCGGTATCGATGTACGCAGTCCCCAGCTCGTTCATCATCTTGATGGTTTCAGATTTCTCCGCACCACTGTCGCCGCTCAGCGGCCTGAAGAAATTATACGCCTTATCGGGCGCCCCGCTTGACGCGTAGACTGGCACGAGATCGCGTCGAGCCGCCTTAGCAAGCTGCTTGGCATTCGGCAGCTCTGCAAATTTGTCACCGTACTCGATGACGGCCTTGAATTCATTCAGAGCCTTAGCTAGCTCGCCGCTGTTCCAGTAGACGTAGCCAAGCTTGTAGCGCGAGTAGCCGTACACCTTGTTGCTAGGGGGGGGATACTTCGCGACTTCTTTGTAAGCCGATTCCGCAAGCGCCCATTTGCTCGGATCCCCCTGCGCTTCCTGGAAGAACAACTCGCCGAACGCGAGGTAGGCGTTCGGGATGTAGCTGGACTTCGGAGCCTTTTGAACTAGCTCGTAATAGACCTTTCGAGCGTTTTTGAGGTCGCCTGCCTGCTCATGCTCGTAAGCGAGGTAATAAAGAACCTCGTCGAGCTTTGAGTAATCAGGGTACTCATCTTTCATCGTCGAGTAATATTTGATGGCACTCTTACGTGCCGCGACGACTATCTTTTTGGCCCGAGACGCATCCGAACGATGTTTGCTTGGATCCTGCTTTTTCGCCTTGGCGTCCTGAGCCTTGATATCCGACGCGATTCGGTCACGCTCCGCGGCACTCTCAAGCTCAACGTACCCTTCAGCTAGGCGCCGGATGAGCTGCGGCCTATCTGGGCTCTTTTTGGGTGTTTGGTTGTAAAGCCGTTCGAGGCCTTGGATTTCAGTGATGAGCAATGCTCGGGCGCGAGCCTGAAGGCGCGTTTTGCGGGTATCGCGGTCGGCGAATTTGGCAAGCGCAGCGATGTCGCCTGGTTTTGCATCCGACCGCTTGTTGGCCTCGCGCGGTGGAGGGGCGCTTTTGAAGGAGGCGTCCGCCTTCTTCCTGGCCTCAAACTTTTCGGGCCCTCCAGGACACTCGTTGAGTGTCTTCATTGCGCCTGGAGAAACGCACGCGTTGCTCATGGGCGGAACTTCGACGGCAAAACCTTTCGAAGGTGCTCCGAGGAGCAAGGCTGAAAATGCAATTATGGATGCAAAAGAGGCTTTCATTAGTACTTATCTCCCACAGGCGGACTGAACAACCTGGCGGTAAAAACCGAGCTCATCACGCCAGTACTCGCCCTGGAATGGCCAAAGCATGTGCTCGTCGTCAGGATTGACGACCCCGAAGACCTTTGAATCTGCGGCACTGACCTGCCCCTTCTGGATTTTCTCGTCCAGTAGGTTTCGTTGTGCAGCAGTGATATCGATCAGGATTTTCTCACCGTTACGCAGATGCTCGTTGAGATCGGCTACGTACCGTTGGTAGCGCTGCAAGGCTAGCTCACCCGCCTGTCGGACGGCCAGCTCACGCGCCAACTTGAGAGCATCCTCGACCTGTTGACCGAGAGGCGCCAGGCGGAAATTGGGCGGCGAATCCTTGAAGTGTTTGATCTCGTTGTCGAGCACCTTCACGTAGTCAATGTTTCGCAGGAGCTGACGATCGCTCAGAGCATTCTCGATGATCGGGCGAACCGTTGGGGAGAGGTCTCCCTTCCCATCGCGGACGTCGAGCAAGAATTTGTAGAATGCTTCTTCCTGGTTAGCGCCGCTGTAGCGCTTCAAGACCTTGTCCAGCTCATCGCGAACCGGCACATATTTTTTGTTGAAACGAGCAACAACGATCGTTGCTGCGTCGTAGTTGCAGTTACTGAAATAAATGACCGACTTCAAAACGTCCGCCTCGGGATAAAAGGCGTTCGGGAAGTAAGGGGATTGGATCGTCTGGATGTTCCCGAGTGCACGCGGGTACTGGCCTGCCATGAAGTATGCCCAGGACTGCTCAAACAGCGCGTCCAGCCAGTACTCACTCGACTCATCCACATTGTTCCAGAACTTCACCGCCGCGCTCAGCTTCTTCTCGTCGATGGAGGGAGCGTTTGTTTCTGCGTCCAATTTAACTGCTGCAGAATAGTAGGTACGAGCCATCGAAAGGTAGGCGAGGTCGCGCATGCGATCTTCGTCTTCGACGCCTTCAACGCCTTCATCAAGCGCCTGAACAATCGCTTGAAAAGCCTTAACCGCTGGCACCGATTTTCGGGTCTGTACGAAGCTAATGCCCGAAAAGAATTGAGCCTTCACGAAATACGGGCTCTTACGGTCCACTCTCTGAAAGAGGCGCAGAGCTTCGTCGTACTGGCGATTTCGATACTTGTAACGCCCCAGCATGTAGTTGAGCTGCCAGAACAGATCGCGCTGCGAGGGGTTTTTAAAGCGGCTGATCTCCTCGTCTGTGTACTTACCGACACGCTCGACGATATCGGCGGGCTCGGGCAGCTGAGTTGCGAGCTTGGCGAGCCAAAGCAGCGTTTCGCCAAACTTCTGATGATTCGGATTATCCGCGATCACGCTGAAGATCGCGTAGCTTGCTTGGAAGAACTTGAGCCGATAGAGCGAGATTGCCAAATAATACTCAGCTAACTGCTGATTACCTGCGTCATCGCCCGTCTCGCCAACCACGACCTTATGGAGCGCAAGCGCGGCATCACTCCATTTCTCCTGATCGAAGAGGTGCTTAGCCGCAGCACCGACTTCGGTCATCTGGCCGGCCTCGACCCTTTTAGGCGCTGCGGGTGCTGCCTTATCGACGGCCGCCTCCGCGCCACCCGCGTCCTCATCAAGGTCGATCACCTTTTGGCACCAAGCATCCCTGGAGATGCTGACCCCTCCAAAACAGGTGGCGATCGCGACAACAAAAGCAGCAACACTGCGCTTACGAAACATGCTTCCTCTCTCTGTCAGCCCCGCGTGACTTTGTGGATGGCGGCCGCGGCTGAATCCGGAAAAACCTAGTAAGAACCAATACATACCACCGCGGTGAGGCGCATGTTAGATAGCGCTCAGTTTGTTTGTCAAGCACCACTCCCATCGGATTACTCGCGCACCTCTGCCCACATGGAACTTCGTATGCCATCACGGAAATTTTGAACAAGCAATCTCGTTGCAATTTTCCGGTTGGCATTCCCGCAGAAGTCCCTGGCTGTGTCATGGGGTCCGGGCAATGACGCGGTGACGGAAGCTTTCGCCGGCAATGAGCCGGCACGGGGATCATGCAGAGAACATGTACTTCATGAATCTGTAAAACGTGCTGGTTCAGCCGAGCTGAGATAGCACCCTCGGCGTTCCGCTTCTCTTTCGCGTTGACGCGTCTGTAGTGCCTCGGCTAGCTTGGCCACGCCATGGGCTTCAGCGTGCACGGGCGCGCGGGCATTCCACAAGAACTCTTCTGCTAACCTACGAGCGTGCAATGTCAGATTGGTTGAGCAAGTTATCGTTTGCGGCGGGCCTAGCCCTAGCTACTTTGATCAGTGGGTGTAACAGCGGCGTGGGCGATCCGTGCGTCCCCGAAGAGGAATTCCTACCAGATTTCCCTGGGTTCTCCCTGGAGCAAACGAACGTCGAAAGCCGTTCCTTTCAGTGTGAAACGCGGATTTGCCTGGTGAATCACTTCGAGGGCCGAGTGAGCTGCCCTTACGGTCAGAAGGAGGCGGATCTGGGTAAGCCTGCCACCGACCCAGGGCGTTGCCGAATCCCTGGAAGCCAGGATCCTGTATCCGTCGAGGTTCTGGCGCAGCGAACGGCACGTAGGGCGGATGACTCCGTTTATTGTTCGTGTCGGTGCGCTGGGCCGGATAAGAATGCGCGCTATTGCGACTGTCCCAGCGGCTATGGCTGCGTGAAGCTGATCGAGGATTTGTCACTCGGCAGCGGCCAATTGGCGGGCTCCTATTGCATCAAAGACGGCACCGCATACGTACCGAAAGATCCGCGAACTGCCACGGCCTGCGATCCTGCTGCGATGTCCTGCGGCAACGGTGGGCAGAACCCCTAATCATTCTTCTCAACGGCGCGGTGCACTTGCTGAACAGTTGGTGGCGGACTTCCTCCGCGCCCAAGGCCTTGATGTTGTTGCAACGAACCTCCGGTTGGGATCGTACGAGCTCGATATCGTCGCGCGCGACGGTCCTTTAATAGTCGTCGTCGAAGTGCGGTCGCGAGGGCGAGGAGCGTGGACCAGTGCTTTCGGTAGCCTCGACACGGCAAAGAGGCGCCGTGTTCGAAAGGCAGGCCAGTGGTTGTGGGACCGTCGCTATCGCAACGACACAAGCGTCGAACGGATGCGTTTCGACGCCGCGAGCGTGACCTTCACCCCGGAGGGGCCGCGAATCGAATACGTCCGCGCAGCATTTTAGTCTCAAACCTCGAGGGCGGCTTGCATCTCCGTCCGCAATGTCCGGAGCTGACTTAGCTGGTGCGGATCTACGTTTTCTTCGAGGTGCTTTAAGGCCTCGTCTAGCTTACTTATCTCGACCTCCTGACGCTCCCTCAGGCTGCGCACCATCATATCGAACGCTTCAAAGAACGAAACCAACTCGTCACCCTTGCGCAAGGGCTGAGGAATTCTAAGGCGCCCAGCCCCAACGTCCGCCAATTGGCGCTTCATCTTGTGGATCGGACCAGCCACTTTGTGCGTCACGTAGATCCCCATCCCTGCGATCACCACCACCAGTACCAAGCAAACGAACGGGAGAAGCAGAAGCATCTCTCCCCGTTGCGTGCGGACCAGGGCTGCCTGCACCTTAAGCGTTTGAGCTTGTTCCTCAAGATCGTGTTGCTGCTTAGCTAACTTCGCATCCTGCCCAATTGAGTCCGATTGGAACGCTGCGAGAAGCTCAGGATTGTCGGCATATGCGGGATCCTTCTGGATGCTCATTTTGACGACGGCGCTCACTTTTTGACTCTCGGTAAGCACGGTTTGCCCGAGGCTGACGGCCTTCTCTCCGCTGGCAACGGCCTGCTCGGTCTGAAGGGCCAACGCCGAACCGGTGCGCCACAGGCCGAGACCCAGCACACCACCGATCACCACTGCGACCGCCATCATGTACGCCGTGTACTTGAGCTGCAGGCGGCTATCGAGCAGGTAGTTTCGAAGCCTGCGCTGGTGACGCCCGGGTGGCAAAGACTGTAAGTTCATCGCGTTTTTCATTTTAGAATTGCTCCGCGTTGACTGAAAACTTTTTCAAAGCTCGCTCTGCCACCATCTTCAGGAGACTATTCTCCGTGTCCTTATCCCCCGGAGACACATCTTGGGCAGTGAGATCGACAGAAAAGCTGCCAAGCAGTGACTGCGCAGGATAAGAAAATACCGCCAGTTCCATTTTCACCTTCAAACCTCCACTGCGGTATTTGGGCTCAAATACTTTGGGCGCTAAATAGAATCCTTTGAGACGCTTGTACTTGCGCAGCAAACCCTTGGCCTTGTCACTCGGCTCGTCATCCGGCGCAATCACGAGTATCGGAAGACCTTTCGCGGCTTGGCGCATCGAGCTGCGCAAGATAGCGTCCACGCTCGCGGCATCTCCGGTTACGACCGAGGCCTTGCTGATCTTCACGTAATATTTCGTGGTGGGCGTGATGGCAGGGCCCTCATCAAGGTTCGCAAGCGCGCGCGTCAGGGTCGAACGCACCTTTGGGTCGGTTTCCGTGGCTAGGCGGCTCTTCAAACAAGTGCTCCCACCCTCCTTAAGCTTACCGAGCGCCGCGGCAGCAGCTGCCCGAACGGTGGCACTTGCGTCGGAGGCGACGGCCAAACAAAGGGGGTCCACCGCCGTGGGGCTCTTGGTTGCACCGAGGGCAAGGGCAGCCTGAGTGCGGACGCGAAAATCCTTTTCTTCCGCTAAACGTTTCGCCAACCGCCCGACGGTTTCGACGGCAAGGGCGGACGTTGAAAGGAGGGCACAGAGGGCGAGGAGACAACAACTGAGTGAGCGACGTAACCCTTCCGGCATTCCCTTAACCCTATCATGTCTTTCCAAGCGATGGGGCTCGACATCGTGCCAGGCCTATCGGCACACTTCGCAGTGGTGCGTTTCCCGAAGTTTCGTTCTAGCCCGGGAAGACACCTGGGATTCGCGGCCTCCGCGGTGCTTTTTTCGATTTCGGAGCTAGCAACGGCCGGACCTAGGGTGCGCGTTCGCGGCACGGCAAAGGTGGAGGCCTTGGTTGAGGCGCTGCCAGATCGCCTTCTGGCCAGAGGCAGCGTTCTAGACGACGCGGGCCAGCCCGTGCCGAATGCGAGCATCGCCCTTCGTGTTCTAGATGGCCACGGTGTGCGCAGCTTTCGCGCCTGGGCTCCCTGTGACGCCACTGTGAGAAACGTGGGTGAGGAGCAGCCTGGGCGAGAGGAGCTGGTTGTTTTGACGGGCCTGGACGGGCAGTTCTGCGCGGCCTTTGAACCCAAGACCGAAGGCAATATCGAGCTTCGCGTGTTGAGCTCCGATTGGCTCCTCGGCAGCGCGCAAACGGTCGCCATTGATCGCACCCGACGTTCGTTAGAACTGAATCTGGATTCATTTTCGGACACGCTGCCTCTCGATCGCAAAAGCCACATCTTGCACGTCGATGCGAATGTCTTGCCCGCCTACGAGTCAGATGATGCTGTCCACGAGATCAAGCTGCGCCTGGAGCTCCGCGAAGGCGGCACAACGCGTACGCTTTTAGAAATCAAAGCGCGACCGAACGAGCGGACAGAAATTGAAGTTCGATCCACAGATCTGGGCGCTCCGGGCGACAAGGAGTTAACGATTTCCTTTGCCGGTTCGCCTTGGCTTAAGCCGGGCCTGGCCACACGCCACATTCAGGTAGTGTCGCTAGTGTCGCTGAGTGTTGCCCCGACGGCGCATGCGACAGCAGGTCAACCCTTTCGTCAGGTAGTCCAGGTAACATCCGGGGCCGGAGCGGTCACAAGCGGCTCTGTGGAGGTACAGGTTGAGGGGAGCGTTGTGGGGATTTTTCCCATCTCCCACGGCCAGGCTGAGCCCAGCCTGATCCTCCGAGCAAAGACTGGAGGATCTTCGCGCTTGCAATATGCGTTCGTTCCCACGACCCCGTATCTCCTACCCAACCATCCGGTGAAACAGTCGGTCACCGTGGGCGCAGAGCCAGGGCCTTCTTCCCTACTTTGGATCTTCGGAGCAGTGATCGCCGCAGTCTGGATTCTTACGGCCTGGTGGCGTCCGAAGGGTTCCACTCACAAGTTATCATCAAAGAAGGCAGCGGCTGAGCCCGCGCCCGGACCTGGGCTTGAGCTGGTCCGCCCGCTGCCGCCTCAAGCGGGCTGGACCGGGCGGGTCGTCGACGCCCACACTGGCCAATGTTTACAAAACGTCACCATCACGCTGAGCGCGCCCTCCTTCGCGGGGACGGGCGTGCTTGAGACCACGCTCACCGACGCTGACGGTGGCTTTCACTTGGCACCCCTGGCAAGCTCGACCGAAGGAGTCGCCATCGCGCTGCACGCCCCCTTTCATTTGTCGCTGGCCCAGCAGCTTCCGACCAACGGCGAACTCATGGTCCGCCTAGTTTCCAGGAGGCGAGCCCTCCTCGACGGCCTGATCCTTTGGGCGCAGCGCAGGGGGCGGCCGTGGAATCGGCCTGGTGACCCAACGCCCGGCTACGTGGCCCGAATTGCCGACCGTCATCTTGCGCCCGAGGTGAGCGCTTGGGCTGAGTCGGTAGAAGCGGCGGCATTCGGCGCCGCTCCAGTTGATGAACCAACAGAACGTGCAGTTCAAACTCGTGAGCCTCGTTCTTAATTCGGCTTGCCGGGGTCACCAGCGGAGTCACGAGGCGAATAGCTGGAAAGAGCTGCGTCGAGCCGTTGACTGTCGAAACGCTAGGCCCTTATAGTCCCGCCGCTCGCACCAAGATTATTAGCGATGGAAGCAGTCTACGTCGTCCTCGTGCTTGGCCTTTTGCTGGCCCTCTATCTGCTGTTTGGTCGTGGTACGAAGTCGGATACCGGAAGACCGGCTTCCGTTGACGAAAAGTCGCAGCCAT
Source organism: Polyangiales bacterium (assembly GCA_038246305.1). GTDB lineage: Bacteria > Myxococcota_A > Polyangia > Polyangiales > Polyangiaceae > JBBRRP01. The sequence goes on along the minus strand of JBBRRP010000105.1, from coordinate 10,095 downwards.
CGCTAAGCCGCGGCGCCGAGGACCCGAAGGGTGAAGCGCCACCAGTTTCTGCTCCCACTTCCAAGCGCAAGACCCCGCCGAAACGCTTCATTCAGCCCGAGTTCGCGACGCCATCCTCGCCGGCAGGCCCAGATGGTCCCCGTAGTTCGCTTGCCCCCGTGCACGATGTGGAAGGAATGCGGCGCGGGCTAGCTCGCTCCCGAGGCGAAGAGGGATTCTTTGGTCGCCTTCGTGCACTCTTCACCGGCAAGCGGGAAATCGGTGCAGACATAGCCTCGGAGATCGAGGAAGTGCTGTTAACCTCCGACGTCGGTGTGGATACAACACGCGCGATTCTCGATCGCGTACGCGAAGCATTGACACTTGCGGAGCTATCAGATTCAGCGCGCGTCTGGGAGGCGCTCCGAGGCGAGGCGCGCCGAATTCTCGAGGTGAATGGTGATTTTGGCTCATTCAAGCTGGTGGGGGCCCCGACGGTCGTGTTGTTGGTAGGCGTGAACGGAGCCGGCAAAACAACGACTATTGGAAAGTTGGCGGCCAAGCTTAAGGCGCAAGGTCACCGTTCTATACTCGCTGCTGGCGACACATTTCGAGCAGCCGCTGTTCAGCAGTTGGGAGTTTGGGGAGAACGAACAGGCTCAGAGGTAGTCCGTGGCAAGGACGGTGCTGACCCGAGCAGTGTCATTTTCGAAGCCATCAAGAAGGGGCAAGCAGAAGGGGCTGATGTCGTACTTGCAGATACTGCAGGTCGACTTCACACCAAGACGAATCTTATGTTTGAGATGCAAAAGATCGTTAAGAGCGCGGCAAAGGCACTCGATGGTGCGCCGCATGAGGTCCTCTTGGTGATCGACGCAACGAATGGACAGAATGCGCTTGCCCAAGCCCGCGAGTTCAAGGAAGCGCTGCCACTCACAGGGATTGTGCTCACCAAGCTCGATGGCACCGCCAAAGGTGGCGTCATTTTTGGGATCTGCGACGCACTAAAACTTCCCGTTCGGTTTGTCGGGCTTGGCGAACGCCCTGACGACCTGTATGAGTTCTCGCCGGAAGATTTCGTCGAGGCGTTGCTTGGCAAGGACGCTTCCCCTGATGGCGCCTGACATCAACCGCCAACGGGCGAGAATAAGCACAGCAATGAGAGTCGCATCAAAGTTTCGAGCCTTTGTCTCCGCTGCGCATGCGTTAATCTTCGCGGATATTGGGGACTCCCGACCCGCTTGGCGTGCCGATGGTCTTGTCTTCGTACTTTGGCGGTTGATCGTTGGAAATCCTCAGTGCTATAGTCCCCGCCGGCAGCTGGGCATGCAGTTTTCTTCAATAGTTCCGAGTGGTTATCTAACTCCAAGCCGGCGCGGTTGTTCTTGCGGTTGATTACGGAAGGGAAAGCGGGAGTCGCATCGATGCAGAAGACATACATCGGGCTCCTCGGAGCAGCACTGTTATGCGCACTTCCGACGACGAGTTGGGCGCAAGGCAAGGCCGCCACCGGGAAAACTAAAGAGGCAACGGCAGCTGCTCCGAGCGAAGGAGGAGCTGCGGAGGCCCCAGCAGAAGCGGCAACTCCAGATGAAGGGGGCGACAGCCTCGCTGACATCTGCAAGATCGATCCGGAGGCCTGCCCAAAGCTCGACTTCGATAAGGAAGCCAAGCGGCCCCTTGTTGAGGACGTGTTTGCGGTGCAGCAGCGCTTCATCGTCAAGAAGGGGCGCTTCGAGCTCAACCCCTACTGGGGCCTCACGCTCAACGATCAGTTCGTTAGCCATCCAGGTCCCGGGCTTGGCTTGAACTACTACGTGAGTGAGGCGCTCGCTGTTGGGTTGAATGGCAACTACTACGCGCCACTCAACATCGACAGTAAGTTTAACTCCCAAGTGCGTCGTGCGGCGCGCGTCGCAGTGCCCCTCACTGAGTACCAATGGAGCGGAGCGCTGAATTTCAGCTACGTGCCGGCTCAGGGCAAATATGCTGGCTTTCAGAATTTCATCTTCCACTACGATGCGTATGTCGTTGGCGGAGTGGGTGCCATCAGCACTCGGCCGATCCCGATCATTGACCCAGATAATCGCAACTTCAAGTACAGCACCAAGCTCGCCTTTAACGCGGGTATCGGTCTCAGAATTTATTTGAGTCGGTGGTTTGCGGCGGTGCTCGAAGTTCGAGACTACACGTTCAATGATCAACTTGAGAATCTTGAGTTTTCCAAGACTCCGGGACCTGGGCCTGGAAGCGCGCAAGACTCATCAACCTGGCTAGGCGATAAATCCCTCACTTGGCACGTACAAGCTCAGGCTGGCGTGTCCTTCTTCCTCCCCCCCACCTTCGAATACCGGTTGCCTAAATAAGGCAAGGTCAAGGTTAGGCGACGATGCGAACGCACAACACACACAAACAAGCCAAACGAGCAGCGCTCGCGCTAGGCGTAGCTGTATCGCTTTCGATGGGAGCCACCGCAGCTCGGGCGCAAGAGATCTTGCTGACTGGACCGCTGGCTGGGGCGCAAGCCGTGCGGAAGCTGAAGTTGTATCGGGAGGGCCGCTTCGAGATAGCTCCCCAAGCTAGCTTCACGCTGTTGGATGAGTACCAGCGCACCATCTTCCTCGGCGCGCGCTTGAACTACAATCTGACCGATTGGTTGGCCTTGGGGGTGTGGGGCGCAACGGGCAGTGTGATCCAGAATCCCACGCATTTGTCCGAACAGATTCAAGACGTTAACGCAAGTCGAATCGCTGGTGATCCGGAAGGCACGAGCCTTTCTCGACGCCTCGTTCAGAACAATCTTGGGCCTGATTTTCGCAAACAGATTGCGGGTGTGGATTGGGTGGTTTCTCCGCAACTCACGGCCGTGCCGTTTCGGGGCAAGCTCGCCTTGTTTCAGGGAATCGTTTTGGACTCCGACCTATACTTGTTCGGAGGTCCCGCGTTCGTAAACTTAAAGGAACGCGCTGATTGCATTTCGGATTGCAAGACCTCGTTCACCATGGCCAGCCGCTTGGCGATTGCGCCAACCTTCGGCATTGGTTTCTCGTTCTATGTCAACGATTGGAGCGGCATCGGCTTCGAGTGGCGTGGGCTGCCTTATAGCTGGAATACGGGTGGCTTTGATTTGGGTGGCACTGGCCCCAAGGGCAACACACCGGATAACAAGGTCAACTCTGACGATCGACAGTTCAAGTTCAATCAGATGCTGTCAGTCAGCTACAACATTTATCTGCCCACCGCGCCGCGCATCAGCGAATAGCATGACCCGGGGAAGACCGCTCCAAAGGCGGTCCGTCGTGTGCTTCAGTCATTTGTGGGCGTGCTGTGACGCCGCACGTCGGTTATTGGCGCGTCGGCGACCCGCCGATCTATTACGGAAAGCCCTATCGGCTGCGCTAGCGGAGCGCGACGACCTTGTCGTCCGATAGTCTAAAACCGGGAGGCAAGGATTGCTGGCACGCTTCGCGTAGGTCCAGTGGGATCACCCAGCCTTTTTCGGCGAGCCCGGTGGCGGTTCGGTTTTTTACGCGCAAGGATTCTTCCTGCTCAAGGCCAGCCACTAGGGCTTCGGTGCTAGCTTCATCATTCAGGGCCAGCACTGCCACCACCGCTGCATGCCGAACGGGCTCGCTGACGTCTTGCACAAACGGCAAAAGTGCGACTCGAACATCCTCACTCATATGTTCAGCGAGAACTCCGATCAGCTGGATCTTCGGCTCGGGGTTACGCACATACTCGGTATCGAACTGATCGAGTGCAGCCAAAAGCTCCTCGACATAGTGCTCAGGCTCAATGATTTCCTTCAAAATCTTGAGCGGCCAGGTCAAGCTCTCGGCCTTTTTGCAATAGGCTCGAAGCGGCTCAAGCGCCGCTTTTCCGGTAGCGGTGAGCCCCCGCGCCGCTGCCTCTTTTTCATCCTGATCGGTGATGGACGGGTCCATCGACCAGTTGAAGCGCTTAAGGAGCGCCCCCGCACTAGCAGCGGTTCCAATCCTTCCGAGCTGCTCGATCGCGTCTTGCCGATCGTAATCCTGGGAAAGCTTGCTTTCTACCAACCTCGCGAAGCGCGCCACGTCGCGCTCTGATTTAGAGACAGGCCTCTGGCTTTTCCCTTTTCCGAACCAATCAAGTAAGCCCATATCTCAAGTCCTAAGGCCATCAGCGTAACTTTTGGCCAAGTGAAGCCCCGCGTCGCACGCTGGTCCGGAGCGCTTATAGCCCGCATCCGCCGAACGTAAAGCCCTAAGCCTTGGGAACAGCGGCTTCGAAAACTTCGCCTAAAGCTGGGGCAGTCGCCGCAAGCGAGTAAGCCAGGCCATCAGGCGGGTAGCAACACCGCAACCAAGACCACCGAGCTATCCCGGAGGCTCACCTGAAAGCGCACCGGACGCCCATGCTTCTGGGACAACTGGGCCTCGCTTGCCTGGATCTTGGCAACAAATGCATCGAAAGTGATGTGCTCTACCGGATCGCCGAGCTGACGCTTGGCGGCCACGTATTCACGGTGGATGCGCCCGTAATATTGCCCTGGAGCTTCCGCGGCCAAAGCAGCGGCAACATTCGGATCCGTCTGCTGAGCCATGGCGGAACTTTCGTCCACACTCAACGCTTCCGAGAAAGCCCTGGACGAGGGCGATTGTGAAGGGCGACCTTCTTCATCGGTCGTGTCTTCCGCCACACCCATGAGGGCATTCAAGAGAGAATTGATCCTGAAAACCAAACCGCCAAGCTCGGCATGTTCGATCTGAAATCGCAAATCACTGTTGCCGTTCATGATCGCTAAGAGGCCATCCTCGAGCTCAGAAATCGGACGTGAGATGTAATTGCCAAGTAAGAATCCGCCTGCGACCACGAGGAGCAAACCGAGCAGTGTCATTCCAACGATCGGCGCTCCTAGCAAGGTTCCAAAATCTGGCACAAGCGCTACCGGCGCTGCCGCGATCAGGACGAGCGGCGTCGAGCCGTACCCTTGCACAGGTGTCGCACCGTAAACGCTGCCATCCACGGCTTCCTCCGCCACGTTCAGGCTCCCCGTCTTTTGCGCAGCTGTTGCCGCGGAAAGCACTATCGGTGAACTGGCAGACGCCATCACTGCTCCCGCGCCACTTCCGCTGTGGGCGACGATCTCCAGGCCATTCGAACCTGGCACCGCGGCAGCCAGGCTCAAACCACTGGTGCCTTCGCTGGTTCGGACCAGACGCTCATCGTTCAAAGGCATACCCACCACAGCGACGCCTAAAACGGCGCCGTCGTCCCCGCGGACGCCCGCATAGGTTACCAACATTTGCTCGTTGCGAGTGCGGTTGAGCCAGACCTCACTGGCCGTCGGAACGCCTTTGAGGACGCCCTTTAAGTTTGGGTAGGCATCGACCAGCTTTTCCCCGCGCATCAGGGCAGAGCCATTCTTGCCGAGCACAACCCCTTGGGTGTCAGCGAACAGCACCAATGAGGGCGCCAACTTATCGAGGCTAGCTTCGGCAACAATTGCTTCACTCAGCTGGTTCGCCTGCGCCGTTGCGGCGTCCTGCCTGGCCGACTCAGTTCCGGCAGAAAAAACGGCACGGATCGGTTCGCGTGAGGCATTCACCCCAAGCCAGCGTTCCAGACGCGAGGCATCGAGTGCCAACTGAGTGTTGGCCGTCCTCAGGGCTCGAGCCACTTCCTGCTTGCGAGCACCGGGGTCAGAGACCACCCGGGTGAGCGAATTCATCAGCAAACCGAAAATACCGAGCGCCACGAGGAGCACGGTGATGGCGTTGACTGCAATGATCTTCCAGCGCATTTTCGTATAAGCCCCTGTCGATTTGTCTCAGCAACGGCCAGCACACTCGCGCACTTGCCTGTGCCCAACTGCCGATCCGCCAAGGCGCGCATCGGGTAAGCCCTGAGAGTAACATCATCCTCACAGAAAGGAACAAAAGCGTGGCGCTTGGAGAACATTTGCTCGCCGCCCGCAGCTGTCGGTGGGGGTCGTCCACAGAAGATTTCGGCGAGGGTCTTCCATAAGCATGTTGATGTGCAGCGCCGGAGCGGCTCCGCTGGTGTCATTTCTGGTGTCATTTCTGGTCTGGCGCTTTTGCGTGCGCGGTTAGCAGCGAGAACGACCACGTGGCCGACCTAAGACACTTTTTACGGTGATGTTTCTGCGCCGAAATGCTGTCAAATGCGGGAGGCCTTGAAGAAGCGAGGCGCTCTGGGCTAAAGGGGCGCTCCTTTGCCAGCCGGGAATCGCCCGGATTCTGGTGGGTGTAGCTCAGTGGTAGAGCACCGGATTGTGATTCCGGTCGTCGCGGGTTCAATTCCCGTCATCCACCCCAACCGTCCTCGTAACGGAGGACGGTGACCTAATGGGGCAATTCAACACTTCCTTCCTCTAGCATGGCTGGCGATAGCGACTCCTGGGATCTTGACACGCTGGCCGTGCATGCGGATTGCCGTGAGCCGTTCTTGGGGGCCGTGACCGAGCCCATCGTTCTGTCGACCACCTTCGCGCAAGCGGAACCTGGCAAGCCCATCCGCTTCGAATACGGCCGGAGTGGTAACCCTACGCGAGGCGCGCTTGAGCAGGCGCTGGCGGCGCTGGAAGGTGGTCGTTTCGGTTTGGCTTTTGCTAGCGGCAGCGCGGCGACCTTGAACGTGTTGGCCACGCTCTCCCCCGGCGATCACGTGATCTGCGGGGACGATGTTTATGGCGGAACGTTTCGTTTGCTCGAACATGCGAGGCGCACTCAGAACATCGCGCTGACCCGACTCGACCTCAGAGATACGCAGGCGGTCAGCGCTGCGTTTCAAGACCGGACGCGACTCATTTGGTTCGAAACGCCTACCAACCCCACACTCAAGATCTTCGATATTCGGCGCCTCAGCGAACTCGCAGCTGCTCGCGGCGCGATTTCAGTGGTCGACAACACCTTCGCCACACCGATCCTGCAGCGTCCACTGGTACTCGGCGCAACCGCCGTGGTTCATTCAACCACCAAGTACATCAACGGGCACTCAGACGTGGTGGGCGGAGCTGTGATCACCAATGATTCAGAGCTCTACGAAAAGCTGAAGTGGACACAGAATGCGCTCGGGGCGGTGCCCAGCCCCTTTGATTGTTACCTGACGTTGCGCGGGATCAAGACGCTTCCGCTCCGGATCCGGCACTCCTCGCGGACTGCACACGAGCTTGCGGTGCTGCTCGAAGCGCACCCCAAGGTGGATCGTGTATTTTATCCCGGCCTTGCCAGCCATTCCGACCACACGCTCGCTACTCAACAGATGGCACTACCCGGAGCGATGATCAGCCTCCAGCTTCAAGGCTTGGATGCGGCACGACAATTTTTAATGAGCCTGCGGCTTTTCACTCTCGCAGAAAGCCTTGGCGCGGTGGAGTCGCTTGCCGAGCACCCGGCTTCCATGACCCACGCCTCAATCCCGGGGCCGGAACGCGATAGGCTTGGGATCACCGATGGGCTCGTGCGTCTTTCGGTGGGCCTGGAGTCTCAGCGTGACCTCTGGGCCGATTTGGAGCAGGCGCTCCGCTAAGTTTCTAGCCCTAGATTGGCGCGGTAATGGTAGAAGAGCCGAACTTGGGCAAGCGTTAAGAAGGAGTGGACACGAGATGCGGGTTTTGAAGCTAAATTTATGCGTGCTTTCGGTGCTGGCTTTGGCTTCGTGCAGTGACCCTACGGTGGCACCTGCCGAAGCGGCGTTTAAGGGTTACGCCTCACCTCGGCCTGCGGAAGCATGTGGTGTGGCAGGCCCAGCTAATTTTGGTACGAAGGTGCCCACGAGTGCTCGGGATGAGGGTGCCACCGTAAGGGATGGTGTCGACGGTGCCTTCGTTAGCTGCAGCATTAAGGGGACTGGCCCTTACACCGTGCAAGCAACCGCCGGAGCTCAAGGAGCTAGCTTCAGCCTCGCGGGAACCGTTGGCGCCGACGGGAACGGCACGCTCACGAATGTTACGATCATTTCCCCCACAGTTGGGACCCTGACCAACAAGGAGCCCTGTACAATCGACGCATCACCTGCGCCGGGCGCTGGCGAAACTCTAAGGATCGCTCCAGGGGAAATGTTCGCGCAGATTGACTGCCCCTATATGGCCAACGCCGGCACTCCGGACGTCACCCACTGCCAGGCCCTCGCGAACTTCGTGCTTCTGAAGAGCTGCGCCAAGTAACGCGTCGGCCGCACGGAGCGTTAACTCAACGTGCCTGATGGGGGGCGTGACGGCGGGTTGGTCGAGCTGACACCCAGCAAATCGGCTGCATCCGTGACCCGATCCCGCTCAATCAGCTCGGAGGCATCCCCCTCAATGCGAACGACCACGGCTGTGATGTTGTCTTCGCCACCCTGTTCGTTGGCGCGTGCAATGAGCCTCTCGCACGCAACCGGGAGGCTAGGATTCGCCAGCACCGTCTGAAGAATCTCCTCATCCTCCACCATGCCACTCAGGCCGTCTGAGCAGAGCACAAAAATATCGCCCACTTCCGCCGACTGACCCTGCAAATCCACGGCTACCTGATCTTGCATGCCCAGCGCACGCGTGATCACATTTTTCGGCAGCTCGCTTCGCTGCTCCTCACTCAATTCGGGCATCGCCGTCAAATAGTCGTTAACTAATGAGTGATCGCGGGTGAGCTGCTCAATGGCACCATTTCGGATGCGGTACGCCCGGCTGTCGCCCACGTGCCCAAAGAAGATCTTTTGCTTCTTGCGACTGAAAAGCGCCCCGACAACCGTGGTGCCCATGCCCTGACAATCACGAGCCCGTACGCTGTGTTCGAGGATTTGACGATTGGCAAGGCGGATGCCGGTCATCAGCCGATTCTCTTCTTCGCTCAAGCGAGCGTCGAAATGAAAGGGCCAAGTCACGTCCTCTGTGGCGGTGACCTGAAAAAAATCTCGTATCGCCTCCGTCGCCAGCCGGCTGGCAATGTCCCCCGCGCGATGCCCACCCATGCCATCAGCGACAATGAAGAGCTCCTGATCGCTCAGAATCGCGAAGCTATCCTCATTGTGTTCACGTTGTAGCCCAACATCCGTCAGCCCGGCAGCAACAGCTCTCATGAGTGAGGCACCTTGAAGGCCGCCCTCCGCCAACGAGCCTGCACGGCGGGCTCAAACGTTAGAGGCATTATCGGTTGGTGATTCATTGGGAGAAGAGGGAAATTCTTGGGGTCCGGGAAAGTATTGTCAAGCACTCTCCCATTTTCAAACGAACACGCGGGGCAAGCGACGAAGTCAGGCTCAGACGGTGAGGATTTCCTTCTCCTTGGCCGTCAATATCTGATCGATTGTGGTGGTTGCCTCCGACACATGCTCTTCGACCTTCTTCTTAGCACGGTCGGCCTCGTCCTCGCTGACCGAACCCTCTTTCTTCAAGTCTCCAAGCAGATCCAAGGCGTCATGGCGGCCCTTTCGCACGGCTACTTTGGCATCTTCACCGTGTTTGCGCGCAAGCTTTACCAGATCGCGGCGCCGCTCTTCACTCAGGGCTGGCACCGGGATGCGAATCACATCCCCATCATTCTGGGGATTCAGGCCTAGGTTGCTCTCACGGATGGCTCGCTCGATCGCCGCCATTTGGTTTTTCTCCCAAGGCTTCACGCTCAGCATGCGTGCCTCAGGAACACCGATGGACGCCATCTGGGCGATGGGCGTCGATACTCCGTAGTAGTCCACCCTTAAGCCATCCAACATGCCCGCGTGTGCGCGACCAGTGCGCAGCTTGCTGAGCTCGCGCTTGAGGGCTTCTTTGGCACTTTCACCAGCTTGCTTCACTTCTGCGAGAACGTCTTCAATCATGGGCCAACCTCAGATTTGGGCCTTTCCTATATCACTCGGGCATGGGCAGCGCGAGCCCCGCCCCCCTCCGGACCCCCCAAGCCGGCCGAGTCCCGCTGGCTAGTGACAAGCGCGCCAACTGCAGGCAGTTTTCAAGCGATGCTCTTGCGGGTGATCACCTGGAACATTCACAAAGGCATCGGTGGCGTCGACCGTCGCTATGCCCCGGAGCGGGTGCTTCAGCTCCTGCTCCACCACCAACCCGATGTGCTCCTGCTCCAGGAGGTGAGCGAGCACATGCCGCGGAATCGTTTCGATGATCAGGTGGAACTCCTCTCG
>JBBRRP010000104.1:0-20651 GCA_038246305.1 Polyangiales bacterium | reverse complement strand
TGGGTGGGGTGGTCCGCGCTCGATGCTTTCACATCAGCGAAGTGCGCTGCTGCCTGGAGGAGGAGGGCGGCATTTCTTTGCTGGTTCCCCAAACGAAGCTCCGTGCTCGCGAGGCCAAGCTCGGCCGTGAGCCAGGGTCCGGCTTGGTCCGGCTTGGAATAGAGTTGAAGCGCGCGTGCGTAACCCTTGTGGGCTTCTGAAAGCTCAGCCAATGACGGGTGCTGGGTGTCGAGCATTTGTGAGATATCGGCCGAAAATTGGGCAAGATCCGCTGCCCATAGCCGCGCTTGGGGGGTTGGGGGGGCGGCGCTGGCGAGGTTGGCCAAGCGATCTCTCAAGCTGCGAATTTTGGCCCATGCTTCGCTCTTGTCCGAAATTCTTGCAAGTACAATTCCTCGAAACAAATCTAAGAAATCTCTTCGGGTTAACAGACCATTCGCGCCCGTCGGGCGTAGCTGTTCCGGCCCCGGGGCACCACGCGTGGAAGCAAACAGTGTGAACACCTGGGCTTTTGCGTCGAGGGCAAAGCCCCAAAGCAAGGCGTCTTCGCCGCTCGGCTCCAACCTGGCCTGGGCCTCGCGGTGGCACTTTTTATACGGAATGGCACGCTCTTGGAGCCAGCAGGCCATGGGTGCTTTTTCCGTTCGAATCTCGAGCGTGTCGCCACCGAGCGCTTGGTCGAGGGACTCAAACGCATCGACCACGAGATCTTGAGTGTCATCCTTCGGGTCTCGCAAAAGAGCCGGCACGATAAGCGTAAACCTGTGACCGGAATCCAGCTTGGCTGTTGGCGGACGGGATTGAACACACCCAGTGCCGAGAACCAGTATTGCGAGAGCCAGTGTTGCCAGCTTCCGAAAGCGGTCCCGAAATCGACTCATAGCCAGATCCCCAGAGCGTTCAGCTGTATTTCAGCGGCTTTTGCCCAGCCACGATTGGCTGCGGGGCTTTGTGGGCTGGGATGCAAAATCGTACCCACCGGGACAGCGCTGTCCGCTAACGCAGCTATGGCCCGAGCTTCCGCGAAGGCACCAATCCCGATCACTAGGCGGGGCGAAAGCGCTGCAACGGTTTTTCGGAGCGCGGCATCACACAGCACAAGAAGTGGAGCACGCTCAGCTGGCGGCAACTTATCAGGCGTGAGATTTTTTCCTGACTCTTCGATAAAGGCAAGCGGGCAGTAGTTCACGACGAAGAAGCGCGCGAAAAACTTCTCGGGAGTGCCAAACCGTTCTTTGGCCCAGCCCCAAAGCCTTTTTCCGCTCACTTCGCTGCGTGTGCACTCAAATCCAAGCACTCTGCGTTTCGGGTGCTCTGGCTCGGGGCGTTTCACTTTGCCCGAGATCTGGAGCCAATCTCGCACCAGATTCACTTCTCCAAAAGGCACACCCGTTTGTGCCATGCCAAAAGGGCCCGGGTTCATGCCGAGCAAGATGGCTTCCTTGGGGCCAGCGCCGTAAGCTTCCAAGTACGCTTCGTGCGGGGCTCGCGCGTAGTCGAGTGGATTGTAGACGAAGCGCACCGGGTCCGAGAATTGGAGCTCGGCCACCTTTTTCGAGAGATCGCGGCTAATCTTGATGAGGGACACGCTCTCGCCTTTAACCCAAACAGGGCTCGCTGTGCGCGACAAAGCACCGAGCTTCGGCTAGCCTGCGGAAGATTGAACGCCTGGGATTTTCGCGTGACGCTAGGCATCTTCGCCTTGGTTTTCGCTTGTTCGCCGACCAGCAATAAGGCGCACGCGGACGCCGTAGCGCCCAGTTGCGCAGGCCTGGAGGCGCTCTGCGGCGCCACGCAGAATGAAGCTTGCTGCGAGAGCCCGGTCGTGCCCGGTGGCGCTTACGAGCGCCACGAAGACGTGGCCCAGCCCACGTTGTCGACGGCGCCGGCGAGTGTGAGTTCCTTTCGGTTGGATCGATTTGAAGTCAGCGTTGGGCGTTTTCGGAAGTTCATGCTCGCGTACGACGCTTGGCGCAGCTCAGGCCATCCGCTCGCAGGTGAAGGCGCGAATCCGAAAGTTGCGGGTTCTGGCTGGATCCCGGAGTGGCCACTCGCCCCGACGAGCGCTGAACTCCAAGTTCAGAAGAGCTGCCTGGGAATGCGCTTAACCTGGACGCCCGACGCCAGCGGCGGAGAAACGCTACCGATTAACTGCATTAATTGGTACGAAGCGTTTGCGTTCTGCACCTGGGATGGCGCGCGCTTGCCGACAGAAGCGGAGTGGGAGTTTGCGGCTGCGGGGGGCAATGAAGCGCGGCTCTATCCTTGGGGCAACACACCGCCCGAGCCCGATGCGGCGTTGGCAGTGCATGGCTGTTTGCTTTCGGGGACGGACACCTGCGAATTTGCGGACATCGCGCGTGTCGGTTCAGTGCCGGCGGGCGATGGAAGATTTGGACAGGCTGACCTCGCGGGCAACATCTACGAATGGGTGCTCGATTTCTACCGGCCGCCTTATCCGGCGCTCTGTGAAGATTGTGCAGTGACCACTAGTAATCCGAGCGGGCGAGTCTTCCGGGCGATTCGCGGAGGCAGTTGGTTTCACCATGCGGGGCGTCTTGCCACAGCCACCCGTTACGGCGATTCAGGCGGCGGCCACGGCGACTACACAGGTATTCGCTGCGCGCGCTCTCCCGCTCCATGAAATCAATCTGGCTGGCCTAATCAATCTGGCTGGCCTGAAGAAAAGGCTACCGCTCGTGCAACGCTTGCGCTAGAGCTGGTCTACGCCGGGGCGCGGCAGATGCCGCTGAGATGCACCCGTTGAACCTGATCCGGTTAGCACCGGCGGAGGGAAGCGACGTCGAAGTAGGGCGAAGTTCCCCGAGCCACCCAAGGAGCGAGAACCCATGACGAACCAATTGCCTCTTCCCCTTCACGGCGCACACAATCCTTCATCCCTAAAGGAAGGGACCAACCCCGGTTCCTTTGCCAATGCGCCCAACGTTGGTGGCCCGCGTTCCTATTCCTCGCCGGACACTCCGGGCATGCCCGCACCGAGTTCCAAGACAGCTTGGGACTTCATGCCGCTCGATTGGGAACAGCGCGATGGCAAGTGGGTGGCACCAGCTGGCTTTGTACCGTGCACGCAGCTTGAATTTGCGCGCCTTGGCATAGTGACGGATGCCATGCGGCGCGTGGCTGAAAAAGAAACGCACCTCAGTGCTGAACAGATCCGTGACGAAGTGGCAGCGGGGCGGCTTATTATACCTGCTAATCGCGAGCATCTCGCTAAGAGCCTCGTGCCCATGTGCATTGGGCGGGCCAGTAAGACGAAGGTGAACGCCAATATGGGAGCGTCGCCGGTGTCATCGGGCACTAGCGATGAAGTGGAGAAGTTGCAGTGGGCGGAGCGTTGGGGCGCTGATACTGTGATGGATCTTTCGACGGGCGGCGATATCGACGCGTGTCGCGCTGCGATTATCCAGGCAGCCACGGTGCCGATCGGGACGGTGCCGATTTACTCGATGATTTTGGGCAGAAAAATTGAGGATCTGACGCTGCGCGTGATCCTAGAGAGTTTGCGACATCAGGCGTCGCAAGGCGTCGATTACTTTACGATTCACGCCGGAGTGCTGCGCGAGCATTTGCCGTTGGTTACGAAGCGTTTGATCGGGATCGTGAGTCGCGGTGGATCGCTCTTGGCCAAGTGGATGCTGGTGCACGGCAAACAGAATCCGATGTACGAACACTTCGAGGAAATCTGCGCCATCATGCGAGAATATGATGTGTCGTTCTCGCTTGGCGATGGCTTGCGTCCGGGTGGTTTGGCGGATGCGAGCGACGGCGCACAGCTGGCCGAGCTTCATACGTTAGGTGAGCTCACGGAAAGAGCCTGGCGCATGGGTTGCCAGGTGATGGTCGAGGGGCCCGGGCATGTGCCCTTTGATCAGATCGAATACAACATGAAGTTACAGCGTACGGTGTGCCACGGTGCTCCGTTCTACGTGCTGGGACCGTTGGTGACCGATGTGTTCCCTGGTTATGACCACATCACCAGTTGCATTGGGGCCACGGCGGCCGCGTACCATGGAGCCTCAATGCTATGTTACGTCACCCCCAAAGAACACCTGGGGCTGCCCAAAAAAGATGACGTGAAGCAAGGTTGCATTGCGTACAAGATCGCCGCCCACGCCGGCGACGTGGCACTCGGAATTCCCAGCGTGCGCGACTGGGATGACAATCTCACGAAGGCACGTGCCGCGCTCAACTGGGAAAAACACTTCGAGCTTGCCTTCGATACCGATGTGGCCCGCGCCTTCCACGATGAAGATCTCGATGTCGACACCGATTTCTGCGCTATGTGCGGGCACGATTGGTGCTCAGTTCGCATCTCAAAAGAAATCGTCGAATTTGCGAGCGGCAAAGCTGAAGGCTTCCTACGTGAGAAAGTCGAAAAGTCCGGCGCACTGACCGTGACCCAACAAGAAATCCTCGCCAAACGTGGCGTCCTCAGCCCCGAGGAAATCCATCGCCTCGCCAGCAAGACGCGAAATGCCGTGGGCGCAGCCACCGGAGCGAAAGCCGCGTGTCATAGCGACGCGGCGGACTCAAAAATAGCACGAGATCTGCAAGATGAGCGGCTTGTTCAGCTGGTTCGTGCTGCCGGTGCCGAGAGCTCTCCAGTATAACGCCCAACCTTTCGTGCATTGCGAAAGATCAGAGAAGGGTCAAAGCAAAGCAAGCAAGCGAGGGTCACGCGACAAAAGAAAGTAGTAAGCATGCTTACTACCTGAATTCGATGTTGAGAGGGGGAGAAACTTTCGTTTCTGCTTGATGCTGAGATGTGGGGAGTCACGGTAGATGAGCGCTTAGGGATGAGCGCTTAGGGATGTGGATTTTCCGTGGGCCGGGCTGTGGATTCGCGGAGGGTTCATGGCTGGCGGGCACGAGCTGATATTGAAGCTCGGCGCGTCGGCGAAAAGCGATGGTCTTTCAAGGCGAGTTGCTTAAGATGCACGCTTTCGAAAGGCAAAATTGGCATGCGTACGCGTCAAGTTCACCTCGATTTTCACACTTCGGAGAAGATTGCCAAGATTGGCGAAGCGTTTGACGCCAAGCAATTTCAGGAGATGCTGAAGCTGGGGCATGTGAACTCCATCACGGTGTTCTCGAAGTGCCATCATGGGCTGAGCTACCATCCGACGCGCGTGGGCCAGATGCATCCGCATCTTAAGTTTGATCTCTTGACCGCGCAGATCAAAGCGGCGCATGCGATTGACGTGAAGACCCCGGTTTATCTTTCAGCGGGCGTGGACGAGTGGGTTTACTGGCGACACCCTGAATGGGCGCGGCGTACCGAGGACGGCGGTGTGCCATGGGCGGGCTCCATGCTCGCGCCTGGCTTTCACGAGTGCTGTTTCAATACGCCTTACCTGGATTATCTGTTGAAGCAGATCGAGGAGGCCCTGAAGAACTACGAGATGGACGGGTTGTTCTTGGATATTGTGAGCCCGAGGGTCTGCTACTGCACCAGCTGCACGCGCACATTGCTCGAAAAGGGCAAAGATCCGACCAGCCTGAAGGAACGAACGACGCTCGGGCGCGAGGTCTATTTCAACTATACGAAGAGCGTGCGCAAGCTCGTTGATCGCTTGCGTCGGGGCCTCCCCATCTTTCACAACGGTGGCCACATTCCGCGCGGTGATCGCGCGCTGGCCCATGAAAATACCCATCTGGAGCTGGAATCCTTGCCAACGGGTGGCTGGGGTTATGATCACTTCCCGCTCTCGGCGGGTTATGCTCGCACGTTGAAGTTACCGTTCTTGGGCATGACGGGCAAGTTTCATGAGAGCTGGGGAGAGTTTGGCGGATTCAAGCATCCCAATGCGCTTCGCTATGAAACTCGTGCGGCGTTAGCTTTTGGAGCGAACGTGAGCGTAGGCGACCAATTGCACCCTTCGGGTCGCATGGAGCAGGCAACCTATCGCTTGATTGGAGAAGCCTACGCCGAGATTGAAGCTCACGAAGCCTGGGCTGTGAATGCTGTCGGCTTGGCGGATGTGGCGCTCCTTTCGGCGGAAGCTTGCGGTGAGAGCAGCGGGGGTGATGGTCAGGCTCCCAAGAATTCGTTAACCGACGATGGCGCGGCACGCGTGCTTCTGGAGGGCAAGCTGTGCTTCGATGTGGTGGATGCAGAGGCGGAGCTTTCTGGATACAAAGTGCTGGTGTTGCCGGATGCGATTCGCGTGAGCCCTGCGCTGCTGAAGAAGGTGAAAGCCTTCGTCAGTAAGGGGGGGCAAGTTTTGGCCACGGGTGTGTCAGCAATGTTGGTGGGGAAGGACGAGCCGGGGCTTGATTTTGGCTATCGAGACGCCGGAGCCTGTGAATTTGATCCGGACTACATTCGGCCAAAATTTGGGCTTGATGCCTGGGACAATACCTCATTTCTCGTTTACGGGCAGGGCCGGCGTTGGACGAAAACCGCCACGGGTAAAGTGCTCGCGACGCGGGACGAGCCGTACTTTAACCGCACGCTAACGCATTTTTGCAGTCATCGGCACGCGCCTCCGAGTGGCAAGAATGGCGGCCCGGTGATGGTCCGAGGAGCCGCGGGTATTGCTTGCACGCATCCCTTGTTTTCAATCTATGCTAGCCGCGGTCAACAAGCGGTGCGCGACATGCTGCTGCATTGTTTGGCTGAGCTTTTACCGGATCCGCTCGTGAGCGCAGAATTGCCCGCTGCGGGTCGGGTGAGCGTGTGCCGGCAGGCCAAAGAGCGCCGTGACGTAGTTCACTTGTTGTTTGCTCAACCGAGTAAACGTGGGCAAGGAGTAGAAGTGATTGAGGATGTGGTCCCGCTCTTTAATGTCGGGGTGAGCCTCAAAAGAAAGTCCAAACCGAGCCGCGTGGTGTTGCAGCCCGAGGGGCGCGAAGTCGCTTTCGAGTATCTGCGTGGGCGAGTGGATGTCGTGGTGCCTGAAGTGCAGTTGCACCAGATGGTTGTCTTCGAAGACTGAGCGAAGGCCGAGCCGCAACGAGCTTGCTGCTACGGAGTGCCGAGCAGTAGCTTCCCGCGCGGTGGCACCCAGGGCGGCACGAATTTCGGACAATCCTTCGCGCCTTGTGGCAGTGGAATTTCGGCAAATCCGCTGCCCTTTTCCATATCATAGCGGAGATCGCCGACCGCCCAGGCCGAATTGCTCTCGACCAAAAAGGGTGCACGCGCGAAGCGCAGAAATTCACGCGCAATACAACTCGTGCTGAACCGGTCTTTCAGCTTCGCCAAGGGAGTGCGCCAGACCGAACGAATGAAAATCGATCCCGCTTGGACATCCATCGGCTCCATCGGGAGGCTCGATTCTTTGCGTAACGCTCGGCAGCTGCGTGGCGAGATCCAGCCTGGCAATACGGATACGCTGGCGTACGCCAGAACGTAGTCCGAAGCTGTGGTCGCCACACCGATCACGTCGTAGCAGAAAGGATTGGCTGGATGGGGCGTCGCCACAACATCAACTATCTCCGCCCCGAGCGCCACCTGAAGAGAGGAGCGCGCCGTGGCGTGAGCGGAAGAGCTGCCCACAGCAAATACTAGAATGATGAGTCCAGACATAGCCGCCGCTGCAATAACGCGAAATGAACGCGACCATGCGTAGCTCAACCATAACATCACCAGCGCCGTCGCTGTTACAACCTGCGCCGACAAGAAATCGACATAGGGAAAAACCCAACAGGCGACCACCACCGCGAGAATCAAGAAGAACAGCAGCCCGCGTGCGAGGCGCGTCCGCATCGACCACACCAAGAATGCGCACAGGGTCAGGATCAGATAGGGCTCAATAATGAACAACGTGTCCCCATAGATCCATTCGTTGTTGAGCGGCCAAAAGGGGTGGACCCCATAATTGTTCAGGAAATCCAAGCAGATGTGCAAAATCGGACCCAACAGCGCAACGGCTCCGAGGCAGAAACGTTCACTCGCATTGAGTGTGAGTTTTCGAAAACGCGCGATGAGCAGTGCGAGCCCGAACAAGCAGACACTTTCAATCAGGCCGAGTGAGAAGGTGTGCGTGTGGCCGCGATGATGCAGCAGGTAGCCTAGCTTGCCGTACGTGATGCTCGCATAGAGAAAATCGAGGTCGGGAAAATTGTTGGCAAATATTGACGTTCCGATCAAGAGCGCTCTTAGGGCCCAGGCTTGGTTTTGGCTCGGCTGAGCGCCTGCAGGCGTGGGTTCCAGCTTGGTCAGGCAAGCCTCGGCGACGAGTAAACCAACTAGACTGTGCGTGATGTTGTCCATGGGAGTCTGAAAGAGGAACGAAACCTACACTTCTTTTTTGATCCGTCGGCGCTTTGTCGCTACCTCAGGCTCAACCACCAGGATCTCTCCGCTCTTCATGTCGCGGAGGCGTGCTTGTTGAATGAGCATTCCCCCAGAGCCGATTCCGGCCTCTTGAAAGAACCAGCGGATCTCGCGCAGCTGACCGGAAGCAGTAGCGGCCTCGGCGGCCGGGGTGTTCGTGTCGGTCTTCCACTTGCCAAGGTCTGGTGGCAGAGGTTCGTAGACGCCGAGGCGATCATCCGCCGCACCTGGCACCTGACTCATGAAAAAAAGAACGTAGGCGCCAGCAGCTACGAGTCCGCAGAGTAAAACGAAGGCATACAGCACCGAGGAGCGATCTACACGCAGCCGGACCGGAGCTCAACTCAAGGGCCTTTCTCGCAGGCGAATCGCGTTTGCGGGTTCCTCGGGCCGCGCTCTCGCAGCCTTGAAGTGCGGGTTTTCTAGGAGTACCTACAAGGAGTGATGCGCTGCCTCGGCCCTGTTTTTAGTAAGCGGGCGCGAGCTAAGGCTTGGTGGGCGGCGTTCACAGCGCTCGGAGTGTGCGGCACGTTGTTAGTTATCGGCTGCGGCGAAAACACGCCGTCGGCTCCACTGCCCACGCCATGTGTTCAAGAAGCCGCGCGCGCCCTATTCTTGAAGCCTCCGCATTTTCTGTCAGAAACGGGCCTGTTTAACGCGGATGGTTCGCTCGCCCGGGACGTGGAGCCCTTTGAGCCACGCTATAAGTTGTGGTCGGATGGCGCCGAAAAACGGCGCTTCGTGTATCTTCCAAGCTGCGAAAAAATCGACGTGAGCGACATGGATCACTGGGAATTTCCAGTGGGAGCGCGTTTCTGGAAAGAATTCACACGCGACGGTGTGCGCATCGAAACACGCTTCATTGAGCGCTTCGGGCCAAGGCAAGAAGATTGGTTCTTCGCAGCTTACCTGTGGGACGACAACGATTCAGATGCGGTGCTGGTGCCTGATGGTGTGCCGAATGCCAAAGGCACGACGCATGATGTTCCCAGCCAAAAGGACTGCAAGCTGTGTCACGAGCCTCAGCCTGAGCACATCCTTGGCTTTGGCGCGCTGCAGCTGACGCACCAAGGTGACGGAGTCACTCTGCAAAAGCTGAGCCACGCGGGGCGTCTTTCCGGGCCGGTGCCCCAAGGCTTTGAAGTGCCGGGAAACGAGCAAGAAAAAGCAGCTTTAGGCTACTTGCACACCAATTGCGGCACCTGCCACAATCGCTACTTTCAAACTGTCAACTTGCGGTTGCGGATCTATGTTGCCGACAAGGCCGTCAAGGACACCGACACGTACACCACGACGCTCGGTCAGGAGCCCGTGAGTTTCATGTGCCCCGGGTGTCAGCTCATTCACCCCGGCCAGGCCGACAGCAGTGTGTTGGTGGAGCGCATTCGAAGCCGCGAAATGGGTCTCGCCATGCCGCCCATCGCCAGCAAGCTTGTGGATGAGGTAGGCCTCAAGGCAGTGAGCGACTGGGTGAATTCACTCTAGCGCGCCGTCGTATTGCGGCAACGCACAGCATTAGCAGCAATAACCGCGTGCTTGATCGTGCGCGTACTTGTGGCGTTGAAGTTCGACAAATGCAACCGTTGGTTTCCGGACTCGAAGAATTTAGAATACCCGCAGCCCCTGCTCTGGGTTCTGGGTTCGATTTCGCGCCCACCGATTGAGCCAGCCCGGGCCAAGCTGCTTCGCACAGAGGCAGATCGTGCGGATCGGTTCCGGCTGGGCAAAGGAGCGGGCCCCCGAGGACGTTGAACCAAGGCATGAAGGGCGTAAAGTGTTGACCGTCCTCGCTCCTCCCCACCACGAACCCATCCTTCAGAGCACTCGCACAAATGTAGACAGCTCGCTCATCGTTCGCAATGCACGTGGCGCTCGGCGCCTCTGCAAGCTTCACAAAGCTCTTGCCGGAATCATCGGAGCGATACAAGCCAGAGACGCCATCCGAAGCCCAAATCAAATGGGTTCGTAGGTCCACATGAAAGGCCAAAAGGTAGGCTCCAGTGGCGAGCACTTCCTGAAAACTCTTGCCACCATCACTACTACGCAAGAGCGAGTTGTGTCCGAACGTCACGGCGAAAACGACCTTGGGGTCGGTCGCGTCAACGCCCACGAGCTGGTACTCGAAGCCCGCTCCCGTGCGGAATGGCAATTCCTCCCACGTTTCTCCGCTGTCTGACGAATGATAGAGCGAAGAGATTTGAGCGGTCGGCGCTAGCGAGGCGGCGTAGATATGCTCGGGTGCGCTCGGCGCATAGCGCACGGCGGTTAGCCGTTGCCCGGGAGTTTCCAGCAGCAGGGTGGGTGTGCTTTTTCCCCCGTCCATCGAACGAAAGAGCCGACTCGTGGTGGCGCCTGCCGTTTCGACGCGCACTACTTGGAGCAGCGTTTGGGGTTCGGTGGGGTGTGGCTCAACGTCCACGACAAAGCCTCCGAGAGGTGGGCTCGGCGCAGCCCAGGTGCAGCCACCGTCCTCGGAGCGACGGAAAGCAGCCGCGAACGTAACAGCCAAGAGCGTGTTGTCTTCCAGCCACAGCCATTCGGGATCGGCGTCAGCATTTTCGACCGCGGGCTCGCACAGCCAGCGCCAATTGAGCCCTGCATTTTCCGTCATCAAGACACCAAAACTGGTGCCAATCAGCACGTGGTCGGACTGCCCGCGCTTGAACGCGACAGAGAGCGGCGTGGGTGGGCGACCATTGGCCTGTGCGGCGCCAGGCCTGAGCCCCATCCCCAAGATGGCTAACAAGATGGCGCGAGCTCTCACGGCAAGTGCACGGACACGCCGAGCGATGGCACGCCTTGATCACTCACGAGATACAGGATGTAGTCGCCCGGAGGCGCGCGCAAATGGGTGTCAGGTGGAGTGAGCGTGAGTATCTTGCCGTTCTTCGTGGTGCTGAGTTTTACGTAGCGTTGATTTTGGTCGATGCTGTGCGTGATCGAGCCCACCGCCATCAGCACGGCTCCTCCGTCTGCTTTGAGCGGCGTGCCGTCGTAGGTTACTGTTATAGCAGCTCCCGCCACCGCCATGCCCAAGGGCTCCGTGACGCCCGATAAAACGGGCCTTGGGCTCCTACCCCGGAGGTAAGGCGGCGTATAGATCCGCAAATCTGCGTGCTCGCAGCCGATCTGAAAGACGGGCGCCGTGGCGACCCCGCCGCCCATCAAGATCGTGCCATCTTTGAGCAACAGGGCGAAGCTGTGCACTCCGCGATCAGTGTCCTCAGGCCAGCGCACATCGTCGCTGATCGTCCCGGCGACCGGATCAAAAATCTGTGGCACGAGGCGTTCTGGTATCGTGGCTTCTTCGCCCACGCCATGAATCAAGAGGACGGTTCCATCCGGCAAGAGCACCGAGCTGGGTTGGCGGCGGCCTCGCTTCGTATCGATGGTGCGCCAGCTGTCCTTGTAGGGGTCGTAGAGATCCAGGCGCGGTCGCGTTTCATCGGCGTTCGTGCCTCCCATGATCATGATTTCACCAGTTGAAACCAGGGCGCCCGTGGAGAGCCCAGCTCGCAGCGGTAGATTATCAGCGGTGTGGCGCTGGCCGTTCGCCGGATGGTAGATCCGCTCGGCTCCCGGCACGCCATCGTCGGTATTGAGCAGCAACACGGCACCCACTCCGCCCACGGCAGCCACGGTGCGCGCATGTCCACCTGCCTTGTCAGCCGGCACAGGCTCATACAAGAGGTGCGCGCGGTTGTAGTCCAAAGCATCGGCAGCGATATCGGGAGTGCTTTCCTCGTGCGACGTGAGCACAGTCCAAGGATCTTTGCCTTGGTCGTAGAGCGTAGGCGAGAAGCGCTCGATGCTCAAATTCGTCAAGTGTCCGGTATCGGCGTACTGGGTGAAGCCGCCGATAACCAACACGCTGCCGTCCGCCAGCTTGGTGGCGGATGGATACCAGCGCAGGCCAGGGAGCATGGCGGGGCCACCTGTCATGGGCTGTGGGACACGTTCGAAATCTGCTGTCTTAGGCCGGAAAATCCGCGCGTAATTGATTCCGCGTTCGATTTCACCGGGCATGCCGAGCTTCTCATAGCGCGAGCCGCCCGCATAGAAAACACGGCCGTCAGTTAGCGGTACATGTGCCGCGCAATACAGAACATCTGAAGCCGGTTCCCCCTTCTCATCAAGAGGTGTCACATTCAACGTGAAGGATTGGTCGACGTGCAGCACGTTGGGATCGAGCACCCAACTTGTGCCATTGTGGCGCTTTTCGCCCAGCTGGCAGTCTTGCACTCCGGAACGGCTCCAGCCCGTGATCAGCACCTTGCCGCTATCCGGCAGCAACGTTGCGTGGATGGGCGTCACCACCCAGCCATCTGCGGGGCGCCCCACCGTCCATGTGTCGGTCTTGTCCCGAAGCTGAACGAGTGGCGACCATATGCCCTTGGGAATCGTGAGCGCCACCGGTACTGGGCGTAACAGCGGGTAGACATTCGCAGCCTTGCCACCCAGTCCCGTGGTGCCGCCTGTGGCACGCGCGCCGCCCGTGCTGACATTCGGGTCAACGTCGGACGCCTTGTTGACGGGTTGGGAAGAGCAAGCGTAGGCTAACAGCGAGCCCACGGAAGCGGCAGCTACGGCCAATCGACACGATGTTCGGGGCATGATCGTTCCCTGCAAATCTGCAAAAAAAAGCGAATGGCGTGGCGAACTCGAAGTCCGACGCGCGGAACGATAGCACTGGGTTTGCGGAGCGGGAATACCGGTTGCCCCCTCTCGCCTCGCGTTCCGCTCGGCGTGTCTCCCCCAAGCCGGCAGCGTCTCTGCCGGCGGGGGAGACAGCGTGGCAAAAGCTGCTGAGAGCGTGGCGATGGGCGTGGTCACGTGGTACGAACTGCAATCACGGTGAGCGGTTTGGATCGGCGCATGAGCTCTGCTGTTTTACGCTGGGTTTGTCTCGGACTGTGTTCGCTTGTCCTTTGCGCGTGCGCTAGTGCAGGCACGACCCAAGCCAGTCTGGATTGCACCGAAGATCCGAGCCTTGCAGATTTTTCGGGGCAAAGTTGGGCCACGAGTGGGGCGGGAACCTTCAAGCTGCGTATTGCGGCAGCATCACCCAACACGCCCACCAAGGGCGACAATAGCTGGACGCTTGAATTGTCGGATGTTACCGGGGCACCCTTGAGCGACGTGAATCTGCAAGTGACTCCCTTCATGCCGCAGCATGGTCATGGCACGGGCGTCAAGGCGATCGTGACGCCGAGCGTTGAACCAGGTCGCTTCGTGGTAACACCTGTGAATTTGTGGATGCCGGGGCTCTGGGAAGTGCGGCTCACTGTTGAGCATGGGGCCGCCGTCGACCATATCGTGCTCAATGCCTGTATTGAGGGCTAATGCGCAGATTTTGCCTTTTCGCTTGGGTGGCGTTGGGTGCGCAGTTGGGCTGCGGAAGCGAACCTGCTCCCGTGTATTCACGCGCCGCGCTCCTCGATCCGCAAACGTGCAGCAGCTGTCACCCCAAGCACGTTCAAGAGTGGTCGGGCAGCGTGCACGCGTACGCGGCGGTGGATCCGGTATTTTTAGCGATGAATGCGCGGGGGCAGCGTGAAACCAACGGCGCTTTGGGCGATTTTTGCGTTAAATGTCACGCTCCGCTAGCCGTTGCCGAGGGCCTCACGAACGATGGTCTCAACCTCGGCGAGGTGGCCAGCTCGCTCAAAGGCGTCACCTGCTACTTTTGCCACAACGTGAGTGCAGTGGCTGGCACTCACAACAATCCGCTCAAGCTGGCCAACGATACCACGCTGCGTGGAGGCATCAGCAACCCCATCAGGAACGCGGTGCATGCTTCCGCCCATTCTCCGTTGCTCGACAGAACCACGCTTGATTCGGCAGCATTCTGCGGCGCGTGCCACGACGTGGTGAATCAGCATGGCGTGGAGCTGGAGCGCACCTTGCTTGAGTGGAAAGAAACCATTTTCAACAGCCCGGAGCCCGCCACCGCGCTCTCCTGCGGCAAATGCCACATGACGGGCAGCCGTGAGCCAGTGGCGAATGTCCCGAATGCTCCAGTGCGGCAGCACCACGAGCACACGTTTGCGGGCATCGATGTGGCACTCACGGCGTGGCCTGAGCTCGAGGCGCAGCGTGCGGCGATTCTGCGCGATCTCAACCCGACGGTGATCCCACGCCTGTGCGTCGCCGCGCTGGATGGCGGGGTGCGGGCCGATGTGTCGCTCGAAAATGCGCTAGCGGGGCATGCTTGGCCGAGCGGAGCCGCCCAAGATCGCGACGCGTGGGTTGAGCTCGTTGCGTACAGGGGTTCCGAGATCCTGTTCCAGTCGGGTCTGGTGAAAGACGGTCAAAGCCTGCTGGATGCCCCCTCCGAGGACCTGTGGCGGCTTGGAGACCAAATGCGGGGTGAACAGGGCGAGCCCGTGCACATGTTCTGGGAGGCCAGAAGCGTGGAGTCCAACCTCTTACCACCGATCGTGACGCGCGATATGGGAGACCCACGCTTCTACCACACTGTGACGCGCTATTACCGGATCGTGCAGGCGGTGCCAGATCGCATCACACTCAAGGTGCACATTCGCCCCTTCAAACCAGAATTGCTCCAAAGCCTGATCGATTCAGGTGATCTGTCACCAGAAATCCAGAGCAACGTCCCAACCTTCACGCTCCAGGGAACGGAGCTTGAATGGACGCCTGCGGTGGGCTTTCAGTGCGTGAAATGATGCTAGCGAGTCGGGCTGCTGATCACGGGGGGCATGGAGAGCATCGTGTCGTTGTCTGGCTCGGTGTGCACAGGTGGATCGAGCGGGTCCACATCGGTAACGCTGGGATCCACCGCCGTATCGACCTTCGTCTCCCCCACCACACCGATTTTTTCCCCGATACATTGGTTCGAATCGGAAGCGAGCGAACTCACGCGGTCCTTCAGAATACGCACGATAGTGAATTCGTGGTTAGCCTGGGTACGGTTGTTGTGAGTGGCGGCCGTGAACAGGTTTGTGGTGCGCTCCTCGGCTGAATGGATGGCTAGTGTGATCTGGGTGAGCTTGTCGTTGAGGCATAGCACTCTCACGACATCTCTCTCATTGCGCGCGCCACCCGCCTGATCTTGTACGGTGGCCGCTGCCTGGTGCATTTGGATCAAGTAACCCTTGGCTTGTCGCATCAGCTCGGCGGGAGAAAGCGCGCCGTCCTCTGGAGCATTCTCGGCCGTCGGGAGGACACCGTAATTCAGTTGGTAAAGGAAGTCGCTAGCCGGTTGGGCTGAAGCGCCGCTTAGGATTGCGATGGTCGCCGCGCTGAAGCCCAGAGAGGCCGCTTTAGAAATTTTGCTCATGTGTCTGCCTCATGCACACAGCCAATCCCTGGGCATTTCTGCGCAAAAACGGCAATCATTGGTCGAAGAGGAGCCCACCGAGGCCCATGGCTATTTTTACGGATCTTCGCGCGTTACCTTGAAGCTTCTTCGCTTTTGGCTCTGCTTGAGGCGCCGAGGATGTAGGCGTTAAGGGGAGCTGGTGGCAGATCTCAACCGTTGGGCAGCCTGAGGCTCACTTTGCCTAATCCACAAAATCACTCGCTCGCCCCAGGGCATGCTCGATGGCCGCTGGGATGTCGGTGGGCCGAAGCCCGCGCCAAAACACATGCCAAGCTCCAACGCGCAGCATGCCGGTGCAAATCCGAGTGTACCAGGCCGCGATCGGATTCTGAGCTCTGGCACGCCAGACTAACGTTGGAAAATCTCGTGCGAGAGAACTCCACACATCCTGCGCAATGCCTTCCCCACGAGCTCGTGGCTCAACGGCAAATTTGCTCAAATAGGGACCCACCGGGCTGTCGATCACAATGGCGGCCCCGCGATAATCTGACTCCACGTAGACCGCCAGCAGCGGTTCCGAAAAAAAATCCTTCAGAAGCTGCCGCCCAAAACTCTGTTCGATGAGTGCCGTCAGCCGGGGCAAATCGAGTGGGGCGTAGGATTCGAAACGTTGGACCAGCGTGCCCTGCTTGATGAGCGTGCCGGCCCCCTTTGCGGTGAAAAGCTCCTTGAGCAGGTTCAAGGGTGAGGCAACATTCACCATCAGGCGTGGTTGATTGGCGAGCGTTAGCAGTGAGCCGATCGCTGCGAGCAGCTTCTTGTCGTCGGCATTGAGCTCCGCACCCTTCAACAGAAAATTGGCCTCGGTCTCCAGGTTGAGCACAGAGATCCTACCGTTGTTGAGATCGAGCCCGTGTTCTCTCGGTGTTGCCAGCCCGTGGCTGAGCGCGCGTAAGCCTCCGCTTCGACGCAAATAGACAAGCTTTTGGGTGCCAAGCTCACGAGCAATGGCAGCGGCCTCGGACAAGCGAGCCTCTTGGCTCCTAGGCTGAGAACGATCAAACCACACCACCGGCAGCCGTTCAGCTCTCAAATCCGCACGCACTGCTTCGATAAGATTCGGCTCATCAGCGCGATACAGGGCGGCCGTGAGCGAGGCGGCGGGGAGACGTTTGAGCAACTGATCGCAGGTTGTTTGGCTCGCGCCAGGTCCGAACAAGCCCAACACGACAGGAGCGTACAATCCGAGATCGGCGAGGAAGCGCAGGTGCTCCACGAACGAACCGAGTGCGTGGCGGACCACGGCATTCTCCACGGCAACGAGACCAAAGCTTTCCTTGGGTACTTCCCGGAAAAGCTTGAGGTAAAATTCCGCTTCCGCGCGCTGTCCGATGCTCTCCAGGAAGGTGAGCACAGTGTCGCTCGCGGTGGAGGGTGGGAGAGGGGAAAGCAGCATGGCGATCACAGCAAGCGAGAGAAGTCGGAACTTCTGCCAAATTTCATCCGCGGAGTCACGGCACTTGGCCAAATTCTGGGCAGGTCCATGCGCTCTCTGCTACCCCTCAGTCACGGTTTTTGGCGCGAGCCACGGCACTGGCAGAAAGAGCTTTTCATGCGCAAAATTCTCCGAAAGTTTGGGTTGTTGACGGTAGTTGGGCTGGCTTTTAGCGCTACGGCGACGGGAGCCCGCGCTGATACGCCAGCTTCGGAGGACAGCTATCCTTACGATCCGACCTGCCCTTGGGGTCGGATTTCTAACGGTAAGGGCATGCTGCTGCGTTGCCTGAGTGTTGCGGAGGCGAAGGTGTTGGCGGGTAGCAAGCTTGAGGGCGGCAAGCTTGAAGGTGCGAACCTTGAAGGCAAACTCGAAAAAGAGAAGGTCAAGAAAGACGCCGAGAAAGCCAACACGCCAACGGCGGAGTCCGACGCAGACCTCACAGCGAGTGACGCCGATGAGCCCGAGCTTGCGGTGGAGGTCGATCCCGTTAAGGCAGACAAGGGAGAATTTCCTGGTGCCAAGCTGAACGTGCCAGCCACACGTGCGCGCTACCTGGCTTGCATCGATAAGAACGGGGGCATCAGTCAAGCCACAGCAGAGGTCGTCGTTCGTTTCTTGGTGCGCGACCTAGAACGAGCAGAAGGCGTCAGCGTGAAGAGCTTTAAAGGCATGTCGAAGCAGGCCGCCCGGTGTGTGGCTGACGTGATTGATCGCCGCCACATTGGGGATCCCGAAGGTGAGCTTATGGGGGCGAGCGTCCGCTTAGCCTTCTCGATGAAGACGAACGCAAGTGCCGCTGAGCAGGGCACAGCAGAAAAGTCGGCCGCAGAACGGTCGGTCGCAGAAACGCCGCTCGCAGAAACGCGCGGGATAGAAAAGCGCGCACAGAAAAGCACGGGACAGAGAAGCGTAGGACAGAAAAGCGCAGGACAGAAAAGCCCTAAATAGGGGCTGACCCGCTAGGAGTGGCTTCCTTCGGATGGGAAGGATAAGGGGAAGGCGTGGCGCACGCTGAGGATTCAAGCCAACCCCAAGAAACCTACGCGCAACGAGCCGAGCGCTACCGACAATTGGTAGCAACTCTCGAAGCGCGCTCCAGTTTGATCTCGAATTTGAGGGGGCTCGCCTTTGGAGTGTTCGTGGTTGCCGCGGGATTCGCTTTGTTCAGGGCTGAGCGACCGCTCCTCTTCGGGCTCTCGGCGCTGGCTGCGTTGGCGTTTGCAGTCTTGCTTGTGTTTCATGCTCGAGTGCTGCGCCGCGAGGATACTGCGCGACGTTTGCTCGCGGTGAATGAAGCGGCGGTAAAACGCCTGACGGAAGCTTTTCGTGACCTCCCCGACGATGGCGCCACGTTCTCGGTGGAAAATCATGCCTACTTGGACGACCTCGATATTTTAGGCAAAGGCTCGCTCTTTCAAAAGCTGTGTGTCGCGCACACTCGCTTCGGTCAGCAGACACTCGCGCGCTGGTTGCTGGCTGCGGCGGAGCCAGAGGTCATTTGGGAGCGCCAAGAGCTGGTTCGGGCGCTCGCTCCGAGGCTGCTCGCGCGCCAACAACTCGAAGCTGAAAGCCTAACACTTGCGGGAAACCGTCCGACTCACTCTGCGTACAAGCCACCCATCGATCCAGGGCCGTTCTTGGATTGGGCGGAGGGGCCGACACAGCTTCTCAACCAATCAGTTGTTGTTTGGGCGGCTTCGCTGTTGCCGGGCCTAACATTGACGCTGTTGGTGCTGTCGCGGATTTTGGGTTGGCCGGCGATAGTTTGGTTGATCCCAGGCGTGATTCAGGCGGTCTTCATGGCCTTTCACGCCGGCGCTGCGAACCAGGTTTTTGGTGCGGTGTCGTCGACCGAAGGTGCCTTCGTGCGCTACGCGGGAATGCTCCAGATCTTGGAAAATCTTGAGTTCCCTGGAAAATCAGGCGAACGTCTGAAGGAGAAGTTAACCTGTGGTGGCAAGAGTGCCGCCGCTGCCATGCAGTCTTTTCGTTCGCGGCTTGGTTGGTTCGATCTGAAACACAACGGACTGGTATATCCTTTCGTGAACGTCGCTTTGCTTTGGGATGTTCACTCCACGCTTGCGCTGGAACGCTGGCAACTGCAATTTGGACGACGAGTCCGCGGTTGGTTTGAAGCGATTGGTGAATTGGAAGCGCTCTCTTCGTTGGCCGGTTTACTCTACGATGAGCCCGGCTTTGTCTTTCCAACACTGCTCACGGAGGGCGCAGGCTTTCACGCGGAGGGTCTCGGTCATCCGTTGATCACTCGTGAAAAGCGGGTGGAAAACGATCTGGAACTCAGCGAGTCCGGCACGGCTTTGCTCGTAACTGGATCGAACATGTCCGGCAAGAGCACGCTGCTTCGATCCATGGGGTTAGCTACGGTGCTCGCTCTTTCGGGCGGACCGGTGTGCGCTCGGCAGCTCCGGATGGCTTGCTTCAGTCTTCACACCAGCATGCGTGTGCGCGATTCATTGCAGTCCGGGGTGAGTCACTTCTACGCCGAACTTCGTAAGCTCAAATCCGTGCTGGATGCAGCTCAGAACAAGCAGCGTGTGCTCTTCTTATTGGATGAGATCCTACATGGTACTAATTCCAACGAGCGTCAGCTTGGGGCACGCTGGATCATCAGTGAGCTTCTGCGCTTGAAGGCGACGGGAGCTGTTTCCACGCACGACCTCGAACTCTGCCAATTGCCGGCTGACCAAATGGGGCGCGTGAAGCTGGTGCATTTGCGCGAGAACGTTGAAAACGGACAAATGACGTTCGATTTCAAACTGCGTGAAGGGCCGGTCACCGAGGGCAACGCACTCAGATTGATGCGGAGTCTAGGTTTGGACGTGCCGCTCGTATCTTGATGACGACACGATCCTGCAAACGGATGGCTCCCATGAGAGCGCGGAAGGGCTGGATACCGAAAGCGCTGGGGCGGATTTCAAATTCAGCAAGGAGTGCTCCCTCCTTGGCGTGAGCGCGTGTGTTGAGCGGCTGTTGCACGCCGCACAGTTCGAGCGTCCCACGAATCTCTACCGAACTTGCAGATTCTTCAAACATCCCTTCAAATCGCAACGCTGGATAAGTGGCAACTTTGAGTACCGTCTCTTGGAGTGTGTGCTGGATCTCACGGCGATTGGCGGCAGAGAGTAGGCCCGCATGAACTTCGCCGTGAACAACGGCGCCGTCCACTTGGATGCTCAACGGGTCAACTTTGATCGCCAACCTGTTTTTCGAAAATAGGCGTGCCTCCACGCGATCGACGTGCAGTTGCAGATCGTGGGCAGCACGCGCCAGTAGGCCCTCCTTGAACGTGAAGAGGGTGATCTCGAATGCCAGGGCTTGGGCGTCATCGGATGGGGACACGGGAGACATTCTAGTGCTCAAACTCGCTGGGCTGGGCTCTCAAGCCGAGCGGGCTGGGTCGAATTTGACTCCGACTGGTCCGGATGGCTTACTTGATATCCCTGGACGGTTAGATCCGCGCATTCTGCCTACACTTGCCCACCTATCGCTATTTCCATCGGATTTCTGTGCACCGGAGCTCGGCAAGCTGTGCGACAAATACCCCCCCG
>JBBRRP010000103.1:0-21501 GCA_038246305.1 Polyangiales bacterium | reverse complement strand
ACGCTTCGCCCGACACCTCGCGATGTAAGACGCAAGACTCGATACAACGACCTTTCGGTGTTTCCGCTGACGAGACTTCGACCGGGATCGTCTCCCGACCGGCACCCGCTGGTCAGCTGCAGCTTCGTGACGCACATCCGAGGAAGGCTAACAGCTTGCTTCTCCGCATGCCTTAAATGTTCCTGGTGCTCTCGCGTTTGCCGGTAGGCCTTTCGGCCAACTCACGCGGTGGGATGATGTAGTAGGTTTCAGCTGCCGCTTAAGCTTCGTTCAGCTCCGGCCGCATGTGTTCTGCAGAGTGCACGTGGTACTGTCAAACGTTGTCGGTTATGTCCAGCGTGCTCGATCGGAAGGATCAGGATGGTAGAGCCTCGAAAGTCAGCCCACCCACCCAGTGACGGCCCCCCCCAGAATTTTGAGAAAGAGCGCGACGATCACCTGTACTCACACACCGGCGGGCCCCGTCTGACGGAAGACGTCGTTCGAGAGTATCAGCGCCTTCAACACAGGTTAATGGAACTCGAGACTGAAAACGCTGGCTTGCGCGCGAAGGTGGAGGCGGACGTTGCCGTGCGCGCTTTGCTTGAGAAAATTGAGAACCTGGAGGCAGAAAAGAGCGATCTCTTGTCGCGTTTTCAGGAGGCCGAGGCCGGTCGGTTCGAGTTCGGCGCCCAAGCGCGCGAAGTGGAAACAGAGTTTGCGAATCTTGCCAATTTGTTCGTGGCTTCCACGCAGATCCACTCCAGCCTCTCACCACGCGGGGTGACGCGAAGGATCAAAGAAGTGCTGGCGCAGCTCGTCGGCGCTGAGAGCTACTGTATGTTCTTGGCCAACGCCGAAGAGACGGAGCTCGTTCCGGTTGCTTCAGAGGGAGTCCCGAGCGGTGCCCTCCGGCCACTCAGTGTGCGCGAAGGGCCGATTGGCCAAGTTTTTCGGACGCGCAATGCCACGGTCAACGAAGACCGAGATGCCTGCGAGGGTTCGCTCGACGAGCCGGCCGCAGTGATCCCTCTAACCGTGGATGACAAGATTGTTGGGGTTATTGCGATTTTCACGACTCTTTCGCAAAAGAAGCGTTTTTCGACGATCGACTTTGAATTGTTCAAGCTCCTGGGGCAGCATGCGGCTGCCGCTCTTGTGAGTGCCAGCCTCTTCGTGCAGGCAGAGCGCCGGTTGCCCGGGCTCGAAGCGTTTATGGATCTCAGTGTCTGAGCATTAAAATGGCTGAATACTCCTGTCTGATTGTTGAAGATTCACCGATGATGCGGCAGCTTTTGGTGTTCGCATTGGCGCGGGTCAAAAACCTAAGAGTTACCGAGGCGGATGATGGTGTGGATGGGCTCCGGAAGCTCGCCGCGGCCCGTTTCGACATCATCGTTACGGACATCAACATGCCGATCATGGACGGCCTCAAGCTTGTGAAGCGTGTGCGCACGGATCCCGTGCACAAAGACACGCCGATCATCGTGATCACCACGGAGGGTTCCCAGGAAGATCGCCAACGAGCGTTACAGCTTGGCGCGAACGCCTACATCACCAAGCCCATTCAAGCGCCTCAGGTGATAGCCACGGTCAAGGAACTGCTCAAGATCGAGTAAGAATCGGGTATGTGAGGGCGGTGGACGGAGTGATTGCGCCCCTCTTCATAAAAATCTGTGGTGTCACCACGCTCGAAGATGCTCGGCTCACGCTCGCACTCGGGGCTGACACGGTCGGCATCAATCTGATCCCGTCCTCCAAGCGCGCCGTTCCGCTGGAAGATGCCGTAAAGATTTTCCATGCGCTGGATCAACCGGAGTCCGTCGTCTTTGTCGTGGCAGATCTTCTGGGATCCGAGCTTCGAATTTTAAGGAAACGAGTGGGGAGGGCCTGGCTTCAGCTTCACGGCTCCGAGGCGGAGCCTGCGTTGCAAAGTGTTCTGCCGAGAGCCTACAAGGCTGTGCCCATCGGATCCGCTGCCGATGCGGCATCTGCAGCCTTGTGGCCGGGCGAGCGGCTCTTGGCGGATGCCAAGGTTGGGTCCGCGTTTGGCGGAACGGGAGCGGTCTTTGATTGGGATCTTGTGACGGCACTTGCGTCGAAGCGGTCGTTAATCCTGGCTGGCGGGCTACACGCCGATAACGTGGCTCAAGCGATCGAAACCGTGCGACCCTTCGGAGTGGATGTGGCCAGTGGGGTCGAAGTGAACGGCCAGCCCCGAACGAAAGATCCGGCCCGAATCGAGAGGTTCATCCGAGCCGCGCGCCAAGCGGCTGGCCTCCCGCCGATTCTCTGATTAAAACGCCGTCATTCCTCGGTTCCTGCTTTTCCTCTTCTTGGTTCTCGCGCTCGTCGTGGCATTGCGCCCACGACGTCGAGCCCCAAAGGCTACGTCTTCCTCCGGTCCTCCGCGGGAAGCCAGCCGCATGACCCGTGTCGAAGCCCTTTCTGTCCTCGGGCTGAAGGAGGGTGCCGGCCGAGAAGAAGTGATGGGCGCTTACAAACGACTCATGTTGAAAGTGCATCCGGATCACGGTGGGTCGGAGTACCTGGCGGCCAAGCTGAATCAGGCAAGAGAGCTGCTTCTGAAGTGACCAGGCTGGGAAATTGTTTGTCCGAACGGTGCTTGCGTTTTTGATTTTGGCTAAGTAGAGAAAACATCTGAGGAGGCGCCAAGCCGTCAGTGGCTGGGCGGACGAAGATGGAGCAAGTTGATTTGGATCCGGGAGCTTTGCTTGAGCTTGCCCGCTACAAGATGCCGTTCGGACGATTCGCAGGAAGATATTTGAAGGATATTCCGGAGGAGTATCTTTTCTGGCTGCTGCGCCGCGAGGCGCTCTCGAAAGAGCTCCTGGAAAACGTGCAGGCGATGTTGGCGATCAAGGAGAACGGATTTGAGCGCTTGCTGGATCCGCTGTGCCCAAGGGATGCGCCTCCTGCCCCAGGACGCCCAACCGTCGGCTTGCGGCCGGAGTAGGCCCATTCACCAGTTTTAGGTTGAATCCGGCGTTTCCTTCGGGTATACTGAACGCATGAGCAGTAATGACGAAGAAGCCACGAGTCCCGTGAATTATGACGATGAGCCGATAGTTGAGCTCCCGCTCGGCGAGCTTTTGTATCGGCTCGATCCTGCGCTCGGCGGAAGCACGCTGGGGCTTTCGCTGCGCGGCCCAGGTAGCTGGCAGTGGCAATACCTCGCGGAAGTTAAGTGGGATGGGTCCACGCTCCGGTCCAAGGTGGTCGAGCGTCCGTTGCTCGAGCAGCTTGGCCGGGCGCTGTCAGCTGCAGCAGTGCAAGGCGCTTAGGCCTCCTCTGCGTTTTCAAACAACCGGGCGATTGAGTTCCACGATGAATTGCTCCACGTGCACGCCGGCCGCGGTGCTGTGGATAATCGTGGCGTCAGCATAGCCGCCCCCCGGAGCGTCACCCACCGAACCCACGTTAACGATTCGAACATCTTCCACGCTGCGGTCAAACGGAACATGGCTCCC
Source organism: Polyangiales bacterium (assembly GCA_038246305.1). Lineage (GTDB taxonomy): Bacteria > Myxococcota_A > Polyangia > Polyangiales > Polyangiaceae > JBBRRP01. The sequence continues at coordinate 18,031 of JBBRRP010000103.1, read as the reverse complement.
GCCGCAAACAACTAAGTCTCCAGGCTGATCGCCGAGCGCAGCTAACAGCTCATCGTCGGTCATGTCGGGTGTCAGGGATTCAGTGGGATCCGTTGGGCAGCCGTGGACGAGAATGAGCGTGTGGCCGCTTTCAAGCGGCAGCTGAGCGATCGGAGGCAATAAGCGCAGCCGCGTGACGATGATTTCGCCGAGCTCACTGTGCACTTGGCGTAAGCGTTCGAGGCGTAGTCGCCCATTTTCGTCGTTCGCAGTGAGGTTCTTAGGGTCCAGGAGGGCCACAGCTTGGTCGGTGAGTCCTTGAACACAAACCGCGCGGTGGCTCACCAGCAGCTTCCAGACGTCGAGCGGGCGGGGCCCAGGAAAGCACAAATCGCCACACACGAGCAGTTGGTCAAATCCGCGCGCACTCGCCTCAGCCAGCACAGCTTCGAACGCGTCAGCGTGGCCGTGAATATCTGAGACGCACAGGAATCGCATGGTGTTGGGCGCCGCTTATGGCTGAATAGTTGCGTCACCACAAGCCCCTGGCGCCAGGCTAGTCTGGTGTCGCGTCGCTGTAGTGTCTAGTCTGGCTTGTGACTATCTGCGTGCTCGCTTCCGCGCACCTTCTCAAAGCCTCAGGGCGCGACGTACCCGCCGGTGACGTCGATCAAGGCAGGACCACTTTCGACCACTGCTTGGAAATCAACGCCATTTTCGGACCGCTCTATCTTGCCGTCGTGGGTGCGAACGGTGACGCCAGCAAGGCTGACTTGACCATGTGCGGTGAATTGGCCGGTGCAATCTTTGGTCTCGCGGAATTCACCGCCACAATAGGCGACATCAGAAGTCTGATGGCCACCGCTTTGCTTGGTCCAAGTCATAGCGTCGGTGGAGCGCCACCAGTTCCCAGGATCGGTGGCGGTCATGCACACTCCGCCGCCCAGGGCCAAGCTGCGGCTTGCCTCGTTCATCGGGTTTCCGCCGGTCACCCAGACATGGCCATCTAAGGAGTATGCTGAGTAGCCGAAACCGCCAGTGGCGACAAACCGATCCACGTTAAAAACAATGCCTTGCAGCCATTGATTCTGAGGGTTGGTTTCTCGTTGCCAGGTGATGCCATCCTTCGAGCTATGGATTTGGTAGCCTAGCGCAACAAACAGCCCTTTCGCGAAGCCAACGCCACGCAGTAAGAATTCGTCATCGCCGCCGCCACCTAACGTCTGATCGTTTTGCCAGGTCTTTCCGAGGTCCGCGGAGCGAATCCTACGGCCCGCGTAGCCCACGGCCACCCAGGTTAACACGCCGTCCGGAGGCAACGGAGGAGCTCCTCCTGCGCTACTGTTTGGCGAACTTCCGCTCCCGCCCGTACCGCCAACGCTCACCGTGTTCCGCGCACCGCCGAGAGTGCTGGAGCTGCCGCCGAGCGTGTTGGTGCTGCCACCGAGCGTGTTGGTGCGACCACCAACGGCAAAAAGGCCCGGATTCCCGCCGCTCACCTTGCCGAGGGCCGTTCCTCCGACGCCCCCCGAGCCAGAAGCGGGTGCGCCCAAAGCTCCACCCGTCGCTGCACGCGCTCCGCCCACACTACCGAGCATCATTCCGGGGTGGATGCGCTCCGTAGATTGCGCGGAACAATTCGCAATCATGAGCAACGGCAGGTGCCAAAGGACACGAGATCTCGAGAGTAGGCTGGCGGGTTTCAGCTTGAGCTGGTGCATGGGCAAGGGATTTCGGGGATTAGACAGACAAGCCCGCAAGCGGGCCCTTATTGAGATCCGTGCCACCAAAACCAAAGCTGGTGTCGGTTCCGCCAAAGAGATTCAGCAAGGTCACGAACAGGTCATTGGTGGTGCGCCCTTGGCCTGAAAAGCTCAGGTGTTGGCCGGTCTTCAGCCGCCCACCGAGACCACCAGCGAGCACCACTGGGATTTTAGAGGTGTCGTGTGAACCGCCCTCACCAAACTCGCTCATCCAAACTACCAGTGTGTTGTCGAGCAATGTTTGACCTTCACCATCATCGATGGACGCCAGCTCATCCAAAAGGAGGGCGACCTGGTCCGAATAGTATTTCATGCCCGCGAACACCATGTCATCTCGACCTGGCAACACTCCGCCATCTCGATGGATCATCGCGTGCCAATTGGAATAGCCGCCTGGGATCCCGGCACCAAGCCACGGGAAAGTGGGCCCATTGTAGTCCGTGAACTGAATAGTCGCGACGCGCGTCACGTCGCAGGCGAGCGCCATCGCGGCGTTCTTGATTTGAGCCTTTGCCATGAGCGGTTGGTTCTGCTCATTGCAGACTGGCATTCCGTTGGCGAACCCAAGATCGGGGCGCGCGCAGCTTATGCCAGGTTGCGGGGGCTGGGCGACGCTGCCGGCAAGACGCTCCAGCTCGCGAATCTTTTCGGCATGCAGAGTCAGACGATCTCGATCTTCCTGACCGACGCGTTGAATGAGCGCGTCAAAATCCGAAGCCACTCCATCCAAGATACTTGCGCGTCCTTGAACCAGACGATCCCGGAGGGTGAGTGCCGGTGGCGGAGGGGCACCAGGGCTCGCGGGTAGCGAAGAGAACAAGTTGGTGAAGGCTTCGAACGGATCGGAATAACCGCTGATCGGATCATCTTTGCCGCCGTATAACAATTGATATTCACCCACACCCGCACACGAAACTTGGAGCGCGACAGACTTTAAGCGTGCCATGCCCTGGATGCGGCCCGCGATCACCTGATCAATCGAAGGCCCGTTGGCGTCCCCATTGTCGCCACCACCTGTGGGGGCGTTTGAGTACGTTTGCGCGGTGAGGATCGAACGCCCAGCCTTGTTGTGGCCATTTCCGCCCATGATCTCAGCCACTTTGTTGTCGAGCCCCGAGATCACATTGAGCTTGGGTTGATACTTGGCGAGCGGTGCCAGCAGAGGAGAAAGCTGAAAGCCCGTGCCCACGCTGGAGGGAAGCCAGCGATCGAGCATCGTGCCTTCCCCACTGAAAACAACCAGCAAGCGCTGAGGATGGGTGCTCACCGCGGCACGTGAAACCTTCGTCGTCGACTCTAGGAACGGCAGACCGATCGCTAGACCACCACTGCCGAGCAGCAATTTACGGCGATTGAATGAGCTTCTCACGGCGTGCCTCCTTCCGTTCCAACGTTGCGCGAGCCAAACGCGGGACTGGTAATAGCAGCGAGCATCAGGTCCTTGATGGAGCCACCCGGAAGATTGAGAGGCTGTTTGAGTGCTGCGACGGTGCAGTTATCATCAGCAGATTCGCGGCGGCTAAAGGTGAAGCGAAACCACTGTTTAGCGACGCATTCTCGCACTGTGGGATTCGTCGCCAAGGTCGCGCCGAGTTCTGCCACCCCATTGAACGTCGTTCCGTCCGGCAGCATGCCTTGGCTGTCGACCGGCCGTCCCAATCTGTCGAGCGTGCGGTGTTGGCCGATGGCATCGAAATCTTCCAAACCAAGACCGACATTGTCGATCAAGTTGTGGCACGCCGCGCAGGTCGGATTTGCGCGAATGCCAAGCGACCGTTCTCGAGCCGTGGCATCGGCAGGCAGCACGGGCGCGAGGCTCACGGCTCCTGCTGGTGGACTCGGCAGATCGGTGCAAAGCAGTTTGGTGAGTCCAAATTTACCGCGAAATATGACGCTCGTGTCCTTCTCGTGCGAGAGGCCACCGAGTAGGGCAGGCAGAGCCAAGAGGCCGCCAGCGTGGTCGCGTGAAAGCGTGGTGGTGGAGAAGGCATCCGTCACGGGTGTGACAGGTGCCGTTAGCCCATAGAATTTCGCGAGGCTGGCATTCACTGGAAATGCGCTATCGGTGAACAGAAGGTCCAAGGAGCCGCCGGGCTTAAAGGTGTTATCCAGCACAAAGCGGTCGAATTGTTGTTGAATAGCAGTTGCGAGCGCGTCGGTAAAATCTGGAAATGCGGCGGCGCGTTCTGCGGGTGTGAAGGTGCGGAAGTGGGTCCATTCTCGAAAGAAGCGCACGCTGGCTTGTTCTGCACGCGGAGAGGCGAGCAAGCGTTGGGCTTGGGTTTTCAGCTCGGCCGGAGTGGTTAACTTGCCTTGCTCTGCAGCCTGGAGAAGTTCGTCATCAGGGAGCGTTTCCCAAAGCAAGAAGGCGAGGCGTGTGGCCTGCTCAAAGGGCGTGAGTGCAATAGCTCCGCTCGGGGCATCGCTCGGGCCTATTTCCACCAAGTAAAGGAATTGGGGTAGCTGCAAAAGCGCGACCGTCGTGGCTGCGATCCCGACGTCAAAGCCATCGCCCTTGAATTTGTCGAAGACCGCTCGGAGTGCCGTATGTTCCGCATTTGTTGGTGGGCGTCGAAACGCCCTTCGCGCGTATTCGTTGAGGAACTGATCGGCGCAAGCAGCGTCCGGTGCTGTCACCGAGCAAGGCAGGAGTTCGGGGAGCTTGGCGGCAACGTCCACCGCGGTGTCTTCAGCTGCGTGCAGAATTTGCTCAGCGGCGAGTTGGGTAACGGTGTTGGATTCGGGATCGGTGCTAAACCCGCTCACCGAGACGCCGCCGTTCACGACGGGAAACTGAGGGCTCGCGGTGATCTTTCCGTGAAACAGGTCGCTGACGGCATTGGTGTATTGAGCAGACGTGATGCGACGCAAGGGAACTTTGGGCGGTAACGGAGCGCCACTACAGGTTGACGGCGAAGCAGGACCACCCGGGACCTGCGCAGGGGGGACCGTCGAGCCCGTGTTCGTGCTCGGTGAACCGTTCGAACCCATCGGGTTGGGGACGTTGGTGGCGTCCGGACCACTGCCGGGGGCGATGGAATCCGGAATCTTCGCTGTGCAAGCCAACGCACCCAGGCAGAAGCTAGCGGCGAGGTACTGCTCGAGGTTTTTCCAGTGGTATCGAGGCTGAAGCATTCGGGGAGCAGAGTGGTCTGAGCCCGGAGACCGGGGTCAAAATCCCCAGATACTCATAGCTGGGCCATAATTTTCCACGCGCTCAGTATTCGTGACAATGGACAGTCATTGGCATTCGGTGTGTTTCCGCTGCGGTGCGACCGCGGTTGGCAAGACATACGCCGCGTGGGGCCGGTATGCTGCGCAATAGGAAAACTACCATGGATTATCGCTCACTCGGTCGCACCGGGGTCCAAGTCAGCCCACTCACGCTGGGTTGCATGATGTTTGGCGGGAGAACCAACCTCGCCGATTCTTGCACGATCATAGACCGTGCCTTGGACGCAGGCTTGAACTTTCTCGATACCGCTGACGCCTATTCGCGCGGCGAAAGCGAGAAGGTGACAGGCGTTGCCTTGAAGCGCAACGGCCAGCGTGGGCGCATCATCCTAGCGACGAAGGTACATTTCGGCATGGCGGACGATGACCCGAACGCTAGAGGCAACAGCCGCCGTCACATCATTGAATCCTGCGAACAGAGCCTGATGCGGCTCCAAACCGACACCATCGATCTCTATCAGATCCATCGTCCAGAAGCGTCGATCCCGATCGATGAAACGCTGCGAGCGCTGGATGATCTGATCCGTGCCGGCAAGGTGCGCTACGTGGGCACGAGCACCTTCGCTGCCTGGCAGTGTGTGGAGTCGCTTTGGGTATCTAAGGAATATGGGCTCAATCGCTTCGTCTGCGAGCAACCCCCGTACAATTTGCTCGACCGACGCATTGAGCGCGAGTTGTTGCCTATGGCGCGCACGTTCGGCTACGGCATTATTCCGTGGAGTCCTCTGGCTGGCGGCCTGCTCACCGGCAAATATTCCCGCGGCAACCCTCCGCCATCAGATTCTCGCTATGCGGAGGTCGAGAAAGTGCCGCATCTGCAAGCCCGTTACGTGGCAGAGCTGTTTTCTGTGGTCGAGCAATTGGGAGCGATCGCGCGGCGCAAAGAGTGTTCGATCTCCGCGCTCGCTCTGGCTTGGGTCATGGCGCAGCCAGGAGTGAGTAGCCCGATCATCGGGCCACGCACGTTGGAGCAACTTGAGGACAATCTTGCTGCGCTCAATGTGACGATTTCAGCTGAAGATTGCGCGCAGATCGACGCGATCGTAGAACCAGGATCCATGGTTTCACCGTTCTATCGCGCAGATTTTGGGCCGCATCCTTTTAGGGTTTAGACAGCCTGGCCACGCTCTGAGAAGGTAGGCAAAGACACCAAGCGCGCGCTGCGTCAGCTACTGTACCGACAGAATGGAATTCAAAATTCGGCGGTAATTGCCCCAGTTTGCGTGGAGCGCGGTGGCATTCGAGACGATGGCCGCGGTCGTCTTGAACGCGGGATCAATCATCAGCATGCAGCCACTGAAGCCGGGGTGCCCCACGGCGGATTCGCTGCACAAATCACCGAAGCAGCCATGCCGATTGATCGGTCCCTTCTTCCAGAAAACCGGTGTGCGCTGGAAGCGACCGTCCGTCACCTCGCGTAGCATGAGCGCGATACTGGCTCGCGAGAAGAGAGTGCGCTCAGCGGTTGCTCCTTCGTTCAGGATCAATTTCCCAAATTTGACCAGGTCGCCTGCTGTAGAGAACAGACCGCTGTCGCCCGTGGCAGGCGCCGTGCGCAACTCCTCGTGAAATTTTCCCGTCTCTGCACTGAAGGGAAGTACGAATTCGTGGGGAGCAAGAGTCGTTACGTCGTAGGTGGTGTGGAGCATGCCGAGTGGATCAAACAGCACCTCACGCGCGAATTCTTCAAGGCTGGCTCCGGTGATGCGCTGCAACAGGTCCATCAAGATGGAGAAGCCCTGAGAAAAATACGTCCCGTTAGAACCCGTTTCGTGGATCAGCTCTGAGATCCCATAAATCTGGCCAAAATAGCGGGATAAGTCGCTTTTATCTGTGGGCCACGGGATCGACGGCGTGCCCGAATAACCCGTGGTGTGCGTCATCAGGTGCAGCAGAGTCACGTGCTTGAACGGATATTCTGGAATGTAGCGTACCACCGCGTCCTCTAGAGAAACCTCACCACGCTCTACGAGCTTCACGATCAGGCTGGCAGTGATAGGCTTGGTCACCGACCCGATATTGAACCGGGTGTCCGCCGTCAGCCGTGGCGCATCTGGGCCGGGCCCGGAGCAGCCTTCCAGGTACTCAACGGTCACGTGCTCTTCGCGCGACGCATGGATCGAAAGCCCAGGGACGAGCCCGTTTTTAAGATATTTTCTGAACGCGGCGTGTTGGGGCATGGCCTCTACGATCGCAGCAAGCGTGCGGCTTCCACGGCGCCGTAGGTAAAAATAATATCAGCGCCAGCGCGACGCAGGCAAAGCAGACTTTCCAAAAGGCACTGGTCGTAATCAAGCCAGCGATTTTGTGCGGCTGCTTTGAGCATGGCGTATTCTCCGCTCACTTGGTACGCCGCTACAGGTAGCGGGGTGGCGTCACGGACGGCACGGATCACGTCCAGATAGGGAAGCCCTGGTTTCACCATGAGCCAGTCGGCGCCCTCAGCTTCGTCGAGACGCACTTCGCGCAAGGCTTCGCGGATGTTGGCCGGATCCATCTGGTAGGTTTTCTTGTCGCCTGTTTTTGGCGCGGAGCCGAGTGCATCTCGAAAGGGGCCATAGAAGCCCGAAGCGTATTTCACACAGTAGCTACAGATCCCGACGTTGATATATCCCGCTTCGTCCAGTGCGCGGCGGATAGCTAACACCCTGCCATCCATCATGTCCGAGGGAGCGACCATGTCCGCTCCCGCCTGGGCTTGGCTCACGACCATCGACGCCAGGAGCGGAACCGTCAGCTCATTATCGATCTGGCCATTATGTAAGACGCCGTCGTGGCCGTCGGAAGAGTAGGGATCGAGTGCCACGTCGGTGATCACCGAAAGCTCGGGCAAGCGCGCCTTGAGCGCACGCACCGTGCGCTGGAGTAGGCCATTCTCGTTCATGGCTTCGGTGCCACGAGCATCCTTGGCTGATTCGTTGATAGCCGGAAACAGCGCCACGGCGGGCACCCCGAGCAGCAGGGCCTCCTCCGCTTTGAGCACGAGCTTCTGAATTCCGTACCGAGACTGCCCCGGCATGGAACTGATTGGCGTCTCCGAGGTCTCATCTTCTTGCACGAACATGGGCAGCACCAAGTGTTCGGGGTCGAGCACTGTCTCGCGGATCAGGCCGCGAATCCCGGCATTTTGTCGATTGCGTCGCGGTCGAACGAGCATAGTCTAAGCTTAGCCTTCTCTGAGTTTTGGTTCCAGCACGCCGAGGAACTCAAGGAAGTGTCGTGCGGTATCTGGGCGTTTCCCGGCACGTTGGCGGCGCTTCTGCAGACGATTCCAGTCGGCCACTTGAACGTAAAAGTTCTGGTTCATGGCCTCATATTGCTCCTGCTGGGCCACGATCCGAGGCGCGCTGTTGGTGCCATCGAGTTCATACTCGCACTCAATGACATCGATGATCTTCAAGCTGCGGAGCTTCTTGTCTTTCCCGTACGTTGGTTCGAAGGGAAAGGCGCGGCACCCGAGTGGGCGGTGTTCGTAGATGGTGCAGCGATCGTCTTTGCCCAAATAGTGGCAGCCGTCCCGGTCTTGCCGCATCACGAGCACACGCTTGCCCTGACGAAAACTGGCGAACGCCTCTGGTTCGTCGTCCATATCGATGTGGTGGCGATCCGTGTAACGAATAAATTTCTGCGGATCGTCGCCCGTCCCAGCAACGATGCGGCGGATGTCGTCATCTGTGAGTGGCAGTACCGGGTCCTTGCAGCAGTTGCCGCAGCCGGTGCACCTGAACTTGAGATTCTTGATGGCTTTTGGCACGGCGCTTGGCTTAACAAATCGGGCCCGGGGGTGCGAGCGGGGTGCGAGCGGGGGTACGAGCGGGATGCGAGCGTCTTGAAGACTCGGGAATGCTGGGAGTTCGACCCACTGGCCGTAGCGGGCGCTGTGTCCGTCGCCAGGGTGCCCGGGCAGGCGAGCGGTTTAATGGACCCCGAGAAGCGCGGTAGACGAGAAGCGTGGCGAAGCGTGGTGACGTGAAGCGCGGTGCTGTGCGTTGGGCTTTCTGTGTGCGACACTGGGAATGACGTATGTCGCTCAAAATTGATCAGGATCACTCGCGCTTTCGTAACATCATACGCGGCAAGATCCGGCAGAACCTCAGACGCTATATCTCTCAGGGCGAAATGATCGGGCGAAAGGGGAAGGATCTGGTGTCGATCCCGGTGCCGCAGATCGATGTCCCGCGCTTCGTATTTGGCGACAAGCAAAACGGAGGTGCGGGGCAAGGAGACGGCGAGGTTGGCGAGCCCTTAGACGGAGAAGAGCAAGAAGGAGAGGGTTCGGGCAAGGCGGGTGAGGGCGCCGGTGAGCACATGCTCGAAGTGGATGTGACGCTGGATGAGCTGGCCGAAATATTGGGTGAGGAGCTGCAGCTGCCAGCGATTGAGAACAAGGGAAAGAGCCGAATCGTCGCCGCAAAAGATCGCTATTCCGGGATTCGGCGGGTGGGCCCAGAATCGCTTCGGCACTTCAAGCGCACCTACAAAGAAGCCCTGCGCCGCTCGATCGCCACGGGCACCTACGCGCCCGACAATCCGATCATCATTCCTCAGCGCGAAGACCGGCGTTACCGCTCGTGGAAGGAAGACTTTCAACCGGTTGCCAACGCTGTGATCATCTACATGATGGATGTGTCCGGTTCGATGGGCGATGAGCAGAAGGAGATCGTTCGGATCGAAAGCTTTTGGATCGATACGTGGCTGCGCCGCTACTACAAGGGCTTGGAAAGCCGCTACATCATCCACGATGCCGTTGCCCGCGAGGTGGATCGGGATACCTTCTTCAAAACAAGGGAATCCGGCGGGACCATGATTTCCAGCGCCTATCGCCTATGCGAGCAAATCATTCAGCAGAATTATCCGTTCGAGGAATGGAACATCTATCCCTTCCATTTTTCGGATGGGGACAATTGGTCGATGGACGATACCTTGGCTTGCATCGATCTTTTGAAAAAGTCACTGCTCTCCCGAGTCAACATGTTCGCTTACGGGCAAGTGGAGAGCCCCTACGGCTCTGGCCAATTCATCAAAGATCTGAAAGAGCATTTTTCTGGCGACGAACGTGTCATCACCAGCGAAATCCGTGATCGCGACGCCATTGTTGGCAGCATCAAAGAATTCTTAGGCAAAGGAAAATAGCATGGTGGAGTTTGGAACTCACGCTGCTCTGCCGAAATATCTTCGGGTTGAGCAAGAAAAAATCGCCGCGGTAGCTCGCGATTATGGCTTGGATTTCTTTCCGGTCATTCTGGAGATGCTGAGTTACGACCAGATGAACGAAATCGCTGCCTACGGGGGCTTCCCGAATCGCTATCCGCACTGGCGTTTCGGAATGGCGTATGAGCGCCTGGCCAAGAGCACGGAGTACGGTCTTTCCAAGATCTATGAGCTCGTGATCAATAACAATCCTTCGTATGCCTATTTGCTAGAGGGCAATAGCCTCACCGATCAGAAGCTGGTGATGTGCCATGTGTATGGGCACGTCGATTTCTTCAAGAACAACTTCGCCTTTCGTGCCACGGACCTGGATACCGTAGGGCAGGTGGTGGGGCCACGAGCCACAAGCGGCGACGGCTATCAGCCGAACCGTAAATGGATCGATAAAATGGCCAATCACGGCGCCTTGGTGCGTAGGATCATCGATCGTCATGGCATCGAGAAGACTGAAGAGCTGATTGATGTTTGCCTGTCACTCGAGAATCTGATCGATCCTTGGCTGCCGTTCGTCGTTCGGCGCCGGGGTGAACAGAGAGAAGATGAGCCGGGCGAGGTTGAAGTGCCGAAGCTCCGGGCCAAGGATTACATGGATGACTTCATCAACCCGGCAGACTTCATGGAGGCGCAGAAGCTCAAGATGGAGCAGGCGCGCGACGACAAGAAGGGCCAATTTCCGGAACAGCCGGAACGCGATGTGCTGCTATTTTTGATGGAGAACGCACCGCTCGAACGCTGGGAGTCAGAGATTTTGGCGGCCATGCGCGAAGAGGCCTACTACTTCGTGCCGCAGATGCAGACGAAGATCATGAATGAGGGCTGGGCAAGCTATTTTCACTCGAAGCTGATGACCGAAAGAGTCTGTGATTGGAGTGAGATCATTGATTACGCCGATAATAACGCCGGGGTGATGGCTACCTCCAAAGGCCAGTTGAATCCTTACAAGCTCGGGGTTGAGCTGTTCCGAAACATCGAAGAACGCTGGAATAGGGGGCAATTCGGGCGCGAGTGGGACGACTGCGACGATCTGGATGAGAAGAAGAATTGGGATCTGCGCCTTGGCCTGGGTCGAGAGAAATTGTTCGAAGTGCGCGCCATGTACAATGACGTAACGTTTATTGATGAGTTTCTCACGCCTGAGTTTTGCCTCGAACACAAGCTCTTTTCTTTTGGCTATTCAAGTCGAAACGAACGCTTCGAGATCGAGTCACGCGAATTTCGCAAAGTGAAGGACAAGCTGCTCTCCCAACTCACGAACGCCGGAAATCCCGTCATTCACGTGGAGAATGCGAATTACGAAAATCGCGGCGAATTGCTGCTTCGCCACGAACATCGCGGAGTCGATTTGCGGATGGACTACGCGAAGGAAACGTTGGCCGCTCTGGTGCGTCTTTGGAAGCGGCCGGTGTGCCTGCTGACGCAGGTGGAAACAAAGTCAGTGATTTTGCGTTACGACGGCAAGGAGCATACTGCAAAGAATGAAGGTGGTTGATCGATTTCAGCGAGTGCGCTCTTCGTTAGTGTCCGCTGTTGGGATTGCGTGGGTTCTGGCGGCTCCCGGCTGCGCACCGGCGGAATTGGAGGCATCGCCACCTCAGGTTTCTCCGGCTTCAGCCGGGGGGCAGGCAAAGGGCCGAGATTCCACGCCGCATCCCCAGACGAATGGCAAAGAAGCCGCGCGCGCGCAGGTTCCCAAGAATGCGGCCGACCCGCCAACGAAAGTGGCCCAGCCCACCGACACTCAAGCCAGCGGCGAGGCGTTAGCTAGGAATGATAATGGGATAGCCGATCCGGAATTGAGCCAGGGAGATCAAGCCTTTGCTGCTGAGGATTGGCGTTTAGCGGGGCGTGCGTACGAAGCCGCACGTCGGAAAGCACCAGCTGATCCCGCGGCGTATGTGGGGCTGGCTCGGGTTCGTCTAGCACAAAAACAGCTCCCGTTGTCGTTTGCCGCGGCCCCCGGCGATCGTGTCGCACAGGCGGCGTTGGCACTGGTCGATCATGCGTTGGCACTGGACTCAAGCTATGGGTTGGCACAGCTAGAGCGGGGGCGAATCTTGCTTATCTTGGGGGAAGCGCGCCTTGCGATTGAGTCATTTGCCAAGGCTCAGCAGCTTCTCCCGCGGAGCGCAGAGGCCTATGGCGGCATGGGGATTGCGCGCTTAGCGACCGGTGCCGTGAAGGAGGCGCTGCTGGGTTTCAAAGAGGCAGCACGCCTGGACCCGGGCAACGCGGCACGCTTGGGGAACCTTGGGACCGCTCACCTGATGCTGGGTGAAGTGCCTGAAGCGCTACAGGTTTATCGAGAGGCGGCGCAGCTGGCTCCCGAGGATGCGCGCGCGCAGGGTGATGTGGGCACGGCATTGCTTGCGTTGAATCAGCCCGCTGAAGCGCTGATTTTTCTGGAAAAGGCACACCATCTAGCCCCTGAACGAGCCACATTCCTTTCTAATATTGGGTATGCGAAGGAGTTGCAGGGTCAGTTGGCGTTAGCGATAGTTAGTTATCAGCAAGCTTTGGCGCTGGATCCCAAGCTTGCGTCGGCCTGGATCAATCTGGGCGTGGCGTTATCTCATCAACAGAAATTTGCCGAAGCAGAGGCAGCCCTCAAGCGTGCACTGGCCCTCGATCCAACGGATCCGCGAGCCAAGGTGAACTTGGAAGAGCTTCGCGAACTCGTGAGGACTCAAGCCCAAAAGCCGTGAACGGCCTCAGACGAGGGGCATTGCCCTCAAGCGGCCCAGCCGTGAGGTAGCCACGGAGTTGTCGAGCGCTTCGCTCAGTTCAGCCATAGTCGCAGGCTTGCCGAGAATGCCGCTCAGCTTGCTCCGCAACGCGGGCTTCAGTACCTCGATTTGCCCGCTGTGCACGACACAGGTGAGTGCGGGGTCGATGTGAAGTGCGGCTTCGAGCAGCTCTTCGCCGCGCATTCCAGGCATATCGAGATCGGTGAGCAGAACGTCGAAGTGTTCAGACCCCAGCAAGCGGAGCGCGCTTTGGGCATCTGGGGCACCGGTGATGGCCCACGTTGGACGTGTGGCTTTCAGCATGCGTTGCAAGGTCCGTAACACCAGCGGATCGTCGTCTACCGCGAGAAGTTTTGGGGACGCACTGCCTCCTCGCCCTCGGCGCTCAACCTTGCTCTCAGGGACAATAGTCTGGCCAGCAACCTCTAACAGTTGATTAGAAGTTGGGGAGCGCCAGCTGAAGGAATGAGCCATCGGAGCCTCTTCTGCAAGCACCCTGCCAACGGCAAGTTGTTTCGAGCGATCGCGAAAGCTCCGCGCTAAGCGCTACCGTAGTGCGAATCCCACGAGCGCAAACGTGGCTGAAGTTCTCAAGTTGAAACGTCGGGAGCCTGGTTTAGGCATCCTAGTCTGGGACATTTCTCGATTTGAGAGTTGACGCTATTTTTCGGGGGCGCCCGAAGGCGTTTGAGCAGCGACGCTGAATTTCGTCATTGGAGGGGCCTTCGAAGGCCGTTGGCGAAGCATGCGCACCCACGCAGATTGGTTCGCATTCAGTTCACCGGTGAACGCGTTGAGCCCGAGAGCTTCGCCGGATTCTTTTGCTTTGAGAGTGGCTGATACCTCGTAGAGTCCAGGCAGAGAGAACGCCCCCGCTGGACAGAGTTCGATCATTCGGCTCGGAAGCGTCACCAGCTCTCCTGGTTTGAGAGTTAGGAAAGCCTTGGCGTCTGGGGCGCGATCCTTGGGTGTGGGTTCGCAGTGCACTTTGCCTCTCGGGCCTGCGAGATCAAAGGTGAGTAATTCTCGGCGAAAGAAGAGACGCCGCACCTCGGCGCCACGATTCTTAATTCCGACAGCAACTACGACATCGGCCGGAGTGTAAGCATTCGAACCGCGCTCCAGGCTGAGCGCGAGGGGCTCAGCCGCACCTTTGTCCTCCTTGAGAACCTGAGCGTAATCGAGGCTTAGGGCCAGCTCCGGGCCGAGCAGCTCTTTCACGTTGGGAGCTTCTGGGGCTTCGCTCCCTTCCTCTTTCACCACCGTTACCAAGAAAGGCGCCTTTTGCTCTGGCGTGTACTCTTCCCGTTTGCCTTTCTTCCAACGCGTCTTTTTTAGTGTCGCCCAGCCGAAGTGGGGCTCTACGAGGGCGCCGGGGAGGAGAACGGCATCGTGGGTTTCTCGAAAACAAAGCGAACGGACATCGAAACGGTAAAGTAATGCCTCGCCGTTTTTTAACTCCACACTTGGTGTTCCGGATTGGGCAGCGGATTCAGAGCTGGGCAGCTTGCAGGTCACGACCTCCTTCTTGCCGGGGATCTGAACACGCAACGAAAGCAGGGATGGATTAGCCGAGATGCGGTAGGTTCGCCCCGTACGGTTCACTATCGCTGCTACCCAGGGTCGGAGCGGGCCGTGTTCGATGACGAGTAACTCGGGGAGGCTCGTGTTGTTCGGCGCAGAAGAGTTAATCTGAGAACGCGTTGACTCTACTGCCTCTGCCGTGGATCGCCGCTCTTCTTCTTCGAGCGTCTCCGGTGCTGGGAGCGCGGTTTTGGTCGGCGACGGCGCGGAGACGCGCTGGGCAAGGGGCTCGGCCTCCCGAACTTCCGCGTGCTCCGACACCGCGGCTTTCCCGCACGCCAGCAGCGTGAAAGCAAAAAGGCCTAGAAAACAACGCCTCTTGTCAGATGCCATGCTGCTCGGCGTAGCATGCCCGCCCCTCGACATGAATCATCAACCGACTGCTCAGGGTTCGAAGCTCTGCGGCCTCTACCCAATTGTCGATCTCCACCAGTTGAGCCGATTGGGCATGGATCCGGTCATTTTCAGCCAGGCTCTTCTCCAAGCTCGCCCCGCGATCCTGCAGATCAGAGCAAAGTCCACCCCGCCCCGCGACACATTGAGGGTTCTTCGCGCCGTTCTGCCGAGTTGTCGCGCTGCTGGGGCTTGGTTATTCGCGAATGATCGCCCAGATCTGGCGGTGCTAGCGGACTGCGACGGCGTTCACGTAGGTCAGGACGATTTGCCGCTGGACGAAGTGCGACGGTTTGCTCCGAAACTGCGTGTCGGAGTTTCGACCCACAACCTGCAGCAGCTGCACGCAGCACTCTCGCTTCGACCTGATTATGTTGCTCTCGGGCCGATCTTTCCAACGGCTTCAAAGCAAAACCCAGATCCAGTGGTCGGTGTTGCCACCCTCAGAGAGGCTCATAGCTCGGCGCGAGCTCAGGGGATCCCGCTCGTTTCCATCGGTGGGCTAACGCTGGCCAGAACCTTGGAAATCTCGGAATGCACCGACATGGTCGCGGTGATTTCTGCACTCCTCGAGCGTGAATCCACCCCTGCGGGAGCTTTCGGTGTCGCAGCTGAATTCCAGGCGATATTCGCAGGGAAGCAGCGTTCTAGCCTGCCAGGCTAGGCAAGCTCAGTTTCACCGCAATCGCGCAACTTGGCGAGCATCCATTCAAGAGCAAGTGCCGACTGCATGTTCGCCTTCACCCGCGCCATCGTCTGAATCACTACCGCGTGGCAGGTGGCAGCCAACTCGGCCTTCTCGATGTCCTGCCCCACGTGGGCTCGCGCTAAGCCTGCAAGCTTTTCACCAAGATAGTCCAAGCGTGCCAGAAATTGGTCGCGATCATTAGGCCGATCATCGGCGGCATCCAGCGCGTGAGCCAGGCTTTTGGCTTCGAGCGAGTGGAGGGCGGCATCTGCGAAAGAGTCGTATTCTTTGAGGTTCTCAGCCGTGGCCAGATCACAAGCGAGCGAAACACTGCCGTGAGCCAGCGGTGCTACGGCTGGGTTGAGCCCTTTCTCGACCAAAATTTGCGCCACCAGCGTATCACTCAACGGACGAAATCTGAGGGGCAAGCTGCGCGAGCGAATCGTATCGATCAGCAAATTGGGCTGACTCGTGAGGAGAATGAAATAGGTAAGCTTCGGGGGTTCCTCAAGTGTCTTGAGCAGCGCATTCGCCGCGGAAATGCCCAACTCATGGGCATCCCGAATCATGATCACGAGCGCGCGGCCCTCATGCGGAGGCATGGAAGTGCGGCCGAGGACGACGCGTCGCACTTGCTCGACACTGATGCCGGTTGTTTCCTCACGCCCGAGCATGCTCTTCGGATACACACCCCGCCCGACGACGACGATATCCGGGTGGATTGGCACGAGCGGCGGCGAAGAATTGAGGGTGAAAGCGCGGCGGCACGCGCTGCATTCACCGCAACCGCGTGTGATGGGAGATTCACACACGAGCGCTTGCGCAAACGCCAGAGCAGCTAATTCCTTGCCGACACCGTCGGGGCCCTCGAACCGATAGGCGTGGTGAATGCGACCCGAAGCGAGCGCACGGGTTAGCGTTTCGATCGCCGTCTTCTGCCCAAAAATGCGCTTGAAAGCCGGACTCTCGGTTGCCATGAATCCAACGGCCAACGAAAGAGGCTCGACGAAAACTACGACGCGCTGGTTGCGCTAAGCTCACGGCTCAGCATTTTCTGAAAGAGCTGGTAGGCACCATCGGCATCAGCGGCATCATCCAGGTAGCCTGCGACGGAAAGGCCGTTCAGTGTTGCACCGATGAGCGTTGAGAGGGCTCGTTGATTGCTCACCTTGGCACCTGCGCCGACTGCGTCGGCGATCGCTTCGTCGATGAGCGTATTGGCTTCGCGCTGCAAGTCACTCGCGCGGCGCTTCAATTCTTCATCACGCCGTGCAGCGCTCCAAACCTCAATGTTGAGTTCAGACAGCGTCGGATCAGTCCGAATGGCGCTCCACAGCGCACCCACAACGCCCACCATGCGACTCACACCCGGATCTGTTCCGGAAGCAGCATCTTTCACTTTGGCGAGGTACTTCTGATAGGTGAAGCTCTGCACCTCATGAATCAGTGCGGCTTTGCTCGCGAAGTAATAATGCACGATGCTCTTCCTTAGGCCGAGCTCCTTGCCAATTTCGGCAAGCGTGGTCGCGCTGAACCCTCTTCGCGCGAAGCACTTGGCGGCAGCCGCGAGAATTGCTGCAACCCGGGGATTGTTCCAATCCACAGGACGGGTAGTTCCGTTTGATTCCACAGATTTTTCCGATGCCGTAGCAGTGTCAAGATTGTTCATCATGTTCATGTCAGCTCGTTTGGTAGACGACGATATCTAAGCCCAGCGCGCCTGGCACAGACTTTCTGCGGTCCCAGCTCGCACCCTCTTCTTCCACTCGCGTCCTCTTTGCTTCAGGTTCTTTCGAGAGTCAAGCACGCAAGCAATTGGGCGCACGAATCCCGGAAGAGGAACGTCTCTGCTGACAGCCGTGCGCAACCACATATTCTAAACCAGGCCAGGTTAGCTTCTGTTAGGGGAGGTACGTCAACCCCCAACGCTCCCACCATCGGTCGATTTGCTCGGGTTTTTCCTAACTGCCGCAACAATTCGGAAATGAAACAGCCGCCGCGCCCCAGTGATATTCTGTCGTTATTTGCGGTTGGCAGGCTCAGCCCGTGCCTCAAACAACGGCATTCCCGCCTTCTCGGTCCAGCCGTGCTCCGAATATGGACCCGGTTCGCGGCGCTCCGAGATCTCTTCACCTTCTGTCTGAGTCATCACGAGCAATTCGTCGGTTAAGTATTCCGGGCTTGGATCATCTTTCAGCACTGGAGCTTTGAGCTTCCTCGGGTCGCCGCTTCCGACTCGCACGATCTGCGTCGTGGGTGGGTACGTATCTCGGAAGCGCTCACGGATCGCGTGGGCGCCGTCCCGCACGATGCGATAGCGTCGCAACTTAAATCCTGGGAGCCCGCGCTGCAAAAGGACGCGGGTGTTACTCGGCAGGTTCTCGTCGGGGCGTTCGATTTGCTCGTACGGAATGACCTCTTCGATCCTGCGAATT
>JBBRRP010000102.1:0-22159 GCA_038246305.1 Polyangiales bacterium | reverse complement strand
TGATAGAGCAGCCGCCCGAGGCGCATGCCGCTGATGCGATACTGCTCGAGGGAGTCTTCGTTGTGGAAGACGGTGACCAGGCGCTCATAGGCGATGTGCAGCAGCGCCATGGCGGGGGCTTCGTAAATGCCGCGGCTCTTGGCCTCAATCACACGGTTCTCGATCTGATCGCTCATGCCTAGGCCGTGCCGCCCCCCCACCGTGTTTGCCTCGCGCATCAGTTCGAATTTGGAAGCGAAGCGCTGGCCGTTGATCGCCACAGGTACTCCGCGTTCAAACTGGACCGCAACTTTTTCGGGTGTGATCTGGACATCCGATCGCCAGAAGGCGACTCCCATGATCGGATCCACAATATTAATGCCGCGATCCAGGTATTCGAGGTCTTTTGCCTCGTGCGTGGCGCCGAGCAGGTTCGAATCGGTGCTGTAGGCTTTCTCGGTGCTCATGCTGTAGGGAAGGCCTTCGGAGACGAGGTATTCGCTCATTTCTTTGCGACCGCCAAAGGCATCGACGAATGCCTGATCGAGCCAGGGTTTGTAGATTTGAAGATCGGGATTGGTGAGCACACCGTAGCGGTAAAAGCGCTGGATATCGTTGCCCTTGTGAGTGCTGCCATCGCCGAAAATGTGGACGTTATCCTCGCGCATGGCTCGAATGATGGCGGTGGTGGTGACAGCGCGGCCGAGCGGTGTGGTATTGAAATATTTGCGGCCGCCCGTGCTCAGGTGAAATGCGCCACACTGAATGGCGACGATTCCTTCTCGGCACAGTGCCTCACGACAATCAAGGAGTTTGGCGGCAGCGGCTCCATGCTGTATGGCGGCAGGGGGAATGGTGCTGGTATCTCGTTCGTCGGGCTGAGCAAGGTCAGCCGTGTACGCGTGAACAGCGATACCGTGCCGCGAAAGCCACGCGACCGCGCAGCGTGTATCGAGACCGCCAGAAAAAGCGATCCCAATCCGTGTACCCGGTGCTGGGAGAGAGCGAAGAATGCGAGCCATAGCGAGCCCGCGTAACACGAGAGCCCGCCAGCTAGCAAAGGGCCTATGCGGACGTCCGCCGCCGATACCACCGTGGACGACGCTTGGACTTGGGCAGGAGCACTTCACCTGCCTCGGAGAGCCGAAATCCTAGAGCGCGCAGCCATGCCTCCCGGGTTCCGGGGTCTTCGCCCAGCATCGCCAGCATCGCCTCCGGGAGGCGTTCGCGGTTCTGAGCGAGGCGATAAACCTGTCCTGAGAAGCGTTCCGCGGCGTCCGCGCGGAGTGCCCGCGACCCAACTGCCCAGTACCCGAACGCGGCATACGAGGCTGCATCCCAGCCGGGCGCCAAGACCACGCTCTCTTCACCGTTTAGAGCTGGCGCGGGGCGACGTGTGTACGCCGAACACAACGCCAAACGGACCGTGAGGGCAAACTCGGTGACGCTGGACTCAACATAAACCACATGGCGCCCAATTCGAACGCCGCGTCTACGTAACCCTTGGCGATCCGGCTCGGTGAGCGCCGCCATCTGCTCGCGCGCCTCACGGACGAGCATGCTACCCAAATGTTGTTCGAGCTGATACCTGATGCCGCGTGCTGCACCGGAGAATTCTTGCAACTCCCCGTGTCGCAACTTTCCGAACAGCTCTTCGGGCAAATCTTTTGACCAAGCGCGCGGGCGCCTTTCCACGCGACGGCGTTCCCCAGCGTTCAACTCGGGCAGCAGCACCGTGACTTCGGGCAAGAGCAAGCTCTGGCCTGCCATGAGCTTACCCACCTCTCGCCCTTCAAAGGTGATTCGCCCCTGAGCATCCAACAACAGCTTTTCAAAAGGTGCATCGATCAGACGCTCGACAAACCCGCCGTTTTTTTGGGGCGGCTCGCTCCCCGATAAGAGGTCGCCATAACGGGTGCGCAGGTCCTGAAAAGGGCTTAAAAACAGGCCGTTGCTCGAACTCCGCGGCTCCCCTTCGAGCGTTACAAGTTCTCGACCCCGTTCGACAAAACGCTCCACCAAACGCGCGTGCAGTGCGTCACTCAAACGGTCTTCGATTTCGCGTGTGGTGGCCTGCCAAGCGGCGCTGTGCTCAACCCAATCGTTTTGATTGGCCACATAAGTCCAGGTTCGGATCTGCGCCATCCGGTTTAACAACATATCGAGATCGCCGTCCGGGCGATCGATGGCGCGCACCCGTGATCGTATCCATTCTGAGCTCAGCTGCCCACGCTCGATGAGCTCCGAAAATATTTCAAGCACTAATTTGCTGTGAACCTCGGGTGTGAGCTGTCTAAAATCGGGCACTTGGCAGACCTGCCATAACAGGGCCACCGTTTGCTCAGTCGTTGCAAGCTTCCTCACCATTTCTGTGTCAGCCAGACGCTTTAGAACACGAAAATCGATCGCCTGCTCGGAAAGGCGAAACGCAGGCTGTCGCGGCAGCTCGCACAGCGACCGGAGGAGCCCATCCAGACTCCCCCAATCCAGGCTAGAATTGCGCCAATAGACCTGCCGAAGCGGGTAAAATCTGTGGAGCTCAATGGCGCGATTCACATGCTCAGCCAGGGCTCGCCCCGGAAAGAGTGTGCCGAAGGTCCCGTCATTCAAATGGCGCCCCGCTCGCCCCGCAATCTGAGCGAGTTCCGGCACCTCCAACTCGCGTTGCGAAACTCCATCGAACTTTGAGATATCCGCGAAGCTCACGTGATCGAGACTCATATTGAGACCCATGCCGATCGCATCCGTTGCCACCATGTACTTCACTTCACCCGATTGATAGAGCGCCACCTGGGCGTTCCTGGCGCGCGGCGAAAGCGCCCCCATCACAATCGCAGCTCCTCCGCGCCGAGCCTTAATCCGCTCTCCAAGCTCATAAACGCGAGGGGTCGAGAAGGCCACCACAGCGCTCTGTGGCGGCAACGCACCGAGCTTCACGCGGCCGACTGCGTGGAGTTGGCTCAAGCGCGGATGCCGCTTGATTCGAGCCTCCGGCACGAGCTCCCGCATGAGCGGCCGCATGGTATCCGCACCCATGAACCACGTTTCCAGACGCCCACGCGCAGTGAGCAGCCGTTCGGTGAAAATATGGCCGCGCTGAGGATGGGCACAGAGTTGGATTTCGTCGACTCCAAGAAAATCGACCTGCTCACCCATGGGCATGGCCTCAACCGTGCACACCCAATAGCGGGGTTCGCGGGGGATACGTTTTTCCTCGCCAGTTATCAGCGCGACGGCCTGTTCCCCAATCCTTTCAGTGATGCGATCATACACCTCACGCGCCAGCAGGCGGAGTGGCAACCCCAACATGCCAGAAGCGTGTTCCAACATCCGTTCGATTGCGCGGTGCGTTTTTCCGGTGTTGGTCGGACCGAGCAACGCCAGAATTCCGCTCGGCACCTTTGAAGTGGCCTGGGTCATAGGCCCAACCCAGCCTAGCAAAGGCCAAGAATCCGCCTAGCCCTCTCCTACCCCTCCGGCTCTGTTCTGCCGCTCGTGCGCGGACACCGGACCAAGGGTGGGCGGGGCCAGCTGCCCTGTGTTAAGCCATACGACTCGGGGGTGCGGCGACGCACCGGGAGCTGATTCAATGAAACGGATGCGTGAAATTCGGAAGTGGTGTGGAGTTGGCTTCGGACTGGCGCTGCTAAACTGCAGCAGCGAGGATAAGCCCCCTCCGCTTGAACGCTGGGCACGGCGGGCGTTAGTTGCCAGCGCCGACGGGCGCCTCACTGGCTCCGCTTGCCCAATGAAACTCCCATCCGCCAATGTCGACTGTGGAGAGCTCACCGTACCCGAATCGCGCACCGGCGGCAGTACCCGAATGTTGCGGCTTCCGGTGATCGTTATCCGGAGTTCTTCGTCGCTTGCCAAGACACGGGAACCGGTCGTGTATTTGGAAGGTGGCCCGGGCGGTAATGCCATTCAAAATGTTACGAACGGCTTCAGTGTCGCCTATCAACCGTTAGTCAAGGAACGGGACCTTGTCGTCTTTGATCAGCGCGGCACAGGTTACGGCTTGGCGCTCACCTGCCCTGAGCTGGGTGGGCCTGGGACCAATGAAAGTTTGATGGGGTCGGCGGCAACCGCGCAGGCACTCACGCAGCTGCAAACCTGCCGCACTCGCCTCTCTAGGATTGCGCACCTCGATGACTACGATTCCCGCGAGAATGCAGCGGATGTGGACGATCTGCGAAGCGCTCTCGGGTACAACAAATGGAACTTGCTCGGAGTTTCCTACGGGACACGCCTCGCCCTGGATGTCGAACGTTATCACCCCGAGGGTGTGAGAAGTGTGATCTTGGATTCCGTGCTGCCCACTCAGGTGGACTTCGCCGCAACAGGTGCCACGAACTTTAAGCGCGCGCTGGACGTCCTATTCCAAACCTGCGCAGCACAGAGCGACTGCGCGCTCGGCTATCCGAATCTTGAGCGCACTTTCTATGATCTTATCGATCGGCTGAACGCCCAACCGGCAACCGTCGTCAACCGCGCGGGCGCGTCACACGCGGTGACAGGGGGCGATGTGATGTCGCTGATCTTTACATTGAGCTACAGCGCCGCGGCCCTCGCCGCAGTGCCCGAAATCATCGCTCAGTTTTCTGAAGGGAATTTTAGCGTCTTTGAGGGCTTTGCTTTTGGCGAACCCGCTCCTGGGGCGGAAAGCACTTTCTCCCTCGGGATGTACCTATCCGTGGTGTGCAGCGACTTCGCTCCGTTCTCGTCGATCGAGGCAACGATGCAAGCTGAGAAGAAGCTGCCGCCTTCCCTGGTTCAGGTATTGGGGGCCACAGGCATTTTGGCGGAATGTGGAACTTGGAATGTCGCGCCTGCTCTTCCCGAGGAGCACCTGGCCGCAGCGAGCGATGTCCCCACGTTGGTCTTGAGTGGGTTCCACGATCCCGTCACGCCTCCCGAGTGGGCCAGCCTCGCAGCAACGACTCTCACGCATAGCCAGCTGTTGAACTTCAAGAACGTCGCGCATGGCATCATTTCTGAGACCTGTGCGGGTTCGCTAATGAACACGTACTGGAACGATCCAAGTGGAGATCCGAGCGGCCAATGTCGGAACCGCGACCTCTCTCTGCAATTTTCTGTCCCCCCGCGCCGCCTGGCACTAACCCAGCTTGCTCCCGGTATCCCCCGAGCGCAGCTCACGGTCCCCGAGAAAAGCCAACAAGATTTGGTCGAGGTCGTGAACGAAGCTCTCGCCCGCCGGAAACTTTTCCCCTAGAGTCCGCCCTCCCCGGTGCCAGACCATCCTGGCCCGAGGTACCGCTCAGCTGAAGAACCGAGGACACCCCATGGCGCGCAGCGCAAGCTCCCAGAGTGACGAGACGATTTCCGGCATCAACGTAACGCCCTTGGTGGACGTAACGCTGGTGTTGCTCATCATCATGATGGTGACCGCCAAGATCGTGGTCTCGCAGGGGCTCACGATGGAGTTACCAAAGTCGCCGACAACACAAGCGGGCGCGGTCATGGAAGTTCTGAGCATCAAGATCACTGACCAGCAGAAGATCGTTCTAAACGGCGAGGAGCTCCCCGATGTTCAGGCATTGGTCCCGCGGGCGCGCGACGCCAAGCGCAAGGATCCCGATGTTAAGGCCATCATCAACGGTGAGGCCAAGGCCAAGCACGGCCTCGTGATCCGGGTGCTGGATACCCTGAAGAGAAACGGCGTCGATAAAATCGCGTTCACCAAGGTCAAGGAACTTCCCGCCAAGTAGCGGGTCCCGCCTGCCTAAGGCGTTGGCCGAAACTTGCTGAGATCTTGGTGCATCACCGTGACCTCGTCCTCAAGCGCCGCCGCCTGAAGCAAGAGAGTTGAGAGCGTGGCGCGCAGTGTGTCCCCGCTGAAGGGCTTTTGCAGCGTAGCTGCGGCACCGCTCACCAATCCGCGAGCCGATGGATCTAGATCCGCGCGCCCAGTACACAGGACCACCAGGACTCCAGGATCTATTTTTTGGAGCTCGCGGTACGCCTGTTCACCGCCCATTCCAGGCATATCGAGGTCCATCAACACGAGGTTCGGCTGGGGAAATTGCTGGTAACGCTCCAAGGCCTTCTGTGCGTTTTCGGCCTCCGCAACCTGGTAGCTCTCTCGCAAAAGGAGGCGTGCGACACTGCGGCGCACCAGCGGATCATCATCGACAATCAGAATGAGGCTGTTGCGATTGGTGCCTCCTGCTGCAAGCTTGATGGCTTGCATCTTTCCAGTGCTCGGCTTGGCTGTCACTTCAAACTCAAGGCGGGGCAAATAGATACGGAAGGTTGTGCCCTCTCCGACCTTGCTCTGGACTGAAACGCGTCCCTTGTGCAGGCCCACGACTTCCTTAACGGTGGCCAGGCCAATGCCCGAACCACTGCCATGCCCCTTCGTGGTGAAGAAGGGTTCAAAGATGTGGGGTAAGATCTCCTTGTCAATCCCTGCCCCACCGTCTGCGACCTCAACGACCACGTACATTTCTGTAGCCACCAGGTCGAGCATCTTCTCGCAATCCACCCCCTTGCACGACTTGACAGACACGCGCAATTTTCCGCCGTTTGGCATTGCATCTCGGGCATTGACCAGTAGATTCATGAGGGTCTGCTGAAGCTCCGATTGAGAGCCTCGCACCACCAGCTTGGCGGTCAGATCAAGTTCGACCTCAACGCTGCGCCCTAAGGCGTGCCGAGCCAATCGAAGGGTCTCAGAACACAGCTCAGACATGTCCACCAAACCGAAGCTCGTGGGTCGGCCGCGCGCGAAGTTCACGACGCTGCGAGTTAGGTTGCGCGCCTGCAAAGCGGCCAGCTTCATGTCTTCGAGAGCCTCGGCAACGTCGGATGTTTTGAAGTTGGCGTTGGGGTCCAACCTTGCCAAAAAATCGGCGTTGGCTGACAGAGCACCGACCACATTGTTCAGATCATGCGCGATACCAGCGACCGCTCGCCCAAGAGTTTCCAGACGTTGTTTTTGCCGCAACTGCTCTTCAACCGGATCCATGTAGCCGAAGACAAAGGTCGCGCGTGGCCCAAGCTGAATGCGATCTCCAGGCCGCAGGCTGTGTTGGTCGACTTTGCTATCGTTGACGAAGACGCCGTTCTTGCTCCCAAGATCGGAAAGCACATAGCTGCCTTCTTCGGACTTTTGAATCTGGGCGTGTTTCCGTGAAACTCCCACATCTTCGACGCAGACATCCGCCTGCATGGAGCGTCCTATCACCGTGCTCAACGACAAGTTAAAGCGTTCCCCAATGTGTGGCCCTTCTACCATCACAATGCGCGCCGCCGCTGGGCCTGCTCCCTGGGTGATCTTTAAGTCGCTCGATGCCATTGCTCAGATACCCCTCCCATCTAACGGCACCATTGCGCGTGAGCTGCGTCCTAATCCGCGTCGATCGCAGTTCGACCGTTGATGACACTGTGCGAACTCCGCCCTCCCTGTAGGCAAGAGGCGGCTTGCGCGTTGCAGGGATTCGTTGGATTTTTCTGCCTGAAGTGCGCGAGGCCTTAATCTGCTGGGGTCAGCTGCCGCCTACCTGATTGGGCGTTTTCTCATTTCGAGCCAAAGCAATGACAGACAGCGATTTTCAACTAGAGATCCATAGTGTCCAAGTCGAAGTGGTGCTTCGCGACAAGCGCACGCTGCTTGGGTGCGTGTTTCTGCGTCCGGCGGTTGGCAAACACCTCGGCGCCGAGACTCTCGATGATCGATTGAATGAGTCGCACGCGTTTTTCCCGTTGCTGAATGAAACCGGAGCGCTGCGCGACGCGATTCTCATCAGCAAATCGGCCATCGCCTATGTTAAGGCGCTCAAGCCAACCGATGACCGCTCCCGTTCGGCGCGTTCCGCTGCGAGCGAAGTGAACGTCACTATCGAGATTGCGGCACAGCCGCCACTTTCGGGAACGATTTACTTGGCGCTCCCACAAGGCCGGTCACGCACGCTGGACTGGCTCAACGCCCAAAGCACGTTCGTCCCGCTGCTCGTTGACACCCACATCCTCCACCTTCACCGCGACGCCATCCAAACCGTTCGGGACCACAACCCGTCGATTACGGTGCCGCCCGCCTCCAGCGAAGCCCCCAACACAACAAGGTCCTGATGGCACAATTTGACAAATTTCTCGCCGCAATGTTTTCCAGAAAAGGTAGTGAAATCAAGATGATCGGTGGCGCGGATCCCATCATGATTGTGGCGGGCCAGGCCACACAGTTAGGCCCTAAACGTCCCACCGCGGGGCAAGTACAGTTTCTCGTCTCGGAAATCGCGACCGACGAAACGCGGGCCGAGCTTGAGCGTTCCGGCGCTTCGGATTTTATCTATACAGCTCCCGGCTTGGCATCGGTTCAAGTGAGCGTTCGTGAATGGAAAGGGCGTGTCGAATGCACTCTGCGCCCGAGCGACGGACGGCGCGAGATGCCCAGCATGCTCGAATTGGACGGGCAAGACATGCTTTCCAAACCCACCGCACCTGAGCGCTCTGGCGCTTGGAACGGCAACGGCGGCTCGGCAACGTTGCCCTCGGCGCCGGCAGTCAGGGCAAACGAAAGTGGGCCACCGCGCAAACCCTCTATGCCAGCAGTCTTAGGGTTTGGCTCGCGTTTGGAGGCCCCAAGAGCACCAGCTCAACCGCGAGACCTGATGGAGTTCGACGCTGCGCCGTTCGCCACGCTCGCACCAGCTGAGCAGGCCGTGCGCCAGCCCGAACCCAGCACCAAGAGCCCGCTCGACATGGACACGCTCTTTCGACTCTTGATTGAGCTCGGCGGTTCCGATCTGCACCTGAGCTCCGACGAGATCCCCATGATCCGGAAAGATGGCGAACTCATGCGCCTTGATCGCTATGGGCGGATCAGCGCGGAACAAATGCGTGCGCTAGTGTGGCCGATCATCCCGGAACGCAACCGCAAGCAATTCGACGAAGACAATGATACCGATTTCGCCTACGCGCTCGGCAATGCGGCGAGATTTCGCGCGAATCTGTTCCTGGACCGAAAGGGCATCGGTGGCGTTTTCCGCATCATTCCGAGCCAAATTCTCACAACAGAGCAGCTCGGGCTTTCGCAGGCCATCACCGACATGTGCAGCTTGAACAAGGGCTTAGTGCTGGTGACGGGGCCGACAGGCAGCGGAAAATCAACAACACTCTGTGCCATGGTGGATCTCATCAATCGTACGCGCTCCGGCCATATTATCACCATCGAAGATCCGATTGAGTTTGTGCACGAAAATAAGAAATGCCTGGTGAATCAGCGCGAAGTGAACGTTCACACGCAGTCCTTCAAACGCGCACTGCGTGCAGCCCTGCGTGAAGATCCAGACATTGTTTTGGTTGGAGAAATGCGGGATCTCGAAACGATTTCGATTGCCATCGAAACCGCGGAAACGGGACATCTGGTGTTTGGTACCCTCCACACCACCACCGCCTATTCGACGATTGACCGCATTATTGACCAATACCCGACCGACCAGCAAGAGCAGATCCGTGTGATGCTGAGCGAATCACTTAAAGGCGTGGTCAGCCAGACTTTGTGCAAGAAGATCGGCGGCGGCAGGGCGGCCGCGCTTGAAATCCTGTTGGTGACGAAAGCCGTGTCCAATCTGATTCGCGAAGGGAAAACCTTTCAAATCCCTTCCATCATGCAGACCGCACGCACTTCTGGCATGCGCCTCATGAACGACGCACTCCTTGATTTGGTGAAAAAAGGCCTGGTTGAGCCGGACGAAGCGCTCGCCAAAGCGGTGGATAAGGATTCCTTCCGAATTGCTCTCAAATCCGGACAGCCGGCAACTTAAACCCGTTGCCTGGGTGTTCCCGAACGCTGTCAGGGCGCGGGGAAAGATAGCAGCGTGGCGGCCTCGCGGCGGCTCGTGTCGCCTAGGCCCAGCTGGCCGCTTCTGTTGTCGCCGGTACAAAACAGCCCATCCGCTTTCCAAGCGCATGTAAAGAAGCGCCCAATCGCAACCGACTGCCAGGTGAGGTTGCTGTCGAACAATTCGGGAACAAGTCGAGGCGTCGAGAGTGCCTCGCCCAGCTGCCCCTCCTGCCGTCTACCCCAACACCACAGGTTACCTGCTGAGGCTGGTTTCAAGGCACAAGAATGAAATGTATTGACAAAAATGTGCACGAAATCCGCCGCAGCACCGATCTGCTTTGGGAACTCTACCGTTTCATCGCTCACACCGTTCCCCAAGCTGCCTTCGATGCTTTGCCCCCAGCACCACAGCTCACCGTTGCCACGGATGCCGCAGCTGGAGTTTTGCCCCGTCGCCACTTCCCGCCAATCGGTCGCCGACCCCACTTGAGCAGGAGTCCTCAGTTGTCCCGAAATCGGCCCAACCCCCAGCTCGCTGTCAGTATTTCTCCCCCAGCACCACAAGCTTCTGTCGCTCGCGATAGCGCAGGTGTGGCCCTGACCCGTCGCTACAGATAGCCAGCTCCTCCCTGATATCGAAACCTGCTTGGGCGAAGGCTCTGCTTGACCTGGAGGAAAACCACCTTGACCCAGCTGCCCCTCAAAGTTATCCCCCCAGCACCACAGGCTACCATCATCCAGCACAGCACAGGCGTGCTTGAACTTCAAACTCAGGGACTTAGCTCCTCGCGCCAGCAGCACTTGTCGCGGCGAGGGGCTCCCGATGAGGTCCGAGGTTCCGAGTTGCCCCGCCGCATTATCACCCCAACACCACACTTGTCCGTCGCCGCGGAGCGCGCAGCTGCTATCACTTCCAGCCACCACCTCTTGCCAACGGCTGCCCACCCCCAGCCGATTCGGTGTGAGCTGGGCAGCGGCACCGCCCCCCGTCTGCCCTTTGGCATTCAGGCCCCAACAAAATAGGTCGCCATCTCGAATCGCACACGCGTGTTCGTCGCCTGCCGCAACCAACCGCACAGCCGCCACCATGGCCGGCGGCTCAGCTGGCAGAGCTGAGAGCACTACCCCCGCGTCGCTGCAAGCCGATCCGAAAGCCCCCAAAACCCAGCAGCACCAAAGGGACAACCGCTGGAGCCTTCCTTTGTTCGCCATCTCAAGCGCCAGAGGCTACTAGAAGACCGGCGGCTGTGCTCGAAAAACTCAGGCGCCGGTGGCCCCCGAATGACACGAACCGGGCTCAGCCACCTTCCCTCGATGGGATGCTCGATTGTGCTCGATCAGCGACAGCACCAAGGGCAAGAACCTGCCCAGATAGGCCGTGTCGTCCGCTAGCTCCTGCGGCGGGACATGGACAAAACCAACACTCGGGATGGAGGACTCTAGGCAGCGATAGAGAGCAGAGTTGCACAGGAACTCCCCGGCATCCTCACTGAGTACGAGAGGAAACGCCAGATCCTTGGGGCGCTGAAATCGATAGCTGAGGCGCGCATTGATAACTTCGGGGCCGTCCATCTCGACCCATTCATTCTCTGCTCGAGCGCCACGCTCATCCACACCGGCACGGGCGTTGCGCGCGGCGCGCTCCAAGGTGATTTGGCCAGGCTTGCCCTCACCCAGACCCAACACCAAGCTGGGAGCAAAGGCCTTCAACTTGGGCATCAAGAGCTGTTCCACGCTGCCCCAAGCAACCGGTAATACCAAGGCCTCCAACACTGCGCCGCGCGGCGCATTTTTCTGGAGAGCCCGTGCCAGCGTTTGCGAGCCGTTTTGCGATCTACCCTGGAATGGGGCGAAACCCACGACCAAGATGCGGTCCGAATGGCTTAACAATGGGGGCATCGCATCATTCATAGATTAACTTCCATTCACTTACGCTGGTGGCCTGGGTTGGCCGACGAAGCGTGCATGCTAGCAGCACGCGAGGATACGGGCATGGCAACGGTTGCTAATTGGCAACCAAAGAACGCCCGCATATGGACATATTTATCACGCGAATGGACACCCGCGTCGCCCGCGCCCCAATCATGCTAGAGCTGATGAACGCTCAAGCCTTGAACAGTCAACTCATGGAGCACTGAATTCTCTCCAACGAGCAGCGACGTATCGAGAATGACAAACATCCCGCCGCCTTCTTTCATCAGGCGCACTAGGGACCGCGCGACATTCTGGCACCGCGTTTGCCACAGGCGGGCGAACACTTCTGGATAATTCTTACGTAACGAGCCCGATAGCGCATCCGAGACTCTAGCAGCGTCGCCCGCGCGCCAACGCTGAGTGGCTATTTCTAGTTCTGAGCCGAGCTTGGGGAGCTCAGCGAGTGTACTCTCTAAACAGCGCTCAGCCAGCGCTGCGTCAAGCGACTGGAAGAGCGCGACTTGGTCTTGAACACGGCTCAGGGCGCTGATTTTTTTGGGGTTTGCTTGCACGAGAAAGTGCCCATCGAGGCTCTGCTCCGGCAGAGCCCCCAATTGATCGAGCTGACCGAGATTCATATTCAACGCGATGAACCAGGGACGAAATCCCTGGAGCGCATCGCGCGCAGCCACCGAACCCAACGCCTCTGCAAGACGCTCCCAAGTCCGCGCCCCGAGATGCTTCTTGAGTGAGTCGGGTTCGGTATACCTTGCTGCAGCCACAAGAGCCTCGGCCGCAGCCTCGCGCTCTTGCTCGACCACGTTGACCTCCACCACCAAGCGCGTGGCGGCCTGGAAGGCGCGTTCGATCTGCGGATCGAGGGGATACCAGTCTCTGCCGACAACCGGCATCGACCCGAGCACATACGACACACCGGCCGGCCCCTTAACTCGCCACAAGAGACCGCGAACCCTGGCGGGGCTGGGCTCAACCGTGAGTGTTAGCTCTGGTTTCGAGACGTGAGGCGCAAGGACGCCAGTGGGTGCAGCTCTCCCCGTACAGGAGAGGCCAGCCAACAATGGCCACACCCAGCGAGCGTGACAGCTCAATCCACGTCTTCCCACTCATCGCCGTAATGGAATGTCACCTCGGTGCCCGGACGAATCGTCTTGGCCGCGAACACTTCAATGCCATCGACATTCGCCGTAGGTTGCGATGAATGATTC
Organism: Polyangiales bacterium; assembly: GCA_038246305.1. GTDB lineage: Bacteria > Myxococcota_A > Polyangia > Polyangiales > Polyangiaceae > JBBRRP01. The sequence continues at coordinate 9,235 of JBBRRP010000102.1, read as the reverse complement.
ATGAAGCGGAGTTCATTCCTACCGTGGACGCCAAGGTATTTCCCGTTCTCCATCGGCACCCACAGCACGTGCGTTCCGTCACGCAGGGTGACCTCTCCATCGTAAGTTCCAATCCGGGCGCCCTTTCGAATGGTTGTCTTGGCAAAAACGCCACGACCATGAATCAGGCTCTCCCTCACTTCAATCAATTGCTGAAGCTTGGACTTCACGTTTCGCTTTTGTTTCTCGACCTCAGTGTTCATCGACGGGGGCTTCCTATGCACTTATGGGCGCGGCTTGTACAGAAACTTCTCGCGCTTGGCTAGGTTTTTTGAACCAGTGTGCAGCGTTAAGGCTCACGGCTTCCCTGCAGGTCCATCATGCTGAGGGTGTTGAGTCCAGCTGATTCACCCGACGCGTTTCTTGAGGAGAGCGTTGACGGTGGTCTTTGCTGCTTTGGCGTCTGCCTCCAGGCGCTTCCAGGTTGACACCGGCAAACGAATGCTCCGCACGAGCGTAGGCTCACTCGGAGGACGCCCGCGACGCACAAGCTTACCCACCGAGCAGGAGGGCATTTCCCATAGTGACCAGAGGGCAATGCGGTCCGCCGGATCGTAATCAGCGAAGGGATTTCCTGGAACGCGCTTCCAAACTTTGAGATCTATGCGTTCTTCACTCCAATGCATGGTAGGCGTTCCTTTGTTGAGGGCTAGCTTTACGGGCGCTCACAACACGAATGGCGTCGCGCCTCACCTCCGTGTGGACCACGAAAAGAACCCGAGCCTTCGAGGATAACGCGATGAGGATTATTCGATCCTCGTAGGCAGGGGCTTCGTTGCGAAAATAGCAGCCGTTCGGATCGTCGAAACAGGTGGCGGCCTCTTGAAAGGTGACGCCATGTTTGCGCTTGTTGGCGGCTGCTTTCTTCGAGTCCCATTCAATCTTCACCGTAATTCTTGTAACACAACAATTCTCTCCGTCAAGCGGGTGCTCCGGTGCTTTCAACCAAGCTTGAGGCGCCGCAAGAGCTACTTCACTTTTCGCGTTTGTTTCTCGACCTCAGTGTTCATCAACGGGGGCTTCACTTTTGGGCGCGGCTTGTATAGAAACTTCTCGCGCTTGGCTAGGCTTTTTGAACCAGCGTGCAGCCTTAACGCTCACGGTACGTGTAGTGCCCGGAGACTTCTAAACTGGCATCAACGTCCATCGCCTCTGCCGACGCAGTGCTCTTGGGGATGGGCTTGCCCGACCCTTTGAGTGAAACATCCAGCAGTCTTAAACGCGTCACATCAAGCCACACGTCGCCCTCGAGCTCAACCAGCATGGCGCCAGCTGCGCCCCCCATCTCGAAGCCAAGCTTCACCTTCGCTCGCACCGCAGCCACATCGGCGTGGGGCGCCAGCTCCTCGATGATCGCCTCGGAATGTTTCATCTTCAGCGCCTGATGGACATGAAGTAGCTTCTTCAGCATCTCACCGTCGACGTTCACTCGCTGCCCATTTTTGATCGGAGTTCCGTTCAAATGGGCTGCCGCACCCGCCAGCGCGATGAACCCAGCGGCCTCTCCCGCGATCGCTCGCTCTTCGACTTCAGGAGGCTTCGAGCCGTTGCTCGCCCTGACCTCCGGCACCCCGTTCTTAACCAAGACGGAGTAATGCTTCCCGTCTGTCTCAACGGGCTTAGTTTTGGATATACCCATGCTCGTGGCCTCCGCCTTGCAGTTCGAATGCGAAAGCTCGAACTCCGTGGGAAGCCCCTCTTTGCTGGCCTTCACTTCCAGGGAACTCGTGATGCTTTGAGCGATGGATATTTCCATCTTGTGCCCGCCCGAGCCCGGGAGCGTCATCTTCACCGTGTTCAGAATCTGTGACTGTTCGGTCATCACCCAACCGGGCAGCAGCGGCTTGAATACATAGGCGGGTACGCCCACTGTTACAGGGGGAGTCTCCGGCGCCTTTGTGGACGTGACGCTCACTGTTTCCGCCGCTTCTTCCGCTAGCTTCTGCTGTTTCGGCGCGACGACTGGCGGAGCCAGCGCTGCCGATTCCGCCTTCTTTTTTGTTGCGGGCTCAACTGGCGCCAGCGCCTCATCGTAAGGGATGCCACCAAGCGGCTTACTGCTCGGTAGCTGGGAACTACACGCAATGACTCCGCACAGGATCATCAGCGGGCTCACCTGGCTGGCGGCGGGAATTGAATGCTTGAGCATTGGATCCGACCCTATCACGGGATGGGGCTCGACTTTGCGCGTTCGGCGTCACTGCTGTTCTATCAATGGCCGCCACCGCCGCCGTCACCACCACCACCACCGCCGTCTCCACCTCCACCGCTGTGTCCGCCGCCACTGTCCCAGCCTCCCGCATGGCTCTGGCTCCCGTGCGTGCTTCCGACGCCGTGGGCAGCATGATCCCAGCCGGGCTGAGTAGTGTCGGAGCCCCCAACGTCGATGTAGGGCGCTCCTCCATCTGTCATGTCGGCGCGATACGGGCGTTTCCCGTGGCGACTTCGAGCCGAGCGTAGTGGAATGAAAATGAGCGCAGCGAAACCTAAAAGAAAAAGTGCTGCAAAGAGAACGTAGCCCATTCGCGCCCAGCCTACCGACGTTCAGCTAAGCGCTCTTCGCGATCTGCACGATGGTCTAACGCGGCATCGGAAAGAGGGCCGTTGTAAACAAGCCAGCGTCCTCGTGGTTCCATGTGAGGACCGAACTGTTCCGTTTCGTTCGCCCGAACGTCACCAAGCTCGCCAATGAGCTGCTCCGCCAACCGAAGGCGAAGAGGACGCGGCAGGGCACGGATAGCCTGGAGTATTTCACGAACCGTCACAGCATTCACATCTATCACGGAGGCGATCGTTTGTCCGCACCGCCGAAGGTTTCTAGCCGAATCAGGCTGAACTGCTTGATCATGAGGGGAAGCACCGATACGTTGGCGATTCTCCATGGGTCTAGGTTTCGAGAGTTTCATCACGAAGTGGGCGGCGTCTGGTGCTGCGGAGCGGGCGAACAAGGATTCGTTCCTTCGCGACCTTTGCGACGTGGGTACGGGGGTATGATCTCCACATCCTCACAACACCTCAGCGAAGCTGAAAGCGCACTACCCAACGCATGCGCACCGCAACAGGTGTGTTGGCCCGGCGTGCTGGTGCAAATCGATAGCCGCGGACTGCGGTGATGGCCGCTTCATCGAGCCCGTAGCCAATCCGCGCGAGTGCACGCGCACTTTGAACCGAACCCGCCGCGTCAATCACGACCTGAAGCGGAACCTCTGCTTCAATGCCAGCTGATTCGGCTGCAGTAGTGTAGTTCGGCGGGGTACCGGTCAACAGCTTTGCGGGAGCGTCGACGACGTTCTCCTCGAAGGGCCTGTTCAGCGCGCCCGTTTGCTCTTTTGGATGCCTGGAAGCTGTGGAGTTTGTGGAGGGTGTGGAGTTCACTGTTACCGCGGCCGCGAGCATCGCAAAGTGAGGCGATGCCGACTCATCTCGGTCGGTGGCGAAGGCGGCTGGCCTCGATGGCAGACGTTCCGATGCGCTGGATTTTTCTGGCTGGGGCGGGGCTGCAGACGACCGCGCGCTCGGCCGATGCTGTGCTGCAGAAGGCGCATCAGTGGGCAGCTTGTGCACCTGGTCGACCTGCACAGGTATCGGAATGTCGTCCGCCGAAACGTCGTCCGCTGGAACATCGACGGCTAGTTCGCGCGTCGCGTGCGCGTCCACACGGTACGCCGGCCGCAAGTGAGCGATCGCGACGGCGCCCAAGCTGGCATGCGTAGCCAGCGACAAGAGAACGGCAACGCTGCCGGACTTTAGGCCTGAAGCGAGCGCGACCTGCTTGATACGACTATGCATCGAAACCGTGAACAAAATAGTCGCGTCACAATGGGAAATAGGGGGCGCAGAACAACGCGGAATTAGTAGCACGATTCTTAAATGTTGTGCTACGTCGCTCGCGCCGCGGCACGGCGCCGGGCAATCCCGCCTCGCAAAAAAGCCTAATAATGCACAATTTCCCGTTCCTCGGTCCCGCTATTGTCCTGTCCGTCGTGCTATTCGGAAGGGCGTCATCTGCGCAAGATCCTGCTGGAGGTGGCGCGACTCCTGCGCCGGCCGATGCCGCTCAAGTGGGGGCGATTGCGCCAATTTTGAAGCAGCACGCGGAGCCCATCTATCCGCCGGACGCGCTTCGCGACAACCTGGGCGGGACGGTCGGACTCGAACTCACGATCGACGAAAGCGGTCTCGTCCTCGACGCGAGAGTCGTCCAGTCGGCGGGTCACGGTTTCGACGAGGCCGCTCTGAGAGCAGTGAAAGGTTGGACCTTCGAGCCGGCCCAGCAAGATGGCGAGGCGATTCGGGCAACTATCCAGCTGGCTTTGCCGTTCACGCCGCCGCCGCCGCCCGCTGTTGAGGCGCCGCACCCACCGGCCGCTCCGCCACCGCAAGCTTCCGAGGCACACCCTCCCATCGTGCAGCAAAACGCACAGACGACATTAGTGCTGGGGCGAAAGCCAATCAGCGCGGCGTCCTCTTCCGCAGTGCGCGATCGCGATTTTGCTTTGCGCCCCATCGGCTCGGTCCAAGACATACTGCGAGTCACTCCGGGGCTGGTGATGGTGCAGCACTCGGGCGGTGGGAAGGCGAATCAGTACTTTTTGCGTGGCTTTGATGCTGACCATGGGACGGATGTGGCACTCTCCATCGACGGCATTCCCATCAACATGGTGTCGCATGCCCACGGTCAGGGTTTTGCCGATACCAACTTCATCATCCCGGAGACGGTCGAACGGGTTGAAATTTCGAAGGGGCCGTACTTCGCCAATCAGGGCGATTTTGCGACGGCCGGGGCTGTTAACTTAGTGACCCGGAAGGGCTTCGAGCACAGCTCATTCGGGTTTGGAGGCGGCGGTTCTCCCGCCAACGGCTCGCCTTCTTACCGTGGGCTTTTGATTGCAAGTCCAAAGTGGGATAAGGCGCAAGCGATGTTCGCAGCCGAGGTAGGGCGGCAGGACGGACCGTTCGACAATCCCGAGGGATGGGATCGTTACAAGCTCTTCAACAAGCTGACGCTTCCGCTCTCGCCGGTCTCGAGCCTGACGCTGGGTGAAGCGAGCTACTCCGGTAACTGGCATGGCTCGGGGCAAATCCCATCGCGCGCCGTCGACCAAGGGGTCGACCAAGGAATCGGCCGCTTCGGTTCGATCGATCCCAGCGAGGGCGGCAACTCCGCGCGACATCAGGTCTTCGTGAGTTACAAGCTGCGCCCAAACGAAGACAGCGAAGTCAACGCCTTGGCCTATGCTGGAACCTATCGCTTCAACCTGTTTTCGAACTTCACCTTGTATCTCAACGACCCCAACAATGGGGACGAAATAGAGCAACTCGATCGGCGTGCGTTCTACGGCGGGACGGTGAGCTATCGCGTCGTCCACACGTTCGAAGGCCTACGCTTCGATACAACGATTGGCAGCACTCTGCGTAGCGACGACATCCATCAAGAGCTGTGGCACGCCGCCCAACGAACCCAGCTTGACCAGTTGCGGGGAAACAACGTCAACGAAACGCTGCTCGGCACCTATGTGAACGAAGAAGTGACACCCCTCCGCTGGCTCCGTGTCAATCTAGGCGGTCGCGCCGACCTGCTCTCGTTTGCAGTGGACAATCGGCTGGCCAGCACCGATCCGACGAATCCGAAAAGCGGCGTTGATGCCGCGCACCAATTCAGCCCCAAGGCGACGGCGATTGTCAGCCCGATCGACCAAAAGGGAGCGCAGATTGACCTGTTTCTCAACTGGGGCCACGGGTTTCATTCCAATGACGTTCGCGGCGTGTTCGCGTCGCCTTCTGTCACGCCCCTCACGCGCGCGGTCGGCGAAGAACTTGGAGCCCGCAGCAGGTTGTGGGATCGCTTTGACTTTGCTGCGACAGGCTGGCTTCTGGATCTGGACAACGAAACGACGTGGGGAGGTGATGACGGCACGACCAACGTGGGTCCTTCAACGCGCCGCTACGGCCTCGAGTTCGAGTCACGCTATGAATTCACGCCTTGGCTGGCCGCCGACGGTGCGATGACCTTCACTCACTCCCAGTTCACAGCGGACCATGAAAATGGAGGTGGGCTAGCACTAGCACCCAAGCAGACCTGGTCCGGAGGGCTCTCGGCGCGTCACGATCTGGGCCCCGGTGTGGGCAGGGCAGGTTTTCGATTCTATGGGATTGGTGACCGCCCAGCCTCCGACGATGGAGCCATTCGTGCACCCGGCTTCACGCAGGTAGACGCCCACGTTGGTTATCGTCATCGCTGGTTCGACGTAGCATTCGACGTCGAGAACTTGCTGAACGGAGGATTTCGAGCCGCGCAGTTCGACACGGTAAGCCGCCTCCGCACTGAGCCCGCCGTTGGTCAACCCATCCCCACGGGAAGCAGCTGCGGCAGCAATGGCCGGCTTGCGACGAACCCGACGAGCGGCGTCTCCGACGGCCGCTTCTGGGGCTGCGAAGGAGTGGACTATACCCCCGCCTATCCGATTACCTTACGCGCGATGGCGACGCTCTTTTTGGATTGATGATACCTATGAAACAAGCCTTACCAGGATTGCTCTGCTCGCTTGGCTGCTTGCTGCTTGCTGCTTGCGACACGTCGGATCCCACCCAAGCAGTATTCGTTAACGCCTACCCCGCAAATGACGGCGGCCCGGCCCGTAACGTGATCCTTTACAAAGGTTGGTGGTCGGTCGCGCAATTGACGGAACCGGTACCGCCCAGCGCCGAATCAGACCCCGTGCGCGTCGTGAAGGGTACGGGTTTCGCGTACGCGTTGCTCGCGCCCGGCTGGGATCCCGAGAGTGGAGCGCCCCCGTCGATTCTGATTCCGGTTCGGACGAGAACCGAACTGACCGCAGCGCGCGGCAATACCCTGCAAATCGAGATCTCAGACGCGACAACTCTGGGCAATTGCGCGGCAGGTGAGCCCCTGTCTCAGACAGACGCGGACTTGATCACACAACGCATTTTTCCTGCTGAATTCGATAATGTGGTGTACGACGCCGCGACTTGCAAAACCGTACCCAGGAGCGATCTCGGTGCGGCGGCCGCGGGGACCACTGGTCGGTGAAGCCGCGAACATGTCACTCGAATCAAGCTAACGAGGCTGCACCTTCGAACGCGGCTTGGTCTTCTTGGCAACCGGCCGGGCGTGAGAATGCTTTTTTGCGTTGTCGGTGTGAGCTTCCGCGATCAACTCAATCCCTCCATGCTGGACACCCCGAAGTGCGTGGATGCGATCTGCGATCCGTTGGAGTTGATCCGACCGCCCGCGCATGACGACCACCTCCAGGCAGCGGTCGTGGTCGAGGTGAATATGCAGGCTAGAGCGCACTTTGTCGCCGAGATCATGCTGAAGCTCCGTAAGCTTCTCCGTGAGATCGCGGACGTGATGATCGTAAACGAGCGTCATCACTCCCATCGCCTCCACGCCCCGTTCAATTTTTGACCGAGCCACCGCAGCACGCGCCATGTCCCGCAAGGCTTCCGAACGGGTTCCACCCCGTGCTTCCACAACACGATCGAATTCCATTAACAGAGCAGGCTCCATTGCCACACCAAACCGAACCAGGGGCTCATTCATCAAGGGATAGTAGCCGCCGCAACGCTGCGCTTCTATCCCCACCCGTTGTCAAGGGTGAATGAGGGCCTGTTGCCAGGAAGACACCGCCCGACCGCCACTTAACGGGAACCAGAGCTCGACTGGTCCCCGTCGCTCCCCTTCGCTTTAACATGTGCAGCACTAGCCTTGGGTGTTTTGAGTATGGGGCGTGCTTCGTCGCCCTTGCATTCGAGCAAGCGATCTAGGCCAGCGTCACTCCAGATGAAGTAGGGGATGAGAATGAGCCTGGACACGCCAACCGAACTCTGCGTAGCGAAATCTCCGAGAACTATTGGTTGCTGGTTCTCGACTGGCATGGTCGTGGTCATGCGCTGGTCCTCCGAGACCGGGGTGCCAGCAAGTTGCTCCCGAATGAGGGCGATTTCGAGTCTGACGACGTTTGTTGGATCCACATGGGCCGTTACCGTCAAATTCCGACGATCGGAAGCGCCATCTTGGGGCCCGGCTGATTTCTGCGCCAGAGCAATCGAGATCGTCGTTGGCACATCGTTCGCAGCCAGCAGGCGATTAACGCTGGGGATTGTGAGGCGCGGATCCTTCAAGGCTTCCGAGAAGGTCCCCGCCTGACTGCCGTTCAGTGCGGCCTCAAGATCGCCCGTTACCGCCGCGATTTCGACGAAAATGCGTGGCGATGCAATCCGACCATTAGACGCAGGGCCTGGTCCTAACGGGCAACGTCCCCCAATCCCAGGTTTGCTCGGAGCCGGTTGCGGAGTTGCTGGCCCTGCCGCCGGCGATGCCGACGCGCAGCCCGCGGTTTCGACTATCAGGAGAAGTAATGTTAGTTGGGAGAGGCTTGCGAGTCGCATAGGGTCTTGATGGGTCCGTTTGGTAAATGGGGCCTTTCTCCAACGCTGAGCAATGATCGGGCCAGCAATTTGTCGTTCCAATTTGCCGGCTTGATTGGTGTCAGGTGAACGAAGTGGCAACCAAGCGTGCGGGCTGAGACATTCTGGCAATGGGCTCAAAGGGAGAGAAACGCGGAGCCAAAACGCCCTTCGTTATCGCCGCAAAACAAGCCTTTTGTGGGCGCCTTGCACCACACATGTCCATGTGTAACATTCCACACATGGCAACGAACCTCGCAATTGATGATGCACTGCTTGAGGAGGCACGGCGAGTCGGTGGATTGAAGACGAAGAAGGCGACTGTCACCGAGGCGCTCAACGAGTACATTCAAAGGCGCAAGCAACAAAAGATTCTGAGTCTCTTCGGCAAGGTGGATGTGGACCCCAAATATGACTACAAGGCCCAACGTCGTCGCCAATGAACGTCATCGTCGACACCTCCGTGTGGTCTTTGGCGCTACGTCGCAACACACCAAAAGAAACTCCAGCTGAGCGAGAGTTGGTTGAGCTGATACGCGAAGGGCGAGTGCTCATGCTCGGCGCAATTCGACAAGAGCTCTTGTGCGGAATTCGGACGACAGCACACTTCCAAAAGCTACGCGACACACTCCGCGCATTTCCCGACCTGCCCCTGGAAGTCGGTGATTTTGAGGAGGCCGCCGACTGCTTCAACCGATGCCGGGCTAAGGGACTTCAGGGCTCCAACACGGACTTCCTGATCTGCGCCGCGGCGCTACGCAGAAAC